>JAWKVJ010000037.1:0-30990 GCA_041398085.1 Parvularculaceae bacterium
TGCCGGATCCGGATTTATCGGCGGCTAACAAGCCTTCAAAGGTTTTTCCATCATAGGAATATTCGACCGGGCGCGTGGCGACAGACATTCATGGGCTCCGCTAAGACTGCGAGCGTGACCATTGTCTGGCGCGGCTTTCTAATCAACCCCCTGTTAAATCGCGCGCGGCCAATTACGGCAGCATGCGCTGCAATGTTTCGCGCACGCGTTCTGCAAATGTCGGCTTTGCTGACGCAACAAAACGCGCTTCGCCGAGATTGTTGACGGGGGCCGGCTCCGGCGATTTCCAGCTGATCGCCGAATTGTCGGGCATGATCAGCAATAGCTGGCTGGAGCTACACTCTACGATACGCATGCCGCGTCTCCTTTCGATACAGCTCGAACAGAGCCATGCATCAAAGGTTCCAAGCCGAGGCCTTGCAATTACTCGCCGCTCGCCCCGATCCGGCTGATTTTAAGAGTGTTTGTCTTGCCCGGCCGGCCAAATGGGTAGCCGGCAAGGATGATGATGCGGTCGCCATTCTGGAAATCGTGATCGAGGGCGAGCGTTTCGGCCTTGGCGAGCATCTCGTGGAAATGAGAAATATCCTCCGTGACGACAGGGAAAACGCCCCAATAGAGCGACAGCCGCCGGGCGACATCCTCCATCGGCGTTGCGGCGAGAATGCCGCAATGCGGCCGGTCGCGCGACAGCCTTTTGGCGGTCGATCCCGTCTTCGTATAGGCGACGGCAAGCTTGCAATCGAGGAGTTCGGCGATGCGGCGCGCTGAAAGCGTAATCGCGTCGGCGGTCGTATGATCCGTATCGGGATCGTCAAGCGAAATGAACGAACCGCACTCAGGATCGCTTTCGGTCGCCGCGATAATGCGGTCCATAATGGCGACGGCCGACGGCGGGTGGCGTCCGACAGCGGTTTCCGCCGACAGCATGACGGCGTCCGCGCCCTGAAAGACCGCCGTTGAAACGTCGGAAGCCTCCGCGCGGGTCGGCGCAATCGATTCAACCATGGATTCCAGCATGTGCGTTGCAACAATGACGGGCTTTCCGGCTTTGCGGCAGGCGCGCACGATGCGGCGCTGAATGTTAGGAACGTCCTCCGCCGGCAGTTCGACGCCAAGATCGCCGCGCGCGACCATCAAAGCGTCAGAACGCGCAATGATTTCATCGAGCGCGTCGACGGCGGATGGTTTTTCTATTTTCGATATGATTTTCGCCCGCTCGCCGATGAGCTTGCGTGCTTCTTCAACGTCTTCCGGACGCTGCACAAAGGAGAGCGCGACATAATCAACGCCGATATTGAGAGCATGGGCGAGGTCGGCGCGGTCTTTTTCCGTCAGTGCGGAAATCGGCAGGCGGCGTCCTGGAAGATTGACGCCCTTGCGATTGGTTAGCCGTCCCGGCGTGTCGGCGCGCGCAATGACTGCGCCGTCTTTTCGTTCCTCGACCGTCAATTGAAGCTTGCCGTCATCCAGTTTCAATACGTCGCCGGGTTCAAGAACGCTCAGGACCTCTTCATGGGGAATGGGGATGACATCGGCTTCATCTGATTCCGGTTGAAGCAGCAGGCGGTAGCGATTGTTGTATTTGAGATCGAGGCCGCCATCTTTCAGGACGCCAGTGCGGATTTTGGGTCCTTGCAGATCGGCGAAAACGGCGATGGGGGCGCCTGATTCCCTGCTTGTCTCACGCACCGCCTCGATGATTTTTGTCATCTTGTCATGTTCGCCATGCGAGAAATTGAGGCGAAAGACATCAACGCCAGCCTGATGCAGGAGCCGGATCATCGACGGCGAGGAACTCGCCGGGCCGACAGTTGCAACAATCTTACATTGGCGTTTTCGCATCAGAAACTGTCCACGGCTGGGGTGCGTGGCGGACCCTAAGGCCAGTCGCCCGGCATGTGAAAGGGGGATCAGGAAAAGGTGCGATTTGGCCGCGCCAGCAAAACACAAGGGTCGGCGCGTCACAATGTCGATCAAGCCTTTGTCAGTTGAGTTTACTGACGCAGCGGCGCGATAAACCGTCAGGATTGGCGGGAGAGACGGCATATGGCTGATCAGCGAAGGCTTGCGCTTGTGACAGGTGCGTCAGCCGGCATCGGAACGGCGTTCGCCCGGCTTGCCGCGGCCAAAGGCTGCGATGTCGCACTTGTTGCGCGCCGCGCCGACCGTCTGGAAGATCTTGCCGCGGAGCTTCGCGGGAAAGGCGTAAAAGCCTTTCCGATGGCGATGGATCTTTGCGAATGCGTATCTGCAGACACGATCATGTCGCGTCTTTCCGGCAAGGGCCGCAATGCCGATGTCCTCATCAACAATGCCGGCTATTCAATTCCTGCATCTTTTGCGGCGACGCCGCTCGACGATCAGCTCGCTTTTATGGACCTCACTATGTCAACGCCGGTGCGTCTCGCGCGGCTTTGTCTTCCCAGCATGATCGAGCGCGGTTTCGGCCGCATCATCAATATCAGTTCGATCACGGCGTTTTCATCTGGCGGCAAGGGCCACACGCTTTATCCGGCCGCGAAAAGTTTTCTCGTCAAATTCTCGCAATCGTTGAACGCCGAAGTGAAGGAAAAAGGCGTTCGCGTCAGCGCCATTTGTCCGGGCTTTGTCGATACGGAATTTCAACAGGCGAACGGCATGTCCGAGAAGATGGATCGTCCGCCGCCCTTCATGCTGCAAAGTCCTGAAGAAATCGCCGAAGAATCCTGGCGGCGCAATGACAAAGGCGTTGAAGTCATCGTGCCGGGTTTGTTGCCCAAGGTCATGGCCGCAGCGCTAAAATACCTGCCAGAGCAGATTGTGACGCCTTTGACGCGCAAGGCGGCGGCGGATCATTTCATCGGCGAATAATGGCGACGGCCCGGAGGCTTCATGACCGACAGCAAGGAACGACAAACCGGCTTCGCCGCTTCCGGCGGCGAGCGAAATGACAGCTCTTATGACATCGTTATTATCGGTTCGGGGGCGGGCGGCGCTACGATCGCACAGCGTTTGGCGCCGACCGGCAAGTCAATCCTTATCCTTGAGCGCGGCGACTGGCTGCCTGTCGAGAAAGCGAACTGGGACGCCTACGAAGTCTTTGTGAAGCATCGCTATCGCGCAAAGGAGGAATGGATCGACAGGAGGGGAAGTCGCTTCCATCCCACAACGCATTACTGGGTCGGCGGCAATACGGCTTTTTACGGCGCTGCTCTTTTCCGTTTTCGAAAGCGCGACTTTGACCGGGTGGAGCATTATGGCGGGCTCTCGCCGGCATGGCCGATTTCCTACACCGATCTCAGGCCCTATTACGATGAAGCGGAAAAACTCTGGCGCGTTCACGGAACGCGCGGCGAGGACCCGACCGATGACAATGAGGCGCCGCCCTATCCATTTGCGGCGATACGGCATGACAGGGAAATCGCCGAGCTGAAACTTGAGTTCAAACAGCTCGGCTGGCGGCCTTTCAATTTACCGCTTGGCATCGACCGCAATGACAGCGCGCCGGACAAAGGCGCATGCATTCGCTGCACGACCTGCGGCGGATTTCCCTGCTTCACCCGCGCCAAGTCGGACGGACGCGGCGTCATCGACACGCTTGTGGACGCTTACGACAATGTGACAGTGCAGCCGAATTCGCGCGTGCTGAAGCTTGAGACCGACGCGGCCGGCAAGCGCGTAGAACGCATCATTTATGAACGCGGCGGCGAAATCGAAAGCTTGAAGGGCGATATCGTCATTCTCGCCGCCGGAGCGCCGCAAACTCAGCGGCGCTCCTCCTCGCATCCGCGAACGCCGCCCATCCAAACGGTCTCGCCAATCTTTCCGATCAGGTCGGGCGCAATTACATGTTCCATACCTTGTCGGCGGTATTGTCAGTGACGCCCGGCAAGACCGAAGCGACATTTCCCAAAACATTCGCCATCAACGATTTTTACTGGGGTGATCCGGAAGGCGGTTTCGACTTCCCGATGGGAAATATCCAGCTCCTTGAATATATGAACGCCGACACGATTCGCGGACAACTAAGCGCTTTTGTGCCGCCTGACATATTCCCAAAAGCGCTCGCTCATCTTGTCGCCGAGCGCATAATTGCTTTTCTGGTGATCTCCGAAGACCTGCCCCAGGGCCGCAACCGCGTGCGACTAAGCGACAAGGGTGAAATCATTCTTGACTATTGGCACGACAATCTCGCAGGCCATGAGCGGCTCGTGAAGAAATTTTGCGGCAAGCTCGGTGAAATGAACCGGATGGCGCATCTGCTCAGCCAGCATCGCGTCGAGTTCAGCGAAATGCTGCCGCTTTTCGGTACGGCGCATCAATGCGGAACGCTGAGAATGGGTGATGACCCGGCATCCTCGGTCGTTGATGCAAGCTGCAAGGCGCACCAGCTGGACAATCTCTATGTGGGCGACACGAGCGTTTATGTAACGAGCACCGCGGTGAATCCGACGCTCACCGTCGTCGCCAACGGCCTTCGGATTGGCGATCACATCAAGGACAGGCTTTAACCGCAGATTTTTGCTTTCGCCTCGCGGTATTCCGCCTCGAGCCTTGCGATGAAGGCGCCGGCGCTTTCGCGCTTGTGGATCGCGCCGATCCCTTGCCCGCAGCCCCAGATGTCTTTCCAGGCCTTCTTCGCCTGATTGCCGCCGGAACCGAAATTCATTTTTGACGGATCGCTGACGGGCAGATTGTCGGGATCGAGCCCGGCGGCGACAATCGACGGCTTCAGATAATTGCCGTGAACGCCGGTGAAGAGATTGGTGTAGACGATGTCGTCGGCGCCATAGTCGACGATTGCGTTTTTATAGGCGTCATCGGCGTTCGCCTCATCGGTCGCGATGAAAGCAGACCCGATATAGCCGAAATCAGCGCCCATCGCTTCGGCGGCGAGCACCGCGCCGCCCGTTGCAATCGAGCCTGAAAGCGCGATCGGGCCTTTGAACCATTCGCGAATTTCCTGGACGAGCGCGAAAGGCGAAATGACGCCGGCATGACCGCCAGCGCCCGCTGCGACGAGGATTAGTCCGTCGGCGCCTTTTTCAATCGCCTTCTTCGCAAAGAAATTGTTGATGACGTCATGCAGCACCAGCCCGCCATAGGAATGGACAGCCTCGTAAACTTCCTCGCGCGCCCCGAGCGAGCAGATGACGACCGGAACCTTGTGTTTCACGCAGGCTTCAAGGTCATGCATCAGCCGGTCATTGGAGCGGTGAACGATCTGATTGACGGCGAAAGGCGCAGCGGGCTTGCCAGGGTTCGCGGCGTCATGCGCCGAGAGCGCTTCCTTGATTTCAATGATCCATTCATCGAGCTTTTCGGCGGGCCGCGCATTCAGTGAAGGAAAGGAGCCGATCACTCCCGCCTTGCATTGGGCAATGACAAGCTTCGGGTTGGAAACGATGAATAGCGGCGCGCCAATCGCGGGGATCGAAAGGCGCTTCTTGATATCGGCGAAGGTCGTCATTGGAGCTCCGGAATTTGTTGTTGGCCGACGCTAGCCGGGCGGCGCGCGGCGAGGCAATGGCGACGCGCAGGTCGATGTCAGTCGCGATAGTCGAGCGGCGGTTTGCGGTCGCCGAGAAGCGAGCGATATTTGTATTTCGGCCCGCGTGCGGCGTCGAATTCAGCGCGCGCCTGATTGCGCAGGTCCTCATTCTCGTAAAGCTCAACCGCCATCAGCGTCAGCGTTTTCGCTGCAACGACGGCGCCCTTATAGCCGATCGACATGCCGCTGGCGGCCGCCGCCTGCCACGAATGAGCCGAGGTGCCTGGAACCCAGGTTGCGGTCCTGACGCCGACTGTCGGCACGGCCCATGAAACGTCGCCGACATCGGTCGAGCCATAGCCGAGCGTTTTGTCATACGGCTTGATCGTTTCTTCATCGCCAAGCGCCGCATTCGGCTTGTCGAAGCTTGAATATATCTTCTTCGCGAAGGCTGCTTCTTCCTTGTCGTATTTGACGCCGCCGACAAGGCGCAGATTCTTGTCCATTTCTTTTGCGAGCGCTTCGTTGACGAGGAGCGGGTTATTTCCGTGAATGACTTCCCAGTCGACTTTCGTGCCGGTGCCGAGCGCGGCGCCGCGGGCTGCATCTTCAAGGCGCGTCCAGATCGCTTCAACGCCGTCAACGCTTGGCGAGCGAACGTAATAAAAGACTTCTGCAAAATCGGGGACGACATTCGGCGCGCTGCCGCCGCTCGTAATGACGTAGTGAATGCGCGAGTCCTGCGGCACATGTTCGCGCATCATGTTGACCATCATGTCAAAGGCCTCAACGCCGTCGAGCGCCGACCTTCCGCGATCGGGCGCACCGGCCGCATGCGCTGAAACGCCGTGAAAGCGGAATTTCGCCGAGCGATTGGCGAGGCTTGTGCGCGCCGCCGCCGAGTTCTCATCATCCGCATGCCAATGAAGCGCGAAGTCGACATCCTTGAAAAGGCCGTCGCGCACCATATAGACCTTGCCGCTGCCGCCTTCCTCGGCGGGCGTGCCGTAAAGGCGAATGGTTCCGGGCGTTTTCGATTCCGCGAGCCAGTTCTTCACCGCGATCGCCGCGCCGATCGAACCGGCGCCGAAGAGATTATGGCCGCACGCATGAGCTGCGTCCTTGCCGGGGATTGGCGAGCGGTCCGGCGTTGCGTCCTGATCGATGCCGGGAAGCGCGTCGAATTCGGCAAGGATCGCGATGACGGGGCCGCTGTCGCCCCAGCTTGCAACGAACGCGGTCGGCATGCCGGCGACGCCCGCCTCGACCTTGAAGCCGGCGTCCTTCAATTGCTGCTGCAACAGCGCTGTCGACTTCGTTTCCTTGTAACCAACTTCCGCATAGGTCCAGATCTTGCCGGCGGTGTCGGCGATCATGCCGCTTTCGGCGTTGACCGCGTCGATGAGCTTTTGCGCTTCGGGCGAGAGCGCCGGCGCGTCGGCGGCAAAAGCGGGCGAGGCGGCGAGGAGGAGAGCCGGGAGCAAGCGTTTCATGACAGCCTTTCCAGTGAGTTGGCTTCAAAACCGGGGTTGACGGCGATCATGCCAATCGCCGGCGGTCGTTGGAAGTGTTGAAAACAGCGACGTCTTTAGCGTTAGCTGCCGGCGCCGGATTTCAACCTTTTGACGATGTCGGGAAGGCGTTTTTCGCGAACCGCCGCATTGGCGCGAATGGTCTCCGCAGCGCGCGTAACGTCGGCGTTCGCCGAATCCGGCAAATTCTCGCGCGCGAAGCTCTCAAGATCATCGGCCGTTTTCGCATCGTTCGACGTCTTCGCAATTTGCGATGGATATCTCAGACGTTGTAGCGGATCGAGTAGCGAATCTATTTTTTCCCGGTTCGCCTTGTAATAATCCCAGCCGAATTCCGAATGGGATTTCGAGAAGATGCCAAACAACAAAGGTTGAAACTGGCTGGGCGTTTTCGCGTCGAAGATCATATCCGCCGCGTGTTGTTCAAAAGCGCGACTTCTTATGCCGGCGGCCGCAATATAATAAAGGCGCGCATCGCGCGTTGATTTGGCGTTCCGCGCCAGGGCGACGAGTTGATCGAAGGTCTTCTTGTCCGCCGTTGCGCCAACCGCCTGGATGACCGGCGTAACGAGATCGCTCGGCAGGCTGGCCGGGTCTTTGCGGAATGCGGCGAAGCGCCTTTGCGCCTCCTTCATCACCTCTTCGTCGCCGAGCTGCGCCAATGCGGTAATGAGATTGGCGCGAAGAATGCGCTCATTTTCAAGTTCGGTTTCCTGCTGCGTCCAGCCGACCTGTCGGAAGGCGCCGCTCAGCCAGCCGCGTGCAAACTTGCGGAAATCCTCTTCGCCCTCAGCGCCATCGAAGAGTTTCGCAAGGACAACGAGATTATTGGTGATCGACGACAGGATAACCGGATCGGCGTCCGCCGGCGTGATCTCAACAATATCAATGAAGCGTGAATAGGGCGCATCGCCAGAAGCGCCGAGCGCAAAAGCGTCGTTGATGAGGCCCAGTTGATCGGTGGCGTTGAGCCTTGCGAATGCCCCAAGCAGCGCTTTGAATTCGGCGTCCTCATAGCGGGTGCGGAAATAGGCCGACTCGCCGAGATTGAATTTCGCCGCGCCGCATCCTTTGAGCGTCATCGTCTGCGCGCCCGGTCCGAAAATGATCGCGCGCGAAATGTCGGATGACCCCGCAATCGATGCGGTAACCGGCGTGCGCCAGCGTTTGGTCTCGTCTTTGCCCGAAATATCGGCGGCGAAATTTCCCTGATGCAGCGTTGCAATCGAATTGCCGCCTTCGCAGCGAACGCTGTCGATGATGATCAGCGGCACGCCGGACTGCGTTGTGAAGTCAGCCGCGATGGCGCGCACCGGAACCTTGGACGCCTTTTCAAGCGCCGCCCATAAATCGCCCGTCACTGTATTCGCATAGGCGTGTTTCTTCATATAGGCGCGCATGCCTTCGCGGAAAGCGTCCTCGCCGAGATAGGCTTCGATCATGCGAATGACCGCGCGGCCCTTTTGATAGGTGATCGCGTCGAATGCGAGATTTGCTTCATCGATGTTGCGGACATTCTGGACGATCGCATGGCTCGACGGAATGCTGTCGAGACCGAAGGCGGTCTCGCGCCCGGCGAGCGATTTAAGCCATGCCTGACGATCGGGGTGAAGCTTTGCGGAAATCTTCGCCTGCATCCATGAGGCGTAGCCTTCATTGAGCCAGAGATCGTCCCACCAGCTCATCGTCACCAGATCGCCGAACCATTGATGCGCGACCTCATGGGCGATGACGTTGAAAATATTCTGCCGGTCGTCGGGGCCCGAAAGGACAGGATCGAGCAACAGCAATTGCTCGAAATACATGATGGCGCCCCAATTCTCCATCGCGCCGAAGCCGCCGGCGCCGGGAACGGCGATCTGATCGAGTTTTTCAAGCGGATAATCGACGCCGAAATAATCATTATAAGCGGCGAGAATCTCTTTCGTAGCCTCAATGGCGTAACGCCCTTTTTCGCCGTCGCCGGCGCGCGCAACAATGCCAAGCTCGACATCGCCAGCGTGGTCGGTGATGCGGTCGAAATGTCCAATGCCGAGGAACAAAAGATAGGACGACATTTTCGGCGTCGGTTTGAAGTCGACGCGGACCTTGTCGCCTTCGGGCGTTTTTTGCACCGGCGCGCCGTTGGAAATCACCATCAGGTCAGGATCGACAATGGCGGAAATTTCAAAGACGGCTTTTTTCGCCGGCTCGTCCCACATCGGCGCGAGGCGCCGTGCGTCGCCCGGTTCGAACTGCGTTGCGAGCATTGTGTCCGAGCCGTCTTCGGTCGGATAGGTAACCGCGAACAGGCCATAGGCTTGCGACTGGATCTTGCCGGTATAGTCAACCGCGATTGTGTGATCGCCTTTCGACAGCGGCTCGGCGAATATGAATGTGGCGCGCTGCGCGGCGTTGTCGGTTTCGATGCGCGCCTTCTCGCCATTGTCTAGCGTTGCTTTCTCGATATCGAGATCGAGCGCATTGACGGTGATGCGATCTGTCTTCTTCGTGACTTTGAAGTTGAGGCGCGCCGTTCCCTTGAAATTCATCGCCGCGATGTCGGGTTCGATGGCGATCGAGTAGGAAACAGGCGTTGCGTTTTCAGGAAGAATGTCGCGCCCTTCATTTTCCGCGGCGATAGCGGCTGGCGACAAGGCGCAGAGTGCGAGTGCGGCGAGGTAAATTTGGCGCATGGAGGACCCCTCAGAATTCGGCGGGGGAACCCTACAGGGCGTTCCGCGAATGCCTAGCCTTCAAGGGGTCGCAGCGTCCTCCTTGCGATGAAATGCGCGCGAGCTGCGGCGAATCAGGGCGCCGCCGCCGCAAAATCCTGCCGTGTTCTCGCGTCAGGCGACTTCAACCTGATAGGCCGCTTCAGGGAGATCCTCGCCAAAGGCGCGCTGATAGAATTCTGCGACCGTCGGGCGTTCAAGCTCGTCGCATTTGTTGAGGAAGGTGACGCGGAACGCATAGCCGACATCGCCGAAGATTTCCGCGTTCTGCGCCCAGGTGATGACGGTTCGGGGGCTCATGACGGTGGCGAGATCGCCATTGATAAAGGCGTTGCGCGTCATGTCGGCGACGCGAACCATGGCGGCGATCGTCTCGCGCCCCTTTTTGTCATCATATTCCGGCGACTTCGCGACGACGATTTCAACTTCCTCGTCATGCGGCAGATAATTGAGCGTCGTCACCAGCGACCAGCGGTCCATCTGGCCTTGATTCAATTGCTGCGTGCCGTGATAGAGCCCGGTCGTGTCGCCAAGGCCGATTGTGTTTGTTGTCGCAAAAAGGCGGAACCACGGATTGGGACGCAGCACCTTGTTTTGATCGAGCAGCGTCAGGCGGCCTTCCGCTTCAAGAACGCGCTGGATAACGAACATGACGTCCGGACGGCCGGCGTCATATTCGTCGAAGACGAGCGCGACCGGGCGCTGGAACGCCCATGGCAGAATGCCTTCCTTGAAGGCCGTCACTTGCACGCCATTATCGACGACGATTGCATCCTTGCCGATAAGATCGATGCGGCTGACATGGCTGTCGAGATTGACGCGCACGCATGGCCAGTTAAGGCGCGCGGCGACCTGTTCGATATGGGTCGACTTACCGGTGCCGTGATAGCCCTGAACCATGACGCGGCGATTGAAAGCAAAGCCCGCAAGGATTGCGCGCGTTGTTTGCGGGTCGAAGCGATAGGCCTCGTCGCGGGCCGGCACATATTCGTTCGGCTTGGAAAAGGCGGGGATCGGCGCCTTGAAATCGACCCCGAAAGTCTTCTTCGCATCGACCTTCGTGTCGGGTTCGCCGAAGATCTTTTCGTCAATCATCTTGTCAGTCACGGAACGTCACGCTTCGAGTGCTGGAATTTACCGGAAATCGCGGCGGACCCTTGCCCGAACGGGCAGTAAATTCAAGGGTGGAGGGCAGAGCGGGCCTGCGGTTTCAAGCCGCGCGCGGCCGCCGCGTCGCGTCCGCGAAAAAGGCCAGCAGGGCGAAAAGCGTATAGGCGGCGAGCGCCGACTTGGCGACGGACTGGATATCAGGCGGCGTTGGCGCGCCGATATTGTAGATCTGTAGCAGAAGGAAAACGGCGGCGAGCAGGATGAGTGAGACATGCCCCATCGCGCCTTTCGCCTCGGTGCCTTGCCAGTAAAGGAAGAGGCCCGCGGCGAGGAGCCCGCCTTCAAGGATCTGGCTGCCGGCGAGCGAGGACCACAGGCGGAAGCCGAGGCGGATGTCAGAGCCCGGGTAAAGCGCAAGGTCCTGAGCGTGCACCAGAAGATCGGCGATCCAGTGCGAGAAGATTGCGATGAAGATGAGCGCCGCGCCCGCCATGCCGGCGCGCCGGTTGAGGATCGCGCGGTAAAGCGCGGCGCCAATGAACGCCCAGCCGAGCGCTCCGGCAAGCGAGTGCGTATAGGGCATGAAATAGAGATCGAGATCGCTTGCCGCGAGGAAGCCCGGCGCAACGCGCGCTTTCTCGATGCCGGTCAGGATGAACGCCGCCCAGAGATAATCAAGAAACTGGACGGCGATGAAAAGATGCCAGAGCGGCACTTTCGAGGAGAGGGGTTTCAGCGCTGCAGCGGGGGCGTAGTGTCCGACAAACATAAATGCCTCCCTTGCGCCTCTTTCAGCTGCGCGTCAGCAAAATCCGGCGCGCTTCAAAATCTGATGCGCTTTGACGACTTCCTGAAGCTGCGTTTCCGCGCTCCGGTCGCCGCCATTGGAATCGGGGTGGAAACGTCGCAGCAATTCCGCATAGCGGCGGCGGATGGCGCCCGATTCGGCCGAGACTTTCAGGTCGAGCGTCTTGAATGCTTTTTCCTGAAGCTTCGAAACCGGGCGGCCATTGCGCATCGGCGAGGAATTCCGGGTTTGATTGCGCACCGCTTCAGCGAAGACGCCGAGCGAGTCTTTCATGTCGGCGGGACCGCGGGCGCGCGCCGCAGCGCTGGCGCGGTCGTTCTTGCCCATCTGCCAGGTCGGCCGGTCGCCATAGATATTTGAAAGCCGGGCGGCTTCGGCTTCTTTCGGCGACATGCCGTCAAAGAAATTCCATTTTGAATTATGCTCGCGGGCATGAGCGCTGCACAACCACAGTTTCTCCTGCGTTTCGCGCGGCGATTTGGACACCCTGACGGCGGCCTTTTTCTCGCAGCCTTCCGCATCGCAAAGGCGCGTGTGCTCGCGCGCCCAGCGGGGCGGCTCCTCCGCCTCGCTTTTGGGCGGTTTTACACGGATGTCGAAGCCGTGACGCGGCTTGTAACTCTTGCTCATGGGCCAATTATGGTGCGGGGCGCTGGTTGATACAATCTTGACAGGATCGAACGCGGCGGCCGATGAGGGGGGTTGGTTCGGGAAAAGGGCGTTTGAAAACATGGGCGTGGCGGAAACGATCCGGGCGAAGCTGGAAGCGGCGCTCGCCCCTGAAGTGCTGGAGGTGAAGGATGAATCCCACCTCCATGCCGGTCATGCCGGCGCGCGGCCGGGCGGAGAATCGCATTTTCGCCTGCTGATCGTTTCGGGCGCTTTCGCCGGGCTAAGCCGCGTCGAACGCCAGCGGCGCGTCAACGCGGCTTTATCGGAAGAGCTTGCCGGCCCCGTCCATGCGCTCGCCATGAAGGCGCTGACGCCGGATGAATATCAATGACGGCGGCTAGTTTTTCGCTTTGCCGGCTCAACCGCGAATAGCGATAAGACTTTTGGTCAGACCGAAGACGCGTTCGCGCTCCATCTCTGCATCCGGAAACAGCGCGCCCATCTGGCCCGCATCGATGAGCCGCGCCGACTGAACGCGCTCCATCGCCGCCGCCACCGTTTTTTTCGAATCCGCAAAACCGAGCGCAAAGCGTTTCACAAGACGGTAGCGGATTTGTTCCGGCAACCAATGAATGAAGAGACAGCGGAAATGCGGCTCGTAAGGAAACCAGAAATTTGGCGTTTGAACATAATAGCGCGGCGCCAGCCGGCGAATATTCGCAGCCATCGCCGCCATATCTTTCCAATCGCCGACATGTTCGATCACTGAATTTGAATGGACGAGATCGAAACTCATATCATCGAGTATGGTCAGATCCGTGGCGTCGCCGGCAAGGAAACGAAATTTTCCGGATGATTCTTGCGCTTCTTTCGGATTGATGAGCGTGATTTCAACCGGCCTTCGGGCGATGAATTCCTCTGCAATTTCCCAGTAATATTTCGTGCCGCCAAGGTCTGCGATTCGACAAGAGCCCTTTTCGGCGATGACCTTGTCGATAAGCGCGCCGATCCTGTCGAATCGTTTGGCGCGGAACCGTCTTGATAGCGATTTCGGATCGCCATAGGTCCTGGCCACCATCGCTTCGGCGTCGACGCCCGTTGGTGCGGGCAGGGAATAGTCAGAAGCGTCCATACCGCTTCACTAGGCGAGCACCATTAAGATCTGATTTATCATTTACGGGAAATTGCCAATCGGCCCGAATGCGCGAAGAAAGGGAGCCGACTAGTCATTCCGGGGATTTTGAGTGGATTTATCAGCTGCGCCGGCAAGTTATGCGCTGATCGCCGTCAATGTGGCGCTCAGCCTCTACGCGTTTTACGGCGACCGCAATTTCATCAACCAATCGGCCTTTCAGGTTCAGGCCGTCCGCGACAAGAAGCAATATTTCCGCATTGTCACGTCGAGCTTCGTGCATCTCAATTTCCTGCACTTGCTCATGAATATGATGACGCTTTATTTTTTCGGGCCGACGATTGAAACGATCCTCGGCACGGAAGGGTTTCTTGTCGTTTATTTCGGTTCAATTCTGGCGAGCGGCTTCATATCGCTTATCGTCAATGCTCACAGGCCGGAATATTCCTCTGTTGGCGCGTCGGACGCTGTCTCGGGCGTCGTGCTGTCCTTTTGCTGTTTTTATCCTTTTCACTCGATCTACCTGATGCTCATTCCGATCCCCATTCCGGCGATTATTTATGGCGCATTTTTCATCTATATTTCGATGACGCTGATGCAGCGCGACCAGCGGATTATCGCCCATGAAGGCCATCTTGGCGGCGCGCTTGCGGGCGTTGCGTTGACCATCCTCATGAAGCCTGAAGTCATCACAAAATTCTTTTCATAGCCGCAGGAAACGGCGGCGTTCCCCTTTTGCCGCGGACCGGCGCCGGTGCTAGACTTCGGCTGTTCCTGTGAGGAGGCTTTCATGCGCGCGCTCATTCTCGCCGCCCTATTGCTCGCCGGCTGCGCCACCGCTATCGGCACGCCTTATGCGCCAGCCGACAAGAAAGGTTACGGCTATTCCGAAACGCGGATCGAGGCGAACCGCTTCCGCGTCACTTTCGCTGGCGACGGCGCAACCCCGCCGCAGGCGGTTGAAGATTTCGCGCTTTTGCGGGCCGCCGAACTCGCCCTTGAGAATGGCTATGACTGGCTGCGCGTTATTTATCGCGACACGCAGTTTGAGGAAAAAGGCGGCGTCGGTGTCGGCGCGGGCTTCGGCACCGGCAGCTATGGACGGCATTCAGGCGTCAATGTCGGTGTTGGCGGCAATCTCGGCACGGTCGGCGCCAGGAAATTTTATACAACGCGAATGGAGGTTCTGTTCGGCAAGGGCGCAATGCCCGAAGGCGATGACGCAAACGAGGTTTACGACGCGCGCTCGGTCGTCGACACGATCCGGGCCCGGATTGACGCGGCGGACGCGGCGTCATGATCTGGAACAAGCTTCGCCGCATCATTACCGACGATAACGCCAAGGGGCGCTCGAATATCCTGATCGATGGCGGTCCGGCGAAAGTGCTGGCGGTCGACGAGGCGGGGCTCGCTGAAATCTGGACTGCGGCGCTGGGCGACGGAATTCTCAACGGCGACGATAAGCTCGCCAGCGAGGATGTGCGTCTTGAACCCGCCGCCGGCGCGATGAAGGTTCGCTGGTTCACCGTTCCGCCGGAAGATGAAATGGCGAGCGCCGAAGTGCGCGAGGAGCGCGCCGCATTCGGCTTCGCCGCGGCTGGGGCGAGCGCCGCGCGCGTCGACACGACGCGTCACCCGATGATGCACAAGACCGGAACGCTTGACGTCATCATCCTCATCAGGGGCGATGTTGATCTCCTGCTCGACGACGGCGAAGCGAAGACGTTAAAGCCCGGCGACGTCGTCATCCAGCGCGCGACCAATCACGCCTGGGTCAATCGCGGCAAGGAAACGGCGCTGCTCGTTGCGGTGCTGGTAAACGCGCCTGCCTGAGTTCTGCCGCGTAAATACTATAACATCTTGAAGCGGTATAACATTATTCCTTAAACGGATTAAATTGCCTTGCCGCCGCCTTCTTACTATTGTCGGCCGAAGAGGAACCGACAATGGAAGAAAGCCAATTGCGTTACGCCGTGGCGGGCGTCGTTCTCATTTTGATGGTCTGGATGGCGGGACGATCCGTCATGCTGCGCCGATCGGGCGTTCCGGTCGTGCAGCTTGGCGCGAAAGGAAACCGAAGCCAGCGCGCGCTGATCGCGCTCGGCGCGATCCTCGATATCTATCTCCTCGCGCGCGCGCCGTATCCGGCGCTTGATCGATGGGTCGGGGCCAGCGCCTCGCCATCCGGCCTGCTTGCACTCGCGATTCTTCTTGTAGCTTCGATTTTCATTATCATCGCACAAGGCGGCATGGGGAGGTCATGGCGGGTCGGCGTGCCCTCCGATGACGGTGATGTCGAACAGATGGTGACAGGCGGTCTGAACCGGATTTCACGCAATCCCATCTATTTGGGCATTATGGTTTTTCTCTTTGGCGCAGCGCTCGCCGCGCCCGGGCCTTTGACCCTCGCCGCGATTGTCATATCGTTCGCCGGATTGTCGGCGATCATCAGTTCCGAAGAGAAATATCTTCATGAGCGGTTCGGCGACGAGTATGACGAATATGCGCGCCGCGTCAGGCGCTGGATATGAATGCAGGAATATGACTGAAGAAAATCTCGCCGCCTTTTTTAATGAGAACAATGCGCCATTCGCGACGATGATCGGCGTTCACTTTACGCTTGTCACAAAAACAAGGATCGAAGCGGAATTGGCGGTCACGCCCGAGCATTGCACCATACCGGCGACGCTGCATGGCGGAGCGATGATGGCCTTCGCCGACAATCTCGGCGGCCTTGGCGCCTTCATCAATATGCCTGAAGGCATGATGACGTCGACTGTTGAGAGTAAGACGAATTTCCTGCGCCCCGTTCCGGTCGGACAAAAGGCGCTCGCCGTCACGACGCCGGTTCATATGGGCCGCACCTTGCAGGTCTGGAAGACGGATATTACGCGCGAGGACGGCAAGCTCGCTGCGGTCGTCACGCAAACGCAAATGATCTTTCCGCCACGGTCATGAGCGCTTCGCCAAATGCCCGGCGCATGGTGCAGAGCTTCCTGCAGCGTCCGCGCGACGCCGCGCTGGCGCTTTATGCCGGAGAGGCGGCCTATAATGACGGCGCCGTTGAAGTTGCTGTCGCGCTCTGGTCGATTGGCGATGACATCGATCGCAATATGCTGCGCCTGGAAAATAACATGCGCGCGCCGGAAGAAGCGCGAAAGATATCCGCGAATGCGAACAAGGCGTTCAAAAAACATTTCACCGGCCTTCATGCGCGCGCGATCGACAAATTTGAAAAGGATGAAAACGCACGCGTTCCCCGCATCCGCGAGGCTGTCTGGCCATTGACGCATGACGGCGATGTTGAGTTCAGAACGGCGAAACAGGAGCCGACGATTTTTTACGTTCCGGGCCTGCCGGCTTCGCCCGTCGAGCCGAACGAGAAATTCTCCTGGGTCGGCGCGCTCGAGGCGGCATGGCGCGACATTCGCAGGGAATATGAAGTCGCGGTGGCTAAAAACACCTCGCAATCGCCTTATGTGCCCGCAACGATGCAAGGGACGGAGTGGAGCAAGCTTCGCGGCGCGCAGGACTGGTCGGCGATCCACCTTTTCAAGGACGCGCAGCGGACGTCTTTCGCTGACCAATTTTCACGCACCGTCGAGGCGCTGTCGGTTGTCGATCTCGTCTCAATCAACGGCGTGCCGCTCGAGGCCTTCTTCTCGCGGCTGAAACCTGGCGCGCATATCCCGCCGCATTACGGGCTCACCAATAGCCGCGTCACGGTGCATTTGCCGCTGATCGCGCCTCAAAATTGTGAAATCCATGTCGGCGACGCTGTCCATCGCTGGCGCGAAGGCGAGATTGTCGCCTTTGACGACAGCTTCCTCCATGAGGCGATGAACAATGCGGCCAGCGACCGGGTCGTTCTGATCTTCGAGGCGCCCCACCCCGATCTCAGCCCGCCGGAGCGACGGGCGATTGAATGCGCTTACGCGGTGCGGCAAGATTGGCTTCTGGGACGAGGGCGACTGCTTCGGGATTACGCAAGGGGCGGCGTATCCTCGTGATGGGAGGAAGCCTTTTCAGGGAGAGGGCATGCATAAAGTCGCTTTGACGGAGAGCGTCTTTCCGGCCGTTGAAGACGGTTCGTTTGTTTCGCAGACGATCGGCGATTTGCTGCGGCGGCGCGCCAAGGAAAATGGCGACGCCATGGCGATGCGCGAACTGACCTTTGACGGGGCGGTGGCGCGCGAATGGACTTACGCGCAATTACTCTCCGATGCCGAAAGGCTTGGCCGGGCGCTCGCCTCGCGCCATGCGGAAGGCGCTCGCATCGCCGTCTATGCGAATAATTCGCCGGAATGGGTGCTGCTAGAGCTCGCTTGCGGGCTTGCCGGCGTCATCCTCGTCACCGTCAATCCGGCCTATCAGAAACGCGAGCTTAAATTCGTTCTTGAGCAGTCGCGTTCGGAAGCGATCTATTATGTCGCGGAGTTTCGCGGCAATCCGATGCAGGCGATCGCCGACGCGGCTTGCGATGAAGCGCCTGCGATAAAGCGGCGCATCCTCCTCACCGATCATGCGGCGCTTTTCGAAGGCGAGGACCAGCCGCATGCGCGCAAGCCGAAGCCGCGCGATCCCGTGCAAATTCAATACACCTCCGGCACGACAGGCTTTCCGAAAGGCGCGGTTCTTCATCATGAAGGACTGATCCAGAACGGCGTTGATACGATGACTCGCGGCGGCGTTCGCCCCGGCGATTCATTCGTTCATTACATGCCGATGTTTCACACGACGGGCTGCGCGATCCTCATTCTTGGCGGCATTGGCGTCGGCGCGACGATGCTTATTGCACCGATGTTCGACCCTCAGACGGTGATCCGCGTTATAGAACGCGAGCGCCCGCGCTATTTGCTTGGCGTGCCGACGATGATCGTCAATCTCATCGATACGGCGGAAAAAAGCGGCGCCGACACCTCGTCGATCAAGCGCATCATGTCGGGCGGATCAATGGTCGCGCCGGAACTTTGCCGCAAGGCGGAAAGAGTGCTCGGCGCGCCGATCCAGATTATCTATGGCCAGACGGAATCCTCGCCGGTCATTACCTGCACGCGCTTTGAAGACACGCTTGAGGACAAGACCGAGACAATCGGCCAGCCTTTGCCCAATGTAGAGGTTTCAATCCGCAATCCGCAGACGAACAGCCCTGTGCCGATCGGCGAGCAGGGCGAAATATGCTGTCGCGGCTATCTCGTCATGAACGGCTATAATGACAACCCGGAAGCGACCGCCAAAGCGATTGACGAGGAGGGCTGGCTGCATACCGGCGATCTCGGGCGCATGGATGCGCGCGGCTATTTGAAGATTACGGGCCGGGTCAAGGAGATGATTATTCGCGGCGGGGAAAATCTATTCCCTGCGGAGATTGAAAACGCGCTTCTTGAACATGACGCCATCGCCGAGTGCGCCGTCATCGGCGTTCCCTGCGAAATCTATGGCGAGCAAGTCGCCTGCTTCATGCGCGGCTCCAGCGCGTCGAAACCCGACACGGCGGCATTGAAGAGCTTTGTGCGCGAGCGTTTGTCGCCGCAAAAGACGCCGAAATTCTGGATCTGGGTCGATGCCTGGCCGCTTACCGGTTCGGGAAAAATCCAGAAATTCAAACTCGCAGAAAGTTACGAAAAGGGCGAGTTCACGGCGGAATCCGCCTGAGATTATCGCCTCGATTCAAACGCAAGCGTCAGCGCGAAGGAGATAAACATCGCGCCGGTGATGCGATCGATCGTTTGAAGGACCGCCGGGCGTTGCAACACACGCGTCACGGGCTGCGTCGCGGCGATTAGCATGGCGAACCAGACGGCGCCCATCGCCGCATGAATAAACGCCAGGAACATGACATAGGGTCCGACGGCGGCGTCGGCGGGCGTGAATTGCGGCAGGAAGGAAATATAAAAAACGCCGACCTTGGGGTTCAAGATGTTGGTCAGGAAGCCGCGCAGAAATGCATTGGAGGATTCTTTTGGCGCGGTTGGCGTAAATGTGCGTTTGGTTGCGATGAGCTTGACGCCGAGCCAGCAAAGATAGGCCGCACCGGCGAATTTGAGCGCTGAATAGGCGAGCGCCGAAGCGGCGACGAGCGCGCCGACGCCAAGCGCGACGGCGAGCGCCCAGGAAAGACATCCAAGTATGACGCCGGCCGCTCCTGCCGCGCCGCGCCGCGCACCATCGACGGCGGTTGTCCGGAGCACGAAAGCTGTGTCGAGCCCTGGCGTAATCGTCAGTAGGGCGGCGGCGGCAAGAAAGGCGATGAACAGTGGCGTCATCATCATTTGGCCTTTGCGATTTCGGCAAGATCGAGAAATTGCCTGACATTTATTTCTTCCGCGCGCGCCGTATCGGCGACGCCGACCGCCGCGAGCGCGTCACTCAATCCTTCCCCGAATACCGTCCTCAACGACGAGCGCAGCATCTTGCGCCTTTGGCCGAACGCAGCAGCGGTGACGCGTTCCAAATTGGCGATATTTTCAACGCGCGCGCGAAAAGCGTCAAAGACGACGACGCTTGATTGAACTTTTGGCGGCGGCGTGAATGCGCGCGCCGGCAAGTCGAAAGCGCGCTTCGGTAAAGACGCGGCCTGCGCGATGACCGAAAGGCGGCCATAGGTTTTAGAGCCCGGCGCCGCGAGAATTCTGTCTGCAACTTCCTTCTGGAACATAAGCGTCATCGAAGACCAGAGCGGCGTTTCCTCGTGATTGGCGAGGAGCCATTTGACAAGAAGTTCGGTTGAAATGTTGTAGGGGAGATTTGAAACGATTTTCACAAGACGACCGCCGGCGAGCGCGCGTTCATCGGTTTTGAGCGCATCGGCTTCAACGATTTTCAAACGCCCGTCAAAAGCCTCGGCGACTTCTTCAAGCGCGGCGATGCACCGCCGGTCGCGTTCGATTGCGGTGACTTCAGCGCCGGTTTCAAGCAACGCGCGGGTCAATCCGCCTGGGCCGGGGCCGATTTCAAGTATGAGGTCGCCTTCCTTCGCGTCCGCGGCGCTTGCAATCTTGCGGGTAATATTGAGATCGAGAAGAAAATGCTGGCCGAACGCCTTAAGGGCGCCGAGTTCATGGCGCGCGATCACCTCGCGGAGCGGCGGCAAGTCACTCATCTGACTGCGCGCGCGGCGGCCATGCGCGCGGCCAGTTTTATCGCTTCGATCAGGCTCGCCGGATTTGCAAGGTTCTTCCCGGCAATGTCGAGCGCCGTGCCGTGATCCGGCGAGGTGCGGATGACCGGCAGGCCGAGCGTTACATTCACCGCCTCATCGAAGGCGAGCGTTTTCGCCGGGATAAGCGCCTGATCGTGCAACATGCAGAGCGCGGCGTCATATTTGGCGCGCGCCGCCGCATGAAAGAGCGTGTCGGCGGGGTGGGGACCGGTAATTTCAGCGCCCGAATTCCTGCAAAGCTCGGCGATCGCCGGCGCGATAATGTCGCGATCTTCAGCGCCCATGGCGCCTTGCTCACCCGCATGCGGATTGAGCCCTGAGATCGCAAGGCGCGGCGCGGCGACGCCAAAGTCATTTTTCAACGCCTCGATGACGACAAGCGCGGTTTTGACGATCATCGCTGTTGAAAGGCTCGCGGCCGCCTCGCGCACCGACTGATGGATGGTGACCGGAACGGTTCGAAGCGCCGGTCCGGCGATCATCATGACCGGGCCGCGCGTGCGCATCCCGGCGGGCATGGCGGCGCCCGCGGTCAATGCGCCAAGAAACTCGGTGTGGCCCGGAAATTTGAAACCCGCCTCAAGCAGCGCTGATTTCTGTATGGGGTTGGTGACGATAGCAGCGGCCTCGCCGGAGAGCGCGAACCGGACAGCTGTTTCAATTGACGCGATGACAGCCTTTGCGTTTGCCGCAGACGGCCGGCCCGGTTCGACATCTATTTTTTCATCGAGAGGCAAAACCGGCAGCGCCCGCGTGAAAGCGGCTCGCGCTTCATGCGGCGCTGAAATCCGAGCGGCCGCTTCGCCGTAAAGCGCAGGGTCGCCGATCACAAAAAAGGAGGCGCCCTGATCCTTCAGCGCAGCATAGGCTTTTAGCGTAATTTCCGGCGCGACGCCCGCCGGCTCGCCCATCGTTAAGGCTATGGGTGCTCCCGGGGCGATCATGGCGCGCTGCATCTGCGCGCGCGCCTAGCCGTTTGGCGGTTGCGCAGCGCCAGCCGCAGGCCCGTTTTGATTGGGCGATTCATCGATGAGAACATCGACTGTCGATTTGCGTCTGACGTCGCGCAGATATTGTTGGGCGATACGCTCAAGCTGGCGCGAATAGAGCCTGTCCTCGATTTCGCTGCGCGGCGGAATGCCAAGGCCTTCATCGACGGAGCAGATATAAACTTCATGCAAGGCGCCGTCCGCCTCAACCGGTGCGGAAAGATCGCCGCGCTTTAAATCCTCAATGGCGCTTCTGAAACGCTCGTCGATATCGGTGAGCTTGGCGTTTTCGACAAGGGCGACATCGACATTCGGGCCAAGGTCCTGACGCAGCGCCCGCCCGCCCGGACAAGCCTCGGCGGTGGCGAGTTTTTCAAGCGAGGAGCGCGCCGCAGCGCGTCCGGCCGACAATGGGACGGAGGCGTAAGCAAGCGTCCAGCTCTTCTCCCCCTGCTTTACCGCTTCACGTTTGTCGCGCACGGCGAGGATCATGAATGCGCCTTCAGACGGGATCGGATTGGTGACGGCGCCAACGGGAAGAACTTTTACCGCTTCGGCGATTTCCGGCGGCAGTTCGCCGGTGCGCGTCCAGCCCATATCGCCGCCTGCGGCGGCCGTCGTGCACGCAGAAAATTGCTGAGCGATTACAGCGAAGGGAACGCCCTTGCGCAATTGTTCGATCAGTTGGAGCGAGCCTTGATAATAAGCTTGCTGCTGATCGGGCGAGGGAACCGGAATGCAGATTTCTGAAAGAAGAAACTGTTCGTGCGTCGCGTCGTCATGCAGGCGTTGCATCACGGTGTCGACTTCACCATCGTCAACACGGACGCGCTTGCCGTAACGCCCGGAAACAAGCCGCGGCCAGACAATGCTCGCCGCCATCTGGTTGCGCATTGAATCGAGCGAAACGCCATCTTCTTTCAGTTTCGCTTTCATATCATCGGGCGTCAGGCCGTTCTGCGCCGCGATCGAGGCGATTTGCGCGTCGATTTCTTCCTTCGTCGCGCTGAGATCAAATTCCTTCGCCTCCTGGATTTTCAACTGCTCCTCGACGAGATCCTTGACGGCCTGACGTTGCAATTGCGGCAAAAGCTGCGGGTTGATGCGCCCGCCCGCATTGAGGATCATCAGCCGCATGCGCTGGCGGACGTCGTAGGTCGTAATGACCTTGTCATTGACGACCGCAATCACGGCGCTTTCCGGCCCTGTATAGGATTGAGGTATGCGGGGGTCTCGGCCGTCCACCGAGGCTGCGGGCGCGCCGCCTTGCTGCGCCATGGCCGGGCATGGCGCGAGCGCCATGGCCGCCATTAGCGCGGCAGACAAAGAGAAAGCTGTTGTTTTTACAAGGGAATTCAAGGCTTGAACCGTCACGCGTCACTGCTCCAAAGCGATGCCCGACAGCCGCCTCAAGGCGGGTGCGGCATGGTCGCTAATCCCCATTTTGCGCGGAACTTAGACGAATTTGAGGTCTACGCAACCAAGGGCTCCGAAACCTTGGAGGGGTCAATTCACGAGCGAACGCAGGGTGAAGCGGACGAGGAACCGGTTGTTCGACGGCAGGTTTACGTCCTGGGTGCGGTCGCGGCTGTAAATCAGCTGAATCGACGAGCATTCATCCTGATAGCCGAGCGAGAAATTCTGGCGGATCGGCCGGTCGGCGACCAGATCCTGCCGCCATGAAAAACCGGTATTCCAGTGGTCGGTAATTTTAAACGTGGCGCGCGCGTTTAACTCCTCGCGCTCTGAAACGCCCGCCAGTTCGATATTATCGCGCAGACGAACATAGGAAAGGTTCGTGCGAAGCCGCCAGAAATTGAAATAGGCGAGCGATTCCGCGCGCGCTAGGGAAAGACCATTTGTCGTCAAACGAAAACGGTTTTCAATGCCGATCACATTGCGATAGCGGATATTAAGCGATCCGACATAGTCAGAGCGCGTGTCGCCAAGGCCCGATGTCGGGTCGAATGCGCTTGTCGATTGAAGACGGAATTGTTCGCCGATTTCACCGTCGATCTTCAGACCGAAATCGAAATCCGCGGAGGCGGCGACGCCGACATTCATCCGCTGACCGTCTTCGAACGCGTCGTATCCCGTCGCCTTGTTGTAGAGAAAAAGACCCGCATAATCGAATTCAACGCTCTGGGAGTCTTCGTTGATGATCGAGGTCTGATTGCGCTGGGAAGGGCTCGCGACAAGTTGCACGCGCGGTTCAATGAAGAGGCGCGCGCCAGCAGCGCGCCGCGTTAGCGGGTAGGACCACTCCGCGCCAACGCTTGGCGCAAAACGCGCGTCGAGACTGTTGTCTTGTGCGATGCCCTGACGGTTTTCGGTGCCCTCATTGAGGTCTGAATAACGGAAAGCGTCGCCGCGCAATTCAGCGAAGGTCTTGAAGCGATGCCCGCCGCTCGTAAAAAATTCGCGCTCCCAATAAGCGCTTGCCGTCAGCCTTTTCGTATCCGTGCCGCCGGTGCGTTGCAGCGAGGCGAAATTCACATTGATCGTCGCCTGGCCGCCGATTTCCGGCGGTTCGAAATAATGATTGAAATTAAGCGTCGGGAGGACATAGGGCGTGAGTTTCGCAATATCGGGCCCGACGGTGACGGCGGGATCTTGCGGGATAAGCGAATTGCAGGTCGTGAAGGGCACGTCGATGCGTTGCCCGTCAGCGAGATCGCAGACGGTAATCGTTCTTAAGTTCTGGAACAGATAAGAGTTGGCCGTGAAGTCGCTGTTCGGCGCCGTCCAACGCAAGAACGTGTTTGTGCGCAGCCTGTTTGTTTGCGATGTATCGAGTTCTTTTCTGAGATCGCCAGTGCGCTGCACGTCATAGCGGCGCAAATAGGTGTCGTCGGAAACGCGCTCGACATCATAACCGGCCCGCCAGCGCGACCCGAAATCGCGATATCCGGACGCAAAGACGTGCCACCTGACGCCCGGAACGCCCGGGTTCGACGCGGTCGAGCTCGGATTGATGAAGCCGCCCTGAAAGACCTGATAGGCGTGATCGTCGCGGCGGCGATATTCGCCCTGCCAGAGGACGCCGTCCGTTGAGGTGTATTTCGGCGAGAAAGTCGCGTCCTGATGGTTCGAGATCGCGAGATAATAAGGAAGCTCCAGGTTGAAGCCGAGGCGCGATGAAGCGCCGATCTGCGGCGTCAAGAATCCCGACTGGCGTTCGACGGAAGGGTCGGGCGCCTGCGCGAAAGGCGTGTAGAGGATCGGGATGCCTTTGAGCTCAAGGAAAGCGTGATAGAAGCGAACGACTTTTCGCTCTTCATCGCGCGTGACGCGTAAGGCGCGGATGCGCCATGTCGGGGTCTTGGCCTCGCCATTCGCCTTGCAGACATTGCAGGCGGTGTAGACCGCGTCGCGAAGTTTGGTTCTGGCGCCTTGTTCGCGATAGGCGGCTGCGCCGGCGAGGCGCGCATTGTCTTCCAGGAGAGCGCTGAAATTCTCAACGATGCCGTCGCGAAGATCGCCGGTAATCTCGACCCTGCCGGCGAAAATGGTCTGGAGGTGCTCGTCAGTGATCGAGACTTCGCCTTCGGCGATGACGATATTTGTCGCCGGGTTGTAGGTAAGCTTGTCGGCGCGCAGATAGCGTTCGCCGAAATAGGCGCGGACATTGCCTTCGGCGACGATCGGGCTGTCGTCATCCTCGCGGGTGACGTGGTCGGCCTCGAACAATACCGTTTCGCCGGCCTTGTCTGTCGCCGCGTCGCCCTTGCCCTTTTCGCCGACGGTCAGCTCAGCCGCATGCAGCGCCGCGGGAAAGATCCACGCGCCTGCAAGCGCAGACGTCGCCAGAAGACGCGCGATCAAACGGGACGAGTGCAACAAACCTCCGGCGGCCGACGGGCCCGGCTCTCCTTCACATGGAATCGTTAGCTGAGCCGACCGGCAAGGTCCACGGGTCCTGCGCCAATTGATGCTGCGGCGAGAAGCCCTTTTTTCAGGCTTCTTCAAATCGCATCATCATGGTGACAGCAAAAATCGTCGCGACGAGGGCCGGCGTCCAGGCGGCGAGGATTGGCGGCGCAATCCCGGATTCGCCGAGCGCATTCGAGACCTCGGCGAAGATATAAAGAGCAAAGCCTGCTGCAACGGCGAGAAAGAGGAGGCGCGAGCCTCCGCCCGAACGCATCGGCCCGAGCGAGAACAGGGCGGCGATCAGCACCATGGCTGTGAGTTTCAGCGGCGTCGCGCACAGATCGTGAAAGCGAATATTGTAGCGGACGGTCGGAAGTCCGGCGGCCTCGGCCAGAAGAATGAAGTGCGGCAAGTCCCACACCGACATTGTTTCCGGCGCGGGCGTGTTCTCCCGGAGGTCAGCGAGCGTCAGGCTTGTCGGCACCGAATATTTCGGGGTTCGCTGCGAAATTGCGCCCGTCGCCGATTTCATCAATGCGTCTTTCAACTCGATCGTGCGGCCGGAAAAGGAAGCCTCTGGGGCGTCGATACGTTCGTTAAATTCAGCATCGGCGCCAAGGCGCCAGATTGTTACGCCTTTCAGAATTCCGCGCGTTTCATCAAAACTCGCCGCATTGATCACCAGCGTTTCGTCGCTGTCGCGTTGGCGGAGCCAGATGCCGTCGCCGAAAACCCTGACAAGGCTTGAAGAATTCTGACCGCGCGATTGCAGTTTCAATTTGTCGCCATAGGCCATCATCCGCGCCGAGATCGGATCGAGAAGCGTGATGACGGCGAAACCGAACAGGCCGGCGATGAAGGCCGAGGGCGCAATGAGCCGCCATGCCGAAAGACCGGCCGAACGCATGACTGCAATCTCCGAGCGGCGGTTAAGCTGGGTGAACATCCAGATTGCGCCGAACAGGAAAATAAACGGCAAAAGGCTTTGGGCGATGCTCGGCAGGCGCAGGAGGGTGATCTCAAGCGCGAATGCGAAACCGGCGCCGACCTTGCCGACGAAGCGCAGATTCTCGATGAAATCGGCGAGAAAAACGATTCCCGCGAGAGCGGCGGCAAGGCCGATCAGCGCATAGATCATCCGCCGCGCGAGATAAGTGAAAAGCGTGGCCGGGGGCATCAGGCGCCGCCTTTCGAAAAGCGCGGGGCGAGGTGCGAAAAGGCGCCGAGCAGCACTAGCACCGACACCACAATCGCGATCGCGACCGGCGCGTAAACAATCCAGTATTGATGATGGTCGGCGGCGAATTTCTGCGCGACGAAACCGGTGACGCGCAAAACGCCCGCCGCCATGCAGGCGAGCGCGATCCTGACGGCGTAGCCGCGCCGGTTATAGGCGCCGGAAATAAGCGCAACGAGCGCGAAAAGCACATAGGCGTAGGCGTAGAAAGGCGAGGCGAACCGGTTGTGCCCTTCGGCGATCAATTCGCCCGCATGCTGGCGGTCATAGGAGCGTGTCAGATCGGGGTGCAAAAGTTCGCCGACATAGCGCTCTGTCAGCTCAAGCTGGAATTCGCCGCCCGGGCGTCTGAATTGACCGAGATTGACGGCGGTGCGTTTGAAATTGACGATGTCGACGGCGCCGGTCTTCTCATTGACGCTCTGCACATTGCCGTTTGAGAGATAAAGAATGGGGCCGATGCCGGTGTCGCGGATGAGCGCGCGCTGGGCCATATAGGTCTCGGCCTTGTCCCCGTTCCGGTAATCGTGAATCAAAAGCCCGGTGAAACGGCCATGCGGCTCGGCTTTTTCGACATAAATCGTAAAGCCGTCTGCGATCGTTGAGAATTCGCCGTCGCGCAGCACCGACGAGGCGAAATCGGCTTTTATCTCGGCGACCTTCTGCTTGAGCAGGCGATAGCTGCGCGGCATCAGATCGACATTAATATAAAATGTCGCAAGCGCGCCGAGCGTCGTGACGAGAAGGATCGGCCAGGCGAGCTGGAAGCGTCCGACGCCCGCCGCAAACATGACCGCGATCTCGCTGTCCGAATGCAGCCTATGCAGCGCGTAAAGCGCTGCGCCAAGAAGCGCGAAGGGTATCACAACAGCGAGAAGCGAAGGGACAATGAGCAGCGTCAGCCCGCCAAACATAGCGAGCGTCTGGCCGTGTTCGACAAGAAGATCGACGCGATTAAGGCTTTGCGTCAGCCACACGATCGTCGTGACGACAAGCGTCGCGAAGACAAAAGGCGCCCACATCTGGCGCAATATGTATTGATAAAGGCTCCGCAAGCCCGCGTTCCCGATTCTCGCAGCTGCTTCCTCGTCGCCCCGCAAAGAGAACCTAGAGGGATTTTCGAAGGGCGTCGATAGCGCCGGCGCGATCGGGCGCCATGTTGCCGAACCGCCGCTGAAGGCCTAGGACAGCGGGCGATTTTCCTCAAGTCCGCGCGTCTCATGGACGGCGCTCGGCGGATCGAGGGCTGAACGGCTGCGACCGATAGACGACCACGAAAGGACGACCATGAAGGTTTCATTCTCCAAGGCGGCTGCGCCCGCCGGCGCCGCGATCATTGTCCCCGTCTTTGAAGACGGCGAACCGACAAAGGCGATGAAGGCGCTCGACAAGGCGACAGACGGCGCGCTTTTGAAAACGCTGGAGAATGACGGCTTTAAAGGCGCCAAGGGAAAGACCGCGACGCTGGTCGGTCTTGAAGGGTCGGACGCGTCGCGCATCGTCGTTGTCGGCGCGGGCAAGCGTAGCGATTTCACGCTGCTTGATGCTGAAGCGGTTGGCGGCGCGGGCGCTGGTATTGTTCTTAAAACGAAAGACAAGACGGCGGTGATCGCCGCTGACGGGTTCACCGCCGGAAAATTGACGGCGGGCGACGTCACCGGCGCGCGGGAGCTCAGCCCGTCTTAAAATCCTATCGTTTCGACAAATACAGAACGCGGCGAAAAAGACGCCAAACCGCAATTGACGAAACTCATCGTGCAGACGCCGGCGGCGGATGCAAAAACGAAATATGCAGATCTCGACAAGATCGCCGACGGCGTTTTCGTAACGCGCGATCTCGTCTCCGAGCCGCCGAACATTTTATTCCCGGAAAGCTTCGCGGCCCGCTGCAAGGAGCTGGAAGCGCTCGGCCTCAAAGTCACGATCCTCACCGAAGCGCAGATGCAAAAGCTCGGCATGGGCATGCTTTTGGGCGTCGGGCAGGGCTCGGCGCGCGATTCGCGTCTCGTCGCCATGGAATGGATGGGCGGCAAGAAGGGCGAGGCGCCGGTCGCCTTTGTCGGCAAGGGCGTCTGTTTCGATTCAGGCGGCATCTCCTTAAAGCCCGGCCCCGGCATGGAAGACATGAAGTGGGACATGGGCGGCGCCGGCGCGGTGACGGGCGCGATGGCGGCGCTCGCGGGGCGCAAGGCGAAAGCCAATGTCGTCGGCGTCATCGGCCTTGTTGAGAACATGCCTGACGGAAACGCGCAGCGCCCGTCGGATATCGTCACGTCAATGTCCGGTCAGACCGTTGAGATATTGAACACCGATGCGGAAGGCCGTCTCGTGCTTGGCGACGCCGTGTGGTGGACGCAGGAAAAATACAAGCCGAAAGCGATGATCGATCTGGCGACGCTGACCGGCGCGATCATTATTTCGCTTGCGCATGAATTCGCCGGTCTTTTCAGCCAGGACGACAAGCTCGCCGCGCAGATTGAAGCGGCTGCGAAAAATTCGGGCGATCCGGTTTGGCGGATGCCGCTGACCAAAGCGCATTTCGACATGATCAAGTCGGAAGTCGCCGACATCAAGAATATCGGCCCGCGCGAAGGCGGCTCGTCGACGGCGGCCGCGTTCATCGGCAAGTTCGTGAAGCCGGGCCAGTCCTGGGCGCATCTCGACATCGCCGGCATGGCGTGGAACACCAAGGAAAAGGCGACCTGTCCGAAAGGCGGCGCCGGTTTCGCGGTGCGCCTGCTCGATGAATATATCCGCGCGAATTACGAATAGGATTGCAGAGAGACGGGCATGTACAGGCCGCCGCATTATCGGATCGACGATGACGCCGCGGCCTTCCGCCTGATCGCCGACCACGCTTTTGCAACGCTCGCGACTGTCGCGAATGGCGCGCCGAAACTGTCGCAATTGCCGATAATCGCCGACAATGACCGGCGCGTTCTGCGCGGTCATCTGGCGCGCGCCAATCCGCACAGCGCGCTTCTTGCAGGCGCGCGCGGTCTTGCGCTTTTTGCCGGCGCTGACGGTTATATCTCGCCGAACTGGTATGTTGATCGCGCCCGCGTGCCGACATGGGATTATCAGGCCGTTGAAGTCGAAGGCGTCATTCAAATTATCGATGCGCCGGGTGACGTCGATCAGCTACTGACCGATCTGTCGCATCATTTTGAATGCCGCCGGCACGATCTCGACCGCGATGTCGAATGGACGATCGACAAATTGCCGGAGAAAAAGCGGAGCGCGCTGCGTAACGGCATCGCCGCCTTCGAACTTCAGATCGAGCGTATTGAGATGAAGGCGAAGCTGAACCAGAAAGATAATGCCGCAGACCGAGACGGCGCAATCGCCGCGCTTTCATCGGGCGATGAAAGCCAGCGCAAGCTCGCTGACGCGATGCGCGAGGCGGCGCGATGAAAAAAACGAAATGACCGAAGTCCTCTTTTATCATTTGGAACGCGCAAGCCTTGAAGGCGTGCTCCCCGGTCTTCTTGAAAAGACGCTGGAGCGCGGCTGGAAAGCGGTCATCCGCTGCGGCGCGGGCGATGCTGTCGCGCGGCTCGACGAACATTTGTGGACTTATTCGGAAGAAAGCTTCCTGCCGCATTCAGCGGAAAAGGAAGGCGCGGCGGGCGAGCCGGTTTTCATCACCGAAACGGATGAAATTCCGAATGGCGCCGATCTTCTTTTCCTTGTCGATAATGCCCGCGCCGATGCGTCATCGCTTTTAGCCTTCACGCGCTGCGTGACGATTTTCGATGGCGGCGATGATGAGGCGGTCGCCGCCGCGCGCGCCTTCTGGAAGGACGTGAAGGCCGAAGGCCATGACGCGACCTATTGGAAGCAGTCGCCGCAAGGTAAGTGGGAGAAGCAGGTTTAACGATTCCTCTTCTGTCATTCCGGGGCGCGGCGAAGCCGCGAACCCGGAATCCATAAATTGCAGCCTGTGAAAAAGATGGATCCCGGATAATGGCTGCGCCATTTCCGGGAGGACAGTCGAGGCATGGGCGAGGCCACCAAATGAGGGTTCAAAAATTTCCGGGTTGCACTCAAACCCAATAGGTTGAGTTTAACCATATAGTCCATTGATCCGTATACATAATAAAAAACTTATCCCCCTCCCTTGAAGAGGCTTTAGAATGCTCATTGTCGCGAGATCGTCTCGCGGCGACGCATTGAGGCCCCGAAGGAAAGGAGGGAGCGATGACGAATTCCAGTTTATTGGCGAACGCCGTTCTCTCGCGCCCGATCGAGGCCGCCGCACAATACGGACAAACGCGCTGGAAATCGCGGAAACGCTCGTTTCATCATATGCCTGCTGGCGGGCAGCCAGTTGCACAGGCGAAAACTC
>JAWKVJ010000038.1:0-30433 GCA_041398085.1 Parvularculaceae bacterium
TCGGATCGTATATCACCTCGACGGCCTCGACATGGCCGTCATGACGTTGATAGGTCGGGCTCTCAAGCAGCCCGCCCGTATATCCTGAGATAGCTTCCTTAACGCCGTCGAGCTTTTCAAAATCGGACTCAACGCACCAGAAGCAGCCGCCGGCGAAAACCGCAGTTGCGAGGCCGTCCGGCGCCTCAGCCGGCAGCGGTTCAGCTGCATTTGCAGGTTCTTTTGATGACAGGAACGCGACGGAAGCGAGGACGGCGATAGCGAAAGAAGCGAGCAAGGCTTTGGACATGCGTTAGATCCTTAAATTACGCGATTTACTATACGCCGCGCCGAAAAACGCCGACCAGAGCCATCACGCGCTTGTCAGGGAGTCAAAGCCCCTCGTCGCGAAATATTGAGCGAAAGACGCCCCCGCTCGCCTGCGTCAATATTAACCAATATTTATTGAGTCTCAAGACGACTCCGAAGTTTTTCGCAGCAAAAAACAAGCGGAAACAGAATAATCCTAAAGTATTCAAGATATGGATTCGCAAATCCGTTTACCGAGTATTTTTCAAAAATCTTAACGCGCCCGGCGCGATGATCGATTTCTATTGGGGTAGGTGGCTTGGTGCGCATTTTCGTATTAATCCTCGCAATGTCGGGGGTCATGGCTTCATCGGCTATGGCCGCAACGACTATTTTTCCGGCTAGCGTCTACGGAACGACTGGAAACGTCGTTAATGCAGCTAACGCTGTCGGCCCCGCCAACGGGCTTACTTCGACAATCACGCGCGCCGGCGGCGGCAGCACGCTGACCCTACAGTTTTCGAATGCTTTCAGCGGCCTCAATACGGCAATTACAGGTCTTAAATCCGCATCCAATGTGCCGGTGGTTGTTTCCGTCGGTGAGATTATCAGCGGCACGGCCGTATTCTCAGCAACCACAATTACCTTGCCTAACGCAGTCGGACCAAATTTCCTGGTCGATTTGAGCGCAGCTTGCGCGACAATTTCTTCGACTGGTTGTTCGCTGATCCGTTTCCGGGTGAATGATCCGGGGGGAAGCTCATTCAATCTCGACGGCGTATCCGGCGTCGCTGCTGCGCCCGAACCCGCCGTGTGGGCGATGATGCTGCTTGGTTTCCTGGGCGTTGCGTCAAGGTTGAAGCGACAGCGTAAAATGGCCTCTGTTTACCAAAAACTTTCTGAAAGTTTTAACGTCCCCATATGATTGATTGATAAAAAGAGCGACCGGTATCGTGCGGCTGATTGCGATTATATTTGTTGTGTTGAGTTTGTTTGCGGCACCCGCGGCGGCCGCGACAAGTGTCTTCGCAACAGGCGTTTATTCGCAAACCGGAACGACTACAAATTTACCGAACGGACTTGGCGCGCCTAACGGTTCTGCCGCCGGTATTGGCGGCGGCTTTTCTTTCTTCGGATTGAATTTCGGATTCGCCGGAGAGGCTGTGTACAGTTTTGCAGCGCCATTGAGCGGAGCAGGACTGCAGTTTTCGGCGCTTGCCGGAACGGGCGCGCCGCAGATTTTTGTCTCAATTGGCGAAATCGTCAGCGGGGTCGCCACATTCTCGGCCGAGACCTCATTCACGGCTGGCGCAGGCGGGCTGTATTCTCTGGATCTGTCAGGCGCCTGTTCTGGCGTATCTGCAACAGGCTGCTCACTTTTACGCGTTCGAAACGCCGGCGGTTTTGGCGGCGGCGCCTTTCTCCTCGACGGCGTTTCAGGCGTCGCGGCTGCGCCGGAACCAGCCGCATGGGCTTTAATGTTGCTCGGCTTTTTTGGTGTTGCGGCGCAACTGAAAAGACGCCGCCAATTGAACATTAAAACTTCGTCGGCATACGCCTGATCGTTCAAATTGCTGATACTTCGGCAAGGCCCGATTAAGCCGGCCTAATTATTTTCCTACATGCGAAAGAGGGGGGCGTGGCCGATGCCGCGTCCGAGGAGAGTTCGCCATGAAAATGGCAGTCCGTAGTCTTATTGCAGTTTTGGCTGCGGCGATCATGCTCGCCCCGGCGAGCGCCGCAACGACCGTATTTGCGTCGTCTGTTTTCAGCCAGAATAACGTCGCCAACGCAACGGGAGCGCTTTTTGCGCCAGACGGCGCCGCCGCCATCATTGGAACGGGCGGCAATCTCGTGCTCCAATATTCGCAGCCCCTCACGGGCGGGTCGCTTGCCGCTTCGCTTCTGCCGCTGGCAGGTTCCCCAGCTTTCAACATTCTCGCCGTCTCCGTCGGCGAGGTAATTTCCGGCGTTGCGACATTTTCGGGTGAGTTCGTTCTTGTCGATGCCGGCGCCGGCGGAACGCTTTCGGCAGATCTGACGGCGCTTTGTTCGAGCGTTTCGGCGACGGGCTGTTCGCTGTTGAAAATTCGAAATGCCGGCTCGTTCAATGCAACGGGCGCGTTTCTCGATGGAATCTCAGGTGTTTCAAATGCGCCTGAGCCGGCGGTCTGGGCAATGATGTTGCTCGGATTTATCGGCGTCGCCTGGCGCATGAAGAAAGTCCGGCCGCGCTTTTCAAAACGCACAATTGCGACGGTCAGCATTTGACGGCTTGACCGCCATTCGCCCCTCCGAATGGCGTTAACTCCGCCCGGCAGGCCTCCGCCGGGCGGTTTTTCGTGGACGCGATCAGCCGAAGACGCGCGCAAACACCGTATCGACATGCTTGGTGTGATAGGCGTCGTCGAATAAGGCGTCGAGATCGGTGTCGGTAAGTTTCGCAGTGACGTCGGCATCGCTTTTGAGATTGTCGAGGAAAGCGCCTTCGCCGCGCCAGGCGGGCATGGCGTTTCGTTGAACGAGGCGATAGGCGTCTTCGCGCGAGGCGCCGGCCTGCGTCAGCGCCAGCAAGACGCGCTGTGAGTGGACGAGGCCCCCAAGCTTATTAAGATTGGCGGCCATGCGTTCGGGGTAAATAACAAGATTTTCAATCACGCCTGCGAGTCTGTTAAGCGCGAAATCGAGATGAACAGTCGCGTCCGGCCCAATGCCACGCTCGACCGAAGAATGCGAAATGTCCCGCTCATGCCATAGAGCCACATTCTCCATCGCCGGAATGACGCTCATGCGGACGAGGCGCGCAAGGCCGGTCAGGTTCTCGGTCAGAATAGGGTTTCGTTTGTGCGGCATCGCCGAGGAGCCCTTCTGCCCCGGCGAGAAATACTCTTCCGCTTCCAATACTTCCGTACGCTGAAGATGTCGAATTTCTGTCGCCAGCCGCTCCACTGAAGAGGCTATCACGCCAAGCATGGCGAAATAGGCGGCGTGCCTGTCACGCGGGATGACCTGGGTCGAGACCAGTTCGATAGTTAGCCCCATTTTGTCGGCGACATGCGCTTCAACTGTAGGATCGACATTGGCGAATGTGCCGACGGCGCCTGAAATTGCGCAAACGGCGATTTCTTCGCGCGCCGCCGTCAGCCGTTTTCTTGCGCGTTCGAACTCTGCGTAGAAGCCTGCAAGCTTTAATCCGAAAGTTGTCGGTTCGGCGTGAATGCCGTGGCTGCGCCCGACTGTCACCGTCATCTTGTGTTCAAGGGCCCGCTTCTTAAGCGCGGCAAGCACGCGGTCGAGATCCTTATCCAGAATATCGGCGGCGCGCATCAGCTGTACGGAGAGGCATGTGTCGAGCACATCCGAAGATGTCATGCCCTGATGCACGAACCGCGCCTCCGGCCCGACAATTTCGGCAAGATGCGTCAGAAACGCGATGACGTCGTGTTTCACTTCACGTTCGATTTCGTCGATGCGGTCTGCGTTGAAGGTCGCGTCCTTCGCTTTCTCCCAGATTGTTTTCGCCGCCTCTTTCGGAATGACGCCAAGTTCAGCAAGCCGGTCGGCGGCGTGCGCCTCAATCTCGAACCAGATCCGGTAGCGGGTTTCGGGCGACCATATGGCGGCCATTTCAGCGCGCGTATAGCGGGGAATCATGCGAGGGTTCTCCTTTATGCGCGCGGGAGTAGGCCCCGGCGCGGCGAGAGTCAAAACCCTTCGAATTCCATTCTTAGCCGAGGCTTATCGCCTGTTCTGTCCATTGCTCGCGAATGACGCGGCCGGGCTCATTGAGACGTATTTCGATCCAGCGCTGCGAAGCTTCGTCCCAGCTGGCGATCTGGCTGAAATGGAAAACGCCAAGCGCGTTAAGGCGCTTTTCCGTATCGCCGTCGACGCCGATAATCTGGGTGAGGTCGTCTTTTTGGCCATCGGGCCGATCGAGCAGCACTGAAGGCGCTGTTGCGTTCGTGGCGGCGACGTCAATGTCGCGGCGGGTCGAACGCCCTGCGGCGACCCAGAATCCAAATCCGCCGCCGACCAGAAATGCGGCAAGCAACAGCGCCCACATTTCAACAATCAGCCACGTCATTCGGTTTCTCCATGCTGCGCAGCAATGTCGGAATTGGCGGGCAATGCGTCCACGATAAAATCGACCCGGCGATTGAGGCGGGCGTCAGCGCCTGTTTGAATAACAGAGAGCGGCGCTGTTTCGCCGGCTCCAGCAGCGCGCAATATTACTGTGCCGATGTCTTGATGTTCGAGATAATCAGCCGCGGCGCGCGCCCGTAATTCACTGATGCGTTGATTGACGGCGGGCGAACCGAAAGCATCCGTATGACCTTCGAGGATTACACTCACCGCGCCGCATTCGCGAAGTTTGCCGGCGATTTCATCAAGTGTTGAGGAGGCGCTTGCGTTGATTGATGTGCTGTCGCGGGCGAAGGTGACGAGGCGGTCCGAAACGACATGATCGATTTCGGTCTGGCAATTTCTCGCAAGTTCGGTCGGGGTCAGCGAGGGTGTTTGCGGTTCGGTTTGTTCACTTGCCGGCGCAGCCGGAACCGGCGGCGACGAGGCCATAGCGTCGAGCTGAGGCGCTAAAGACGGGAATTCAGTAACGATCGGTTTTTCCTCGGGCTCGACTGTTGCAACCACATTAAGGCGCATGATCGCGCCACCGCCTTCCGCCAGCCTCAGCGTTGCAGCGGCGAGCGCGGTCTTGTCCGGCGCGACGCCGGAGATTGTGACGGTGCGGCCCCTTACCGCCAATTTTGCCCAGTCAGCGCCTACGCCTTCAAGACGTGCATTGGCTTCGGCGAGTACGTTTTTCTCGATCCGGGGAAGACCGAGCGGCCCGTAAACGGCTGCCGCGCCAAGGAGAATGCACGCTGCGCCGGCGATGGCGATGCGTCCCCCTATCGCGGTGTTTTCAGCCCCATACGCCACGAAAAATTGTCGCCCCGCCGTCCGTTCAAAGCTGCTTTTGCGTAGGATAAACGCCTTAACGCTTTGTCATTTCAGTAAATTGACTTGGAGCAAGAATAACGCCGCTGCTGCGGGAAGCGAGCCCTTAGCCGGATTTGCGGGGAAATCGCGCTTCCTTGAGTTCATATGCCGCGACCGCCAGGCCATTTTGCCAGACCCTGTTGAAAGACCGCAGCCCAGTAACGCGCGCGAATCAGTAAGAAGGGGTGGAAAGGTTAATGGCGTGACAGGCAAAACGGCGATACGGGAGATTGGCGAAAGCAATGGCGGATTCATCCGCCTGGCGCTGCCCGCGATGAAGATGCCGGCCTCGGGACGCCGCTGGACACTGAAGCCCTTTGACGAGGCTAACGCCGCCGCGATCGATGCGGCGATCGGCGGGCCGTCTGTCCTCGCCCGGCTCTTGGCGGCGCGTAGCGTCAAAGCCGGCGACGCCGCACGCTATCTCAATCCTTCCTTGCGCGATGAATTGCCGGACCCGTCAACGCTTGCGGATATGGACCGGGCTGCACGCCGCCTTGCTGACGCGATCGTAAGCGGCGCCAAATGCGGCGTATTCGGCGATTATGATGTAGACGGAACATCAGCAGCGGCGATCTTGTATGGATATTTCGCAGCGTTAGACGCGCCGCTTGAGGTGTATTTGCCTGACCGTATTCTCGAAGGTTATGGCCCGACAATTGAAGCTTTTAGAACACTGAAGCAAAAGGGCGCCGCAACCATCATCACTGTTGATTGCGGCGCGGCGGCGCATGAGGCGATTAACGCCGCCGCGAGCGAAGGCGTTGATATCGTCGTTCTCGACCACCACCAGATGGACGGCCCGCCGCCCGAAGGCGCCGCCGCCACCGTCAATCCACACCGGCAAGATGACCAATCGGGTCTTGTCGATCTCTCGGCGACAGGGGTCGCTTTCATGACCATCGTCGCGCTCAACCGCGAATTGCGCTCGCGCGGCTGGTTCAAGACGCGCAAGGAGCCGGATCTCCTCCAATTTCTCGATCTCGTCGCGCTGGGGCTTGTTTGCGACGTGATGCCGATGACCGGTCTTGCCCGGACTATCACCGCTCAGGGGCTGAAAGTCCTGTCCTCAAATGGCAATGAAGGCCTCGCCACGCTTGGAAAACGCGCCGGAATGAAAGGCGCGGCAAGCGCATACGATCTCGGTTTCCGGCTTGGGCCGCGCATCAATGCGGCCGGACGCGTCGGTCATGCGCGCATAGCCTTTGAGTTGCTGACGACGAACGATGTTTCGCGCCGTGCAGCACTCACAGAAAAACTCCATCTTATGAATGCAGAGCGTCAAGCGATCGAGCGCGATGTCGAGGCACAGGCGATCGCACAAATCGAAAAGCGCGGGCTCAACAGGAATTCAGCGATTGTTGCTGCCGGTGAGGGCTGGCATCCGGGTGTAGTCGGCATCGTCGCCGGGCGCATCAAGGATCGTTATGACAGGCCCGCGGTGATAATCGGCCTTGATAAGGGCGTCGGCAAAGGCTCGGGGCGATCATTGTCTGGCGTTGATCTCGGCGGCGCCGTGCGCGCAGCGCGCCAGGAAGGTTTACTTATCGCGGGCGGCGGCCACGCCATGGCGGCGGGTTTGACGATCGCTGCGGATGCGATTGAGGGTTTTTCCGCGTTTCTCAACATAACTTTGAAATCTGATGTCGACCGTGCGCTTGCCGAACGCCGCCGCGACATCGACTCTGTTATGAACCCCAGCGCCGTCACCGCTGCGACAGCCGAGGCGATAGCGCGTGCAGGGCCCTTCGGGCCCGGCAATCCAGAGCCGATATTTGTCCTAGCCGACATGCGGGTCGAGGCGGCGCGCGAAGTCGGCGAGGGGCATTTGTCCTGTCGGCTTGTCACACCGGATGGCGAAGCGGTCCGCGCGATTGCTTTCCGCGCGCTTGGCGAGCGTTTGGGCGAGCTTCTCCTCTCCGGCGGCCGGCTCCACATCGCCGGTAAAATCAAGGCTGATGACTGGCGTAATGACGGCTCCGGCCAGTTCCAGATCGCCGACGTTGCAGAGGCCGTCGACAGCGGCGAATGAAGCGGTGAAAAGGCCCTTAAAGGGGCTTGCGCCGCTCGTTGCCTCTCGCCTATACAGCGCCCTCGCAAACGCGCCGCGGGCCCTTCGTCTATCGGTTAGGACGTCAGGTTTTCAACCTGAAAAGAGGGGTTCGACTCCCCTAGGGCCTGCCAGCGGTGCGTATTTCCTTGAAATTGCCAGGTCACAGCAACGCACGCCGGAATTGATTTTCCGGTCGATTTCCGATGTAGTTAACGGTCTGGGAATAGGGGCGTTCGGAGGGGTTTCGTGTCGAGGATCTACGGTAGAGTAATAGCGATAACGGCGGCCGCATTTTTGTCGGTTGCACCAATGAGCGGCGCGCATGCTGCAGTTACAAAGTCACAGATTGCGCAATCGCTGACCGCAAAGGGCTATGACGTACAGGACTTCCTGCCCAATATGCTCGAAGTGCTGGTCGGGGAACACAAGGTGATCGTTGCGCTGGCGGGGCCTGACGCCGATGTTTCCTACATCACATATTTGAATGAAGTTCAGCTTGGCGATGGCGGCGCGCGCTTCCTGTCGAAATTTAACAGCGAAGTGAAGTTCGGCCGCGCCTATATCGACAAGGACGGCGATGTTGCGCTGCAAATGGACCGCAACTCAAACGGCGGCGTGACGCTCGAAAATGTCAGTTCCGATTTCGAGGTCTTTCTCCTTTTGATCTCGAAATTTCTCTCGGATTATCAGGCCGCCGGCTCCGTTTGACGGTCGCAGCGCGATTAATTGCAACCCATCAGGGAAAAAAACCGAGACCAGAGCGCATTTTTGGTGCATTCTGTCAGTCGGCGGATGAGCGCCATTGAGAAATCGGGGCGGCGCAACGCATAAGGGAGACCGTTGCACCAAGGCGACGCAGGCCTTGGCCAGGCTTGGGCGAGGGCTTGAATTATAAGCAGCGGCGCACCGTATGGCGCCCTGCGAGGAGCGGGACGGAACAGATGGCGGAGACGACCGGCGAGGTTGCGGGGGCGGCCAGCGAAGACGGGGAAGAAATTTTCACGACAAAAGGCGTTGTGAAATGGTTCGACCCGACAAAGGGCTATGGTTTTCTGATCCCCGATGACGGCGGCGGGGACATACTTCTTCATTCGACATGTTTGCGCGAAGCGGGAAGATCGACTGCACGTGAAGGCGCAACCGTCGAATGCGAAGTCGTGCGGCGATCGAAAGGTTTGCAGGCGCTGAAGATCATCGCCATCGACGATTCAACCGCAACGCCATTGACGCCGGCTGCGCCGGTTATAAGCCAGACGCCGGCAGGCGATTTCACGCGCGCCAGCGTTAAATGGTTCAATCGCGCAAAAGGATATGGCTTCCTGACGCGCGGCGACGGCACGGAAGATATTTTCCTTCATATGGAAACATTGCGCAAATGCGGTCTCGGCGAAGTTATTCAGGGCCAGCGATTGCAAGTGTCATTCGCCGCCGGCTCTAAGGGATTGCTGGCGATCGAGGTCCGGCCCGACCCTGAAAACTAGGGACTATTTGTTCTGTAGGCGGAGTTATTGCCTTGCCGTCCATCCTTGTCAGAATTCTCGCCGCCTTCCTTGTTGCGACATTCGCGTCGGCGGCGTCTTGCTCGAAAAGCGCGCCAGCCTATGAGGCGCTACCGAGGGAAAAACTCGTCATTCATTCTGAAAATGGCGCGCACGCCTTTACGGTGGAACTCGCCAATGATGATGCGACCAGGCGAACAGGCCTAATGTTCCGCCGCGAACTCGCAGACGACGCCGGCATGATCTTCGATTTCGAGACGCCGCAGACCGTCTCCATGTGGATGAAAAACACGCTGATCCCGCTTGATATGGCCTTCATCCGCGCCGACGGGACGATCGCCCGCATCGCCGACAAGACCATCCCGCGCTCGCTGCGGCCCGTCTCGTCCGGTGAAGAGGTGCTGGCGGTGCTGGAAGTGAGGGGCGGCCGCCTCGCCGAGCTTGACGTCAGAGAAGGAGACCGTGTCTCCTTCCCGCAAATATTCAAGAAAAACTGACGCGCCATTCCGGCCTTTACAGCACGCCCGGCATTCGCCAAAAGCTGGGCCGGCCGGCAAACGGAGCGTGGCGCAGTCTGGTAGCGCATCTGGTTTGGGACCAGAGGGCCGCAGGTTCGAATCCTGCCGCTCCGACCATCCGGCGATTTTGGCCGGTAACTTTGCCGGTAACTTGGGCCGGCGTATTGAGAAGGGCGTTTTGAATGTTCGCGCGTATTTTCAAACCAGCCAAAACGGCGATGCAGTCAGGCAGGGCGAAATCAGCTCGCTGGGTGCTTGAGTTTGAGGCCGAGGCTGCGCAGCGCATCGATCCGCTTATGGGCTGGACGAGCGGCGAGGACACACGGGCTGGGCAGGTGCGCCTTACTTTCGATACGCTGGAGGCCGCCTCCAAATACGCCGAAAGCCGCAACATTCCCTACCGGATCGTTGAGCCGCACAGCGCCGACCCGGTCATCAAGGCCTATTCTGACAATTTCGCTTTCCACCGCAGAAAGCCCTGGACGCATTGATCGAGCGCAATGGATCGGTTTTGATCCTCTGGCACCCGCGCCAAACGCTTCAGACCCCGTAGCTCAGCTGGATAGAGCACCCGCCTTCTAAGCGGACGGTCGCAGGTTCGAATCCTGCCGGGGTCGCCATAGCCGGGAAGAGCGTCGGTTCTCTAATCGGTCGCCCTAATCCGTCAAGGTTCCAATCGCGCCGACATCGAGCACGGGGGCTGCATCGATTCCCTTTGCTTCAAGCAAGGCGACAATGCGCTCAAGCGCTGCGACGACCATCGATTGCTCCCAGTCCTCAAGTTTTGAAAAGCCGGCTTCGAAGCGCTGCTGCAGGCTGTCCGGCGCCTCGTCGAGAATTCTGAGGCCATCTTCAGTCAGCTTGACGAATATGCGCCGTTTGTCGTCTTCATCTCGTTCGCGATAGGCGAGGCCTCGTTCTTCTAGCTTGTCGATTAACGCCGTAATCGTCGCCTGGGTAAGCGATATCTCCTTGGCGAGATAGCCGGGGCTGGCGCCGTTCCAGTTGCGGATGATCTGCATCATGATCAATTGCGAGGGCGTCAGACCGCATTGTTTGGCGAGCGCGCGTGAGCTGAGTTCCGTCGCGCGCAGGATCTGGCGAAGGGAAACGAGCGCAAGATCAAGACGATCCGACATATAGGGTCCGGCTAATTCTCCGCTAATCGCCGTCAGCGGTCCTTTGTTTTTCGCAACGGCATTTCCGTCCTTAAGCCGCGATAAAGGCTCACGCAACAAGCAAGTAAAACGAGCGTGAAAGGAAGGCCGGCCGTAATGGCGCCGGCCTGAAGCGAAGAAAGCGCCGCCGAGCCGCCGCCGACAAGAAGAACAATCGCAATAAGCCCTTCCATCGTCGCCCAGAATATCCGTTGCGGCAGCGGCGCATGAAGCTTCCCGCCCGCCGTAATCGAATCGATGACGAGCGAGCCTGAGTCTGACGAGGTTACGAAGAAGATGAGGAGCAGGACGATCGCCATGAAAGAGGAGATCTGGTGGAAGGGCAGGTTCTCCAGCATGTGAAAGAGGACGAGCGACACCTCTGATATGCCGAGCGGCAGCGATCCGACATTGCGGTCGATCTGGTCAAGCGCCGTGACGCCAAATGACGTAAACCAGATGATGCAGACAATGACCGGCACGATCATGACGGCCGCGAGGAACTGACGGATGGTCCTGCCGCGTGAGACGCGCGCGATGAACATGCCGACAAAAGGCGACCATGAAATCCACCAAGCCCAATAGAAGATCGTCCAGCTATGGAACCATGCCTTGTCGTGCCGGCCGATCCAGTTGCCGAGCCTTGGCGAGTCCAGAACATAATTGACGGCGTTTGTGATGTAGCCTTTGAATATCGCGATGGTCGGTCCGGCGATGACAATAAAGGCCAGGAAAGCGACGGCGAGTCCGATATTGATATTGCTGAGCAGCTTTACGCCGCCATCAAGACCGCGAATAACGGAAAAAGTCGCCATCGCGGTGATGCCGATAATCAAAACAACCTGGGTCGTGAGACCGGGATCGACTCCGAACAGGAAGTGTAGTCCGCTCGCGGCCTGTTTGGCGCCGAGCCCGAGCGATGTCGCCAGCCCGAACAGCGTTGCGACGACAGCGAGGAGGTCGATAATGTGTCCGGGCCACCCCCAGACCCGTTCGCCGAAAATCGGATAGAACGCCGAGCGAATGGTTAGCGGCAAACCCTTGTTGAATGTGAAAAAAGCGAGCGCCAGTCCGACAACGGCGTAAATCGCCCAAGGCGTCACGCCCCAGTGAAATATCGTTGCGCTAAACGCAAGACGCCGGGCTTCTTCCGACAGGGGGGGGGCGCCCAGCGGCGTGCCCGACCAGCCGGTGTAATAGGCCATCGGTTCGGCGGCGCCATAAAAAACCATGCCGATGCCGACGCCGGCGGCGAACAGCATTGCAAACCAGGAAAGCGTGGAAAATTCCGGTTTAGCGTCAGGTCCGCCGAGGCGAATTGCGCCCATAGGCGAGAATGCGACGAACAGACAGAACAGAAACGCGATGTTTGTCGTGATGACGAACAGCCAGTCGAAATGGCCGAGCGTCCATGTCTTTGCGCCAATCAGCACATGGCTTGCCTGTTGCGGGAAAGCGAGCGTGCCGAACGCAAAAGAAAGGATAACCGCCGCGCTCATGAAGAAGACCGGATTGTGCAGGTCGAGACCCAGAAACTGCACATTGTCCTGGCCGGTTGTGTAGTCGGTCTCATAGGCCGACTCTTCGGGCGCTATGTGCTCGGGCAGAAGGAACTCATGCTCTTCATGCGTCTCTTTTTCATTGTCATTTTCAAGCATTAGGTCCGATACTCCGTGCGCGCTGGCCCGAGCGCGTCTTCAAGAGGCGAAAGAAAAGGTTCGAACGGGCGCCATTGGTCGACGCCGCGTTTGTTTAAAGGCTGGCGAACCTGCTCAGAGCTGGCGGTTCTGACTGAGCGATCGTTCCTGTGGAATTGCAGGCATGACTCTTCAAACGGCAGATCGCAAAAGGCGAGGATGCGCCGAAGCTCGCCTTCGAGATCATCGAGCAAATCTTCATGCTGCACGCGAAGAATGCTGCCGGGAAGCACCGCGTCCCAATGGCGCATGAGCGCGACATAATCTCGGTAATACTGGCCGATCTCTTTCAGCCCGTAGGTGAATTCCTGACCTTCGGCAAAGAGCTGTTTGAAGCCGCTGAAACAGCAGGCCATCGGTTCTCGGCGGGCGTCGATGATTTTTGCATTTGGCAGGATCAGCAGGATAAGGCCAAGATGACGGAAATTATTCGGCATTTTGTCAATGAAGAACGGTGCGCCGGCCCGATGAATGGCGGTATCGCGAATATAGGCCTCGCCCATCCGCAAAAATGTTTCGGGCGCCGTATCGTGAAGAATTTGAGGGTAGGCGGATTCGCCCGCCATCTTGTTGGCGCCTCGAAGGCTCTGGGCGAGCGAGAGAATGTTCGGGAGCTCGAGCGTCCCGTCGACCATGCTGTGCGAGGCGAGAATTTGCTCGAGCAATGTCGAGCCGGCGCGTGGAAGCCCGACGATGAAAATCGGGTCAGGCGCTACACAGCCGGAGCCTTTGAATTTTTCAAACAGGCCGATCGTGCAGGCTCCGATCTGCGCCTGCAGCTCCTTAGTCATCTTGTCGGCGTCGTACCGGCTTTTTGAGCGCTTCATCGCATTGCCGCGTGCATAATTCTCAAAAGCGGTCTCATAAGCGGCCTTGTCTTCCAGCGCTTTAGCGAGTGCAAAATGGAAATTAAGTCGCTCATTATAAGATAGATCGTCGCGCGCGAGCGCACGCTCCATCGCATCGACATCAGCATCGTCGAAAGAAAATGTCTTGAGGTTTGCAAGGCCGAAAAACGCTTCGCCGCAGGCCGCGCGTGAATTTGCGGCGCTACGATAGGAATTGATCGCTTCATCCGTGCGGCCTGCTGTTTTAAGGGCGTGGCCGCGCGACACCAATGTGGCGGTGTCGTCTGGAATTTTATCCAGAACTTTGTCGAACAGTGAAATTGCTTTTTCTATCTCGCCTGCCTGCAAGTTCTCGATTGCATAATGCGACTGGAAAATCGGATTTTCCGGTTCGCCCTCATACAGCGATCGCGCTTCGTCTAGCGCCTTCTTGAATTTCTGCCGCTTGCGCAGGACGGCGATGTAGTCGAGGCGCAGCTGAATATTTTCCGGCTCGAACTGTACCGCGCTTTCCAGAAGAAATTCAGCGTCGTCCAGAATGCCAAGTCGAACGCCGATGTCGGCCAGCAAACGCATTGCCTCGACATGATGGGGATTGGTCTTCAGGAAATGCCGGCAGAGCGTTTCAGCCTTGAGTAGGCGTCCTTCATGAATGAAGTTCAGGACCGAGAGTAATTCACCTGACATTTCGGCGAGACGCTTTTCCTGACTGCGCGCCATATTTGCTTCGGCAGCGGCGCCTTGCGCAGCAAGAATATCGGCCTCGGCGCGCCAGCTTGCGACAAGGGCGGGATTTGATTGACGCGCACGCCGATATGCGTTGAGCGCGCGCGGCGTGTCGCCGCAATCGCGTGCGAGATGGCCTTCTTCCTGATGTGCGCGGCCGAGGTCTGGCGCCAGTTTTTTTAACTTGCCAAGCGATTCACGCGCCGCTTCATATCGCTTTAAATAGCGCTCGGCGACAGCGCGCATATAAAGCGCGTCGATATTGCCGCCGTCTTCCGCCAGGATTTGCGAAATCCGGTCCATCGCCGCATCAAAGCGGCCAGCCGAAATATCGGCTTGCGCCTCACGCAGGGAGCCGGTGATCTTGTTATCTCCTTGCATGGGACGATTTTCACACGTTTTTAAAAGTGGGAATAGGCGCCCCGGATTGGAGCGCCTATTCTTGAGAAGATGATGCGCTGCGTTTTGCGCGCAGTGCGTCAGTTGAAGTTGACCGTCATGCGCAGACCGACAGTACGCGGACGGTTCGTCGTGATGCGGAAACGGTCATACCCGAAGAAATTGTTAAGGTCCGCTCGCTTGTTGGTCAAATTGCTCGCGAAGATATCGAACCGCCAATTGTCGCGTGCAATTCCCGCCGATATGTCAGCCAGGAAATAAGCGCTTTGCTTGGCGCGGTTGATAAGCACGATATCGCTGAAGGACGAGCCGGAATAAGTCAGCTGCGGCATGATATACGCCGTCATGTTGTTTCCAAGCGCCCACTCATATCGTGCGCGAATATTTCCCTGCAAATTAGGTGCATAGGCGAGGTCGCTGCCGACCGGGGCGATAGCGGTTGTCGCCGTCAGGATCTCCTTGATCTCCGAATCAAGAACGGAGAAGGCGCCGGAGACGGTAAGGCCTTCCATCTGGCTCGGCGCCCAGGTGAATTCGCCTTCGACGCCTTTGACCTCAGCGTTTGCCGCATTGTCGGAAAAGAACAGATTGACGATGTTCGGATCGAAGATCGTCGTCTGCAATCGTTTGATGTCTTCAATGAACGCCGAACCGTTAAAGCGCAGCGTGTTGTTGAAGAGATCCATCTTCCAACCGATCTCGTAATTGGTGAGATCGTCCGTATCGACGACGCCCGGCACAATGCCGCCGGCGCCAGCCGGCCGGTTGAGAAGCGGCGGACGGAAACCTTCCGAATAGGTGAAGTAGAAGAGAAGGTCGTCGGTCGGCGTCCAGGTCAGATTACCCTTGAAAATGACGCCTTTCGCTTTCGCCTTGTCGGGCAGGCTGACGCTTTGTCCGTTAATGGTGACGGAGTTTGTGCCGTCAAAAAGCGTCGAGAGATTGGCGCCGAACAATTGCTGGTCGACTGTCTGGCCAAAATTTCCGAACGACGAATTCGCTGACCCTTCAAGATCGACGTCAATGTCATACCAGCGAAGGCCGCCGGTGACCGCAATTGTGTCGGGAACGACTTCAAACGTCGCTTCGCCAAACAGCGCGAATTGCCTGTCGGTCCGCGTGATGTCATTTCGGAAAATGACGCCTTGCGGGAAAGGACCGGGATCCGTCACCAGCGAGTTCGGCAGCGGGAAGTTCGGCGCGAAACCGAAGACGCCTGGCGTGAAGCTTTCAGCGAAAACCGAGCCCGGATAGGTGAAGTCGTTGCGCTCCTCGATTTTCTGATCGCTGAAGAAGCCGCCGAACGTTGCGCGAATCCGATATTGCTCCGGCGTATTGAAGCGCAATTCCTGCGTCAGCACGCGCGTATTCGTTGTCGATTTGACATAGAGATTGGGCGCTTGGCAATTGCCGCTTGGCGCCGCCATGCCTGGATATGTGACCGACCCGTCGCAGATGTAATAGGGCAGGTACTGTCCGACGAAGAGATAATCGGAATAGTCGACCGTTTGATCGGTGTCGCGATCGAGATAAGCGCCCGTGTAGAGGGCCTCAAGAGCGCCAAGCCGACCCTGTAATGTCCATGACGTATCGCCGAATGAATCCTGCAAACGGTCCGGTGAGAAACGCTGGACCGACAGCTGGTCTTCATCCGGCAATTCCGGATCATAGAAGAACACGCCGTCGGATTTGATGCGCTGGCGCGTATGACTGACATAGAGGTTCCAGTCATCATTGAATTCGTAGAGAGCGCCGGCGCGGAAGCCGAGATAATTCGTGTCATTGAAATTATCTTCAACGAGCGCGAGATTGTCGGCTTGAATGAAATTCACATTCGAAAGATCGGCGCCAGCCTGAAATCCTGCCTGTGTCGGCGAAACGGGCACGCCATTGCGACGAACCGTGCCAGCCGACCTGAAGCGGCCCGATTGCGAGGCGTCGCGAACGCCATGCACATTATCGATATAGCCGCCCTGTTGGTCGGAATATATGACGCCTCGAAGCGCGAGACGGTCCGTAACCGGAACGTTGATCATCGCTTCGACCTTGTTGCTCATCTCACCGTCCTGGGTGAATGAGACGCCGCCGGAAACCGAAGCCTGGAATTCGCCGATACGCGGCTTGTTCGGAATGAGACGGATCGTGCCGGCTTGCGAGCTTGATCCGAAAAGCGTGCCTTGCGGACCTTTCAGAACTTCAACGCGCTCAAGGTCGGCGGCGTATACGTCGAGATTTCGCCCGACTTGCGTCACCGGTTGTTCGTCGAGATACAGCGCGACGTTCGGCGCCAGACCTGCGACCCCGGCGACTGTCAGCGTCGGCGTCGTCGATGCGACGCCGCGGATATAAATCGTGCCCTGACCCGGACCGCTGCCGCCGGCCGTGACGCCCGGCAGTTCCAGCACATAATCAGAGAAATTGTCGATATCGAGATCGTCGAGCGCTTTCGAACCGAGCGCCTGCACAGCGATCGGCACGTCCTGCGCATTCTCAACGCGCTTCGTGGCGGTAACCACAATCTGGTCGACCTGCGCGCTGGCGGTCGAACACATGGCGGCGGTAACGGCGATTGCCGATGCGCCGGCGAGATACTTCTACACAATGTAGCCCCTCAGGTTTTTTGTTACGCGCCAACGGCGCGAGCTTCAGCAGGATCAGGCTAAAAGGCGCAATGAATGCGCTACACCTCTTTAAGACGAGGCGCGAACCGAACCGTGCGGCGGGATGGAGGTCTTATATCAGAAGATTCGAAAATCGAAACAGTAATGGCTGCAATATCCTGTCGCAGTCAAAAAAACTCTATTAACATATTGTATTAATTGAATAATAGAGACTTGCCAAAAATGAATTCAAATGTATTTCGAAGTAACCGTAATATCGAGTTTAGCTTGCAGCGCTCTTCAACTGACAATCGTCAGGAGCGCTTTGTTCGTCGCTTTCCAGGAGGCGCCGCGGTGAGACCGGTCACTGGCGCGGGGGGGACGAGGAGGCTAGAGACGCCCTTGATGCGTGTCGATGATTTCGATTTCGAACTTCCTGAAAGCCGTATCGCCTTAAAGCCCGCCAATCCGCGGGACGAGGCGCGGATGCTCCATGTGGGCGCGGGCGCTGCTCTTCAGGACCTCCGTGTAATCGATCTGCCGTCAATTCTCCGCACTGGCGACATGCTCGTTCTCAACGACACGCGCGTCATCCCGGCGCAGCTTGCAGGAACGCGAAACGCCAGAGGCGGCGAGGGCGAACCGGTCAGGATCGATGCGACCCTGATCAAGCGCCTTGCGGGAGAGGAGGCGCTTGGAGCGCGATGGTCGGCGTTTATCCGCCCGGCAAAACGCCTCAAGGCGGACGACATCATCCAGTTCACGCCGTTCTTTTCCGCTCAGGTTGAACGCCGCGACGGCGCCGAGGCGATCTTGCGGTTCAATTTCAACGGCGCGGCGTTTGACAAATTGTTGGCCGAAACGGGCGCGCCGCCATTGCCGCCCTATATCGCCCGCAAGCGCAAGCTGAGCCCCGATGACGCGGCGAATTACCAGACGATATTCGCAGACGAGCCGGGCTCGGTCGCAGCGCCGACGGCGGGGCTTCATTTTACCGAGCGGCTCTTTCGCTTGCTTGAGGAACGTGGTGTCATGACAGAATGCGTGACGCTTCATGTCGGCGCCGGCACGTTCCTTCCCGTAACGGCCGATGATGTTGAAGACCACATCATGCATGCCGAATGGGGCGAGATTACCCACGCGCAAGCGGGCCGCATCAACGCCGCGCGCAATCAAGGCGGGCGTATCATCCCGGTCGGCACGACAAGCCTTCGCCTTCTCGAAAGCGCCGCCGATGAAGCCGGCATCATTCATCCGTTCATCGGCGAGACCGATATTTTCATCACGCCCGGTTATGAATTCCGCGCCGCGGACGCGATGCTGACGAATTTCCATCTGCCGCGCTCAACGCTTTTCATGCTTGTCTCGGCGCTCGCCGGAACCGCCACTATGAAGGCCGCCTACGCCCATGCGATCGAGGCCGGATATCGCTTTTACTCCTATGGCGACGCCTGTTTTCTTGAGCGCGCGACATGACGAAATCAATCGCGCTTCTTCGCGGTGTCAATGTCGGCGGCCGCAACATGCTGCCGATGAAATCTTTTGCCGCGGCGCTTGAAGGGCTCGGGTGCGAAAACGTCCGCACCTACATCCAGTCCGGCAACGCCGTTTATGACGGCGCGCCAACCTCTAAAGACATCGCTGCCGCGATAAAAAAGGCGGCTGGCTTTGCGCCGCCGGTTTTCGTGTTGACGCTCGCCGCTCTTAAAAAAGCTGCAAAGGCTTGTCCGTTCCGGAAAGAGGCGGAGATGTCCGGAAAATCCGTCCATCTCTTCTTTCTCGAAAAGGCGCCGTCGAAAGCGGGCGTTGTGAGCCTAGGCGACTTGAAACGCCCGAATGAGGATTTCGCGGTCGCAGGCCGCGTGCTCTATCTTTATGCGGGTGAGGGCGTAGCGGATTCAAAGATCGCCGTAAAAATCGATCGCGTGCTTGAAACGACAACGACGGCGCGCAACTGGAACACGGTCATGAAATTGATCGAACTGGCGGAAATCAAATGAACCCTGAAATCGCTCCTGAGATCGCCTTTGACGATTTTCTGAAAGTCGACATACGCGCCGGCACGGTAGTTGACGTTCAATTGTTTGAAAAAGCGAGAAAGCCCGCATGGAAATTGTGGGTCGATCTCGGCGAGAAAATTGGCGTTAAAAAGTCGTCAGCGCAAATAACAGCTCATTATGCAAAAGAAGATCTGATGGGGCGGCAAGTTGCGGCGGTCGTCAATTTTCCGCCTCGTCAGATTGCCGATTTCATGTCTGAAATTCTTGTCCTGGGGTTTCACGATGAAAACGGCGCCATCGTTCTGTTAGAACCCGAGCGCGTTGTGCCGAATGGGGAGAGGCTCTGTTGAGCGGCGAATTCTCGTTCACTGTTGCTGCAACCGACGGTGCGGCGCGCTCAGGCGTAATCGATACGCCGCGAGGCGAAATCAGAACCCCGGCCTTCATGCCGGTCGGTACGGCCGGAACCGTAAAAGCGATGTTCCCGGAAGATGTCCGCGCGACGGGCGCGGACATCATTCTCGGCAACACCTATCATTTGATGTTGCGTCCCGGTGCGGAACGCGTCGCTTCATTCGGCGGGCTGCATAAGTTCATGAACTGGCCGCGGCCGATTCTTACGGACAGCGGGGGCTTTCAGGTGATGAGCCTCGCCCAACTTCGAAAGCTTACCGAAGAGGGCGTCTCCTTTCGGTCGCATATTGACGGGTCGGCGCATATGTTGACGCCGGAGCGTTCGATTGAAATTCAGTGTCTTCTTGGCGCCGACATTCAAATGCAGCTCGATGAATGCCCGGCGATGCCGATTGAACATGAAAAGGCCGCGGAATCGATGCGCCTTTCCTTGCGCTGGGCCGAACGCTCAAGGCGCGTGTTTGAAGAAAAATCAAAACCGGGGCAGGCGCTCTTTGGCATTGTTCAAGGCGCCAATTATGAAGACCTTCGGCGCGAAAGTGTTGAAAAACTCCTCGAAATCGATTTTCCGGGATATTCGGTCGGCGGTCTTGCGGTCGGCGAAGGACGTGCGGAAATGTTCCGCGTGCTCGATTTCACGACGCCGCACATGGATGCGGCGAAGCCGCGCTACCTCATGGGCGTCGGCAAGCCGGCGGATATTGTCGGCGCCGTCGCGCGCGGCATTGACATGTTCGATTGCGTGCTGCCGACGCGCGCCGGCCGTCACGGACAAGCGTGGACGCTGGAAGGCCCTGTCACCATAACGAATGCGCGTTTCGCGACGGACGAAACGCCGCTTGATGCAGCGAGCCAATGCCCGGCGAGCCGCGATTATTCAAAAGCCTATCTTCACCACCTCTTCAAGGCGGGTGAATATCTGGGGCCGATGCTGCTCACCTGGCATAATCTCCATTATTATCAACAATTGATGGCGGGCCTAAGGGCCGCAATCGCGGCGGGAACGCTGGACGACTTCATATCGGAATTCAAAAGGCGCACAGGCGAGGAAATTGTTTGATGAACAATTCGCCAGCGGCAGTGGAAACAAAGCGCGGAACCGGCCCGATCATCCTCGGTATGCCGCATACTGGATTGCATGTGCCGCCTGAAATAACAGCGCGGTTGAATGAGGAAGGCTTGGCGCTTCGCGACGCCGACTGGCGTGTTGACGAACTTTATGATGGACTTCTCGCAGATGCGACAATCGTCAGAGCGACATTCCATCGTTATGTTATCGACGCCAATCGCGATCCATCCGGAGCCTCGCTCTATCCCGGTCAGAACACGACCGGGCTCATTCCGATCATTAATTTCGACGGGGCGCCGATCTGGAAAACCGAGCCGGACGATGCGGAGATCGAGCGTCGGCGAGCTGAATTTCACAGCGTCTATCATCAGGCGCTCGAAACGGAAATCGCGCGCATCAAAGAAATGCATGGCGCAGTGATCCTTTATGATTGCCATTCGATCCGCTCGACAATTCCGCATCTGTTTGAGGGACGGCTGCCCGACCTTAATATCGGCACCAATAATGGCGACACCTGCGCGGATGAAATCGAGAACCTTGTTCGCAATTGTGCAAAAGCCTCAGATTTTTCATGGGTCGTAAACGGCCGCTTCAAGGGCGGCTGGACGACGCGGCGCTATGGCCGTCCGCATGACGGCGTTCACGCCATCCAGATGGAGCTTGCGCAATCATTATATCTTGCGAGCGAAGAACCTCCTTTCGACTATGATGCTGTGCGTGCAGAGGAATTGAGAGAAACTTTGCGAACGATCCTTCAAGGCCTTCAGGAAATCGCGCCAAGTCTCACGCGAGGACATGCGCGATGACCGAAATATTCGCTAAACGCGCGAGATTGCGTGACGGTTGGGCGCGCGACGTGGTCATTAAGCTCGACAGGGGACGTATTGCGTCGGTTTCGAAAGATTCGCGCGGCGAGCCCGGCGCCATATATGTCGATACGCTGCTGCCGGCGATTGCGAACCTCCACAGTCATTCGTTCCAGCGCGCCATGGCGGGCATGACGGAATATCGAACGGCGGGTCGCGATTCTTTCTGGACGTGGCGCTCGCTCATGTATCGGTTCGCCGAGGATCTAACGCCTGAGGACGTTGAAGCGATCGCCGCACTCGCCTTCGTGGAAATGCTTGAAGCCGGTTTCACAAGCGTCGCGGAGTTTCATTATCTCCATCATCAGAAAGGTGGAGCTCCTTATGCGGCGATTGACGAGCTTTGCCAGCGCATCATGGCCGCAGCGGAATCAACCGGTATCGGGCTCACCCTGCTGCCGGTGCTTTACACCTATTCAGGTGCGGGAAAGACGCCGCTTGAAGAACAGCAATTGCGGTTCGGCAATGGCTCAGAGCGTTATCTGAAACTGGTAGAGGCCGCACGAAAGAACGCGGCAAGGCATGAGGACGTTAAAGTCGGTGTGGCGCCGCATTCGCTGCGCGCAGTCGCGCCGGAGGATTTGACGAGGATTGTCGCTGCGAATGGCGAAGGACCCATCCACATACATATCGCCGAGCAGCCTCAGGAAGTTGAAGACGTAAAGGCCCAGTTCGGCGCCCGCCCTGTCGAATGGCTGCTTGCGAACCAGCCGGTTGATCGCCGCTGGTGCCTCATTCACGCAACGCACATGACGGATGAGGAAACGTTCGCTGCAGCGAAAAGCGGTGCCGTTGCCGGGCTCTGCCCGATCACCGAGGCGAACCTTGGCGATGGCGTATTCAACGGCTCTATATATCTCAATGCAGGCGGCGCCTTTGGGGTCGGATCGGATTCGAATGTCCGCATCTCGATGAACGAGGAGCTGAGAACTCTTGAATATTCGCAGCGCCTTCGCGATCAATCGCGGAGCGTTCTGGCTGCAGACCGGCATGGCGCCGGCGAAACGCTTTACCTCCGCGCCGCTGCCGGCGGCGCTCAGGCGCTCGAACGCGATACAGGCGCTATTGAGGCTGGCCGTCTCGCAGACCTTGTTGCGGTCAATAGCCAAACGCCGGCCCTTTCCGCCCTTGGCGACGAGCGCCTGCTCGACGGGCTCCTCTTCGCTGCCGGCGAGGGCGCCATCACCGATGTCTGGTCCGCCGGGCGTCATGTTGTCAAAGGCGGGCGCCATCCGATTCGCGAGACCGTGCTCGCCGACTACCGAAAGGCGGTTCAGCGCCTGGTTGACGGGGCATGAACAGGCTGAAATCGCACAGAGATCCCTGTGCAAAAACACCGCGCGCCGGGGTTTTTGGGGGGCTTTTTTCACAGTTGACCGCAAATGGGGGCGCCACTATGTTCCGCGCTCTTCAAGGGGTCCTTCGCCGCCTCGCAAGGGGCGGCTCAGGATGCTTATTGTGCCGGTCAGGGCATTCTCCAGCCCTCGGCGCATACGATACGAAGATGGTGCGGGCCCGTAGCTCAGCGGTAGAGCAACTGACTTTTAATCAGTTGGCCGATGGTTCGATCCCATCCGGGCTCACCACTTCTCGTCATGCTCCGATACCACCGGCTACTGCCCGCAATATTGCACCGTGGGCCGCCGCCATATTCCTTGCATGGATGATGTCGGCGCCATCAGCATTGTCTGCGGCGGAGACGACGCCACCCGGCCCGGCGGCCGGTGCAGAAACAGGCGCGACATGGGATTTGCGATCCGCGCAATCCCTTCTCGAACTCGCCAAAAGCACGCAAACTCAAGGCGCCGACATTGATGCGGCCGTCGTCTCGACGCTTGAGAGCGCGATCAGCTTGCATGAACAAGCAGCGATCGATCTCGCCGCCTCTCGCCTATTCGTTTCGCTTGCTGTGATGGAAGATCGCGGGTTCCTTCCGGCGTCGGCCCGACGCAACTGGCATTTGGAGGACGACGCGTTTGACGCCGCCCGCGCAAATGCGGCGATCACAGATGCGGCCGCTACGCAAAATGTCGGCGACATTCTCAAAATATTTGAGCCGCCGCATCCTCAATTCCAGAGTCTCGCGCACATGCTTTCTACGCTGCCAGCAGACGCCGAGGAAAAGCGGCGCCTGCTCGAAGTGAACATGGAGCGCTGGCGGTGGATGCCGCGCAATCTGGGCGAGACATATATCCTTGTAAATATTCCCGCTTATGAGATTCGAATCTTCAAAAAGGACCAGCAAGTTTACCGGGGCCGGGTGATCATCGGAGCGCAAAAATCGCGAACGCCGATTTTCGAGACGGAAGCGACCGGAGTTGTCATTAATCCGAGCTGGTTTGTACCAGCCTCAATCGTTCGCGAAAGCGTTGGCGCCTTGCTGGATAACAAGCCGAAGACGGCGAGCCGGCTGGGCTTCGTGCGCAGCGAGGACGGCGCCGTCCGTCAAAAACCCGGTCCCGACAATGCGTTAGGACAGGCAAAGCTTGTAATGCCGAATGATTATTCGGTCTTCATCCATGGGACAAACCACCCGGAATTATTCAAGCGAAAAGGACGCGCGCTCAGCCATGGCTGCATTCGCACCGAGAACGTTCTCGATTTTGTGCAACACCTATTGCCGCCGGTCTGGCGACAAGACGCCGCTACCTTGATCGCCGCGGCGGGAACAACCGTCACGCTCGACTTTTCCGAGCCGATTCCGATCTATCTTGTCTACTTTACTGCCTATGCGGATGACGCCGGCAATGTTTCCTATTACCCCGACATTTATGGTCTCGACCGCGATCTTGATCAGTGGCGCAGCAAGCCGGAACGGGCCGTAGACAGCGAGGCGAGATTAACGCCAGACTCAAATCGGAAATCTGTCTTCTGCGCGTTCTAGAATTTGGCGGCGTAGAGGAGACGGCCTGGTCCGAGCCAGGTGAGCGCGGCGCCGATATCGTTCTTAGAAAGCGCGAAGCAGCCCTCGCTCCGGCCGAGTTTGCCGTATTTTTTCACCATGTCGTCGCCCACATACCAGGCCGGATGAATGACAATCGCCCGCCGTTCGGCATTTGAATTCTCGGAATCCAGCCCCTCGAGCCTAATCGATTGGCCGTATTTCCCATGATAATGTTGGCTCGTGACATAGGCGCCGCGAGACGACGCTTTCGAGCCAACCTTGTTTGAGAAAGTCTTCAGCCACCCCGTATGGCCGGGGTCGGAACCGCGGCCATGCGCGACCAGAAACGAGTCAACAAAGCCTTCGGTCAGATTGGCGAGGTGGAAGCGCGCTTTCCATGACGGCGCGCCATAATCGACCAGCGCGACATAGTCATGATGCGCTATCCTTTCTGCATGTGCCGCGATAAATTCGCGGGCGCGGGAAAGAATTGCGGCGCTCGACATTTGCGGTTGCGCATAAGCGCGCGACAGGGGAATTCCGGCGGCGAGACCCGAAATTCCTGCACGCAAAACGCCGCGCCTGCTTATACTCATGCTTACTCCGTCAAACCGTCGATAGCGCGCCATACTAGCCAAACGCGCCAATCTTTCCATTGCAATAGTTAACGCCCGACCACGCCTTTTTTTCTATATGGGTCGCGAAACGGGGGATTTCCAGACAAACCATCCGGACCGAACCGGACGATAAACGCCAGGTCATCAGCACGCGAAATCTTCCGCCCCCACAGGCCTGCATTGCGGCGGAAATCCGTGTTCGCGCCAGTAGGCGTCAATGCGCATCGTGCTGATGAAATTACGAAAATGGTCTGATTGCCGGTAATCGGCGAACTCCGGCAGCCACAGGCCAAAGAACGAGCCTTGCGAGACCGGGATCAGATCATACCGCCCAAACGCGTAAATAATGGGATAGACATCGCGCCGGTTGAATTTTTCCGAAGCCAACCATTGTTCAAGAGCCTTGCCTGCAGCTGCTTGATTTTGTCTCGGGTTTTTAAGAGCCGTGACGACGCTTTTCGGCAAAGGCGTCTGACTGGAAAGAGAATTCAATATTGTCGTGATAAGCGCAACGTCATTACGTCTTTGCGCGGCGAATAACAGCACGGCGTCGTCCGGCGGCGTCCCGTTTTCAACCAGCGCATCATAGTCCTTGAACGCTGCGTCCGTCTCTCTTTTCATATGCTCGGTCCACATCCTGTGAAGCCGGCAACGGTGATAATTCGGATCAATTTCAAGACATCGCGAAAACAGGACTTCAGCCCGGTCAAGATAGCCGAGCTTTCGCAGCTCAACGCCAAGCCAGAGAAGCGCAGTGGTGTTCTTGGGGTCGAGCGAAACGGCCCTTTCGAGTTCACCGACCGCGGCGGACCAATCATAAGGCGGGTGTATATTGCCCATGACGCCCTTCAACGCATGCGCAAGCGACAGATTGTCGTCGAGTTGAAGGGCGGTCGCGACGGCGTTCTGCGCCTCGGCCGACGGGTCGCCGCTTCGCACGAACGCAGCGCCAGCAACGAGTTCCCAGCCTCTTGCGAAAGCGGGGTCTGCTTCAACAGAATGACGTGCAAAATCGAGGGCGTCGCCTAGATTGCGACGAGCAATGAAGAGCTCGCGCCCGCGAAGATAGGAATCATAGGCCGACAGATTGGTGGTTCCCGCAGCTGCGCTCGCAAGCAATGGGGCGCCATCTCCAAGCGCATCGCCGATTTCGTGCTCAAGTTCAGCGACGATCTTTGTAGCGATGTCTTCCTGAACCGAGAAGAGATCTTTGACGGTCAATTCGCGGTCATATGTTTCCGACCACAAATGGGCGTCTGTATTTGCGTCGATGAGCTGGGCGGTAATACGAACACGGTCGCCAGCCTTTCGCACTGAGCCTTCGAGGATGTGACGGACTTGAAGCGCCTGCGCGATCTGGCGAATCGATGGGCGGTCACCGGCGGAATAGGCAAAGGCGGATGTCCGCGAGGCGACAGCAAGCCCGTCAACACGCGCCAGCACATTCAAAATCTCTTCAGTTAGGCCGTCGGAAAAATACGCCTGATCCTTCTCCGCCGAGAGATCGTCAAACGGCAATACTGCGATGCTGGCAGGATTGATCTCAGCCGTTTTTTGCGCGGTTCGATCAATCAGCAACCAGAAAATGAAAAACCCGACGGCGAGCGTGATAGCGATGGCGGGTAGTGCGTAACGTGCACTCAATGCTGACCTGACGCCGGCATCCCCCTCGATGGCGCGGGAGGGACTAGTTGCAGACGCCGCTCCATCGACTGAGACCGGCTTCAGGAATCGGTAGCCGCGCCCATGAACGGTCTCGATGAAAGCCGGCTCGCGGGCGTCATCGCCAATTGCGCGGCGCAATTCCCTCATGGCCGTCGTGAGGACAGCGTCCGAGACGGCGCGACCGTCCCAGACTTTCTCGATCAATTCTTCCTTTGTGATGAGGCGCTCCGGAGAGGTCATCAGCGCTTTGAGGAGTGCGAAGGATTTCGGCCCGAGCTTGACGGGCTCGCCATTGAGGAAGGCGCGCTCGTCATCGGGATCAATCGCAAGAGATCCGGCAGACAATCTCGAATTCGAGCCCATGCGTTCCCTGGTAAATCGTCTAATCGCCTTTGGTTCCTTGCTCAGAACCGACTTAGAACTCCCTTATAACCCGCTACGCCGCATCGCGGCGCCGTAAATCGGCAAAATTTTTCGCAAGAAAAGCAATGGGATAGGCCGGCGCGCTCAAAATTCAGAACATAATCACGCCAAAATCATGATTGGTCCGTCCGGATTGGCGATGGCTCCCGACAGCAACCGCTGCGCTTCGCAGTGAATGCGTCACATAAACCTGAAGGGAGACCAGAGTGACCAAAATTGTCAGCATCACCATCGCCGGAATATTGGCTTTATCGCCTCTTTTGCCGGGGGAGGCTTCGGCCCGTCCGGCGGCAGATTTCGTGTTCACCTACAGTATCAAGAGCCTGACAAATACATACGCCCGAGCAGACCTCGATCTACGACTGCGAGGCGAGGCGCGGCGCTACTGCCGTCGGATGGCTTATGAAACAAGGCGCTCGCGGACAGAACGGGCTTGCGAATTCGAGATCATCAACGCCGTTCAAGTTGAACTGCGCCATGTGACTCGTTGAGCGCCGCAAATTTTCCCAATCATCTCATCGACGGAGACAATCATGAGCAGAACCAAAAGACGATTCACCATTATTACAGGCGGCGTCGCTGTCAGCGCCGTGCCAACCCTTAAAGACCTAAGGATCTTCAAGGCGCTGTGCTTCGCCTCCATCATAAACGGCGCCGCGCCGTCGGCTTTCACAAGCCATGAATATGACGAGAACGAGATTGCCGACGCAGCACGCGCGGCGAATATGCGATATCGCGCAATCGGTCCGGCGCTCGTCGTCGGCAAAGAGGTCGCCTATACGCAATTGCGCGAATCAATTGCGGCCCTTCCGGGTCCGGTCGTGCTGTTTGCCGAAACCGTAGAAGAGGCGGCGGCGCTTTGGGCCGGTGCGATGGCGGGTTCGACAAAGGCAATCGAGATTTCCGACGCTTTCACGCGCCTCGCCAAACGGCAGGCCGCGTTTCTCGCCAATGAACAAAATCCCTTGCCGGCTCTGGTCGCCTCCTAAACCGGCAAGGTTCGAGCGGTCGCCGCTCCCCACGCGGCGGCCGCTCATACAACCAGCACGGCGCTCATCAAACGTTCAAGAAACCAATAGGCGGACACAATTCCAATGACATAGGCTGCCGCGATTTCAGCCCGGCGAATATCCATCGTCTCAGTCAAGATGCCGCCAAACCGGCGCAACGTGAACACAGCGAACGCTGCTGCGAGAATGATCAGAAGCTGACCAGTTTCGACACCGACATTGAAAAAGAGGAGCGCTGCTATTTTTTCCGTTTGCGGCAATCCGACTTCGCCGAGCGCTGCGGCGAAACCTGCGCCATGCACGAGGCCAAAAGCGCTTGCGACCAGCACCGGTCTCCGCCATGCCAATGTCGTCTTGTCGCCGCGTGCGATTTCAGTCGCTAGAAATACGATTGACAGGGCGATCACTGTTTCCGTCGCCGGAATGGAGACGGAAATAACATTGAGCGCTACAAGAGCCAGCGTTACCGAATGGGCGAGCGTGAAGCCTGAAGCCGTTACGACGATCCGGCGGATAGATCCGGCGATAATCAAAAGTCCGCCAAGGAATAAGAGGTGGTCAATGCCGCCAAAAATGTGGCTGACGCCCAGTTGAAAATAGCTCGACGAAACGCCCGCAAATGATTCCGCCGCTGGCGCTCGCCAACTTGTTTCCGCCGGATTGATAAGCGCGGTCCTGGTTTCGCCATTGAGATATGATGCGCGGATGAGGGCGCTCAAAGAGGGGTTATAAACTGGCCAGACGATATCGACTTCGACGCCGGCAATGCCGCCTTCGCATTTGTAGACTGCGCGCAAGCGTTGACCCGGAGCGCCGGCGCTCAACGCCGTGCATGGCGGCCCGAGTGAGACGGCCGGAAAATCACCTTTCGGGATCGAGGCAGGCGCTGTCATGGATAACTCGACAACGCCATTCGATTGTTCATTTAGCTGAATGAGGAGCGGTCGGGAGTCATGCGCGCGCGCAATCGCCGGGACGAGCAACACTAAAATGATAAGGAAATAGCGCCGCATCTTAGCGATTGAGCCTGTTATCAACGCGATATTTTGCGACAAGATCGTCAATCACCTTGTCGACGGCGGCGCGCTTTTGATCCTCCATCAGGTCCTGACGCACGATTTCCTTGATGGCCTCGAAACTTGCTATTTTTGACCGGGATCTTGAGGCTACAAAGATCAAATGGTCTCCATAATCCGACCGGTAAGGGCCAAGCCATGTATCGAGCGGCGATGCTCTATTAAAGATCGCCGCCGTTGCCTCTTCGCCAATCTGGCTTTTGATGTAGTCATCAGTGCGGTCGACATAATTGGTGTGAAACAAAAACCGGTCGCCATATTTGGGCGCGTCATCAAACGCGGCGCCGTTCGCCTTGACCTTTGCGAGCAACGCTTTCGCGGCCGATTCAGTTTCTTCAGGCGTTCGGTTCTTCTTTGAAATGAATATATGCGTGAAGGTAGCGGAAGGCGGCGAGCGATAGCGTTCCCTATTCGTTTCGAAATAGGCCATGACCTCCGCATCGCTCGGCGCAGGCGGTGAAATAGCCGCCTCGGCCAGGAACTCGGCCTTTTGCACCATGCGCTGGCGGATGACGTAGTCGTCCGATTCGAGCCCGAGCGTTTCCGCTTCCCGGACCAGCGCTTCCTCGCGGACATAATCAGCGATCAGCTTCTGACGGCCCTGCGCGTCCAGCCCATCGAGAATTTTCGCAGCCGTCTTCGGCTCAAACGCCTTTGAGCGATACTGGATGAACGTCAAAAGTGCGGGTCGGTCGACAATGATGACGTCATCGGAACTCTTTGGCGGCGATGCGATGCTCGCCAACACGAAAATGACGGCGCCCGCCGCCAGAAAATGGACAAGCGGATCTTTTAATAATGCGCGCATGAGCGCTTATTATCCTTTGGTCGGCGAATACCAGATTGGCGAGGTGTAGGCGCGCTCCTGAATGGAGGTTGGATAGCCTTCAGGCGGCGCCTCCTGCAATGCGACGGAGTCGTAAACCGAATTCCGCGGCGTCGGGATCTGTAACACGCGCACGTAATAGAACGCGCTTTGCGCCGGATCGAAATCAGGGTCGGTCCAGACCGTCACGAGTTCCGGAGCGCCAATTGTATTTTGATAGGCGGCGGTTTCGACATTGACCGTATTGCCGACCGGCGGCAGCTTGCCGTCAGCGCCGATTGAACGCCCGCCGGACCACGCGACATCGTATACCTTTTCTTGCGCTTTGCCGTCGCCGCCGAGCCAGCCCTTGACAATCTGAACGCGATCAAGATTGCCATCTTTCGGGTCCTTGACAGCTTGCACCAGAAAGCTTGGCGCGTTGGTCGCAGCGTCGCCGGTTAAATCAGCGCCCATCGGAACGCCTTTGGCGTAACCGACGGCGGCGAGATCGCGCGCATCGGCGTCTTCAGGAGAAAAATTAAAGCCCCCAAAAAAGCGCACCTTCATATGTGGGCCTGTCGTTCCGTAAACTTCGCGCCGTTTGAAGGCAGCGAAGATCTCCTCCCGCGTATTCTTGCGCGCCCAGACTGCGGCAAGTCCTGATGCCGACATGTCCCATCCCGTGACGATACCGCCGAGAGAATGGCTTTTCATCTCGGGGATGGAGTCCCAGGCGAACTTTCCCTGGAAATTATTTTCTTCCGCAGAAGACAGGCCGCTATGGGAATCGGTCGAGCCAATCATGCCGACCT
>JAWKVJ010000039.1:0-28860 GCA_041398085.1 Parvularculaceae bacterium
ACTCAAAGGTCTTCGACATCGTCGAGGTCCTTCTGGATCACGGTATCCACGTCCAAGTTGCAGATCCGCAGGCGAAGGACGATGAGGCGCTTGAAGAGTACAGCGTGCGTCTTTCGCCTTTAGCGGACATTACGCCGGTGCAGGCCGTGATCCTGGCTGTTCCACACAAGGAATACCTGGCAGGCGGGTGGCCGCTCATCCGCAGCCTTATGGACAATTCCGGCGGCGTCGTCATTGACGTCAAAGGCGTTCTGCCCCGCGAGGGCAAACCGGATGACATCGACCTCTGGCGCCTCTAAGACGCTTGAGGATTGATCCGGCCGAACCCTGCGAGGATATTATGCGTCCACTACCAGTATTGTTCTTGTCGGGCGTATTCGCCGCCTTGGCGGCCGGAACATTGATTTATCTGGCGGTGACACCTGAGGCGTTAGGCGAAGGGGAGACCGCAACAATTACGCTCAAACCTGGCGCCGAATATCAAACCATGCGCGGCTGGGAGGCGACGACCGATATTGCCGAAGGCAAACAGCGCAAAATCTTCTTCGGCGCCAAGGACGCTATCCTCGACTCTGTCGTCAATGACGTCGGCATCAACCGCGTCCGCCTTGAGATCAAAAGCGGTTCGGAAAACACGACCCGTGTCTGGCGACGCTACATGGCGGGTGAGCTTGACGTCAAAGCGTGGCGCGCGCTGCGTTATGCGACAGTCAATGACAATGACGATCCGAATGTCATAAACTGGGCCGGGTATGATTTCGCCCAAATTGACGAGGCGATTGATGACGATGTTCTGCCGATCCGGGAGCGGCTCGCCGCCCGCGGAGAAAAGCTGTTCGTCAATCTCTGTTATGTCGCCTTCACAAAGCAGATCACGGACGGCGCCTACATTCATGACGATCCGGAAGAATATGCGGAATTCGTTCTCGCAACCTACCTTCATCTGCAAAAGAAATACGGCCTTGTCCCCGACACATGGGAAGTCATTCTTGAACCTGATCTGGTTCCGCAATGGACGCCGCGAAAAATTGGCGAGTCGATCGTCGCCGCCGCGCGACGCCTTAAGGAAAATGGGTTCACGCCCAGGTTTGTAATACCGTCGGTGACCGACACCGCCAATGTAACGCGGTTTCTCGAGGGAATTGCGAAGGTCAAAGGCGCGATGCAATATGTCGCCGAAATCTCCTATCACCGCTACCGGAACGCGACACGTAATAACGTCGAAACGGTCGCCGTGCGCGGCGCGCAATACAAGAAGCCGACGTCGATGCTAGAACTTTGGTTCGGCCGCGCGAACAGCGAGGTGCTTTTCGAAGATCTTACAGTCGGGAATGCTTCTGCCTTTCAAGGCAGAACAGTACTTGGAAATTACGACCTGTCCTTCTCAAGCGACGGAAAACCGCAGTTCGCCTTGCGCAAGGAAGTGGTCGAAAACAGCCAGGTCTATCGTTTTGTACGAATGGGCGCGGTCCGGCTTGGCGCCGAATCGACGCGTCCCCTCAACGCACGCCCGGTCGCCTTTCGCAATCCAAATGGCGGCGTTGTTGTCGCGGTTCTGGTCGCCAGGCCAAGCTCTCTCGTCCTGAAAGATCTTCCTGCGGGCCGCTATAGTTTGAGCTATGCGCACGGAGGCCAAAGGGTTGTCGAACCAAACCCGCTTGTCGTGACCGCGGGCGGCGATGTCCGGTTTGAAATGCCGGTATCAGGCGTCGTCACGTTTGCCGCCCTTCCCGATGAAGCTGGCGTCAAAGTAGCCGTGACGCAAACCGATATCGTCGTCGGATCCGGCCCCGCTGGCGTAGCTGCAGCCCATGCGTTGCTTGCGCGCGGCCGTCGGGTGAAGATGGTGGATATCGGAGGTACGCTTGAGCCAGATCTGGCTGTGCGACGCAGCCGTATGGCGGAGACGGAGCCGAGCGCATGGGCCCGCGTCGATATTGAAGCGGCAACGCTAGGTCGCCGGACGAACCGCAGCGATGTGATGCGGCCTTTCGGTTCGGATTTCCCAGTTCGAGACACGGTCGATTTTTTCGACGGGAGCGCGCCGCCACATGATCTCGCTTTGCGGCCGTCTTTCGCATTGGGCGGCTTGTCGAATGGTTGGGGCGCGGCCGTTCTGCCTTACAAGGCGTCAGACCTCGTCGCATGGCCGAATGCTGCACGCGACCTCGGCGATCATTATCGAGCCGTTTCAAATTTTGTAGCTATTGCCGCCGCCAACGACGACCTTGGAGACGCCTTTCCGCTATGGCCGGTAAAGGGCGTAACCGCTTATCCGCCCGGCCCACAGGGCGCGGAATTTCTTAAACGATTGAAACGCAGGCGCGACGCGCTCGCCAAGGACGGCGTTGTCGCCGGCCGCGCTCGGCTCGCATTTCAAGCGGAATCGTGCCGCGCATGCGGCCTTTGTCTTTATGGCTGTCCCTACGGGCTCATTTTCAACGCCGCAGCTGAAGTCGAAAAATTGAAGCGAAATCAAAATTTCTCTTACGAGACCGGATTACGCGTCGTTCGATTTGAAGATGACGAAAGCGGCGTTCGCCTCATCGCCAGCGATGCAAAATCTGGCGAACGCACAAGTATTGAAGGCGCACGGTTATTTGTCGGCTCAGGCGTATTGCCGACCGCGCGGATTGTTCTCAATTCGCTGGCCGGGCGTTTGAACGGCTTGGCGCTCCTTGACAGCCAACAAGCCTTGATGCCGATGCTCCATTCCTGGGCCCCGCCTGTTGACCTCGAAACGGCCCCAAGCAATGCGCTTGCGCAGGCGTTCATCGAAATCAATGACAAAGAGATTTCTCCATGGACTATTCATGGGCAGGTCTACGCGTACAATGATCTTTATAAGTCCGATCTTCGGCTCCGGTTTGGGATGATTGCGGGACCGCTGCATCCATTGATCGCAGCTTTGTCGCGCCGCCTACTCGTTCTACAATTATTTGCACATTCCGATCATTGCGGAAAAATCAGGCTCAACCTTGTTGGACCTCCGGGTGACGCGCGTTTGGCCTTTTCAATGAGCGAAAACGTCGAGTCAAAGCAGGTTCTTTTGCGCGCCGCCAAGAAGTTGGCCCGAGTTCTCATGCCTTTGGGCGTTGTCGCGCTCCCGCCTCAGATGCGTCTCGGCGCTGTCGGCTCAAGCTTTCATGTTGGCGGGAGTCTTCCAATGTCTGATCGGCCAGGTGACGGCCAGACAGATATCTTCGGCCGGATTTCGGGCACGCATCATACGCACATCATTGATGCGTCTGTATTTCCGTCCATCCCGGCAACCACGATCACTTTCACGGTCATGGCCAACGCGCATCGGATCGGCGCCGACGCGCCGCTATGAGCCGTAGGCCTTTCGAATGCGTTCAAGCCCTTCTTGTAAATCGATCTGGGGGACGTAACCCAATTCGAGCCTCGCGCGCTCGATGGAACACGCGCCCCTGGAACGATAAAGCTCCAACATTGAGCCGGACGGACGATAAATTTGCGGCGCCGCCCGGCCGCGCAATCTCTTGATTGTCTTACGCGCGACTGAAAGCCCCCCTTCGCCGATCGCATGGCGCGCCAATTGTTTGACGCGTTGTACGATCCGTGGCGAAACCGGCGACAGCGGCGTCTTCAATGTATTGCCGAACGATTCAAAAGTCGGCATTTCCACGCCTGCGATTGACGCGTATGCTGCATAAAGTTCAGCCCATTCGACTGTAGATGGTCCCGAAATGATGTAGGAGCGATTTCTCTGTTGCTTGAGCGCAAGCGCGCAAACCGCAGCCTCGGCGACATCATCTACATGAACCGCATTACAAATTCCACGCGGATCGTCGGGAAGAATGACAGCGCCGGAAGTCAGTTCTTCGAAAAGACGATCCGTCCACTGCCAGCCCCCTGAGCCATAGACAATCGTCGGTTGGAGGATTGCATAGGGAATATCGGCGCTGGCGAGGAAGCGTTCCATCGCGCATTTTGCAGACTTATAGTCTGAACCCGAACCACAAGCCGCGCTGTTTTCCGTCAAGGCGTCATTCGGCCAGCCATCATAAACGGCGATCGAACTGATCTGGATGAACGCCTTGACGCCTGCTGCCTTAGCCGCTCCAACAAGATTTTCAAACGCGCCAATCTGGTCGGCGGCAGGCGAAAGGAAATCAAAGGCGGCGTTGACGACGCCCGTGCAGCTTTCAAACGCTCGTTTCAACGAATGGGGCCGGCGCAAATCACCGCGTACCAACTCAATTCTACCCTCGCCTTTGAGGCGTCCCGGCGATCCGCTGCGCGAAAGCGCCTTTACGTGCGCTCCTTCGGCGGACGCTGCAATCGCGATACGGGAACCAATGAAGCCGGTTGCGCCCGCGACAAGCACCGTCCGCCCGGCGAGCCTGTTTGCACGATCAGTCGTCATCGGGATTGGCCGATCATTTCGAGATAGGCTTGCCCCAATTTCAGGTTGACAGCGTCGGTGTCAAACCTTTCCTCGCGACTTCGCTCAAGGGCGGCGGTTGCGCAGGCGGACCGTCGCAAAGGTGTCCTGATCAACTCGCCAAGCCTTGCCGTCAATTCCGTTATATCCCCGACTTTGCAGACATAGCCCACGCTATCGTCTACAAGTTCATTGACGCCGCCAGTGTCCGTGGCGATGACCGGAAGACCGGCCCGAAACGCCTCGACAATCGATATGGGCAATGACTCCCAGCGTGATGGCAGGAAAAAGATATCTGCTGCCGCAAGATAAACGTGCGGGGCGTCGCTTCTGCCAGCAAGGATGACGACGCCCTCAAGTCCCGCCTCCCGGATCCAAAGCCCGCCTTCGGCCCGCTGCGAGCCGTCGCCGACAATGACGAAGCGAGCGCCCGGGAATTCCTTGTGAATTCGCGACGCGACAGCTACCAGATGATCAATGCCTTTTGGTGGGCGAGCCTTGCGACGGATACGATGAGCCGATCGCCCTACCCAGGAGTTCATTGCGAAGCGCCGCAATCTTGGTGTTGTCAATTGCGGGTGGATTGCGAACGCCAAGGCCGGTGACGCGAATGTCGCGGCGCGGTATTCCGCTTGCACGAGCCAGCTCGTCAGCGCTGTTCCGGCTCGGCGTCAATACAAAATCCGCGCACCGCTTCGCAATCAATCCGAATTCTTCACGCGCCCGGGCTCTCGGCTACGAAAGGTAAGCGCGATCGGCGTCTTCAGTCCAAATGAAGCCAGTCGCGCGACGAGCGCCGGTGCAGATTCGTGGGCGTGGATAAGGTCGTACTGCTCTTGCTTTAGAACCGCGCGCAGGCGTCGCGCAGCGCCGTGCGCCGCCAGAAGCCGGCGCGGAAGGGCGCCTCCTTCGACAGCGACATCGCTGAGAGCAATGTTATGGAATTTGGTGTCTTTCGTCTCATCCATCCATGCGCCGGGCGATCCTGCAAATCCAACGCACCAATTTCTTTCGCGCAACCAGTAGCCGACATCGAGCACGTGGCGTTGTATGCCTCCCGGGGGAAAATTAGTGCAAATCTGGAGAATCTTAGGAGCCGTCATGGCGCTTTGCTCTCATAGATAAGAACATCGCCCCCTCCCAACGTACCGGGCAATCGCTTGCGGAGTACGAACTTTTCTTCGAACTCGCGCCACAGATCTGGATCTCGGCCCTCGACTTGGAAACGGAAGGCGACCACTACCCAGATCCGCTGTTCGCCTCGAAAGGCCCGTATCATTTCGGGCGTCAGCTCCGACCAGTCAGGAGCGTAATATGAGATGACCGGCTCCGCAGTCACGCCATAAACCGTCCGCAGATCGTTGGCGCCGGCGTCTTGATTGACTAGAGCAACAGCGCCTGCAAAATCCTGTTTTGGCGCCTGGTAATTCCTTGCAAGCAATAACGAGGCGCCTGAGACCATCGAAATGGCTGCGGCGAACTTGAGCAAGTTTTCCGCACCGTCGAATTTCATTCGTCGCGCTGCGGCGGCGCCAAGAATTCCAGCGATCACAAAGACGCCTACGACAAGCGCAAGATACAAGAATGAGATCTCGACGAAGAAGAACCTCGGCCAAATTCTCATTCCAGCGATTTTCAGCGCGACGATCGTAATGGGAAACTGAAGAAGATAGATAGCGGCGAGTAGCCGATCCTCCTTCCAAATCTTGTATGCGCCAAAAAGCGCTACGCCTGTCACTGGCGGGAGAACAATGGCCATGAAAGGTCCGAAACTCAAAAACTGTTCAACGAGATTCCTCAGAACAAAAATCGGATCGGTCCATTGCGCGAGCGGCGAGCTAGCAGCGGTATTTCGCACGCCGCCAAAAGTCGACGGCATTTCCAGCACCATTGGCGCATAGGCAAGAAGAGTGAGAATTACGCCGAGCGCCATGCCGAAGAATGGATACATTCCCGCGAGGGGGCTTTCCTTGTTCCTTCCCAGCGCAAACCGGTTGAACAGATACGTACTGTATATAATTCCGTGTGCTGTATAATAGAAGGCCGCAGATAGATGCGAATACATGGCTGCCGCGAATACAATTCCGTATGCCGTCCAAATCCTTGCGCTGTTTCGTTTGGCGCCCTCAAGAAACAGGGTCGTCGCCAATGTCGTCCAAAACAACAGCATCGTGTAGCCGCGCGCGTTCTGCGAAAACCATACGTGGTGATAGGAAATTGCAAGCAGCAGAAGCGTCAATAAAGTGAGGCGCATCGTCAGGACGCGGCGTGCGACAGGCAGGAATGCTGCGATAGAGCCTATTCCGAATAATACCGCCGGAAGCCTCAAGCTGACGGCAGACTCGCCAAACGCGGTGACGGATGCCTTGGCGACCAGCGAATATAGAGGGTGGTTGTTGAGCGATGAAAAGTTCGAAATCAGGTCGCCGACGGCCGGCCGGACGAAATTGATGAGCGTCGTAATTTCATCTGCCCAAAGGCTTTTTGATAAGCCCACAAAGCGCGCGACGACTGCGACGGCAATCACCGCAATGAATGCAATCATCGCCTGCGACCTTGGGCGTGGCCATGTCGGTTCATTTTTCATTTCAGGCCGATATCCGTTGCGTTCAGAATATGCCTCTCCTATTCCGCTTGCCAGCTTGCGCTTGCGAAACATTTGCCAAATAGCGAGAGACGGTCACCGAGGCGCATCACGATTCAGTCTTGATAAAGGCCCGCAGACGAGCAGCGACACCCGGAGTCAATCCGAAAAGCAAAGCGCATGCGCCCGCCACGCCAAGCGGGATCGCCAAACCGACAAAGATCGCATCGGGAATGCGACCGAGTGAGGCGATGCGCCATACGCCGACGATCAAAGCCATGCCTGCGGCTATGAGCGCCGGCGCGGCGATCGCGCGTACAAACCGCATGACCGGTATCACCTCCGGCGCCAAAGCGGCGGCGGTGCGTAGCGGCAATGCCACGACCGTGCGCAAAACGACAGCTCCCGCCGCCATCACAGGACCGAAGCGGCTGGCGAGTCCGACGCAGACGAGGCCGATGAACAATTCGAGCAATGCGGCTCGCATAAATTTTTGCAGCTTGTCGATCGCCAGCAAGTAAGATTCCTGAATTGAGGTCACCGCTGTCAGTGCGCCCGCGCCGCAAAGCAAGGCAAGCACTGGCGCCGCGGCCTTCCATTCAGGGCCCATTAGGACCTCGATCGCCGGCCGGGCGACGAGTGCAAGGCCAACGAATGCGGAAAAGCCGGCAAGCGCAGCGAGCTCCGCAAGGTCGAGAAAGAACTGGGCGGTGCTTCCCGTCTGACGACGCATTGCCGCAAGCGCCGACTGTGCAACGCCTTTTATGGGATTGACGACCAAGTGGAGCACAATTTCGATGAGACGCGCGGAAAAGGCGTACATTCCGACGGCTTGCGGGTTTGCGAAGACGCCCAGGGCGACCGTTGGCGTCTGGGCGAGCACCAACGTTATCGTGCGTAACACCATGACTTGTGGACCAAGCCCCCTAATCAGCAAAAATTCAGACTTTTTGGGCCAGCGCCGCGGAAACCAGCGCGCCGCGCTGATCGCCAGCAGCGCATTGGTCCCCGACTGCGCCAATCGCTGTCCGACAAGGCTCCACGCGCCAAAATTGTTCGCCGCCAACAAAACGCCAATTGCGCCGCCCGCCACAACGCCGAGTATCGTCCGGATAGCGAGACTGCGATAGGCGAGACGCCGCCTCAGCAGCGCGGTCGAAACTCCTGAGCCCGCCAACATCACGACGGAGGGGCTTCCGACAAGAAGCAAAGGAGCAACTTGCGGCTCATGATAGAAGGTGGCGGCAAGATGCGCGGCCGCAGCGAGCACGACTACAATTACAAGCGAAAGCCCGATAAGTGCGACAAACGTCGCTTCCAACCGACCTTCTTCGAGTGACGCCCGTTCGACGATCGCTTCTGTGATCGTGTCACGCACCATAGTTTCGCCAAGAAAGAGGAAAGCGAAGGCCATTGCGGCTACGCCAAACGCCTCAGCGCCGATCAGCCGGGCTATGACGACAAAAAGAACAGCGCTGGCGGCCTGCTCAGTCCAGCTGGCGGCTGCCGTCCAAGCTGTCCCGATGGTGAACTCGCGCCTCATGTCCTATTTCTATCTCGCCACGATATCTGCACTTGTTCAGCACAACATCGCTACCCGCATTTGGCGGATGTACAAAATCGCCAACACGAAGCGCCGAACCGCATATTGAATATATCTAGCACACCGTTACGCCCGCCCGGTTCCGATGGAGACAACTAGGAACAATTTCTTTATTAGAGGCGCTTGTCCCCACGAAAAGAGTTGGGCGCATTGCGCCCCGTATTTGGCGACAATCTCCTTGTGGGCCCGACTTTCTCCGGCAGTCCATAAGTCTGTGTCGCCCCAATCGTCATAGCCGATCAGTGTGCCAGGGCCGATCAATTTCTGGCTGAACATGAAATCGAGGATTTCAGCGGTCGAATTATAAAGGTCGGCGTCGATATCGACATAAGCTGCAGGCTTGAATTCGCCGCTTGCGACGAGCGCCGGCTTCAGTGTCTCGCTGAACCAGCCTTCGTGAATAGTGTAATTACCTTTGGGGAGCTGAAGTGAGTCAATTCGCGCCTCAAGTTTGGAACGAGGCGCCGCATACGCTCCCGCTTTCCAGACTAGCGGCACGGCGACATTCGGATCTTCCTGCGGCAAACCCTGGAACGAATCGAAGAGGTGAATGTGCGGTACCGGCATCTTCCGGTCGCGCAGCGCGGTGACCAATCCGTCCACCGTGCTCCCGTGAGCGACGCCAAAGCAATAGAACTCGCCGTCATCTGGAGCAGGACGAAAACGCCTCAGGTACCACGGCACGAGCTGACGCCAGCCATGAATTGCGTTCTTGATCTCCGCCTGCTCTTCCGCAGAGAGGTCAAGATCAGTCGTTGGTAGGAATCGCTTGACCGGCCAAACATTCATCATGTTCCGCGACTGGTAAGTGAAGTACCTCTTCTTGAGCCAATTAATCATTCACCAAGCCTCCCAAGGCCACAGCATTCGATTGATTTGGCGCATGATCGCGTCTTACATAGGTGAAGCATCGATCCGCCAGCGCCTGCAGCGAACTGCGAAACGCATCAGAAACAAAGCGCTTTGAAATCACCGGCGGTCTCGGTGCGCGCCCTTGGGCGCCTTCCTTGACGTTAAGCGCACGAGGCGGCGCGCCTTCGACCATAATGTGGTCTTCTTCGATCGAAACGACTTTCGCCAACGCCAGACCGTTCTCGGAGAGCCTGCCCCAGAGCCAGCAAATGATTTTGATCATTGGCGCGAAGAGAACACGCGTCAAACCGCCTCTAGCCTCGAAAGGCTGGTCTTCATAATTAAGGTCTATGAATTTCAGGTCTGGACTGACCACGAGCGCCATTTCTCCGACCGCCGCGTGGCACTTGATGATATAGCTGCACCGCGACAAGAGCAGCATGTCGATAATGACTTCCGACCCGCGAGCCGCTTTTTGTTGAGTTGCGTGAAAATTGTTCTGATCGCTGTCGCTAAGCGACCATTGAGAAAACGAAAGTATCTTGCCTGGATATGCTTGTTCGAGAATTTTAAGCCATTGCCGCTGGTCGGTCGCAACGAAAATTCGTTGGCACTTCGGATGCTCCGCGAGATATTTGTCAATATACGGAAAATATTTCTCGGGCAGCACTTTTTCGCCGAGATTGGCGCCCGAGCCGAAATCAAATTTGTCTGACCCTCTTAATTGCAGACCAAGCGTCTCTTCAGAGAAGTCCTTATCAACAAATTTCTGAACCTGTTCGAGAATAGCCGGGGAGAAACGCACCGTTCCGTCTTTGAGGAAGACCCGCGCCTTTTCACGCTCATCGCACCACCACTTATGCGGGTATTCGCCGTCTGCGCAGTTTTCGACGCTATGATAATACCCGAAAGGATTCATGAACCAGCTTTTGCGCTCCCAGCGATACAGGCGCGCGAGTTCGGACGCAGTGGACAAGGTCCATACCGCGCCCTTTTTCACGAGGGCCTCAAGTTCGTTCAGGGACGGGCCGATCGGCTCGTAATAGTAGTCCCAAGCGTTTGGTCCGCAGTTTTCCTCGAAATAGGGATTGGGCCCGCCAAACATAAAACTGCGCTTATGGAGGTATACGATAGGCTCCAGCCCAAGGCGCCGCGCCAGCTGAAGTTGGACAACAACGCCATTCAACTGGGCGATCAAGCCGTCCGAAGTGTTGCAGATTAACAAATACCGCGCCTTATCTTTTCCGATGTGGCGGTCATTTGGATTTGCGTATCGATCGAAGGTCATGAAGGAGCCGGATCAATTTTAACTAAAGCGTTAGCGAGGCAGCGTCGACATAGCGTGTCTGCAGACTTTTCCGGAAATTTAGGTTAATTCCCCAATAAATCATGCATTGGACGCGCAGTCGGACAACCTCTGCAATTTTCCTGCCTGCCGCCGAGCGGACAAATGAGTGCGCCCATGCGTACGTCTCAATCCTGGGCGCCCCTCGCGAATTCTGGTCAGAGTGACGTCGGTTGACCTGGAAAAGCACCCTAATTATAGGGATTTGAGTGAACGTCGAGAGTCAGTGCGCACGAAACTTGCTCTGGGCGATTAGCGGTTTTCTGGCATATTTCTAGCATGATTCCGATTCAACATATGCCGGAATGGGTGGAGGCTGCGTAAATGGATTGGTCGTCAAAAAATGTACTCGTGACGGGCGGATGCTCGTTTATCGGGTCTCACCTCGTAGAGGGACTGGTCGCACGTGGCGCCTCAGTGCGTGTGGTCGATGACCTTTCGAGCGGCATACGCGAGAATATCGACGACGCGCTCAAAAGCGGGCGGGTCGAGTTTGAGGAAGCGGACCTCCTAGATCCGCGCGCGGCGGCCCGCGCCGCCACCGACATGAATGTCGTATTTCACCTCGCAGCGACCCATGGGGGACGCGGCTATATCGACACTCACCAATCCGCCTGCTCTACCAATCTCGCGCTAGATAGCATCGTAATCCGGGAATCGCATCGCGCCGGCGTTGAGCAATTAACTTTTGCCTCTTCGGGCTGCGTATATCCGACCAGCATGCAGAACGATCCGCGCGAAATTGTCTATCTGACTGAAGACCTCGTGAAGCCGCCTTATGAAGCCGATGACTTGTATGGCTGGGCGAAACTGATGGCTGAACTTTCCCTGCGCGCCTATCACAAGGAAACAGGTATGAAATGCGCATCCGTGCGCTATTTCACGGCCTACGGAGAACGCTGCCCGGCCAACCATGCAGTCATCGCAATGATCGGCCGCGCCTTCCTGCAACAAAATCCTTATGTGGTCTGGGGAACGGGCGAACAGATTCGCAACTGGACCTATGTATCCGATATCGTTGACGGCACCATCAAGGCCGCCGAGAGAATCGAAGATGGCACTGCAATCAATCTCGGCACGATGGAACGGACTTCAGTAATGGAAGCGGCGCGCATGATTTTGGATCGGACCCGCCTCAATGCCGAAATCAAGCCCGACCCAACGAAACCGACCGGTCCTTATAACCGGGTTGCGGACAACAGCCTCGCAAAACGCCTGCTCGACTGGGAGCCTCAGGTCACCTTCTCGGACGGTCTTGATCGCACGATCCGCTGGTATTTCGAGTCTCATTCGCGCGAAGAGCTCGCGAAAAACTTCGAAACTTCGCTGACGGAAAGGGGACTTGAGGGATCCGGGCAAAAAAGATCGCGCAGGTAAGAACAGGCGGCCGCTCTTATCTTTTCGGCAGAGCAATCAGGCGGATCTCTCCCGGCATGGGGCAATTGTCTCAACCGAGAAATGCTAGCGAAGCAGCTCGACGGCTTTGTTCGTTTGGACGGAAAACTTTGCTTTATACCATGGCGCGACAAGAAGCCTGGGAAGCGAGGGCCCTGCCATTACTTGGCGGGTCCGCATAGTGATCGCCGCTGTGTTTTCACGCTTTACTGCGTCGCCTCGCACTTCGCATTTTGCACCGCGCTTGCAAACTTTGCGGCATAAGGCGGCTCAAGATACCGGCTCCACAGCAGCGGGTAGATAGCGCCGTCTTCACCGCGATTGATGTAGCGCCAGGCCACATCGCCGGAGGCGTTGATTTTCAGAAGGCGCCCGTAATTCGTCTCTTCCACAAAGACGTCGCCATCAGGTAGAATTCTGCTCCGTCCTTCCTGTATCGTCCTGATGTCATTCTTCTTGAAGCCTTCATTGTAAGGCCGCCGCGTCTCACCAGTTTCAAAATCATAGATGACGACATTATTGGTTCCAAGCACGAGTTCCTTGTACGATATCTGAGCCGTATTGTTATCGAAAACCGAGATTTCATGATCGTTGAGAATTTCGACATCGTGCTGCTTTAACCATGGGCCCTGTTTCACCCATATCACTTTGTTCGTAGAAGGGCGGTAGAGCATAACAGCGGACGCATGGCGGAGGCTCAAAAACAGATCACCGCGCTTCCAAAAAGGCCCGTCGTCAAGGACGGGCTGAACTTCGTTCAGGTGAATTGGGTCGTCGGAGTAATATTGATGGCTATAAACGATGTGCTTTAGTCCATTGGCGATCAATATATCGCTCACCGATTTTTGCAGCAGGATCCGCCCGTCCGGAGAAATTTTGGTAATTGCATCATCGAAACCCCAAGCCGGCATATAGCGTGTTTTGGGCGGCAAGATCGTTGACGGCGCCCAGATATTTCCGTCAGCATCCCTTTCGCCGGAATGATGGAACGCGCCATCGACGACCCACTCAATTTTTGAGCAAGCGTCAACTCTAATCAACGGTCCATATCCTGTATTGAAGACAATCCCGCCATCGTTCATTGGCAGGGGATGATTCATAATGTAGTTTACCGGCGTGCGGCTCGTGAAATGGTGATTTACAAATTTCACTTTCGACTTCTTGAAGATAGGCACAAGGTCAAGCGAGTAGCGGCGGATGACCGCGCCATTTTCTAGATTGACGACTTCGACGTCAGGCCGCTTTGTCTCGCCCACCATACGCGACAGCAACAGAAAAGCGCCGCTGCCGCCCGGCTTCAACCTCTGAAATCCGGACTTTCCTTCGATCCGTTCTCGCGCCACTTGCACTACGCTCTTACGGCCAATTACTTCCTTCCAGACGCGCTGCGCGGCGGCCGGAAACCGGGCGATCGGATACGCCGCGCTCGCTAGCAATCCGCGGTGGTAAGGATTGCGCGCCGCATGATCGACAAGGGCGCCGAAGCCGACCAGGCCAAGTATCGCCGCGACAACCAGCAGGCCCGCCTGCCATGTTTCAATGGCGATAGTCCATCGCTTCATGAAGAACTTTTCCACGTTATCAACTCGCCATTCGCTTTCGGCAGCCTTCTCCCGCGCGAGGCAGGTTTCGCTCCCAGGACGAAACTTCATACCTCAAGGGAGGTTGCGGAATCCGTTTCCACGGATCAAGTGGGCGGCCAATTTTTCCGCTCCTTGGATGGAGCTTTCTCAATATCAACTCTTATCTCAACGCCTAAATAATTGGTATCAAATTCAATGTGGTAAATGGCTGGCGGAGAGGGTGGGATTCGAACCTCCTCGCGCGAATGCGCGAAAGCAAAAACTCGCGGGTTCCGATTTAACGCGAAGGCTGGCGGAGAGGGTGGGATTCGAACCCACGGTACGGTTGCCCGCACTCCGGTTTTCGAGACCGGCCCGTTCGACCACTCCGGCACCTCTCCGAGCGTGAGTGGGAACGGGGCTTCTATAGGCGATGCCGCCCTCGTTCAAGTTCCGGCAAGGGGAGTGGTCGAACAAACTGAAAAATTGCACGCCTTCGCAAAGCGCTTTCCCGATTTGCGCGCATCAACCGCGCGGGGTCAGGCGGCGCCTTTTGCGTCAGCCAGAACATTTGAGCCCTCGCGCTCGGTCAGCAACCAGCCCCCGCCCGGCGCAACAGCGAGCCGCGCCGAAAGGTAAGGCAAGATTTCCATGAGCGCCGCCGACAGACCGAAAGGCGGATTGACGATGAAGAGGCCCGAGCCGGTCAGCTTATCCGGCCTACGCGCCGAAACCGTCAGCTCGGCGACAAGCGTTTTTGCTACATCGAGAGCCTCGGCCTTTTGAAGGAACTGGCGCCAGCCGTCTTCGTCCTTGACCGGGCGCCAGATCATGAAGACGCCGTTTGAAAACCGCTCCATGCCGTCAGCGAGCGCGGCGGCGAGGCGGTCATATTCTCCGGGCTTTTCAAACGGCGGATCGATGAGAACGAGCCCCCGGCGCTCTTTTGGCGGCAGGAAAGCGCGCACCGCCTCATAGGCGTCGCGCTCGAATATCTTGATCCGCCTGTCAGACCCGAGCGCCGCCTCAAGCGCGGCGCGCTCTTCAGGATGAAGCTCGGTGAATTTCGCGCTATCCCCAACCCTCAGCGCGCCCTGAATGAGCAGTGGCGAGCCCGGATACCAGCGATGACCCCCGAACGGGTTCTGGCGGGCCACCGCCGCAAGATAGGCCTGAAGCGGCGCCGGCGCGTCCTCGGCGCCGAAAATCCGGCCGATCCCGCCTTCGAACTCAGGCGAGCGCCGCGCCTCGTCCGAATGGAGGTCGTAGAGCCCTCGCCCGCCATGGACGTCGAGGACAGCGAAAGCCTTATCCTTCACGGCCAGCCGGGAAAGGACGAGGACGAGCGCAGCATGCTTCAAGACATCGCAATGGTTGCCGGCATGGAAGGCGTGGCGGTAATTCATGAGCCAGGGGTTTACGCTGTTTCCGGCCGGTTTGGGGACCGCCTTGACGGAGGCCCTCTCGTCCGCTACCGAGCCGCCTCCCATAAGAACCGGGCGACAGAACCCGGGGCCAAAAAGCAACCGCGCGCTGTGAGGAAGATCCCCGGCCGCAGCAGGAGTTGGAAGATGTACGCAGTCGTCAAGACAGGCGGCAAGCAATATCGCGTCGCCAAGGACGATGTCCTTAAAATTGAACGCCTCGCTGGCGAAGAAGGCGATATCGTCACGCTCGACAGCGTGTTGATGATCGGCAATGGCGGCGACGTCACTGTCGGCGCGCCGCTCATCGCGGGCGCCTCGGTCGCGGCCGAAATTGTCGAGCAGACCCGCGGCCCGAAGATCATCGTCTTCAAGAAGCGCCGCCGCCAGAACTCGCGCCGCAAGAAGGGCCACCGCCAGCTGCTGACGGTCGTCCGTGTCACCGACATTCTGACGGACGGCGCCAAGCCTTCGGCCAAGAAGGCCGAGAAGAAGCCGGCCGCCAAGAAAGCCGCGAAGAAAGAAGAAGCCCCCGCCGCGAATTTCGTCGACGACGTTTCGCTGATCGGCGGCGTCGGCCCGAAGCTTAAAGAAAAGCTCGAGGGCTACGGCGTCACCTCGCTGAAGCAGATCGCGAAGATGTCGGACGCTGACGTCGCGAAAATGGATGAAGCGCTTGAACTCCACGGCCGCGCAGCGCGCGACGAATGGGTTGAGCAGGCCAAAGAACTCGTCGCAGGCAAGCCGCCGCGTGCGAAAACCGACCGCGATCGCGCGGAATAATCAAGGAGACGGATCATGGCGCATAAAAAGGCAGGCGGTTCGTCGAAGAACGGACGCGATTCAGAATCGAAACGCCTCGGCGTGAAAAAATTCGGCGGCGAAAATGTCGTCGCCGGCAACATCATTGTCCGCCAGCGCGGCACGCAGTTCCATCCGGGCGCGAATGTCGGAATGGGCCGCGACCACACGCTCTTCGCCTTGAAAGGCGGACGCGTTGAGTTTGCGATGAAAACGAAAGGCCGCCAGTTCGTGTCGGTCGCCGCCGACGAATAGGCGTTTGCAAGATTCGGATATCAAAAAGGGCCGGTTTCTCCGGCCCTTTTTCTTTGTCAGGAAAGCCCTGCCCGGCCAATGGCGAGGAATTTGTCGCGCCGCGCGCGGCGCAGCTCCGCCGGCGTAAGACCAGAAAGATCGTGCAGCGCTTCTTCAACGGCGTCGCCAAGGCGTTCGACCGTGAGCGCATGATCGCGATGCGCGCCGCCGACAGGCTCCGGCACGATCGCGTCGATAACGCCAAGTGATTTGAGGTCGGCTGCGGAAATCTTCATCGCTTCGGCGGCGTCAGGCGCCTTTGACTCGCCCTTCCCCGCCGCGTCCTTCCAGAGGATCGACGCACAGCCTTCGGGCGAGATCACCGAATAGACTGAGTGCTCAAGCATCAACACGCGATTGCCGGCGGCGAGCGCAACGGCGCCCCCCGAACCGCCCTCGCCGACAATGACGGAAATGAGCGGCGATCCGAGCGTCAGGCATTTTTCGGTGCACGTGGCGATCGCTTCCGCCTGTCCGCGCTCTTCAGCGCCCCGCCCCGGATAAGCGCCAGGCGTATCGACGAGCGTGACAACGGGAAGGCGAACCGCTCCGCCATATCCATGAGACGGATCGCCTTGCGATAGCCCTCAGGCCGCGCCATGCCGAAATTATGTTTGACGCGGCTCGCCGTATCAGCGCCCTTCTCATGGCCGATCAGCATGATCGACGTTCCGCGAAAACGCGCGGGGCCGCCGACAATCGCTGCGTCCTCGCCAAAGGCGCGGTCGGCTAAGCGAGCGGGGTAAAATCGTCAACGAGGAGCTTCACATAGTCTGAAAAATGCGGCCGCTCGGCGTGGCGCGCGACAAGCGTCTTCTGCCAGCGCGACAGCTTGGAATAGGTGTCTTCAAGGAGATCGTGCGAACGCGCTTCAAGGCGGCGGATTTCGTCGGCGACATTTTCCTTGTTGGCGCTGTGGCGCTTCAATTCTTCAATGCGCGTGTCGAGTTCGGCGACCGGCTTTTCGAATTCGAGATATTTCAGCATGTCCCGTTTCCGCGATGTGAAGCGTTTGGCATAGGCCGCCCCGCGGGCCTGATCAAGGAGCGCCGCCGGAACGCGTTCAGCGGCGGCCGCCTTTCCCCTTGTTGGCGAGCGGATGTCGGTTGAAGACGAGGTCTTTCAATCGATCTTCCGTCACATGGGTATAAATCTCAGTCGTCGTGATGTCCGCGTGACCAAGCATCGACTGGACCGCGCGAAGATCGGCTCCGCCTTCCAGAAGATGGGTCGCGAAAGCATGGCGCAGGACATGCGGCGAGACGCGGCTCGGCTCAACGCCGGCGCGGACGGCAAGGTCTTTCAGGAGCTGGGCGAATCTGGCGGCCGTCATCCGGCCGGTCTTGCCGCGCGACGGAAACAAAAATGGCGACGGCGCGCCTTTCATATGCTTCAGGAACTCGTTCCGCACGCTGAGATATTCATCGAGCGCTGCGCGCGCGTGGCCGCCGACAGGGGCGAGGCGTTCCTTGCCGCCCTTGCCGCGCACGATCAGCGCGTCATCGCCAAGCGCTGCAAGCGGCAACGATACAAGCTCCGACACGCGCAGGCCCGCGCCATACAGGAGCTCCACCATCGCTCTTAAGCGAATTGATTTTGGATCATCGCCCGAAGCCGCCTCGACAAGACGTTCAGTTTCCTCAACGGAAAGGATCTTCGGCAAAGGCCGTGTCGTTTTGGGCCGTTCTACAAGGCGCGCAGGATTGTCGCCGCGAAGCCCCTCGTCATAGATGAAAGCGCAGAACTGCCGGATTGCAGAGGTCTTCAGCGCCGCCGTCGCCGCAGAAAGGCCGTCGCGCTGAAGCTTGTCGAGGAAAGCAGCGATATCATCGGCGCCGGCCGACAGGAGATTTTCGTTTCGTGTCCTGACGAAAAGCGCAAAGCGCTCAAGATCGCGCCCGTAATTTCTGGTTGTCGCCGGCGATGCGTCGCGCTCACCGCGCATCATGTCGAGAAAGAGCGCGATCAGCCGTTCGTCTTCTTCAAGGATGACCCGTTCTTGCTTCGCGGCCGCGCTCACGAGGCCTTCTTGGGCTTCAACCGCGGCGCGAAACCGCCGGACGCGCTGTAAGGAGGCGTTTGACGCAGGCGCCGCGGACGCCGCTTGCGGCGCGCTATTGCCGCTGCGCCACGCCGTCTCGAACGTCCAGCGCCGCGCCAGAAGATCAAGACCCGCATGATCGAGCCCTTTGGCGACGACGGCGCGCGCGACGGGGTCGCCTTGCCCATCAGTTGAAACAACTGGCAGCCGCCGCCAGCGCCGACTGGCCTTCCGAACCATTCGCCGCCGCGTCTATTGCAGCGGCGACTTCGCCATCGCCAAGCGCGTCGTCCGACGCCGGGCCGTCGGCGGGCGCCAGAAATTTGGGCCGCAGCGGCGCAACGCCGGGACTTCGCTGCAACGCGTTGCAGCAGTCGAGTCAGTAGCGACAGATACCCGGCAAGACTTGCAAGGTCGCCGCCGCCCGCAACGCTTGTCAGCCATTTTTCAGCGCCGGCGGCGTCGCCGATCATCATGCGCGCCAGCGCAAAACTTTCCGCTTCCGCCGGATCGACAATGGCGCCGTCGAGACCGGCGATATCATCAGCAAAAAGCAGGGACGCGGCGTATTTGCGCGAGAAGCCCGGCGCCTTGGCGATCGCGTCGGCGATCATCGCCGCACGGTCGCGAATAAATTCTGGCGCCGACTTCGACGCGACGGACTGAACCGCCGCCGCAAGCGTCAGCGGGTTTTCAGGTTCGGAGCGAATAAGCGCATCAGCGTTTGACACCGTCGAAACATCAATCGCGGCGGAGGCGTAAAGCGCTTTCATCGCCTGGCCGTCGAGCACGCCCATCGCCGCCGCCCGGCGCGCCGTGTCAAAGGCGCAGTGCGATCGGAGCGCCGGTATCTTTTGCAGTGTATGCCAACAAGAACGCCGCCAGCAGCGCCAAAGAAGATCAGGCGTCAAGGAAACGCCCATCGCTTTCAGCGCCGTAATGGACGGCGTCGACCGGTAGCCACCGCATGTTTCAGCTTTCCATGCGGCGGTCATGGGCGTCGGGACGGCGCTATCCGTTTCGCTGAGATCGCCGCGGTCATTTGAAACGAGAGCGCAAGCTCAGCGGCGTCGAAGCTGTTGCGCGCGCATAACAAAACACGCGGAGCTTTACGCTTCGACATCGTCGAGCGCCCCGGCGATGCGCTGATTGTTATCGCAAGCCGAGGCTGGATCGTTTCTCAAAAGATCGGCGATCGCCATCGCCTCAACTGATCGGATCGTTGGTGTCGCCTGTCGAAAGGCTTTCGATCGTTCGCGCGTCTTCGCCAAAGCCGGCGCGCGCAAGCGCCATAAGCTTGGCGCCGCCAAGCTTTGCATCGGCGCCAATCGGCGCGTCGCCGGGTGACGAGAGCGCAAGGCGGAGCGCTGCGCCAATCAGCCATGCGTCGCCGGGCGCATTGTCGAGAACGTCATCAGCGCGCGCAGATCCGCGCCGCGCCAGAGTTTGAAGCGCTCCGGTCGATTTGTCGAGAACGCCCGTCGAGGAGCGCCCGATGCAAGCGGCGCCTGTTCGACTGGCGCTAACAGCGCCAGCGGCATCGGCGTCAGGCGGGCGTCGCCTGCGCCAGCGCCGCGACAGGGACCGAGGCTGCGATTAATGCGAAAAGCGCTTTACGCATGGCTCGCCGGGACGGCGTCCTGTTCGATCGTGTGGGTCATCGGCTTCAGCGTCAGGCCGTAGCCAAGGGCAGAGCAATCGCGAGAACGGCGATGACGAGGATGATAATCACGAAACGCAAGGGACGAATTCTCCTTTTCGCGGACGGGCGCAGCGCGGTGAGGCCCCTTCATACAGATTTCAGCGGCTTGGCAAAACCGCCGAAAGCCGGTTTTTCGGCCGGGAGCGTGTTTCGCCCGGGGGTTGCGCGGGCCGCCGGGACCAAATTGGACCCGCCACTGGCGCGGGCCCGGCGGACTGATTAGAGAGTGAGTGCCGATGCCATCCGCCCGACGCAAGCCATTGATCCTTCCAGGCCTTGACCGGCCAATCGCGCTTGTCGGCATGATGGGCGCCGGAAAGACGACAGTCGGGCGCCGCCTCGCCTCAGCGCTCGGGCTCCCTTTCTTCGATGCTGACGCCGAAATCGAGGCCGCCGCCGGCATGACCGTGTCCGAACTTTTTTCGAGGCATGGCGAGGAAAGCTTCCGACGCGGCGAGGCCAAGGTCATCAAACGGCTCGTTTCGGGGGAGCCGTCGGTCATCGCAACAGGCGGCGGCGCCGTGACAACGGCGTCGACGCGCAAAGTCCTGAAGGACAAAGCCCTGACGATCTGGATCCGCGCCGACGTCGCGACGCTCGTCAAACGCGCAACGCGCCGGCCGACGCGCCCGCTGCTCCGCCAGGGCGATCCCCATGCGACGATTGCACGGCTGCTAGAGGAGCGCGCGCCCTATTACGCGGAGTCGGATATCTCGATCGACAGCCAGCCAGGCGCTCACGTCGAAACTGTCAACGCCATTATCAAGGCGATCGAAACGCGCCTTGAGAAAGAGGAAGCGTCATGACCGCCGAAATTGTCGAGGTAGGACTCGCCGATCGCCGCTATGCGATCGAAATCGGCGAAGGACTTCTTGAGCGCGCCGGCGCAATTATGGCGCCGCACATGAAACGCAAATTTTGCGTCGTCGTTACCGACAGCAATATCGATGCGGCGCAAGGCGGGCGTCTTTACGCCGGAATGAACGCAGAGGGGATCGCCTTTGAAAAAATCGTGCTGCCGCCTGGAGAAGCGACAAAAGACTTCGCGCATTTGGAGGAACTCGTCGAACGGCTGATCAGCCTCGAGATTGAGCGGAGCGATGTTGTTGTCGCTTTTGGCGGCGGCGTTGTCGGCGATATCGCGGGCTTTGCTTCGGCCGTCGCCAAGCGCGGCTGCCGGACGATCCAGGTTCCGACGACGCTCCTCGCCCAGGTCGACAGTTCCGTCGGCGGCAAGACGGCGATCAACTCCGCTCATGGCAAGAACCTGATCGGCCTCTTCCACCAGCCATGCCTTGTCATCGCCGACGTCGGGGCGCTCTCAACGCTTCCTGCGCGCGAATTGAAGGCCGGTTACGCCGAGGTCGTCAAATATGCAGCGCTCGGCGACGAACCGTTCCTCGCCTGGCTCGAAAACCGCATGAATGACGTTCTCGGCGCCGACGCCAATGCGAGGCGCATCGCCGTCAAGCGGTGCTGCGAGTCGAAAGCGCAAATCGTTGAGGCCGACGAACGCGAACAGGGCGTACGGGCGCTCTTGAATCTCGGCCACACATTCGGACACGCGCTTGAAGCGGCGACCGGCTTTTCCGACGCGCTTGTCCACGGCGAGGCAGTCGCTGTCGGCATGGCGCTCGCCTTTGACTATTCAGTTACGATCGACCTCTGCCCGAAAGACGATGCGATGCGCCTAAAGGCGCATATCAAATCCGCTGGCCTTCCCGCCTCGCTTGAAGACCTTGGCCGGCCGTTTGAGGCCGAGGCGCTCCTCGCCCATATGATGCACGACAAGAAAGTCGAGGCGGGGGCCCTGACGCTTATTCTCGCAAAGCGCATCGGCGAGGCGTTCATCGCAAAGGACGTCGATCCCAATTCGGTCCTCGCTTTCCTGAAATCCTGCGGCGCGAAGTGATGCGCGCCCTATCGCATTCTGCACCCAACTGACGATGGCCATGCCCGACATTGATCCGCACATCATCATGAACGCCGCAGCGATTATCGCGCTGCTCATGATCTCCGCGTTTTTTTCCGGCTCTGAGACGGCGCTCACCGCCACCTCCCGGGCGCGCATGCACAAGCTTGAAAGCGACGGCGTCAAGAGCGCCGCGCGCGTCAACGGCCTAATCAGGGATCGCGAGCGGCTGATCGGCGCCATCCTGTTCGGAAACAACCTCGTCAATATTCTGGCGACGGCGCTTGCGGGCGCGCTCTTCGCAAAACTCTTCGGGGCGGGCGGCCTCGCCGTTTCAACAGCGACAATCGTCATGACAGTGCTTGTCGTCATATTCTCCGAAGTGGCGCCGAAAACGGCGGCGCTCGCACGGCCTGACCAGTTTGCGATGATCGTCGCGCCGGTGATGCGCTGGGTCGTCCTCATTCTTGCGCCCGTCACCCGCGTCCTTCAATTCATCGTTCGCGGCGCATTGCATCTCATGGGTTTTCGGCTCGCCAAGGGCGGGGCTATTTTTTCGGCGACCGATGAATTGCGCGGCGCGATTGACCTTCATCACGAAGAAGGCGTCCTTGAGAAGGACGTTCGCGACATTTTCCGCGGCGCTCTTGATCTCGATGAAATACGAATTGAAGAGATCATGGTCCACAGAAAATCGATCGATATGCTCGATATCGACGAAAAGCCTGAAACGCTTGTTGCCCTGGCTCTCAAGTCCGGTCATACGCGCTTCCCGCTATACCGGGAGTCGACGGAAAACATTGTCGGCGTTCTTAATGTGAAGGATCTCCTTCGCGCCTTGTGGGAGCTAGACGGCGATGTCAGCCGCATCTCCATCGCCGAAATTGCGCGAAAGCCCTATTTCGCGCCGGAGACGACGAGCCTTCAGGAACAGCTCGACAACTTCAAAAAGCGACAGGAGCATTTCGCGCTCGTTGTCGATGAGTACGGCTCGATCATGGGCCTCGTTACGCTCGAAGACATCCTTGAGGAGATTGTCGGCGAAATTGAGGACGAGCATGACAGCCCGGTGCAAGGCGTAAGGCCCCAGAGCGACGGCTCCATCAATGTCGACGGCGACGTCACCATCCGCGATCTAAATCGTGTCATGGACTGGTCGCTTCCCGACGAAGAAGCCGTGACGATTGCCGGCCTTGTCATTCATGAAGCGCAGGCGATACCGGAAGTCGGACAAACATTTTCATTCCACGGCTTCCGGTTCAGGATTCTCCGCCGGCGCCGCAATCAAATAACCGCGATCAAGGTGACGCCGATCGAAACGGCGCGTGAAGCCGCGGAATACAAGGACATCTAGCGGGGTTCAGTAAAAACGATGGCTGCACGGGCGCCGGGGCGAAACGCCCTGCTCTTCATCTTCATCACCGTCATGATCAACATGATCGGTTTCGGCATCATCATACCTGTGATGCCGCAACTCATTATGGACGTGACCGGACGAGACCTGTCGCATGCGGCGCGATGGGGCGGCATACTTTCGCTCGTCTTTGCAGCTGCGCAATTCATCATGCTGCCGATCATGGGATCGCTGTCGGACCGGTATGGGCGCCGGCCAGTCATCCTGACATCGCTGCTCGCCTATTCAGCCGACTTTTTGATCCTCCGCGCTCGCGCCTTCAATCACTATCATGCTTATTGCGCGCCTCTTCTCTGGCCTTTTCCTGCCAACCTTTGCGACATCGAACGCCTACATCGCCGACATCTCACCGCCCGAAAAGCGCGCAGCCAATTTCGGCGTGATGAGCCGCAGCCTTTAGTTGGGCTTTATCATCGGGTGACCGTGGGCGCTTGCCCGATCAGCAAACAATTCGGCCATCGCGCGCCCTTTTTCGCCGTCGCAGCGCCAGTTTCTGGTGCATTTACGGTTACAATTTCTTGCCGAAACCAACCCATGGAGAACAGACGCGCATTCTCTTGGCGCAGAGCCAACCGGCGCGTTCCGAGGAATTCTCCAGGCATCCGGCGATCCTGCCGGTAGCGCTCGTCATTTTCCATCCTCGCGCTGGCGCAATTCTCGTTTCCCGCGGTCTGGGCTATTTCGCTGAGGGCCCGCTTCGGGTGGACGCCAAAGGACATCGGCCTCTCCTTGATGGCAGTCCGGCTTCAGCGCTGCCAATCATTTTGGGGCGACCTGACGCGCGCCGTCATCCCGCGCATCGGCGAAAAGCGCGCCGCCTATCTGGGCGTCGCAGCGGCCGCAATTGCCTATCTTTTCTACGGCCTCGTGAAGGAAGGCTGGATGGTCTATTGCATCATCGCCTTCCAGGCGCGCTTGGCGGCTTCGCGGCAGCCCGCGCTGCGAGATCATGTCGCGCAGCACCTTCGGCTAATTCACAAGGCAATTGCAGGGCCGTCAGCGCCGTCAATGGACTGGCGATGATTATCGGCCCGCTGATGATGACGCAGATTTTTGGCTATTTCACCGCGCCGAACGCACCCATCGACCTTCCGGGCGCTCCGTTATTCACGAAAAACCAGCGCTCGTATTCCTGTCTTTCATTCCGCTCGCCAATGCGATGACATATATTGAGACCGCGCGAGATGCGGTAAACGACCGCAATCTAAGAATGATTGATACGCTCGCCGCCAAGACGCAGCCGCGCGGCGGTTTCGAGCAGAAACGCCGCTGACATGCCGAACAACAAGAGCCCGTCTGCGGCGATCGTTCCTGCGAGCTGGCGCCATTCCGGGGGCAACAAGACATCGCCGAAGCCGAGCGTCGTATAGGCGGCGGAAGAGAAATAGAACGCGGTTTCGAAATCGCCGAACGCATTCAGCTTCAAGAAGAGCTGCGCCCACGCCCAGATTTCGGCGCCATGCGCGGCGCTCAGCACAAGGCCGGCGATTGTCAGAATGAATGCGTCATAGGCGAAGCGCACCGGTCCCCAAAAGTGCATCTTCGTTGCGCGAAAGATCGACGCCGAAGCGGAGATGACGACGGCGTGGAAAAACACCGTCACGAATATCATGAAGGCCGAAATAATTATTTCTTCATGGAATGACGCTGTCGCGGTCATTTGCCCCTCCCGCTCGACCGCCCGGGATGCTGGCAAAGGTCTGATCGCCGGGCAAGAGGCGCCGTGCGCCTATTCGCTCGGCTTAACCTTCCGGATCGATTTCAGAAGCAATTTCAGGCGGCCATTGGCGCGGTTGACGGCCTCGTCGAGGGCGGAAAGCTGGCTGCGAATTTCCTCGTCCTGCTCCTCGCCGTCGTCAAGGAGAGAGCGCGCAGCCTCAAGCTCCGCCCGTATGACGACAATTTCCTTGGGATCGCCGTCAACGGCGTCGGAACCGGCTTTGTGGACGACCTCTTCGTCTCCCGCATCGCCGCTTCGCGACATGAGGGCGCCAAAAATCCCGCCCGCCAGAAATGAGACAGCGACCGCAGCGAGCGGCGAGGCCATAATCAGGTCTCGTATGCTGTCGATCATCTACGCAACCACCATTCAACGCCGCACTCCGGCCCCATCGCCCTGAGCGCGGCATTCCCCGGCAATTAAAGAGCAAGCTTTGCGCCATCAATAGCAATTCCCCCGCTGCGGGCGCCCGCGGCGGGGGATTCGCCAATTTGGCGAAATTTCGATTTGGAGAGGCTGGAACGCCGTCTAGCGCGGCGCCATCACCATCATCATCTGGCGGCCTTCGAGCTTGGGCATCTGCTCGACCTTGGCGACGTCCTCGAAATCGGCCTTCACCTTTTCAAGAAGCTCCATCCCGCGATCCTGATAGGCCATCTCGCGGCCCCGGAAACGCAGCGTCACCTTCACCTTGTCGCCCTCGTCGAAGAAGCGGCGCATCGCCTTAGCTTTGACCTCGTAGTCATGGTCGTCGATGTTCGGCCGCATCTTGATCTCCTTGATCTCGACGACCTTCTGCTTCTTCTTGGCTTCAGCCTTTTTCTTCTGCTGCTGGTATTTGAACTTGCCGAAATCGAGGATCTTGCAGACTGGCGGTTGCGTACCCGGCGACACTTCGACGAGATCAAGCCCGGCTTCCTGGGCGATCTCGATCGCGCGCGCGGTGGGCATGACGCCCCGCTTCTCTCCTTCGTGGTCAATCAGGAGGACTTGCGGAACGCCGATTTCTTCGTTGATCCGGGGTCCGTCTCCCTTTGGTTGGGCGGGGGCGAGTGGTCTGCGGGCTATAACCCTATCTCCTTGAGCAGCTTCAAAACGATCGATCGAGAGTGACCGCACCAGGCAAAAAGAGGCTTAACGCCGGGCTGGCGGCCGGAAGGCGGGTATATAAGGCAAAAGCGGCCAAGATCAACGCACGGCCGCGCGCGGGCTGGAAGTCCCTTTAGGGATGAGCCCCATATTTTCAAGCGCCCGCCAGACAAAGTCGGCGCTCGCCTCACCCATTTCGTTGCGCGTTGTCAGGGTTATGACGTTGCGGCCGCGCGGCGCGAGATGCTCTTCGCCGGCCTTGCGGATAAGGACGCCCGCGCAGCCGACGCTGACCGCGAGATGGATTTCCTCGGCGGCGTCCGAAACGAAAAACGCCGCGCTTTGGGCGAGCGCAACCAGTTGCAGGTGGTCGGCTTTGCCCGTGATATCGACAAGTTCGGGCGCATCATGCGCCACTTCGTCGGCAAAGGGGTGCAGGTCCTTCGCACCGACCATCACCGGCATGATGCCCTTTTTGGCCATCATGCGCGCGAAGACCGAGTAATGTTCGGCAGGCCAGCGTCTTGACGGGTCGAGCCCCGGCATCAGCAGGCCGTAGACGCCGGACACGCCGAACCAGGACGGCTGCATGTTTGCCGAATCCTTGCGGGTCGACAGAGCCCAGCTGAAATCAGGAAGGCGTTCGGGAACATCGAGGCCGATCGAATCTGAAAATTTCGTCGTGTCGGGAAGACCCTCTTCAGGCGCGCCTCGCTTGCGCGCCGAACGCGAGGCGGGCGCAACCGAACGCCATTTCGGCTTGAACAAGCCGAGCGCGCCATAAAGGCGCTTGGCGTCCTCATTCGCCGCCAGATCATAGATATAAGCAAAATGCGCGGCTTTGACCTGCTGCACGAACGCTTTCTTCGCTTCGACATCGCGAAAGTCCGGCATCGCCGCCACTTGATCGAAATAGGGCGAGGCGCGTGCGACACGTTGAAGGTGCGGCTGCGTCAGCAGAGAAATGCGCGCGCCGGGGTGGGCGTCGCGGATCGCCTGGTACAGCGGCTCGGACGCGACGAACGCCGCCAGTCCATCCGTCTTGATGACAAGAATGTTGTCGCCCTTACGCGCCATACTCACACCAGCCCGGCGGCCCCCTCTTTCGTCCGTAAAAGGAGCTTTTCATACGCGGCGATGGTTCGGTCCGTCATCGCCTTGGTCGAGAATTCTTCGGAGATGCGCGCGCGCGCCTTTTTTCCCATATCGGCGCGGCCGGCGGCGCCCATCTCAACCGCTTTGAAAATTGCGTCTGCAAGCGCCGCAGCGGAACCCGGAGGCGTCAAGAAACCAGTCTCGCCGTCAATAATCGTCTCGCGCGCGCCGCCATGATCCGCCCCGACCGCAACGCGGCCCATTGCGCCAGCCTCTGCGGCGACGCGGCCAAAAGCTTCAGGTCTTGTTGAAGGCGAAAGCACAATATCAGCGAGCGCATACGCCGCTGGCATGTCTTCGCAATGTCCGACCAGTCGGATCACCCGTTCAAGCCCCGCTTCCCCAATCGCACGACGAAGGCTGGCGGCGAACCCGCCCTTGCCTTCGCTATCCCCAGCGAAAATTAGCCGGAAATCCTCGCCGAGGCCATAGCGCGGCTCGTCTTTGAGGCGCTTTGCAGCGGCAATCGCGACTTCATGGCCCTTCCAATCGGAAAATCGCGCCGGCAGCAACAGCGTCAGCGCAACGCCTGCGCTCAATCCCCAGGCGGCGCGCAACCTTTCGATGCGTGCGGCGCCAACTGACGCCAGATCAAATGCAGAGAGGTCCGCGCCCCTGTGGATAATAGTTAACCTGTCGCCGATTTCGCGCGTCCGGCGAATTTGATCGGCCGTATACGCCGAATTGGCGATTACAAGATCGGCGCGCGCCAGTCCGGAATTGTAAAAGCGCTTCAAAGCGCCGTTCTCTGAGTAAATTCCATGCCAGGTGGCGGCGAGCGGCGCGCTTGTTGCGCGCGCCGCCAGGAGTGCACTCCAGGCAGGCGCACGGCTCCTGACGTGAACGAGATCGACAGCCTCGTCCTTGATAATTCGAATGAGGCGGCCGCGATTGGCGAGGATCGTCAGCGGATTTTTGGAATGGACCGGCACGGCGAATATTCTGGCGCCCGCCTTTTCAGCCTCCGCAGCAAGCCGTCCGCCAGACGTCGCAATGAGCGCCTTTCCGCCCGCCTCAACGATCGCGCGCGCGATTTCAAGCGTCGTCCGTTCGGCGCCGCCTTCATTCAGCGCCGGGATCACCTGCAGGACGCATTGTTCAAACCGCATCGGCCGGGCTTTTGCCTTTTTCAGAAGCGCGCCTATAGAGCAGCGCTGTGGACGAGACTTAGGCGAGTTGAAGCATGGCGAACAGGGAACAGTCGGGATTTATCGACGGCGCGCATGGCCGCATCGCCTATAAGCGCGTCATGGGCGAGGGTCCGGCCATTGTCTGGCTCGGCGGCTTCAAATCCGACATGACCGGGACCAAGGCCGAGGCGCTTGCCGCCTGGGCGCGCGAGAACGGCCGGACCTTCATGCGTTTTGATTATTCCGGGCACGGCGCGTCCGAAGGAAATTTCGAGGACGGGACGATTTCCGCCTGGCTCGTCGATGCGCTCATCGCGATCGACACTTTGACGACGGGTTTCCTTGTTCTTGTCGGATCTTCGATGGGCGCCTGGATTGCTGCGCTCGCCGCAATGCGCCGGCCGGAGCGCGTCGCCGGCCTTGTCTTCA
>JAWKVJ010000040.1:0-26286 GCA_041398085.1 Parvularculaceae bacterium
AACCGGTGTTTGGACGCATGTGGCAGACGCCATTTGCGGAGTTCGTCAAACAGCAGGCCGGCATTCCGACGATCGCGGTTGGCGACATCACCCTTCCTGAACAGGTGAATATGATTGTCGCCGCGGCGCGTGCCGATATATGCGCCCTCGCCCGCCCGCATCTCAACAATCCGTTCTTCACGCGTCAGGCCGCCGGCCATTATGGCGTTCGAAGCATTGCTGGCGCTCCAATGGGATGGCCCGGACAACTGAAATCTGGCGAATACCAACTCTACCGCGAATGCGAGAAGGCGAACGAAAAGGCGCTTGATATTGCGATCAAGGCGCGTCCGAACCGGCGTCATTACCAGAAGGCGAATGCTTAGTTTCTAGCACCGCCAGCGCGGGGCGGTCGTTCGTCTTTTGCCATCAGGCGCGCGCTTGACGCCCGGCTCATTCATGGCCTTCCGATCCCATAGCTGGCACGTCACCATCTTGTGTTTCTGGTCGAGCCCTTCACAATAATTGGAATATTTGCAGATATTAACTTCCTCGCCGCGTCCCGACCGGACCTTTTCAAACCAGTCCGGGTCGGCAAGGGCCTGACGCGCGAAGCCGACAATGTCGGCCTTGCCGGATTTGATCAGCGATTCAGCCTGCGAGAAATGATGCATGCCGCCAGCGACGACGATCGGGGTCTTAAATCCCGCCTCTCGCACCGATTTCATGATAACGGCCGCAGGTTCAATATTACGGCCAAACGGACCTCTTTCGTCTGAAATAAACTGCGGCATGCATTCGTATCCGCTGGGGCCTGTGTAGGGATAAATTGCTTCACCGACTTTGGGCTCAAGCGCGTCTTCAAACTTGCCGCCGCGGGACAAGGAGATAAAATCCATCCCGGCGCGCGCAAATTGCGTGGCGAAATAAGCGGCATCCTCGACAGGCGACCCGCCTTCAATACAGTCATCAGACAGCATTCTGCAGCCGACGACAAATTTTTCGCTAATGGCGGCGCGAACCGCATCATAAGTTTCAAGTGGCAGGCGAAGCCGTTGCTTCAAAGTGCCGCCGTAACCGTCATCTCGCGAATTTAGCCGCGAGAGAAACGACGCCATCGTATAGGCGTGCGCATAGTGCAATTCGACGCCGTCGAAACCCGCTTTTTCCGCGCGCCTTGCCGCTGCCGCGAATATGCCTGGCAACTCCTGTGGCAGGTCCCGGATATGCGGCGCTTCCATATCCGTGACGCGCTCTCGGAATCCGCGGGTCAGGCTTTCAAATTCCCGTGGCGCCAGGATTGCCTGCAAATCCTTATCGGTCTTTGTTAGCAGCGCCTCTCGAACGCGCATTTCATCATCAATGCCGACAGCGTTACGATGCGCGTCGGTAACTTTCAAAAAGCGCCGGATATATTTTTCTCGTTCCGGCCGCCGACGAATGGAAAGAAAGTCGATAATCTGAATGAAGAGTTTCGTTTCACCACCGCTTGCTTCGCGCACAGTCTCGACAATGCGCGCAAGGCCCGGCAGATAGCGGTCATGGCCAATTCGCAGGAGCGGACCCGAAGGCACATCGCGCACGCCCGTCGCCTCGACGACTATTGCGCCCGGCCTTCCTTCCGCAAAGCGACGATACCAATCGACGACATCATCGGTCACCTCGCCTTCGTCCGTCGCCCGCCAAGGCACCATCGCCGGCACCCAGGTGCGCTCACGCAATGAGAGACGCCCGATTTCAATTGGCGAAAACAAGGATGACTGCGCGGCCTCCGCCGCACTCGGCCAAGGATCTTTCAGCGTCTCAAAACGGATGCGTTCGGGCGGTTTCCACATCGCTTATCTAGAACCAGATCGCCGAACTTTCATGCGCGCCGTCGCAATTGACGAGATCGACCCTTTTTTGCCGGATGCGATAGCCGTCAGTCTCACTTGCAAGCTCGTGGCGATAGGCGCCTGCATAAAAGCGCTGCTTGTCGCGACGATACTCGATCATCAAGAACCGAGAAGTTGCTATGACTTCTCCTGAAGCAGAGTCATGCGCATCGACCATCACATTACTTAAGAGATGAACCGTTCGTGGAAAGGGCTGTAATGATGGCGCATTCGGACTTGCAAAGCGTGCGATTCTTACCTTTCTCAACAGGTCGTTTTCATAAATCAACGAAACGTGGTTCTCAGGCTCCGGCTGTTCAGGTGTCGCCGGCGCCCAATAGTCGCCATCGGTCGTGAACAGAGCATTCCATTCATCCCATCGACGCTCGTCGAGCAGACGCGCTTCATGAAATAGAAACTGCGATACGCGGTGATGCAATTGAAGCGCGTCGGCCATTGGATCACGCCTCCCCGCACATATAGCGCCGCCAGGCACGGTATTGATTTCGGAAAGAGATGTCGCTCGAACCGCGCGCAAATAAATGACCCGGTGCAATCTCTTCGTCCTTGCCAAAATCGCGATGCATCGTCACCCAGTCTCCTCCTTCTGACAGGAGCCCGACCTGCTGGCGCCGGTAGGCTTCCTGATCATCGGGACCGACCAGATTGGCGGAGGAGTTAATGAGATTACAGTAAAGAATAGACCGTTTGAGAAGCTCGTCCGGCGCGCCTTTTAAACGGAATGTCCAGGATTCGATAATCGTCTTATCGACGGCGACAGGCCGCACGACACGCATCGTCTGGATCGCGCCTTTGATTGTCGCACTCGGATAAAAGATTGTGTTGTGACGGTTGACCGTCATGATCTCTTCAAAACGTTTTTTCCCATACGCTTTTTCCATGCGTTCATTATATTCCGGAATATTGGAATATTTCGCATGGATAGACGTCTTGCCGCCGGAAAATCCGTGCCCATATTCGAAAGCGTGAACGCCCATATCGTCGAAGAAGGAATAGGACTCAGTGAACGGCGCGATAATCTCAATCGCCGATGGAACAGCCTCATCGGCAGGCAATTCTTTCTTGGCGACAACGCGCGCCGTAAGACTTGACGATTGATGCGTCACCATAGGATGCATCATGTCGTTCAAATTCTCGATAAAGAATTTCCAGTTGCAGTCATGCTCATAACGCATGACGCCGCCCGCGACTTCAAGTTCGCCTTCGGGCGCGCGGTCGACCATATTGTCAATTGACGAAGCGACGCCGCCGAGCCACGATTTCAGCTCCGGAACGTCGGGATTGAGGCTGGCGAACACAAAACCGCGATAGCTATCCATGCGTGCAACTTGCGGCACGTTCGCCTCCGGTCCGTTTCTGTCAAAGCGCGTATCGTCATAACCATCTTCAAGCGGGATGCCGAGTAAACTCCCATCCATGGCGAAGCGCCAGCCGTGGTAGCAGCAGCGCAGCTCTTTCACTTTTCCTTCGCGGTCGCCAACAAGAAGCGCGCCCTTATGAGCGCAGCGATTATGGATGACGTAAACCTTTCCATCCGTATGACGCGTCATGATGACAGGTTGGCGGCCGATCACCGTTGCATAATATTGGCCGGGCTCCTTCACTTGGCTTTCATGGCCGACATAGATCCAAGTCCGGTGCCAGATTCGATCCATTTCAAGATCGAAAACCGCCGCGTCGGTATAAACAGAGCGGTGGACGCGATCCGGCTCAACGAGCGACAAGGGATCAATCGAGACAGGGCGGTTGTCGATAAGGGTTGTCATTTGCGCCTCCTTCAGATCACGACGGAACCGATACTCGTTCCGCCGCAGACATAGAGCGTCTGACCAGTGACAAAGCCGGAATCCGGCGACAGAAAAAATGAAACCGCGTTAGCGACATCGTCGGCAACGCCGATGCGTTTGACAGGAATGGCGTCTGCGAGCTGTTTCTTCCGCTCGCTTCCTTCCGGAACGATCTCGTGGAACATGTCGGATTCGATAGGACCCGGCGCAACGCAATTCGCTGTTATGCCGATAGGCCCGAGCTCAAGCGCCCAGCTTCTCAACATGCCAAACATGCCGGCCTTTGTTGCGGCATAATTCGTTCTCGTTTGCAGCCCCAGCGCGCCGCGCGATGAAACGCCGACTATGCGCCCGAATTTCTCTTCCTTCATTGCCGGTAAAGCGGCCTGAACGAGCGTCAGCATAGCGCCAAGATGAAGGTTCGTTAAATAATCGAGATCTTCAAGCTTGGCGTCTTCAACCAGCGCCGGACGAATGACGCCGGCATTGTGAACGATGCGCAATATTTTCTCTTTTATAACGATTTCGCGCGCGGCATCCGCCGTTTCCTTGCGGTCTGCCAGGTCAGCCTGAACGAAGGATAGGCGATCATGCGTAAAATCCGGTGCGCGCCGCGCAATCGAGACGACACGCGCACCTTCGCCCAACAAACGCTGTGTGACGCCGGCGCCGATGCCGGCGCCGCCGCCCGTTACGATCGTTGCGCCTTCGCTGAACTTCATACGCTTTTAATCCTCAATGAGAGCCAGCACCCGCAAGGGGCTGCCCGAACCCTCAATAATCTTTAGCGGCGGCGAGATAATGAGCGCGCCCCGCGCCGGCAATTGATCGAGATTGCGCAGGCACTGGAGACCGAACCTGCCGGCGCCATGAAGAAGAAGATGGGCTGGATATTGCGGATCGAAATTATGAGCTTGTCCGGCATCCGTGCCAATCGTTTCCACACCAAGCCCGACGGCGCCGCGCTCAATCATCAAATTGATCGCGCTTGCATCGGGGCCAGGCGTGTGCGCTCCATCTTCTCTCAGATTAGTGTAATCCGCCCCGGATTTCTTCGACCAGTCAGTGCGGAAAAGAACCCAGTGATCTTTGGAAATCTCACCGTGCTCTTTTTCCCATGACTTGATGTGATCAGCCGTCAGCACGAAATCGGCGTTTGCAGCGACTTCCCTTGAGAAATCAAGAACGCAGGCCGGGCGGATGAAATTATCCGGCGCCAACGTGTCTACCGAGCCGTTCGGAACATCCTTGCCTGAAATCCAGTGAACGGGCGCGTCGAAATGAGTGCCCGTATGTTCGTTGCAGGAGAAGTTTCGCCAATACCATGCTGGACCGCGTTCATCGTATCGAGAAACCTCCTCAATTCGAAAAGGTTCGCACTGGCCAAATTGCTCCGGCAACACAAGGACCGGAAAATCAGGCGACAATGTGTGAGTGAGATCGATCGTTTTGATTTTGCCGGAAATAACAGCATTCCCAACTTGCTCCAATATTCCCATTTATTCCTCCATTTGAGAAACCAGTTCTTTCAGATTTTTGTCTTCTTCGAGCCTGACGTCTTCCGGCAAAGCGATCAAAACCGCCCGGCCTGCATAATCGATCCGCGCGTCGATTTTAACGCGCGCCCCTTCTTCAGCCTTTTCATGCAGATGCGCATAAGCAACCGGGCCCGCTCCGAGCTTGACCGTTCCAACACGCCAAGGAAGCCGTTCGCTAAAAAAACGTTCATGCGAAACATTCAATAGGGTTGACGCGATAATGGTCGCGGTCCGATCCGCCTCCGTCCATTCCAGAATGTCTGACCAGCATGCGTTACAAATTTCACGCGGCGGCCATTGAAACTGTCCACACTCGCAGCAGCGCTGCAATTCAAAGCCGCCCGCCCTGACGCGGCGTGTAAACTCGTCCATCGCAGCGCTAATCTCACTCATCGCCGCCATCCCAAGCGCTGCGCTCAAGAATAGCAGCCGCCGAACACACGCCGCGGTCAAAATTGATCATCCCGAAGCCTGAAACTGCGCCGAGCCTGGCGTCCTGCACCCGCGCGCCCAGTGTATCGTCGGTCAATTGGCGGATTGCTTCGACGAGCCCCAGATGTCCGCCGGCGGCGCCCGCTTGTCCTGTCGATAATTGACCGCCAGATGTGTTGTGCGGAAATGAACCATCGACGGTCAAGGAGTGCGTCTGGATGAAATCTTTCGCTTCGCCCTTGGCGCAAAATCCCAGATCCTCAATCTGCATCATCGAAATGACCGGATAATCGTCATAGGTCTGAAGGAAATCGACATCTCCCGGCGATACGCCGGCCATCGTCCATAATTCGTCAGCGTCGACAGCCCAGCCGCCGCGCAACTGGATGTCATCTTCGGCGAACGCATTATGACGTTCAGTCGTGGAAAGCAGCCGTGCAAAAGGAAGGCATGCCGCTTTTGCCGTTTCCTCGCGCATGACAAGAAACCCTTCTGCGCCGGCGCAAGGCATGACGCAATCATAAAGTCCCAAGGGTTCGGCAATCATTCTCGCGCCGATATAGTCTTCCATCGTCAGCGGTTTTTTCATCAACGCGTGCAGGTTTTTTAAAGCATTCTTGCGTTGCGCGATGCATAGCTTTCCGAAATCCTCGCGCGTCGCGCCATAGCGCTGCATATAAGCGCGCGTCAGAAGCGCAAAACTCATATTCGGCCCGGCAGCTCCATAGGGAAATGCCGCATGCTTTGAGAAACACGAAAAACTCGAAACAAGATGCGAAAAGGAACACTCATCATTTGCGTCGCCGGCAATGCAAGCGACGATATTCGCGTCGCCGGCCTCGACTGCGCGCGCGGCCCGTCGAAGCGCAATTATTCCCGATGCGCCGCCCGCCGAGATTTGATCAAGCCAGCGGGGGCTCAAGCCAAAGTTTTGCGTCAGGGCTGCAGCGTTATCCGATCCCAAGGTAAATGATGAAACCGAAAATCCGTCGATTTCAGAGGGGGTTAGGCTGGCTTTCCGGCCAATAGCCTGCAGGGCCATGCCAATCTGCCACTGGGCCGGCCTTGCTGAATAACGCATATAGGGAACGGTAACCGGCGCCGCGACAACGACGCCGTCATAGGCTTTACGCATATGTCCGTCTGCGGCCATCAACGCTTCGCCTTTTTATGTGGATTGAAATCAAACGCCTCGCCAGATTTGACAATCACACGGGCGCGTTCTTTCGCTTCTCTGCGCTTTACCTTCTCTGACGCGGTAACGGCAATGGAATCGACAAAGGCGATATAACCCGGCGCCTTGAAATAGATGAGATTATCCAATGCGAAGTCAAAGATTGCACGCGCTGTCTTTTCGTCTCGAGAAGCTGTTGTAACAATGAGCGCTGCAACCTCGTCGCCGCGCATCTCATCAGGCACCGGCGCCACAACGCATGATGCAACCGCCGGATGGCGCATTAACACGCTTTCGACGTCAATCGCTGCGATATTTTCGCCGCTGCGCCGGATTACGTTTTTCAATCGATCTACGAAATAGAAAAACCCGTCCTCATCCTGCCTTACGGCGTCGCCGGTATGAAACCAGCCCTCCTTCCAGACTTCTTCCGTTGCGGTTTCATCCTTGAAATAGCCGGAAAAGAAATGGGCGCGCGGGTTTGCGCCCGCCTGGCGAACGAGGAGTTCGCCCGCGCCGCCAACGGGAACATCGCATCCGTTCTCGTCAACGAGCCGGACCTCCAAGCCTTTCGGCGCCTTGCCAAAACAGCGCGTTCCAACGTGGCGCGGCTCATGGCTCGCTGTTATCCAGGCACCGGCCCCGGTTTCCGTCATTGCCCAGGCTTCAATAAGTTTGACGCCAAACCGCTTCTCAAAGCGTTCGTGATGTTTCGGGTCGCAGCCGGCGCCAAAAGCAAATTTGATCTGACCTTTTAGATTATCCTCTTCGCTCTCTTGTGCGGCAAGAAGCATTGCCGGCATGACGCCAAGATAATGCATGATCGTCGCATGCGATTCTTTGACAGTTCGTTGCCAGCTCTTGGGATGAAAGCGATCCAGCTGGATGAGGCAGCTTCCAGTTTTAATCGCAGACATGAAAGACACGGCCAGCGCATTCATATGCGTAACCGGTAATGGCGTGATTATACGTTCACCCCCCTCGTCGAATGAAATATATCCGCCGAGCGATGTATAGAATTCGCCGATCGCCAGAAAATAATCATTCGAAAGAATGCACCCTTTTGGCTGGCCGGTGGTTCCTGAGGTGTACAATATAGCCGCTTCGCGGGCTCGGGCATCCTTCTCTGCAAATTTGGCCGACGAAATTGTCGTCGCACCCGCAATCTTATCCGAAGCAACGACGCTTGGCTGTGCTGGGGTAGTCTTCACAATTTCCTCAAGCCGCACGACATATGCCGAATCCGCAACAATGAGGGCGCATTCGCTATGCTCGATCTGGTAACGCAACTCATTATCCTGCATGGCGATGTTTAAAGGCAGGATCGACGCGCCAAGTGAGTTAAGCGCCAGAAAATGCAGAAAGAATTCGGGACGGTTTTCGAGCACTAAACCAATGCGAACGTTAACGCCAACACCAGCAGCGTCATAGGAGGCGATTAGGGCGGCAATCCGCAGTGAGGCTTCCTCGTAAGTATAGTCAGCCTTTTCCAAATCATAAATTTTGGCAGTCTCGGCTGGAACTTGAATAAATGATCGAGCGCCATACCGCGCGACGCTCCGCGCAAAAACGTCAAAGACTGTCGCGTCTTCCGTCACGAGGCCTTTGCCTGTGGTGCTGCTGCCGGTTCGTAATGAGACCGGTTCAGGTTTGAGCGCATCTTTTTCAAATTCACGGTAAGGGATTGAATCTCCTTATCGCTAAAACCGTCGAAGACCCGTTCGAACATTTTTTGTCCGATCGCCTGCACAGCCTTAAGCGTTTTCACCGCCTTCGGCGTCATCGTAACTTGCACGACGCGACGATCGCTTTCCTCCGCCGCGCGGAGGATAAGGCCTTCATTTTCCATCCTGATCAAAACACGCGTTAGCGTCGGAAGTTTGGTCACAGAACGGCGCGCCAATTCTCCCACACAGCTAGGCGAACGATCATTCAACAGCATTAATATACGCCATTTCATCGTATCGAGCTTGTAGCGCTTCAGCTCTTTCGCCATTTCTTCGGTATAAGTCGACGTCGTTCGCACAAGATTATAGAGTGGGTATTCTTCAAGCACGAACCCGGCCTCTTCTGGACCGGTGATGGAATTCAGCTTGCTTGCAACTGACTTCATCGTTTACTCACGCCGCGCAGGCGCGCTCCCCAAGACGCTTTAATTCAATTGTCAACGCTAGGCCGTTCTCATCTTTGAGAGCAGCTTCAATAAGCTTTGCCAACGTCGCAGCCGAAGCATCCGCCTCGCGCACGCCGTCAAGCGCCCCGATGATACGATCCACATTAGCAATGCCTCGCGCATGCGTGTCACTATAACCCTTGATGAGGCGCTGCAATTTGGCGATCTCACTCGCAAGAGCATAGTCTCGCTCGGCTTCGGTCGAAATAAGCGACAACCACTTTTCAATACGCGCCTGTTCAGTCTTATAACGCGACCCGGCGCGGCGGAGCCGTTTAAGAGAAGACAGGAACGTCAGCAAAAAGAATCCCGAAAGATTGGTTGTCGCGACGCGCCTCCCTTTCCGAGCATGGCGCCAAAAAGACGCCGGGCCGAAGACGAATTCAGCATCCATCTCGCAATTGCAGGCGGCGCCAGGTCCGCCGCCTCCTCGACCCGTGGGTGCATGAATTCAACAACACGGACAATTTGTGCGTCGCCTGCTCGCACCTCATTGCGGATTGCATCAAACCGTTCCGCACGGGTTTTCATATCCGCGACACGGATGACGTCGTCATAAGCCATAGCGAGGGCCAGGTATTTCGCGACATTCACAGTCAGGGTGAAGTCATTCGCCTCACCGCCATTTTTGCGATCGACATCCAGCACCGCCAAAAGGCGATCAAGATAGAGAGCGCCATAGCGCGCATCTTGAAAATCGACGACGCGCTTAAGTCCTGGCTTTGCAAATTTCCGCACACTCTCAGGCACCTCTGAAAGACGTTGCACGAGCGGGGCAACTGCGGCAGCCGCACTCTCATGACGGTCCCTATGCGGCTCGCCACTCTCCAGCGGCGCACCTGCTTTTGCACGTTCAAAACCGAGTGAAAATGCGACGATATTTTTTTCAACCGCACGACCGCTTTTGCGTATCTCTTCCTCAAAAATCTCGCGGCTGACTGGCGCTGCGCCTGAACCTGAGAGCGCTCCTAACAGAACTGCGCTGATAACGGCGCCAGATTCTTCCGCCGCCTTCTCCATGTCGAACCAGATCGCGCGGCCTGCCTTGTCGTCCACGTCCTTGCGTACGATTTCAGCGTCCTGCCGACCGTCGCCCAACGCGACCTTCTCACCAATTGCATACGTGCGATGAGTGGAGGCGATCAGCGTAGTCTCCTTCGAGACAAAGCCGCGCGCCAGCGCTCGTCCCGCCTCCATCATTTCGGCCGCAATGACGATATCAACGTCACTGGGCGCCGGCATGAGCGCGAGAATGGGCGCCGCGTGATTGCTTTCCGCCTCAAGCTTTGGAAATAGTTCGACATAATAGATTGTGGCGCCGGTCCGTTGGGCAACGCCGGGCACTGATGTTGTTTGCGCTATGAAACCGGATCGTTCGCCGGCCTTGACGATCCAGTCGGCAAGGACGCCGCCGCCCTGCCCGCCAAGCGCCATCACTGCAATCTTTATCGGACGAACGCTCATAGTGCGTCACCGAACGAATACTTCGCTCGAGCCTTCTCACCACGGCGTTGCAGGAAAGATATAATAGAAGACCGAATATTGGCGACGAATTTGTCCCAGCCGCTTGGATTGTAGATCAGCTCCGCGCGATAAAAGGACGGGCAAAGGATGGCGGCATGAGCGTTCTCTCCGCAGACGCCGCAGCCAACGCAGTCATTATTGACATAAGCGACAGGGTCGTCGCGCAAGGGGTCCGGATTGTCCCGGATCGTCAAAGACGGACAACCCGAAATTCGAATACAGGAGTGATCACCGGTGCAGGTTTCCGCATCGACCCCATAACGCGCGCGAACCACGCGTTTTCCTTCAGCGATCGCCTTGTTGCGGAGGGGTTTTTCCCGTCGCTGACGGTTCAGCATACATTCCGATTGAGCAATGATGACTTTTGGACCTTTTTTAGCGGTCGTCATCGCATCTTTCAGAACGCGCTTCATGCGCCCGACATCATAAGTGTGAACTTCTTCCACCCAGTCGACGCCGATGCCCTTCACCGCTTTTGCAATCGGATTGTTGGTGTTCTTTGTTTTATTCACCGCGCGCGACGACAAGATGTCCTGCCCGCCAGTTGCGGCAGAATAGCCATTGTCAATAATGACAAGAACATTGTCGGTCTTGTTGAAGACGGCGTTGCCGACGCCGCTTGTCAGTCCATTATGCCAGAAGCCGCCATCGCCCATAATAGAGACGGTTCGCTGTTTCGCATTCGCGCCGAACGCTGAGGCGCCAGCCCAGCCAAGCCCATAGCCCATTGTCGTATTGCCGATGTCGAAAGGCGGCAGGATTGAGAAAAGATGGCAGCCGATATCACAACTGACATGAAACTTGCCGATTTCTTTCTCGACAAGTTTCATCGCTGAAAAGACCGGGCGCTCAGGGCAACCGGTGCAAAATCCAGCCGGGCGCTGCGGAACAAGAGCAGCAGATAACGGCGGTTCAGCAGGCGTAATTACGCGTGTCGGTTCTGACGCCAATGCCGGAGCGTATTTATCCAGAAACTTTGCAAGCCCGTCGCGCATCACGGCGCTCGTATACTCCCCAGCGCGCGGCAGTACTTCCTTGCCAAGGATTTTCGTCTGGATGTCGGCGTTCCGCAAAATCGAATTGACGTTTTGCTCGATATATTCCGGTTGGCCTTCCTCGATGAGCAACACGGCTCTCTTGCCCGCGCAAAAGCGTTTCACCTCATCATCTATCAAAGGATAAGTGACATTGAGACAATAGATCGGAATATCGCTCTCGCCGAAAGCGTTCGAAACGCCGAGCAGCTCCATGGCGCGATTAAGCGTATTGAAAAGCCCGCCCTGCACGATAACGCCAATTTCATCGTGCTCCCCGCCGAGGAATTCATTGAGGTGATGGCTTTTGATGAACTCAATCGCCGCCGGCCATCGCTTCTCAATCTTTTCGACTTCATGAACGAAATTCGATGGCGGCAAAACGACCCTGCTGTAATCGCGCGTCGGATTTTCCATCGCGTCTTTGAGCCCGAATTTCGGCCTCACATTATCCCTCGCTGTGAAGGAGCCGTAGACATGGCAAGCGCGTATCCGCAGCTCCAGCATCACCGGCGTGTTCGACGCTTCGGAGAGTTCAAATCCACGCTCGACAAGATTTACAATTGATGGAAGATTCGGCCGCGGGTCGAGAAGCCACATTTGCGACTTCATCGCGAAGGCGTGCGTGCGCTCCTGCATGATAGAGGAGCCTTCGCCATAATCCTCGCCGATGATCACCATGGCGCCGCCCATGACGCCCGACGACGAAACGCTGGCGAGCGCGTCAGACGCCACATTGGTGCCGACTGTCGATTTCCATGTGACCGCGCCGCGTAAAGGATAGTTTACGGACGCCGCCAGCATCGCCGCCGCAGCCGCTTCACTGGCGCTTGCTTCAAAATGGACGCCAAGTTCGCCAAGAATATCCTGAGCGTCTGCGAGCACATCCATCAAATGCGAAATCGGCGCGCCCTGGTAGCCGCCGACATAGGAAACACCCGATTCCAGGAGCGCTTTCGTCACGGCGAGAATGCCCTCGCCCCGAAAAGTTTCCCCCGCACCCATTCGGAGGTGCTGAACTTCCTTTGCGAAAGATCGCTCGGCCATAGAAGCTCCTTTGGAGAAATCTAATCATCATTCATTTTACATTTCAATTGATTTTTTAGCACATGGGGACAAGATGATAGCGAAAAAGGCGTCAGGGCTAGTTTGAAGCTACATAAAATCTTACCCGCCTAGTGGTCTTTGCCGACATATTTGCGACCAAGTAAATTGGGGTCGGGCCCCTATTCGCGAAGGCGAACGAGCATGCAATGTTCGCCGCCGTAAGGGACAAAACGGGGAATTCAATGAATCCGCGCCGCAATTTTCTGACATCAAATCTGCCCCTAATTTTTGCAGCTGCGACATTCACGCTGGCGGGCAATGCGGTTGCGAAAGATCAATTCGGCGGAGGCGCATTGGCGTTCAATGGCGATTGCAGCGATCCTGCCGCTGTCGCCGCATCGGCGCCTTCTCCTCGCGACCGGATACTCAAAGCGGCAGGAGAAGCTGCGAGTGACAAGAATAACCGGCAATTCAGCGCCGTATCCCTGCCCGAAGTTTCCGCTGATGCTGAGCGTAAGGACAATGGATGCAGCGCTCGTCTTGACGGGGTATGGAAAGAACAAGGCCGCGTAACGTTCGACGCTTCGGTCGCGCCGCAAGGCTGGGCGGCTGAAAACCCGGCGCTCGCTTCATTCGCGCATGGCGACTATACGACACCTAACTATTTCATCATCGACGCACCGCAAAACCCTGACGCCATCCTGACGCTCCACGAAGTCTGGGGCGATGCAACGGCGGTCGTTTTTACCAGCACAGACCGAACTTCAATTGCGTCAGTAATCGACGATCCCGAAAAAAATAAAATCTATATAGCGAAAAATTCAGACGGGTCGGACCGACAATTAAAACTATCGCGCACCCATTCCGGCCTTGTCCGTTTCACGCTTGACGGAAAGGATTATTACCGTCCTGTCACAGGCCTGTCCCGAAACACGCGTGAAGGCCAGTCGGACGCCACAGATCCTTTTGTTCTCGGCTATAATCCCAAAAATCTGCGCGCCAGCCGGCAAGGCTATGACCCGGTGACGCAGAATCCCGATCAATTCATGCAAAATGGCGGCAAGCTCGATATTTTCGAACGCGCAGCGCCGAAAGACTACGAGATCAGGGAGCAACTAACCGTTCCGATTGGTCTTACACTGATCGAAGAAGGCGGGCAGGCCTACGTCTATTATTCGTCGCTCATCGCAAGCGAGGAAGATTCGCAGAAGGCCACGCAATCTTCGTTCGGCGTGAAAGCCGAAGTGCGTCAGGCAAAAACCAATGTCGGCGCCGGCGGCTCGCTTGGCTACAGCCACGCCCAGTCGGAAATTGAAGGATTGAAGAACTCCCACTCAATTTCCAAAATCGACGCTTATCAGCGATTCAAAAAATATGCGCTGGTGCGGGACATGGCTTACAGCCGCTTATCGCGCGAATTTGTCGATGCGCTGATGGATGCGCGCAGCAACCGCAACGCTGACGGACAGTATGACTTTACACGCATTTTCAACGCGTTCGGCACGCATTATCCATACGCCGTCACCTACGGGGCGGCCGGCAAACTGTCGACCAACATTACTGAAGACACGCTGACACGAAATTTCGAGAGTTTCACGCGCGATTCCGGGACGGCTAGCATCAGCGTCAACCAGGGAACGGTAAGCGGCAATATCTCCAGTTCGTTGCGTAATCTTCAAGGGAATTCTGCGACCACAAATCTCGGCGTAACGACCTTCACTGCGGTTGGCGGCAATGGCAGCTGGAATGAAAGCGGGTTTGCGGCGGGCGATACGCCCTACCCGATCCTTATGGATTTGCGCCCAATCAGCGATCTTCTCAATCCGATCAATTTTCCTGACGATCCGGAAATCTATACGACGATGCGCGAAGAGCTTGCGTCCGCAATCGTTGCCTATGAGGCTCCATTCGCCGAAAAACTTGGCCGCACGTCATTGCTCGCGAATTATGAGCCTAAAGAAACCTGGACCATCACTGCCTTGAATATCGCCTGCTATAATCCGGGCTCGAATGAGAATGACAATACGGTCGAGTTAAAAGGCAAGGCCAATTACGACACGCGCGCGAACGCTCGCGGCGCCGGCGCTCCGGCGTGGAAGCGAATTCTCGATTATCCTGAAAATTCGCCGCTCTCTATAGGGTGCAATGGCGGCTATCAGACGCTCAATAGTCGGTGGAAATCACCGGCACAGATCAGTTACGAAGCGTCGTTGCAGGCTTCAGCGTCGACATGTGGGAGCTCGACTACAACCCTTTTAAATCCGACGACAAGGTTGGCGGCGGCTCTCTGTCTGCAATTCCTGCAGGTAATTATCCAGTGGGTGGCGGAACCGGCCTGACGCCTGGATCATTCCCCTTTTCGGACGCCAACGGAAAAATCGTATTGCATTATGAGTAAAACGCGTCCGCTAGTGGGACCGTTTTGCGAGCGCGCCTATTCTGCAGGCGCAGGCGCCGGCGTAGCGCCTTTGTCCCGCTCAAGATGCTTTGGATGGAGACCCATCAGACCGAATGTCAGCCGCTCCAACCGGTCGACCCAGATCGCCGCCGCCAGACAGCAACGAGCTGAGGAAGGTCGAAGAGCAGACCGCCAATAACGGCGACGCCCATGTGCCCTGCGAAGCGCGCCGTCGGCAGGCCCCTGCGCCGCTACGGGTAGCATACCGGCGCTCATGGCGAGCGTTGTCATGATGATCGGCCGCGCGCGCCATGCCGGCGTCATAGAGCGCATCTTTCAAGGCCACCGCCGTTACGCTGCTCGACGGCGAAATCAACGAGGAGGATCGAGTTCTTGGTGACGATGCCGACAAGCATGACAATACCGATAAACACGAACAGCGATATTGGCTGGCCTGCAACCAGCAATCCAATAACGGGCGCCCGACGGGCGATGGCGGCAGACCGGTCATGATCGTCAAGGGCTGGAAGAAATCCCCGGAACAGGAGAACCAGCACGGGGTAAACGAGTATCAAGCCCCAGAACATCGTCGAAGCAAAAAGCGCTCGTTGGATCTTCCAAGATCCTCCGTACTGCCCCGGTATTGAATTTGACGCCATCGGGAAGGTTCTTCGCTTCCGGCAAGGCCTTTATCGCTTCGAGCGCCTCGCTCGGCTGGCGGAGAGGAGATTTGCAGGGTGTCACCGACCTTTGTCGGTCGCGGCGTTCGATAGTCGTTACGCCAACGCCCAGCTTGATGTCTGCGACAGCATCGAGGGCGAACCGCGCCGCCATTGATTGTCGGCACGCGTAAAGAGCGCACCGTATCGAGATCATACGCGCATCCTGTCGCAATAGAACGCGGATCGGCGCGCCGGTCTTCGACGTCGAATTTTGCTAGGTTGCGGTCGACATCTCCATCCGTTGCAATTCGAACCGCCGTTGCGATCGACGCCGCTGTTACGCCGAGGCGTGCGGCCTCATCTGGCTTTGGCCGGATTTCTAGTTCGGGGCGCTTCTGACTGGTGGAAGCGCGCACTTCCGTCAATTGCGAAAGGTTGCGCCGCATAGCTGCAACCAGGCGCTCGGCCGAATCCGTCACCAATTGCGGATCATCGCCCGTCAATTCGAGGTCTATATCCGCACCGCGGCCGCCGCCTTGAAAATTCTGGAAAGAAAGACGCACATCCGGAATGGTGGCGAGGACAGGCCGCAATTTTTGCTGCACGTCATAGTCCGACAATTTACGCTTTTCGCGCGGCGTCAACTGGTAATTGACCGAGCCGCTCGACACCGCGCCATTTGCGGCGCTCGCTTGCGTGAATACCGAAATAACTTCAGGCTCACCCCGGCTCTTATCAGCTATATTGAGCATAATGCGGTCAGCGTCTTCAAGCGTCGTGCCCGGAGGGAATTCAACCTTCAGATTGAGCGCACCATTGTCCAGCCGGGGAATGAATGTCATCGGCATTTGCGTCATGACAGCAATTGCCGCAACGAATGAGAACAACCCGGCGGCAATTGGCGCAACAGGATGCCGAAGTGAAAACTGCAAAGCCTGTTCATACCAGCGCTGGAGAGTAGAGCGCTTTGGCTCATCCTGCTCGCCTTTGAGGAAATAGGCGGCCATCATCGGCGTAATCAGACGCGCAACAAGAAGCGAGAAGAAAACAGCAACCGCGACTGTGATCCCGAATTCACGGAACCAAACGCCTGTTTCGCCGCCCATAAATGAAACGGGCAGGAAGACGGCGATAATCGTCGCGGAGGTTGCAACCACGGCAAGGCCGATCTCGTCGGCCGCTTCGAGCGCGGCCTGATAGGGCTTTTTGCCCATCGCCATGTGCCGATATATATTTTCGATCTCCACAATCGCGTCATCGACCAGGACGCCCGCAACAAGCGCAAGCGCAATTAGCGTCATGATGTTGAGCGTGAAGCCCAATGGCGCAAGCGCGGCGAATGTTGGAATGGTCGCCAGCGGAATGGCGATTGCTGCGATGATCGTCGCCCGCCAGTTACGCAGGAACAGGAAGACGACGAAGACAGCAAGCGCAGCGCCTTCGATAAGCGCCTCGATTGATCCGTGATGCAAACCTCTGATGAAGTCGACCGGCGTGAAGATCGTCTGGAATCGAATTGAGCCATTTTCATTCAGCTCATCGACCTTTTTAATGACCGCTTCGGTGACTGTAACCTCGCTCGTCCCTTTCGCCCGCTGGACAAGAACGCCGATCGCTTGCTTGTCATTATAACGAAGCGTTTGCGTCGGTTCACTCGCCGTATCGGAAACCTCACCAAGGTCCTTCAGCCTAACCGTTCGCCCGTCTGGAAGCGAAATGAGCTGCGTCGCCAGCGTTTCAACGGACGCCGCGCCGCCAAGCGTCCGGATGATCTGTGTCTGGCCGCCGATTTCTGTTCTTCCGCCAGGCAAATCGACATTCGAACGGCGAAGCTGCTGGCTAACTTCGTCGGCGGTGATGCCGAATGATTCAAGACGCAAGGGATCGAGCGCAATGCGAATTTCACGATCGACCCCGCCAAGACGGGTAACCGCCGAAACGCCCTTGATTGCAAGGAGTTCGCGCGACAGCGTGCGGTCCACATAATAGGAAAGATCCTGCGCACTCATCGCCGGATTGGAAACGGCAAAATAGGCGATTGGCTGGCTGGATACGTCCTGGCGCTGAACCTGCGGCTCGTCTATAGCTTGTGGCAAGTCTGAACGAATGCGCGCAATCGCATCACGCGCATCATCGACTGCGCGCGAAACATCGGCGCCGATTTGCAATTCGACAAACGTTCTCGAAACGCCCTGGCTGATCGTCGAAGAAATCTTGTCAACGCCGGTAACGCTGGTGAGTGCGGCTTCAACCTGTTGCGTCACCTGCGTTTCAAGTTCGCTGGGGCTCGCTCCCGCTTCCGTCACAGTGACGTCGATCTCACCGAATTCGACATTCGGAATCTGATTGATCGGCAATTCGAAATAGGATGTGAGACCCGCAATCGTAAGCGCCAGAAAAAGAACGATCGGCGGGATCGGGTTCTTGATCGCCCAGGCGGAGATATTGCGCATGGCGGTCCCCCTATCGACCGGCCACTTGGGAAACTGCTTCTTCGTCAGCAGGCTCCTCGCCCGGCGCGACCGTTTTTACATTATCGCCGTCGAGCAGGAAGGCGCCGCCAGCTGTGGCGATGACATCCCCGGGCTTAAGGCCGGCAATAATGGCGACTTCACCGTTTGACTGCGAGCCAATCTTGACCGCCGTCAAAATCGCCTTGCCGTCCTTGATGAGGAAAACAGCAGGCTCGCCAGACTTGTAGGTAACGGCGGCGAGCGGCGCTGAAATCGCATTAATACTGCCGGTTTCAACTTGGCCGCCCAGATACATGCCGGTGCGCAATGGCGCACCATCTTCAACATCGAACAAGGCTTCGCCCGTGCGCGTCGTCGTATTCACCGCGACCGGCGGACGGCGCAGCGTCGCGTTGACAACTTCACCATCGCCAATTTTGAATTTCGCGGTCTGGCCCTTTTTCATGGCCAAAATATCGCCTTCAGAAACTTGAGCGATAATTTCAAGACGATCATCGCCGACTATGCGGAACAGCGCATCCTTGTCGGCATATTCCCCGACCCGCGCATTGCGTTCGATGACAAGGCCGGCTTCGGGGGCAACGACGTAACCGCCCTTGAAGCGCGCATTGACTTGCGCGTAATTCGCGCGCTGCGCTGCAAGCTGCGCCTTGGCTGCTTCCGCCGCGGCGCGGCGTGTTGAAATTTCTTCTTTCGACAGCGCGCCCGTGTCGGCGATTGCGGCGACGCGCGAATATTCCTCCGCCGTCCGCGCCGCCTCGATTTTCGCCTGCTCGAGGCTCGCCCGCGCCGCATTGATCTGAGCGTCAGCGACGCCGGAATCTAGCTTTGCCAAGCGCTGGCCTTTTTCAACCTGATCGCCGATATCAACGAGGATTTCTGAAATGCGCACGCCGCTTGCCGGCGCGAAAACGCGGATATCACGATAGGGCCGAACTTCGCCCGAGACCGGCGCCTTCATGACGAATTTACGCATGGCAACAGGCGCGGCGGTCACCAATTGCTGGTCACGCGCCTCGCCCACACCGGCTGGCGGTTTCGGATTACCATGGGTGAGCACGTAGATTGCGAGAAGACCGGCCACGACACCAATGATCGTCAGCACGATTGCGCGGCGTTTGCCGCGCCGGGCGATTCGCTGGCCCGCAGTCCTTGCTGTGTCATCGACTATGCGCATGTCGTGCTCTCCGGTGCGCGCGTCCATAAATCCGCTCCTCTGGCGCGCGGAGTGGACATGGGCTCTTCTCTTCGCACCTGCAAGAAAAATAAGCCTATGCGTGCTGAAGTCGAGATGAAGCGAGGTCGCAAGTCCGCGAGCGAGGCCTCAGATAGGCGCCAGACCCTTCATTTACCATTAAGAATGGCGGTTTTTCGGTATAGGGCCCTGGTTACGCACGGCAGACTTAAGTAATTGGCAATAATAGTTGAGACTCACCGGCGCAGGTCCACGCACGCATTAGGGGAAGTCGCAGCTACCGACGGCGACGGCGGTAGCCCTTTTTCATTTGCGGCACAGTCGATCCATCCTTCGCTGCGCTGAGATTACGGCCCGCAACGTCGCGTTCGGCGAGATCGAGCACTTCGACTTCTGCTTCCGGCGTCGTTTCGCGCGCGCTGACGCGCACCGGCGCCCGCGGGCGATCATCGGAGGGGCTGGACGCATGAACCCTCTCCATTCGTGATGAAAGCTGGCGCGCCTCAACGACCAAATCCTGCGCGGATCGAAGGATCGTCTCGGCTTCCTTTTTCGAGGTGCGCGCCGATCCTGCCGCCCGGCCAGCGAGTATCATCAGGGCGAGCGATCCGGCGAGAAGGCAAGGACGGAGCCTACAACGAGACCGAATTCAACGGCCGTTGCGCCTCCGGCAAGCACTTCGGAAAGGCCTAAAGCCGCTAGCAAACTCTCAACTTGACATCGGCCCCACCGCATGTCCGAAACTTTGGCTACTTTAGGGTGTTGAACCCATCCGGTCCACCATCTCGAACGTAGGGAGCGCCATGAGCGGTAAAAGAGCCCCTGAAACCTCCGCCAAAACCGCCCTTGTTTGGCTGCGGCGCGACTTGCGTCTCGGCGACAATCCGGCTCTCCAGGCCGCAATAGATACGGGCGGACAGGTTTTTGCGGTCTATGTGCTTGATGATAAGAGACAATTTTCACCCGGCGGCGCCCAAAAATGGTTTTTGCATCACGCTTTGCAATCGCTAGGCGAAAACCTCAAACCACTAGGGGCGCCGCTTATTTTGAGACGCGGCGACGCCGGGAAGATAATTCCTACGCTCGCCACAGAAATTGGCGCCGGGTCCGTTTTCTGGAACCGCCGCTACGCCGAAGATGAGATTGCAACCGACAAAAAAGTGAAAGCAGTGTTGAAGAACGCCGGCATTGAAACGGCTTCATTCAACGGCGCGCTTCTCGCCGAGCCTTGGGAGATTGAGACCAAATCGGGCGGCCCCTATCGGGTTTACACGCCTTATTGGAATACGCTTCGTGAACAGGGTCCTACGCGACGCGAATATCCGACGCCAACCCAAAAACCCAAAACCTCACCTCCCCGCGTTCCATCGGACAATCTTGGCGATTGGGATTTACTCCCGACAAACCCGGACTGGGCGTCAGCCTTCGGCGAGGTCTGGACGCCCTCAGAAAAAGAGGCGTTACACCAACTTGACGACTTCCTCGATGGGGTCATTAACACTTACGGAGAGGACAGAAACCGGCCCGACAAACGCGGAACATCAAGATTGTCTCCATTCCTCGCGCTCGGTCTCATCAGTCCCCTGACAATCTGGAACAAGGTCCGCGCAGCGATGGACCAATCCGGCGTCTCTGACAGCGAGGCTTGGAAATTCCTTTCCGAAGTCGCCTGGCGCGAATTTTCTTATCACCTGCTCTATCACAATCCGAAAATCCCGACTGAACCTTTTCGCGAGGAATTCAGATCCTTCAATTGGCGCAGCGATAAAAAAGCTCTTGATGCATGGCGGCGCGGGATGACCGGCGTTCCGTTTGTCGATGCCGGCATGCGCGAATTATGGTCGACTGGCTGGATGCATAATCGCGTGCGCATGGTCGCTGCGAGTTTTCTCGTGAAAAACCTTCTCCTGCACTGGCGCGAAGGCGAGCGCTGGTTCTGGGAAACGCTTGTTGATGCAGATCCGGCGAACAATGTTGCAAGCTGGCAATGGGTAGCCGGTTCGGGCGCCGACGCCGCCCCCTATTTTCGCATTTTCAATCCGGTGACACAGGGCGAAAAATTTGACCCGAAAGGCGATTATGTGCGTCGTTGGATTCCGGAAATTGCAAATCTTCCTGACAAGCATTTGCATGACCCATCATCCGCTCCTCAAAAGATTCTGGAAGCAGCCGGAATAACCCTTGGGAAAACCTATCCAAAATCAATTGTCGATCTCGGCGAGACGAGGAAACGAGCGCTCGCCCGGTATGACGCGATGCGGAATGAATGATTACTGGAAGTTGGGCGCCTCAATGCTTAAATTAAAGACGGAAGGCTTTTATGACTGAAGCGTTCGCAGATGCGATCGAGGTTACGCCGGCCAACAAGAGCCAATTGCTCGCCGGCGCGCCGTTCCATTTTCGCCTTGCGTCAAACATCGCCGAAAGGCTGCATTACGGCGCGCTTGTCTTTGTTTTACCCGACGGACGGGCATTACGATTTTCAGGCGCGGAAGCTACTGGCGCGCTCGGCATTATCGAGGTGAAGGATTATAATTTTGCATGGCGCGCGGTCTTCGGCGGCGGCATCGGTTTTTATGAAAGCTATGCGGCGGGACAATGGGACTCGCCTGACATCACCGATGTACTTTATGTCTTCGCGAAGAATGCCGACTACGTGAACGAAGCGCTCGCCGCCTCGCCGGCTTATCGTTTCTTGAAACAAATCCGTCACAAATTGCGTCGCAATACGCGTGAAGGCGCCAAGCGTAATATTATGGCGCATTACGACCTTGGCAATTCCTTTTACGAAAAATGGCTCGACCGCTCGATGACTTATTCATCGGCAAAATTCAATTCGCCTGGCGAAGACCTGATGGCGGCGCAGCGTAATAAATATGAAAGCCTTGCCCGATCAATCGGACTTAAGGAAGGCGAGAGCATACTCGAAATTGGTTCCGGCTGGGGCGGGTTTGCTGAGTTCGCCGCGAAGGAAGCTGGCGCGAAGGTGACGGGCCTTACGATTTCACCATCACAATATAATTACGCGAAGGAGCGCATTTTTCGGGAAGGCCTTTCCGAACGCGTCGATTTTCGACTACAGGATTATCGCGACGCTAACGGCCATTATGACAAGATCGCGTCGATTGAGATGTTTGAAGCGGTCGGCAAGGAATATTGGCCGACCTATTTTGGAAAAGTTCGCGATCTCCTGAAACCCGGCGGCGCGGCAGGCTTGCAAATAATTACGATCGCTGATCGTTTCTTTGAAGGCTATTCGCGCTCCACTGATTTTATCCAGCAATATATATTCCCGGGCGGAATGCTGCCCGGTCCGTCGATCCTCCGGCAGGAAATCGAAAAGGCCGGGCTTGTATGGAAGAACGGTGTTGCTTTCGGGCAGGATTATGCGCGCACCCTGTCCGAATGGAGAAACCGGTTCCTCGCGTCTTGGGACGATATTCAACCCATGGGCTTTGACGACCGTTTCAAGAAACTCTGGCGATATTACCTGTCCTATTGCGAGGCCGGCTTCAAAGCCGCTACGACAGACGTTATTCAGGTGGAGCTCGCCAAGGCTTAAACCCGCCTGCAGCATCGCTTACTCAAAATTTAGAAAAAGTGCTGTGCGATCACGCGATTGCAAGACTTCGTCTTGTCGCCAAGCCGCCATATCCGGTAACATAAAAAAGTGGCGAGCGGCTTCCGCGCGCCAGCAAGGATAAAACATGCATTTTCACGAATCCGCCCTTTCCGCTATCGGCTCGACGCCGCTCATCAAATTGAAGCGGGCTTCTGAAGAGACGGGCTGCCATATCTTTGGGAAAGCGGAATTCCTCAATCCCGGGCAATCAGTGAAGGATCGCGCCGCGCTCGGTATCATTCGCGACGCCGAGGCGCGCGGCGCGCTGCAGCCCGGCGGCGTCATTGTTGAGGGCACGGCCGGCAATACGGGGATTGGGCTGGCGCTTGTTGGCGGAATTCTCGGCTATCGGGTTAAAATCGTTATGCCGCGCTCGCAAAGCGAAGAAAAGAAAGCCGCCATTCGTCTTCTTGGCGCAGAGCTTATCGAAGTCGATGCGGTTCCTTATTCAAACGAGAATAATTACGTCCACTTTTCCCGTCGCCTCGCTGAAGAACTTTCGTCATCAGAAGACAAGGGCGTGATCTGGGCGAACCAGTTTGACAACATCGCCAATCGCGAAACGCACTACAGAACAACGGGCGTTGAGATTTTTGAACAAACTGACGGTGAAGTTGACGGCTTTACATGCGCCGTTGGCTCCGGCGGAACAATCGCCGGCGTTACGCTGGCGCTCAAAGAGCGCAACGCGAATGTAAAATGCGTGCTCGCCGACCCTGGAGGGTCGAAACTCTTCAGTTGGGTGAAAACCGGAGAGCTTGAAACCGAAGGCGGCTCGATTACCGAGGGTATCGGCCAGGGACGCGTCACTGGCAATCTTGAAGGGCTCGCTTTCGATGACGCCTATCGCATTGAGGACGCAGAAGCTCTGAAAATTCTTTTCCAGCTGGCGCGCGAAGAAGGCCTCTGTCTTGGCGGATCATCCGGCATCAATGTCGCCGCCGCCACCCGTCTCGCGCGCGACCTCGGTCCGGGAGCGACCATCGTCACTGTCCTTTGCGATTACGGCAATCGATACGCGTCGAAGCTCTATAATCCTGAATTCCTAAAATCGAAGGGGCTTCCAGTTCCTCCATGGATGGCGTGAACGAAAACGGATTTCCCTATCCGATTATTTCGGCCGAGGAGTTGAAGGGGCTCATCGGCCGAAATGATCTGCGCATTGTAGACGCGTCATGGCGGATGCCGGGGGAACAGCATGCGCGGCGCGACCACGAAATACGCAGACTTCCTGAAGCCGTATTTTTCGACCTCGATGACATCGCCGATAAATCAAGCGATCTGCCGCATATGCTTCCGCCGCCGCAAAATTTCGCGACGGCAGTTGGCGAACTCGGAATTGCGGACAATGACGATGTGGTTGTTTATGACGACAGGGGCCTGTTCTCCGCCGCGCGCGTATGGTGGACCTTTCGGGCGATGGGTCACGACAAGGTGTCAGTTCTGGACGGCGGCCTTCCCGCCTGGGAATGCGCTGGAGGCCCAATGGAGAAGGGCGCCGCAACGCCTACGCCAAAGCGATACGACATCGGAATTCCACGCGATTTTGCACGAGACGCGAACGAGATCGGCGAATTCTTGAAACGTAAAGACGGCATCGTGCTCGATGCGCGGCCAACGACGCGTTTCGAAGGCGCAGCAAGCGAGCCTCGCCCCGGTTTGCGGTCAGGCGCGATGCCCGGAGCAGTTAATCTCCCGCATTCTGAGTTGTTGACTGCGAACGGCAGACTGAAATCAATCGCAGAACTCGCGAGGCTATTCCATGACCGCGGCGTCCATATGGATACGCCTGTAATCACTACATGCGGGTCGGGCGTGACGGCCGCTGCGTTATCGCTGGCGCTGGAACGGCTCGGTCATCAAAACCATGCCGTTTATGACGGCTCATGGGCTGAATGGGGACGTGAGACGAACGATCCCGCCATCTTCCCTGTCGTCAAAGGGAAAAGCTGAAATGGCGGCGCGCCTTGAGGTCACCATCACCTATTTGCGTCAGGAGGGGCGGCCCGCCTTTACGCCGCAGCCACGTCCGCAAGGCAAGATCGCAATCATGCGGGCGGAAGCGGCGCCGCTTCACTTTTACCGCTATCTTTATGACGTCGTTGGACGAAAATGGAACTGGGTCAGCCGGCGCAAGCTTGATGATGAAGCTTTATTAGCGATCATCCATGATCCTGCGACTTATCTATACGTATTGTATGTCAATGGCGTTCCAGCTGGCCTTGCAGAGATTTATCTCGATAAAGCTCGACGAGCCGAGCTTCGCTTTTTCGGCCTGACTGCCGATTATATCGGCCGGGGGTTGGCGCGCTATTTCCTCGCCAATGTGATTGACCTTGCCTGGGCGCTCGATCCTGAATGCCTCCTTCTTGAGACCTGCACACTGGATCACCCGGCGGCTCTTCCGCTTTACCAGAAGTTCGGATTCACCGTATTCGACCAGAAGAAAGGCTCAGTGGAGCGGCTTGAAGATCTGCCTCCCTTGAAAATATGAAAGAAAAGACGCGCCTCATCGCGGCTGGCCGACCTAAGCGCCGGCCGTTTCATCCGGTCAATCCGCCAGTCGAGCGCGCCTCGACTTACCTTTTTTCGTCCTATGACGATTATCTCGAAGGCGGGCGTAATATTACTTACGGACGCCTCGGCGGGCCAACCCATCGCGCGCTCGAAGAAGCGATTTCCCAGCTCGAAGGCGCTCATGAAACGCGCCTTGCGCCGTCAGGCTTGCAAGCGGTCAATGCGGCGATCCTCGCCTTCGTCAAATCCGGCGATCATGTGCTCGTTGCTGACACGGTATACGACCCGACGCGCAAATTTTGCGAGCGCTTCCTGAAACGCTTTGGCGTCGAGATCGAGTTCTTCGATCCGCTGATTGGAGACGCTCTATCCGATCTCATGCGCGATAATACGAAAGTCATCGTCGCCGAATCGCCGGGCTCCCTCACATTTGAAGTCGGCGACATTCCCGCACTTGCCAAGGCCGCACATGCGAAGGGCGCTAAACTTGTCGTCGATAATACCTGGTCGGGCGGCGTCTTCCTGAAGCCTCTGGCGCTCGGCGCCGATGTCAGCGTTCAGGCAGGAACAAAATATCTTGCCGGGCATGCCGATTGCCTTATCGGTTCGATTTCCTCGAGAGACGAGGCGATAGCAAAACAAATATTCATGGCGCTTTTGCAACTCGGCTCAAATGTTTCCGCAGACGACGCCTACCTCACCCTTCGCGGCATGCGCACGCTCGCAGCAAGAATGCCAATTCATGAAAAAACCGGGCTGGCGCTCGCAAAATGGCTCGGCAAACGGCCGGAAGTCTCAAAGATATTGCATCCGGCGCTCAAGACCTGCCCCGGCA
>JAWKVJ010000041.1:0-24377 GCA_041398085.1 Parvularculaceae bacterium
AGAATATGGAAAGTGCCGAAAAGATAGACGTTGGAATCAACGTCATGCACGCGCCACATGGCTGGGCCTTTGACGGGCCCATCAGAGGTTTTTTCAGCGTTCTGCGAGCATGCGGAAAAGGCGATGGCGGCCGCAATGCAAAGGACCGCAAGCGCTTTGTTGCCGGTTAACGTCATGTCGAGCTCCTTTCCAGAACTGCTAGATTTTCTGGTTGTATTCGCCGACTTCCGGTTTTGTAGACAGGATTGCGTCGAGTTCCTTGAACATCGCACGCATGTTTTCTTCCGATGTCGGGCTTTCGACAACAACAACAAGTTCGGGTTTGTTCGATGAGGCGCGAATAAGCCCCCAGGTGCCGTCCTCCGCTGTGACGCGGACGCCGTTCACAGTGACGACATCGCGGATTTTCTGTCCGATGATTAACCCGCCGTCATCGGCGCGCGCCTTGATGGATTTAACGACGTCTTCAACGACGCCATATTTGGCCTCATCCGCGCAATGCGGCGACATGGTCGGCGACGACCAGGTTTTCGGCAGCGATTTTCTGAGGTCCGATAATGTCTTGCCGGGATTGCGCTCCAGCATTTTCAATATTGCGGTTGCCGCGACGAGGCCGTCATCATAGCCGCGCCCGACCGGGGCATTGAAGAAAAAGTGCCCTGACTTTTCGAATCCGGCGACGGCGCCAAGCTCATGATTCTTTCGCTTGATGTAGGAATGACCTGTTTTCCAATAGACAGTTTCTGCGCCGTTTTCGATCAGTACCGGATCGGTTGCGTAAAGCCCGGTTGATTTCACGTCGACGACGAATTTCGAGCCCTTTTGCTGTGCGGAAAGATCGCGTGCGAGCAGCACCCCGATCTTGTCGGCGAAGATTTCCTCGCCCTCGTCATCGACGACGCCGCAGCGATCTCCATCGCCGTCAAAGCCGAGCGCAAGATCGGCGCCTGTTTCTTTCACGGCGCGCTGCATGGCGTGCAGCATTTCAAGGTCTTCCGGATTCGGATTATATTTCGGGAATGTATGGTCGAGTTCCGCATCCATTGGAATAACGTCGACGCCAAGCCGGGCGAGCGCTTCGGGCGCATAGGCGCCGGCGGTGCCGTTTCCGCAGGCCGCGACGACTTTGAGTTTCCTTTTGATCGGGCCGGCGCTCGCAATATCGTCGATATATTTTTCGCGAAGGCCCTCAATGTAATAATAGGCGCCGCCTGCATGCGCCTTGCCCTCGCCTGAAAGAACGATTTCTTTCAAACGGCCCATTTCATCCGGCCCGAAGGTGAGCGGGCGGTCAAAGCCCATCTTCACGCCCGTCCAGCCATTTTCGTTATGACTGGCGGTGACCATTGCAACGGCGGGGATGTCGAGTTCGAACTGCGCGAAATAGGCGACAGGCGACAAAGCGAGGCCGATGTCGTGGACTTCGACGCCGGCGCTCATAAGGCCGACGGTGAGCGCCTGCTTGATCGAGGTTGAATAGCTTCTGAAATCATGACCGACGACGATCGCCGGGCGTTTGCCGGCCTCGCGGATCAGCGTGCCGAGCCCGAGGCCAAGCGCTTGGATGCCAAGAAGGTTGATTTCCGGCCCGAAAAGCCACCGCGCGTCATATTCGCGAAAGCCGGTGGGCTTTACGAGAGGCGTCGTCTCATACGCGAGCGTATTGGGTTTCAGATCGGCGCGCGGGCGGGGCAGGGCTGTCATGATGCCTCTTCTTCACTCAACTCTTCAGATTTTCCTTAGCGCGGTCCTTATAAGGCGCGCCGTCGCCGGAGGGCCATACCCGGCCCCTGCCCGTCATGGAAGCTTCATTCGTCCATGACGAGCGCGGCGGCATAAGCCTCAACGCCGCCGAAAAAGTCGCCAAGGCGGATATTTTCGTCCGCCGCATGCTGATTGTCGTCAAAATTGGCGATTGGCAGAATGACGATCGGCGCGTCGCTCACCTCGGTGAAAAGAAAGAGCGGCAATGAACCGCCGAGGGTCGGCGTCAAAATGAGATCGGGCGCAGCTTTTTTCAGCGCGGCGGTCAATGGCGCGATTGCAGGATCATCAAGGCGGCTCCTTACCGCCGGGTATCCGCCATGGCGCGTGACCTTTGCTATTAGCGGATGGGCAAGGCGCACCGCCTGGTCTGGCTCGTCGCGGACGATGAAATAGCCTTCGCGCTTGATGTGATTCTCGATGCGGTCGAGCATCACGTCCGGATCATTTCCGGCGGCGAGGCGAACGCCAATCGAAGCCGTCGCTGTCGGCGGGATCACATTGCGCGCTTTCTCGCCCACCTCGGCGCTTTTGAGGCCTTTGAGATTGAGCGCCGGCAGCAGAATACGTTCAGCGAGCAGCGCGTCTTTCATTTCAGTTTCGGCAAGACCGAATTCGGCGCGCAGCGCATCATCGACCGGCGGCATGGCGGCGATCGCCCGGCGGTCGGCGGCTGTGACCGGTTTTGTTCCCTTGTAAAAATCACGGATGAGAACGCGGCCTTCGTCATCTTTCATCGACGCCAGAAGATTGACGAGTCGCCAGCCAGGTCCGGGCGCCCAATTGCCGTAATGGCCGGAATGCAGGCCCCTATTGGGTCCGTATACGGTGATACCCATGTCGGTGACGCCGCGCGCGCCGAATACGAGTTGTGAACGGCCGCTTTGATGTTTCGGCCCATCGCAAAAAAGCCAGAGATCGATATCGGAGAAGAGCGCCTCGTTGTCGGTGAGGTATTTTCCAAGATTCGGCGAACCGGCTTCTTCCTCGCCGTCGAAGACAAGACGAATATTGACGCTCGGCGTCATGCCTTTCGCCTCCAGCGCATCGAGCGCTGCGATGAGGGCGATGATCGGCGCCTTATCGTCGCCGGCAGAGCGCGCATAAAGCCGCCAGTCATCGTCAATCGCCTCGCCATGGCCGGGCAGGGGAATTATTTCTCCGCCGTCGTCGATGGCGCGCGTGTAAAGCGTCGGCTTGAATGGCGGATTGGTCCAGTCGGCTTCGTTGACCGGCTGGCCGTCATAATGAGCGTAGATCGCTATCGTCCGCACAGCGCCTGGATAATCCTTCGCGCCGTAAATGAGGGGAGAGGCGTCTTCCGCCTCGAAACGCTTCATCTGGAAGCCGCGCTGAGCATAGGCGTGAACGATCGTCTTGACGTTGCGTTCAACCTCCATGCCGCCGCCGGCGACGTTTTGCGCTGCGAGCAGGCTTGCGAACTCGGCGACTATTTCTGCGCCATTGCTCGCGCGCCAGTCTTTCGCCGCGGCGACCGCCTCTTCGGGGGCGCTTGCGCGAATCGGCGTTGCGGCGAGCGCAAAGGCTGCGGCGAGGGCGACGGATTTGAAGTGATGCATTAGTTGACCCTTCCAGCGGCGTTTTGCGGAGATTATGCGTCTTATCGCCCCGAGCGCCAGCATGAAGGGGCCCCGTTAGTGACAAGGGGCTCTGATTTCACCATAGTCCGCGCCTTTCGGGGATGGCGGAACAAGGGTATATCATAAGATGGACTTGCCATTTGATCCAGGCGCGATCGGTCCGCGCGCCCAAAGCGCTATTGGACTTGCCGCTTTCGTCATGATTGCCTGGGTCTTCTCCTCGAAGAAATTGCGCTTTCCGTTCCTGACTGTTGTGTGGACCATCGCCGTCCAGATCGGCGTCGCGGCGTTCCTATTATACGTGCCGCCCGCACGCCACGCGCTCGCCTCGCTGCAGGTTGGCGTTCGCGCGCTGCAACAGGCGACACAGGCCGGCACTTCATTCGTGTTCGGCTATCTCGGCGGCGCCGACGCTCCATTCGAGGTGACGAACGGCGCGGCGATGTTCAATTTCGCATTTGGCGCCCTACCGTTGGTCATCTTCTTCTCCGGCCTGTCGGCGATTCTCTGGCATTGGGGCGTGTTGCAGATATTCGTGCGCGGCTTTGCGTTTCTTTTACAGCGGGGCCTTGGCGTCGGCGGCGCGGTTGCGCTGTCTTCGGCTGCAAATGCTTTTCTCGGTCAGACCGAAGCGCCATTGTTGATCCGGCCGTTTCTTTCGAAAGTAACGCGCTCGGAACTCTTCATAATTATCACCGGCGGCTATGCGACCGTCGCAGGCTCGGTGATGGCCGTCTATGCGACGATCCTCGCCAATGTCGATCCCTCTATCCTCGGGCACATTCTTGTCGCCTCGATTATTTCCGTGCCGGCCGCGATCCTGATGGCGGTCGTGATGATGCCGGAAGAAAAAGGCGTCACGCCAACGCCCGCCGATGCGGCGAGCGACTATAAATATGCAAGCTCTATGGACGCCTTTGTGCGCGGCGTAACGGATGGCCTAGGGCTTTATCTCAACATTATCGCGTCGCTCATCGCCTTTACGGCGCTTGCCGCACTCGTCAACATCATCCTGACGGCGTTTCCCGATGTCGCCGGTGCGCCATTAACGCTGGAGCGCATCTTGGGGTGGATGTTTGCGCCGCTAATGTGGCTCGCAGGCGTGCCATGGAAAGAAGCTTTCGACGCCGGTTCGCTGATGGGCATCAAGACCGCGGTTAATGAGCTAGTCGCTTATGTGCAACTCGCCAGGGAAGGCGCGGATCATTTCAGCGAGAGGACTTTCCTCATTATCGTTTACGCGCTTTGCGGTTTTGCAAATTTCGCGAGCCTCGGCATTATCATTGGCGGTTTTACCGCGCTTGCGCCTGATCGCCGTCAGGATGTGATTGAACTGGCGCCGCGGGCGCTTATTTCAGGAACGCTTGCGACACTAATGACCGGCGCCGTCATCGGTCTCATCTGGAACGGGTGATGGGACGAAAATTGTTCGCAGTCCTCATCGGCGGCGAGGTTGAAGGCTGCCACCTGGAACTGCACGACATGCGTTTCGTCCTCGGCGAGACGATCGAGGATTGTTACGATGATCTGAAGGCCGAATGGTGGGGCGCGCCGGAAAGCCTCCATCTAGACGCCTGGGGCTCGCTCGAATGGGCTGATAGTTATGACATTCTGGTCGATGAACCGGGCGGCGCGGAAAGCGCAACGGACCAGAAGCTCTGGTTTTTCAATCTCGGCGGTTATGATCCGGCGGAGTTCACCGAGCTTCACAAGAATATGTTTATGGTTGGCCCCGATTGGCGGAGCGCCAAGAACCGCGCGATGGAGGAAATCCGCGGTTGGACGTCGCCGCATAAGGATTTTTCATTTGAAGTCGACAAGGCGATTGATGTTGCGGCCGCCGCAGGCAATGGCGCGGCGATCACGCTTGCGCCATCAACTGCGCCAAAGCCTTTCCGTTTTGAGGCGCGTTATGTTCCATTCGGGCGAATGAAGTGACGCGCCCTACAGAATTACCAAATGGGCCGCAATGAGAAGGGGTGACTGATGAAGACGTTTTTGATGAGCGGAGCTGCGATCGCGCTCCTAATCTCGCCGGCCCACGCTGAAGCGCTGGTCGTGAAAGCGGCGCGCTATCTCGATGTTGCGAAGGGAAAATATGTGTCGCCGGCAGTCATTGTCGTGGATGAGGGGAAAATCGCAGCGATTAATCCTGCTGAGGCGCCGGACGGAAAGACTGTCGATCTCGGCGATATGACGCTGCTGCCGGGTCTCATGGATGCGCATGTTCATCTCACCTACGACATCGAGCCCGGCTTTGAAAACGCGGCGGTGAAGGAAACGATCGCAGACGAAGCGCTGCGTGGCGCGCGGAATGCAGAAAAGACGTTGATGGCCGGCTTTACGACGGTCAGGAATGTCGGCGCGACGGGCTTTTCAGACGTCTCGCTGGAGCATGCGATCGATCGTGGCTGGGTTGTCGGCCCGGATATCATTCCGGCAGGGCATGCGCTCGGCATTTCGGGCGGTCACTGCGATGTGACGGGCTTTGCGCCTGGGGTCATGGAAGTGGGACCTGAAGCCGGCGTCGCCGACGGCGCTGACGCATTCGTCAAAGCCGCGCGCTATCAGATCAAGCATGGCGCCAAAGTCATCAAGATTTGTGCGACAGCCGGCGTGCTTTCCTTTGAAGGCTCGGTCGGCGCGCAGCAAATGTCGTTTGAAGAAATGAAAGCGGTCGCGGATGAAGCCCATCGCCACGGAATCAAGGTCGCCGCACACGCTCATGGCACGGCCGGCATTATAGCGGCGTCAAACGCCGGCATCGATTCAATCGAGCATGGTTCGATCCTGACGCCGGAGGCGGTGCGCGTGATGAAGAAGAACGGCACCTGGCTCGATTCGACGCTTTATCTCGCGCAGACGATCAATTGGGATGCGTTGCCGCCGCAACTCGCTGCGAAGGGACGCGATGTCATGCCAAAGGCTGATGAAAGCTTCAAGCTTGCGTTGAAGAACGGCGTCAAAATGGCGCTCGGCACTGACGCGGCCGTCTACCCTCATGGCCTCAACGCTGGCGAAATCGTACGTCATGTCGAGCTTGGCCAAACGCCGATTGACGCAATCAGGAGCGCGACCGTCAATGACGCGGATCTTTTCGGAATGTCTGATCGCGGCCGCATTGAAACAGGCCTTCGCGCCGATCTCATTGCCGTTGACGGCGATCCGCTCGCCGACGTCAAGGCGTTGACCGATGTCGGGTTCGTCATGAAACAAGGCAAAGTCTACAAGCAACCGGCGGAATGACAATGAGCAGGAAAGAGGGCGGCTGTCATTGCGGCGCAGTCAAATGGGAAGCGGACCTTCCCGATGAGATCGTCGCCGATGACTGCAATTGTTCGATTTGCACGATGACGGGGTTTGTTCATGTCATTGTGCCGGCCGCCCGCTTCCATCTTTTGTCCGGCGAAGAGGCAATCACCGAATATAATTTCGGTTCCGGCGTCGCGCGGCATTTCTTTTGCAAAAGGTGCGGCGTTAAATCTTACTATATACCGCGTTCCAATCCGGACGGCGTATCGCTCAATCTGCATTGTATGGACAACGCTCAATTTTCAAAGGTCGAGATTCGTCCCTTTGACGGGCAGAATTGGGAGAAGAACGCCGCCAGTCTCGCTCATTTGTCGCAAGAGTAGCGGCGTGAAAAAGCGCGTCGTCCTTCCGCAAACGCCGCTTGATGCGCTTATCGACGACATTCGCGCCTGCCGTCTTTGCCGCGACGAACCAAATGGCGCGCCGCTGCCGCATGAGCCGCGCCCGGTCTTGCAGGCTTCTGCAAAAGCGCGCCTTGCCATTTTCGGTCAGGCGCCGGGGCTGCGCGTGCATGAAAGCGGCAAGCCGTTCACCGACCCTTCGGGCGACCGGCTTCGCGATTGGCTCGGCATCGGGCCGGACATTTTTTATGATCCCTTAAAGGTAGCGATCATTCCGATGGGCTTTTGTTTTCCTGGCTATGATGAAAAAGGCTCAGACCTGCCGCCGCGAAAGGAATGCGCCGCCCAATGGCGCGAGGCTTTGATGGCGGCCTCGCCCCAGTTTGAAACCATGGTGCTTGTCGGGGGCTATGCGCAAAGCTGGCACCTTAAAAAGCGCGCGGAAAAATCGGTGACGGCCACGGTCGAGCGCTGGCGCGATTTCGCGCCGCTATATTTCCCGACGCCGCACCCCTCTTGGCGAAACAATGGGTGGATCAAGGCGCGGCCATGGTTTGAAACGGAGTTGCTGCCAGCGCTTCGGACGGCCGTGAAGAAGGCGCTCCGGCTCGCTTAAAATACCTGTTGCGTCCATTCGCAGCGCGCCTAGATGGTAGGGCTGAAAACACAGGCGAAAAACGCCTTAAGGCCGACCCTATGCCCCTTGCGCAATCGCGCGCTCACCCGAAAAAACGAGCCGCCGTCAAAACGGATGGCGGCCGCGTCCGCCGCGCCAGCAAGAGCGACCTTGATGCGATCGACTGTGTCGAGCAGCGCGCTTTTACCGGCGACCGTTTCGCCCGGCGCAATCTGGCGCGGCTTTTGGCGTCCGGCGCGGCGGAAACATTCGTCATCGCCGGCGGCGGTGCGATTACCGGCTACGTCACTTTGTTGTTTCGCAAAGGCTCAGGCGTCGCACGCATCTATTCGATTGCGCTCGCGCCGGCGGCGAGGGGAAAAGGGTTTGGTCGGCGGCTTCTGGAAAGCGCCGAACGGGCTGCGCGCCGCCGCGGCGCCGACCGGTTACGCCTCGAATTTCGTCCTTCCAACCGCCGCGCGCGGGCCCTATATGAGCGCGCCGGTTTTCTCCTTCTGGAAGTTAAGCCCGCCTATTACGCCGATGGCGAGGATGCGATTCGGATGGAAAAGAAAATCACCGCGCGAAACTTCAGGATAAATGAGTCCTGACAAATGAATGCTTTACTATGAGCGACTGGCTCATCCTCGTGGAATATCCCGGCGACCTCGCGCAGCATGAAACGCCGCACAAGGTGATGCGCATTCGCGATTATTTGACAACGCCGGGTTTGTTCATTGGCCGGAGGCCGAACATTATCAATCTTGCGCGCAGTTATTCATATCAGAGCGAGGGATATTACGCTTCGCTTCTCGCCGAAGCACGCCGCCACCGGGTTGCGCCCAATGTGCAGGCGATGGTCGAGCTGCGGCAAAAGTCGCTCTACGCGCACGCTTTGCCTGAACTCGAAGCGGCGCTCCAACGCGATATCGAGGCCGGGGCCGAACCGGTTGAAAAGCTGCTCGTTGCTTTTACGACGACGCAGCCGCGTGGTTTTGAGAGATTCGCCAAACTCCTTTTTGACTGGTTTCGAACGCCCGTCATCGAAGTTGAAATATCAGGCGGCGTGAAACCGAAAATCGGCGCCTTGCGGATTATCTCGCCTCACCGGTTAAAAGGCGAGGAGAGGCGATTTTTCCTCGCTGCGCTCGATCAGCATACAAGCCGGCGATGGACTGCGCCGAAGGCGCGCGCCGCAGCGAAATGGTCGCTCGCGGTTCTCATCGATCCAAAGGAGGAGGAAGGGCCGTCAGACGCGGCCTCCATCAAGCGGCTTGCTGCGGTCGCAGCCAAGATGGGTGTTGAAGTCGAGCCGCTTTATCCGAATGAACTTGCTTCGCTCGCAGAATTCGACGCCCTCTTCATTCGTGCGACGACGGCGATCGACAATTTCACCTACCGGTTTGCGCGGCGCGCTGAACAGGAAGGAATGCCGGTCATTGACGATACTGAATCGATGATCCGCTGCACCAACAAAGTCTATTTGAAAGAACTGCTCGATAATGCGGGGCTGAAAGCGCCGAAAACAGAAATACTCGATGAGAAAACAAGTTTCACTGAAGTGATGGAGCGCTTGGGTTCGCCCGTAGTCCTGAAGGCGCCGGACGGCTCTTTTTCACGCTCAGTGCATAAAGTCGGAACGCTCGCCGAGTTTGAAATGCGTGCAAAACAGCTATTCGCCGATACCGCGCTAATACTCGCGCAGGAATATATGCCGACGGATTTTGACTGGCGCGTCGGCGTTCTTGATGGCGAACCCTTATTCGCCTGCCGCTACAAGATGGCGCGCGGGCATTGGCAAATCGCCAAACAGCAACCGAGCGGCGCCATCTCTTTCGGGTCGACAGATACGATTCCAGTCGAAGATGCGCCGCCGGCTGTAATTGAGACGGCGGTTAAATGCGCTCGTCTAATCGGCGACGGGCTTTACGGCATCGACCTTAAAGAAAATGAGCGAGGCGTCTTCGTTATTGAAATCAATGACAATCCGAATATTGAGCATGACTATGAGGGCGCCGTTCTGAAAGACGAATTGTGGCGGCGAATCATCAAATGGTTTGAGGTCAGACTTGAACGCCGTATGGGCGTCCGCCTTGCCAATGGTTGACAATTAAACAGGATACTAAGGCTGGCCGGAAGCCGCGCCGTTGTCCGGGGGCAGAGGCTGTTCAGGCATTCTTGTGCGATCTCACAATTCAGCGAGTTCCGTTAGCGCTTCTTTGACCGATGATTGGTACAAGGCGAGGGATGAAAGCGTCGCCCGTTCGTTGAGCTCACTTCAAGATGGGTATGGCCCTTGTTCGCCCCGATGCCGGTAACGCCTTGTTAACGCCCTATTGGCGGTCGACTTAACCCCGTAGTTTTATTGCGGTTTTTGCGCCAGCTGGCATTCTTCGCCGTGATGTTGAGGCTATCGGTCCTGCTTGGCGATTGGGTCCGAGCCGATTCTAACGCGCGCCCCACAGCGAATCTTTCCGAAAATTTAGTTTGTATGCGCATTAAATGCCCGGGGCCGAATCAAATATTCGCAAATTTATTGGCCTGCTTCACAAACTTCTAAAGCGCACAGTCTAGGGTTTTTTCCGAAGGCACGGGTATTGAGGGCGGGTGCGCAACTCAGGCGCATTTTCTTCAACAATTTCAGACAAGTTCGCGCCGTGAGAACGTTCGTAGATACGTGCACGAATAAAAAAACAAAGATCACGAGTGGGTCATGACGAGATTTTCATTTGAGACTTCGCGCCGGATCGGGATTAACGCCGCTTATATGAAAATATTTGTTGCATTTGGCGCGCTGTTGCTCGCCGCCGCCTGTACCGCAGCCTCGTCTGTGAATGATAATTCGGCGTCGTCCTCCCCTGCATCCTCGGGCGGCTCTACGTCGTCCCCGTCGCCGGCCCCAGCCCCAGCTCCGGCCCCCACCCCGAACGGGCCGGCGCATCCGGCCCAGCCGACCGCCGCGCCCTTGTCGATCCCGGCTCCTGGAACGCCGATCGGTTGTTCGGCGAGCTGCCTTGACGTCTGCGTTGACGACGCGGTGAATGAGGGAGTCTGCCTGACGTCTCCGGCGACGGCGACAGCCGTCATCGATGCGTCCCAAACTGATTGTATTGCGCCTTGCGGCGTACATTTCGCAGCGATCGCAGGCGGTTTTGCAACCGCGCGCCCTTTTCACAAACTGACCTACCAATGGCGTTTCGGCGATCCGTCGGCGACCTTCTCAGCGCTCGCTGCAGATTTTCCCTTCGCGCGCTCGGCGGATCGCGCGCAGGGTCCATACGCGGCGCATGTTTTTGAAAATCCCGGCACGTACTCAGTGTCGCTCGACGTGACCGATTCAACCGGCGTCTGGGCGCGAACATCGGCGACGATTACCGTGCGCGACCCGGCGACAATGTTTTCCGGCGGTTCGACCGTTTGCTATTCGAAGGCCGGCAATTTCTCGGGTTGCCCTGCAGGAGCAACGACTTACACATCGATTGAATCGGCAGTTGTTTTCGTACGCCAGAACCCTCCCGCGCAACTTCTTATACGAGCGGGTGAAACGACCCAGTTGGCTTCCGGCAGCGCGGTGACCTTGAACGGGTCAGGCCCTTATCGCATTACGCGTTTTGGAGCCGGCGCAGACCCAATCCTGCGCTCGACCGATTCGACACGTATTATGTGGCTGCGAGATACAGGCGACGTTTCGGTAAGCAACATCGAATTCAAAGGCGATTATGACGCCCATACTGGGATCGGCGAAACAATCGGCGACGCCATCTTTGTCAGCAATTCGCATGATGTGACGATCTTTCAGAACAAGTTCTCAGGTCTTGGCGAAAGCGTTCACATTATCGATTACCAGAACGCTGTGATCGCCAATAACGACATCTCGAACTGGTATAATTTCGGCATCTTGACAGGGCCGGAGGCGACCGTTCGCCGGCTCGCAATAGTCGGCAACAATATCCGGCAAAAAGCCGATGCGCTGAGCGGACCGGGCGGCAAGAGCCAGGCCTTGCCGCGCTGGGCCGACCATGGGCCGATCCGCGTCGCCGCCGCTGACAAGCTCGTCGTTACGCAAAACGATCTGCGCTCGCTCACCGGTTGGTCGACGAATGGCGAGGCGCACCAGCCGTCAATCCGTTACAACACCGAAGGCTACGTCAATCATTCTGGCGTGATGGAAGAGAACCGGATGGAAGGCGGTTTCGTCGTCGTCCGGCTTGGCATTGCCAATGCCGGGCGCACAGCGACGCTCGGTGATATCATGATCGAACGGAATCTGCTCATCGGCACGTCGAACACGCGGCGCTTCATGGAAAGCGGCTATGGGTCGCTCACCGTTCGCAACAATCTGTTCTACATGCCGCCTGTCGACAACCAATATCCAGCACGTACGGACGAATTTGGCGATACGTTCGACGTAAAGACGCCGCAAAATGCAGCGGCGCCGGTCGAGATCTACAATAACACATTCGTCTCGCTGCGCCCGGATAACGGTTACGAGCATTATTTTATCCGCCAGCGTTCGGATAATCCCTATCCGCTGACCGATGTCAGGGACTGGAATAATATTCTTGAATTTCCCAATGTCGCGAATGCGTCGGATTACTCTTCATTCGCGCCGCTTGATGCGAATAATCTGTTCCGGCCGCTCGCCGGCAGTCCCGCAATTGGCTCAGGCACGGCCTATGACGGCCTGTTCGACACGCTCGACGGGTTTAACCGTCCTGCATCGCCGAGCATGGGCGCGCTCGAGCCCTAAACAGCCCTTCAGGTTTCCGTTTCGCGCGCTCTATTCCCAGTAATAGGGCGCGCGTTTTTTCGAGCCGGTGACGATTTCATTCATCGATTTGGCGTCAAAGAGGCGGCCGTTTTGCATGACCTCCTCGATGTGATCGGTATTGCGAATATCCTCCAGCGGATTGTCGCTCATGATCACGAGGTCGGCGAGTTTGCCAGTTTCAAGGCTGCCGATATCCTTGACATAACCAAGGTGCGTTGCGGGCGTAATCGTTGCGGCCTTTAAAGCTTCAAGCGGCGTCATGCCGCCGCGCACGAAGGACCACATCTCCCAATGCGAGCCGAGCCCTTCTTCCTGACCATGCGCGCCGATTGACACCATGACGCCGCGCTCGGCGAGCGCTTTTGCGTTCGCCGCGCTCGCCTTATCGACAAAATCTTCATCCGGCGCTTTGGTGCGGCGGACGTTTTTCGGCTGTAAAATATGCGGCGGCACATGTCTGGAGAGGATTGGATGCGTCCACACATCGGTCTTGTAACGCCAATAGGGATCGCCGGCGAGGCCGCCATAAGTGACGACAAGCGTCGGCGTATAGGCGACATTGGTGCGCGCATAGAATGACAGGACGTCCTCATAGAGCTTTTCCTGCGGGAAATTATGCTCAAGGCTCGTATTGCCGTCCTGAATGATGGTGACGTCCATTGTAAAGAGCGAACCGCCTTCAGCAACGACGGCGATGTCTTCGGCTTTCGCCGCAGCGACAACTTGCTGGCGCTGGTCGCGGCGCGGCTGGTTGTAGTTCTTGATTGAATGCGCGCCTTCCGCCTTCAGGCGGCGCACATGAGCGAGCGCGTCGTCATAGGAATTGATTTCCGCGAAATAGCCGGGCGCCTTGGCGCCGTAGACGATTTCCGCCGTTGAAAAGATGCGCGGCGCCAAGAGGTCGCCGGCGCGCTGCATCTCCGCCGACGGAAAGATCTCCGAGGCCGTGCTTGACGGGTCGTGAATAGTCGTCACGCCAAGCGCAAGGTGGGCGATCGCCGACCAGTTCTGTTCCGGGATGATGTCGTCTTCGCCTTCAGGCCCGTGCGCATGCGCATCAATAAAGCCCGGCGTGATCGTCTTGCCGGCGGCATCGAAAACGCGGGCGCCAGACGGTATTTCAATTTCGCCGGACTTCCCGATCGCGGCGATGCGATTGCCGCGGATGATGATGACGCCATCGTCGATGACGCCGCCATCCTCTCCCGCCATCGTAATGAGACGCGCGCCTGTAATGGCGGTAACGCCCGACGGCTTGTCGGCATTGGCGGTGATGGAAAGCGAAACGCCGGTCTTTGGCGGCTCGAATTTTTTCGTGTCATCGTCTTTTTTTGCTGGCAATTCCGGGATCATGTCTCTCACCGACGCCGAAAAAAGCGTCGGCCCGAGAGTCCAGGCGAGGCGGTCGGCGTTCGACCACGAGACATAGGAAGACCCGCCATCGCTTGCTTCAACGACCGGGAAGGCCTTGCCGTCCTTGCCGGCTGACAGATCCTGCGGACCGGGCGTCATCGGCATGACATAGGCTGCATAATTATCGCGGAATGCGAGGTGCTTGCCATCAGGCGCAACCTCGTAATTGACGGCGAGCATGGCGCTTGCATGATCGCGCCGCGCTTCGCCATTCATATCGACGCTGACAAGCTTTTGCTGGCCATCGGCTGAAACGGTCATGAAGACGCGATCATTATCGGCGCCGAAATGCGGATTGGCGCCGTCATCTGAGATTTTTGCGATGTCGCCGCCGGAGGAGAAAACGCGATAAACGCCGGGCGCGGTCGCGTAGCGATCAGACAGCAGAAAGCCGCTGGCGCTTTTTTCAAAGACGATCGTGCGGCCGTCAGGCGAAAATTGCGGACGACGGTAAATTCCGGGTTCTTTCGTGACCGCCTTGCCGGCGCCGCCGCCGGATGACGTGACGCGAATTTCGCCGAGGCCGCTATCACTCCAGGCGACGTAAACGATTTTCTTGCCGTCGCGCGAGAAGGACGGGAAAAGTTCGCGTCCTTCTTTCGAACCGGTAAGACGGCGCGGCGCGCCATTGGGAAGCGACTTCACCCACAATTTGCCGAGCGTTTCAAAAACGACGACGCGTCCGTCAGGCGAAATGTCAGCAAAACGCGGCATCGTTGTCTTGATCGAGTCAGGCGCAATCTCGACGGCGGGCCGCGGCGGATCGATGACGATGCGATCGTCAGCGACATGGAAGGGAATCTCACTCGCCTTGCCGTCAAGCGCGGCGCGGCGGATCTTGCCGCCGGCCCAGAAGACGACGGATTTTGAATCAGGCGTCCAGTCCATCATCGGATAGGCGCCATGAACGGCCCATGTTTCCTGCATATCCTGATCGAGCGCGTCGTATATTTTCTTCTTCGCGCCGGTCTGAAGATTCATCACATAAAGTTTGGAGCGTTCTCTTTCGCGTTTGACGAAGGCGAGCCATTTGCCGTCGGGAGAGGGCGTTGGCCGCACGCCGCCGCCGGCGCCGCCAACAATGCGCGTCGTCTTGCCATTTTTGATGTTGAAGCGTTCGATTGCGAAGACCTGACCGTTGCCGTCTTGCGCATACTGGAAAATATCGCCGGGCGTCGTGTTGTGCGAGTAATAGACAGCCTCGCGCTCCGGCGCGAAGACCGGCTCGCCGAGTTCCTTTTGATATTTGTCATTGGGTTTCTTGACGAGCACGACGCCGTCGCCGCCGCCCAAATGATACATCCACACTTCGCCGGTGCCGAGCGAGCGCTGCGTGGTGAAATGCTTCCGGCCGATCAGATATTGGCCGTCGGCGCTCCAGTCGGGCGCTGTTACAAGGCGGAAGCTTTCATTCGTGACCTGACGCTTGTCGGAGCCGTCCGCATTCATGATCCAAAGATTGTCGCCGCCGCCGCGGTCGGAGGTGAAGGCGATCTTCGTTCCGTCGGGCGAAAAGCGCGGCTGCATCTCGAAGGGGAGCCCGTCCGCAATGCGCGTCGCCGGGCCGCCGGCGATCGGCATCGTGTAAATGTCGCCAAGCAGGTCAAAAGCAATTGTCTTGCCGTCCGGGCTGACGTCGATATTCATCCACGTGCCTTCGGTGACGTCAATCTTGATGTTGCGCGTCTCCAAGGGAGGGTTGGCGACATCCCACTTTTTCTCATCGTCCTTTTTGGCGTCATCAGCATGCGCAGGAACCGCGGTTGCGGCCGAGAAGGAAGCGAGCAGCGCTGCGGTTGCGGCGCGGGCGAGCAAGTAATTTTTCATGACGAACCCCTCTTTCGACATTGGCGATCATAAATGCGCAGAACGGCCCGGCAAGGCGCGCGCTGCATTGACTGGAGAAATAAGGCGGCTTAGGCCTCGGCCCCTTTTGATCGGGATGGCGAAGCATGAACGCGGCTGCAGTCAATGGCGGCGCGGCGAAACGAGCCGTGGGCGCGGCGTGGCGAACGGAATTCGCCGCGTTGTTCTCGCTCGGCCTGCCGATGGCGCTGACGCAGCTTGCGCAATTCTCGGTTATGACGATCGACATATTGATGATCGGCCGGCTGGGGCCTGAGCCGCTCGCCGGCGCCTCGCTGGGGCTCGTCATGTTTTTCATTGCCTGGCTCGTCGGCTTCGGGCCGGCGATGGCGGTTTCGCCGCTCGTCAGCCAGGCGCTTGGCGCGGATGAGAACGACACCGAGGATGCGCGTCTTTCAACGCGCATGGCCTTATGGACAATCGGCTTTTTGACGCTGCCTGTTTTCATCCTGTTTTTTCTTGCGAAGGATATAGCGCTGGCGCTCGGACAGCCGCCTGAACTTGCAAAACTTGCTGGGCCTTATGTGATCGCGCTGGCGCCCGGCTGGGCGTTCGCAATGGGAACAATCACGCTCCGGAATTTTCTGGCGGCGATTGGCGAGTCGCGCGCGCCGCTGTTGATCGTTATATGCACGACGGCGCTAAACGCTTTTTTGAACTGGTTGTTGATCTATGGCAATTGGGGCTTTCCGCGGTTTGAGCTTGTCGGCGCCGGCATCGCCTCGTCGATCGTCAATGTGACCGGCTTTTTCGGCCTTGTTCTTTATATTGAGCTTGATGCGCGCAGCCGCCGGTTTCGTTTGTTCCGCGATTTTTTTACGCCGCATTGGCTGCGTTTGCGGGAGGTAATCCGATTGAGTTGGCCGATCGCCGTTGCGATGACCTTCGAGGGAATGCTTTTCAACGCGGCGGTGTTTTTAATGGGCCGGATCGGCGTCAATGAAGTCGCTGCCTATCAGGTTGCGCTCAATGTCGCGGCGCTCGCCTTTATGGGGCCGATGGGTTTTTCAATGGCCGGCGGCGTCCGCGTCGGTCTGGCGGCGGGCGCTGGCGACGGCGCGCGGGTCCGCCGCGCCGCGGCGCTGACGATGATCGTCGCCGTCGCAGCGATCATGAGCGTCGCCATCCCCGTTTATCTGGCGCCAAATCTCGTTGCCGCGCTCTATTTGAAAGCCAACGACGCCGGCAATGCGATGGTCATTCCAATGGTTGCATCCTTTTTGAGGATCGCCGCGCTCTTCATGTTGTTCGATGCAATACAGGTCGCGGCTGCGCAGGCGCTGCGCGGTCTGAAAGACGTTCGCATCCCGATGTTCATCACTGGGATCGCCTATTGGGTGGTGGGTTTTCCGGTCGCCGCCTTGCTCGGTCTTGGCTTCAGAGATTGGGCCGGCGTCGGGGCGAACGGCGTCTGGTGGGGGCTTATGGCGGGCCTGTTCGTCGCCGCCGGCCTTCTTGGCGGGCGGCTATACTGGCTGACGCGGCGTCGCTGAGCCGGCGGCGTTAACCGAAAATCAGCCTTAACCGGAGATGAATGAGGGTTGCGGGAGGGCCATGAGGGGTCTCGCGCAGCTGGAGACGCGCTGGAACCGATGTCGGCTAACCCTCAATTCGATGAGGCGTCGCCTCTGCCATGGCGGGCCGAGCTTGCGCTCGCCGCGCGGCGGTTCAATGCCTGGTGGGAAGGCTACGCCTTCGATCCGAAATCGGAACGCGCCGCCCTTGTTGAGGAAATCCAGTCCGAAACGCTAGGGCTTCGCTCGCCGGAAATTGACGTCGCGATGTCGATCTGGGGCGAGGGGCGACTCGATCCCGGCGATCCCGCCTGGACGATGCGCCATGCGCGCTCGCTCGGTGCGCCGCTGAAATCCGATGTCGTTATTCTGGGCGCGGCCGCCGGCGCGCCGATGCGCGATTTGAAGAACGGCACGCGCTGGAAGCTTTCAGGTTATTCGCGTCTTAATGAAAAAGTGAAGGGGCTCGATCTTCTTCCCTATGAGGCGGCGCTTTCGCGCATCAATCGCGCTTCGGCGGACGCCGGCCTTTGCTTTTTCGAACTCCATCGCGACGCCGACCCGGCGATGATTGCGTTGTTTGCCGCCGAACTTGTCAAACCGAATGCGCCCTTCGCTTTCGCTGACTTTGCCGCGGCCCGCAAAGGCGCGCGGCTGCGCTCATGTTTCGCCGAACCATGGGGCGGATCGGTCAAGCATGCCGATCAGCTTGGTGAGCTTATCGAAAATTCCGGGTTTCGCGTTGTCGACATCGTTGATGAAACGCGCGCCTTCCTGCCGCTCGTCTCGCGCGGATGGTCCCGCTGGCGCAGCGCTTATATGCGGGCGAAGCAGTTCCGCGATCCGCGTCAACGCGCCCACTATGCAGCGACGCTCTCGCGTTATGCGCATTTATGGGCGGAGCGTTTCGACGCCATCAAGGCCGGCCAGTTGCAGGTCGTGCGTATCCAGGCGCGCAAGAGGGGCTGAGAACATCTCGTTTGAGCGTTTCATTCATTGTGCAACAATGCAGGATGCAGTGCGGGGGACGTTCAGAATGAATTTTCAAACGACATCGAAAATTTTTGTGCTTTTAGGTGCGGTGTTCTTGCTCACGTCCTGCACGCATTTTGCGTCAGATAAATTTCTCAACAATTATTGCCGCAATCGGGATGACGAGAGGCCATGGGTACGACTGACATCGCCACCCGAGCAAGCAAGCGAATTAAAGAAATTGGCTCATCGAGATCACTCTTATTATCGTCATTCCGTCAGTCGCATCGACCTTTGGTTCAGTCTGCCTACCGGCGAATTTAAGCTATGTAGAACCGGTCCGCGTTTTGAACAGCGATGCCAGACAGAAATCACAGAGTTTCAAGAGGCAGAAAATGGATGGCGCGCATTAGAAGGCGATGTCATAATTTGCGTCGGCTAACCAAGACAGTCTCAGACTGTGCGCTCAACGCCTGTAGTGCAGCCAGTCGTCGACACGCGCGAAGATCACATAAAGAACGGCGAGAACGATGATGATGAGCAGCGCTAATTGCAGCTGCGCATCGACAGCGTGCCGTTCATGCGCGGATGGGTGTTCCGGTGTTGTCGGGATCGACATGGTCGTCGTCTGATCGCCACTTGCCGAGCCAGCGCCGCTGTCAGTGGTTGATCCGTCGCCGCCTGCAGCGGATGTGTCTCCGCCGGACGCCGCGTTTTCGCCAGTGGCGGTCGTGGAGCCCGTATCGCCTGTGCTGGTTGTTCCTGTTTCGCTCGCGCCGTCTCCTGTCGCCGCCGTGCCAGTGTCGCCGCCGGATTGCGTTGATCCGCCGTCCGTAGCGGTGTCGCCCGTGTTTGTTGCGGGCGTTTCGGTATTGCCGGCGCCGGTTTCAATATTCGTTTCGAGATTAGTGAGATCGTCGGCGCTTTGCTTGCCAACGGTCGAGGCCGCCGCGCCAGCCGCACCGGCGACGGCAGCGCCTTGAACGGTTCGGCTTTCGCCAACCGAATCGCGGCGCGGAGAATCTTCAACCGGTGTGATGCGGCTATTCTCGGACAATTGCTTGGGATCGGCGACAATCGGCGGATTGACTGGCGTTAAAAAGAGCGCCTTTTCCGCGGCGCGACGGCGGGTGAGACCGGCGACTTCGCGCAACACGCCAGCGACGGTCGCCTTGTTCCACCAGGTCAGCGCGTCCGCCGCGCCAAGCCGGTCGCCGCGATTGAGGCGCTTTAGCGCCGTGGAACTTCTGAGCGCGCCGGCCCCGACATTGTAGGCGAAAGAAACGAGCGCATCGAATTCGTTCTGATTGAGGGGAACCTTGACGGCGCGATCGACGGCGTTCTCGAACGTTTGAAGATCGCGCTCAAGTAACGCGTCGGCTTCCTTTTGCGAGATTTTCTGGTCGGGGCCGACTTCAGGGCCTGTGTGGCCGTATCCGATTGTCCAGACGCCAGCGATATCCTGATAGGATTCCGGCTCGAACCCCTCAAAGCGCTTGATGAGCGCAAGGCCGTTATCGGAAATCTTCATGCTCAAACCCCACTCGGTGCGTACCTTAGCGGTGAAATGTGGCGCGCGGTAGACGGATGGCGGTTCACTTCGCCGCCGTGCTCCTGAGGCAACAGCGAGGGTGCGGAGAAATCATCGAAAAAAATCGGAAAAACGCCTCCAGTCAGGGGGTTAGCTGGTCGCCGCTGGCGCGGCTTGCGGCTCTGGGCGATGTCTTTGCGCGCGGCGATCCTGTGCTAAGGTCGAATTCGACATCGTGGGTGCGCGCCGGACGCAGTCGTCTCAACCGGCCAATTGCAACGGAATAGGGGTCAAATGACAAATCGAGTAAATTTCATCGCCGCGACTGCGGCCCTCGCCGCCACGATATCGACGGCGCCCGCTTCTGCGCAGGAAGGCAATTCGATCTACGATTCCTTTAGCGCGAATAACACCGTCGGCGTGCTTTCCGATTTTGGCGTTGTTTCGCAAACCGTGCGGCCGCAAGCGGGCGGATCGCCGATCGTGCTGGCGCAAACGCAAGGCGGCGCGAAATTCCTCGTCGCGTTTTTCAGCTGTGATGACGCGGCCAATTCCGCCGGATGCAAACAGGCGCTCGTATCGACCGCGCAACCGGCCGGCGGTATTGATTTCGACGCGATCAACAATTTCAACGGTCACTCATCGGTGACGACCGCGGTTTACGAATCGAGCAATCAGATTCTTTTGTTCGGCCGCAACATCTATGCGCCGGGCGGCGTTAGCCGTGACAATTTCAAATTGCAGATCAGCCTGTTCCTGTCCGACATGCAGCGCTGGGTCGAGGGGCGCCAGTCAAACGCGAAATCAGTGGCGTTTGCGAAGACGCCCGATCCGGCGACCAAGATTACATCAATTACGGCGCCGGCGTCGCCTGCGGTTCCGAATACGCTGACCTCAGGGCCGGATATCGATCTTTCGGTAACCGTCGCGATCGACAATTCGCTCGACGTCAATTTCACAAAGCCGGCTGAATAAAGTCAGGCGTTTTCATTGACCACGATCGGGGCGGCGGCTGCTTTTGCGGCCCCGCCATATTTTTCGCCTGACTTGCCGCCGGCCTCTTCCGCAATCGCGCGGATAACGGTTTCGCCCGCCGCTCTGGCGCCGTCGAGAAGCGCGCGCTGCTGGTCTGCGCGTTCTTCAAAAATCTTGGTCAGTGAGCGCAATTCTTCGATGAGCGCCGCGCCGGCGCCGGTCACCGCGGTGCGGTCGGCGGCGACCTGACGGATCGATTGCGCATAGGCGGCGGCAAGGCGCGCCTTGTCGGCTTGCAGCGGTGCAATCTCTGACGGACGCTGCGCGCGAAGCAGCATGTTCTCGCGCGAGATAATCTCGGTCAGTTCTTCAGTGAGCGCGATCAGCATTTTCACGCGCATTGTCGGGTCTATTGCTTCGCTCGTCATCGGTTCGTTTCCTTCAGATTGCCGGCGCCCGTAGACGCGGCTTGCAGTTCGAGCAATTTCGCTTTGATTTCGCGTGCGATGCCGAAGCCTCCGCGCTCTGCGATCGCCTTGGCGTAAGAGTCGCGCATCAGCGCTTTGAAATAATCCTCGCTCTGGCCGCCGCCGGCGATGTCGGGCGTTTTCACTGACGACAAAAGAGGCTCGATCATTTGCGAGATGAAAACCGCTTCAAATTCCTTCGCCGCCTTGTCGGCGCGCGCTTCGGCCGTCGGCGCGTAGCTTGGCGTCGTCACTGGCGCAGTAAGAGAGGAAAGAGCCGCGGTCATATGACCTCGATGTCGGCTTGCAGCGCGCCGGCGGCCTTGATCGCCTGTAAAATGGAGATCAGATCCCGCGGTGAAACGCCAAGCGCGTTGAGCCCGTCGACGAGATCGCGCAGGCGCACGCTTTCTGAAACGATTTTCAATTCGCCGGGCTCGTCATCGGCGGAAACCGACGTGCGCGGCAATACAAGCGACTGGCCGCTGCGAGAAAAAGGCGCGGGCTGGCTGGCGATCGGCGACTCTCCGACCGAAATCGTCAGATTGCCTTGCGCGATCGCGACCGTTGAAACGCGGACATCGTCGCCGATAACGACGACGCCCGCGGTTTCGTCGATGACCACCTTGGCGCGCGTGTCGGCATTGACGGAGAGCCCTTCGACGCGGGCGATCAACGACACCATGTCGCCATTGTAACTGGCGGGGCGGTTGAGGCGCACCGTGCCGGGATCGGCGACGCTCGATACGCTCTCGCCTAGAACGGAATTGATGGCGGCGCTAATGCGTCCGGCTGTCGTAAAATCAGGATTGCGCAGCGCAAGCCGCACCGATTTCTTTTCAGCGATGTCATAGCCGATTTCGCGTTCGACAACGGCGCCGTTGGCGATGCGTCCGTTTGTCGGCACGCCGCGCGTCAATGAGGCCGCCTGACCGCGCGCGGCATAGCCTGAAACGGCGAGCGATCCTTGCGCGACGGCGTAGACTTCGCCATCGGCGCCATAAAGCGGCGTCACCAACAGAACGCCGCCTCTAAGGCTTTCCGCGTCGCCCAGAGCCGACACCGAAACATCAATGCGCGCGCCTTGCGTTGCGAAGGGCGGCAGGTTCGCCGTCACCATGACGGCGGCGATATTGTCCGTGTCGAGCGCTTCTGAACGAATATTGACGCCCATGCGTTCAAGCATTGAGACGAGGCTTTCGCGCGTGAACGGCGTATTGCGAATGCGGTCGCCCGTTCCGTCGAGGCCGACAACGAGGCCGTAACCGATCAGCATGTTCTCGCGCACGCCCTCGACATCGGCGAGGTCCTTGATGCGTGTCGCCGAGCGCGCCGGACCGATCGATACGCTCATCGTCAAGGATGCAACGAATGCAAAAAGGAAAATTCTGACAATCGGCGACAAGTTACGAAGACCTTAATCAACGCCCGCAGAGCCGGGCGCCAAGTTAAGAGCGAGAGCCGTGCCATTGTCGCTGCGCTCTTGCGCCAGGCATTTTTTCCTTGAATTTCCTTACGTTGCGGCCGGTGCAGCATCGCTGCGCACTGCAACTATCAATTTCCGAATTCGCTTTTACGGCAGGACCTGCCGGGAAAATCTTGCCGTGTTTAACGAAAGCTTTATGGCCGATGGCGCAAAGATGGGGCGCGAAAACTATGTGTCTCGCTGGAATATTTTTCGTCGAAAAAACAAGGCTCGTCGATGAAAGTCTCGGGAAACGGAAAATCGGGCGGCGTTCATGGTGCGAGGGGCGCGCGCGAGAAAGGCGGCGCATCCGGCGTATTTTCTGTTTCTGGAACTGGAGCGGCCAATGCTGCGCCGGCGTCAGCGGCGGGTGAAACCGCGTCCGCCTCGGCGCTAGGCGCGCTCATCGCCTTGCAAAGCGAGACCGGCGGCCGCTCGCGCAATCGGGCTCAGGCCGAGCGGTTGTTGATGTTGCTTGAAAGGTTGCGTGACGGCCTTTTAAGCGGTCGGATCATGACGCAGGACATCGCCGCAATCCGTGATGCTGCACTTGCGAAATTAGACGATCCGGATGATCGAATCGCTTCGATTTACGGGGAAATCGCCCTGCGAGCTCGCGTTGAACTCGCCAAAATCGGCCAGTGATCGCGCAGGCCGGCGCATAAATTTTCGCAAGCGCCCGGGCGGCAATCAATTCCAAAGATTTTTCGGTTTTTATGCCAGCCCGCAAGGCCGCAAAAAGCGCGGTTTTTGCGTCTTGAGACAGAGGGCAGGCGCGCCTATACAGGCGCCGCGCCGGGGGGCGGCGTAGCGCTGGGAGCGGTGAAAAGCAGGTAACGAACAGTGAGTGCTAAAAAGAAGAAGGCGGCCGACGTCGATCTTAAAGATTACCGGCCTAGCGACGACGAGCCTTTCATGAATGAGCGTCAGAAGGAGTATTTCCGGCGCAAACTCGCCGAGTGGAAGGCGGACATCCTGAAAGAGAGCCGCTGCACGCTCGAGCAACTCCAGGAAGAAAGCCTCCATCTCCCCGATATTGCCGATCGCGCGTCGAGCGAAACCGACAAGGCGATCGAGCTTCGAACCCGCGACCGTCAACGCAAACTGATCGCCAAGATTGATTCAGCGCTCCGCCGCATCGAGACCGGCGAATATGGCTATTGCGAAGAGACCGGCGAGCCGATCTCGCTGCGCCGGCTTGAAGCGCGGCCGATCGCGACTTTGTCTTTGGAGGCGCAAGAGCGTCACGAACGTTCGGAAAAAGTCCACCGCGACGATTGATTAGAGTCCGATGCGGATCATGTGCATCGTGCTTGTCGTCAGGTAAGGTCTCTTCAATTCTTTTCGTTCCGCTCATCCCCGCGAAAGCGGGGATCCAAGATTGGTGTTTGCTGGATTCCCGCTTTCACGGGAATGAGCGGGGTTTATTCAATGAAACTAGAGTCGCTTTCCGGCGTTTTTGTCTTTGGCGGCGATGCGGCTAATTTAGTCGCAACCTCAATTGCGCGCGCCGTGCGCGCGTCCCAGCCTGCGCCTGAAATTATGTCAAAGGCGGCGCCGTAATTGGCGAGGCGGGTTTTTATCTCATTGAAGAAGAAGGCGCGGGTTTCCGGGTCTCCCGCATAGCGGACGCCGTCCTGCACCCAGGCGACATCAGGCGCGAGCAGGAGATAATGATCGGCGAGCGTTTCGCGCTCGATTTTTTCAAGCGCTGCGGGAATGTCGCCAACAAGGTATTTCGACCAGATGGCGGTTTGCAGCGCATCGGT
>JAWKVJ010000042.1:0-23626 GCA_041398085.1 Parvularculaceae bacterium
CTTATGCCTGTAAAATCACATATTCCGCCGGTATTGGCCGCCGACTTCAAACAGCGTGTCGGAAATCTGACCCAATGAGCAATAACGCACCGCGTCCATCAAGACGGCGAAAACGTTTTCGTTGTTGACGACTGCGTCACGCAAGCGCTGGCGCACGGCGCCCGATTGTTCCGGATTACGATTCTGGAACTCGCGAAGCCGCTTGATCTGACTGTCCTTCTCTTCCGTTGTCGAGCGCTGCAAGGGCGGCGAAGGCGGCGGCGGCGCGTCAGGGTCAATGAAAGTGTTGACGCCTATAAGCGGCAACGAACCGTCATGCTTTTTGTGTTCGTAATAGAGGCTTTCTTCCTGGATCTTGCCGCGCTGATAGCCGGTCTCCATGGCGCCCAGAACGCCGCCGCGATCGGCGATGCGTTCAAACTCTTTCAGAACCGCTTCTTCAACAAGATCGGTAAGCTCATCAATGATGAACGCGCCCTGATTGGGGTTTTCGTTCTGCGCAAGTCCCCATTCCTTGTTGATGATCATCTGGATCGCCATGGCGCGGCGGACCGAATGTTCGGTCGGCGTCGTGTAAGCCTCGTCATAGGCGTTGGTGTGCAGCGAATTGCAATTGTCGTAAATCGCGATCAGCGCCTGTAGCGTCGTGCGGATGTCGTTGAAATCCATCTCCTGCGCGTGGAGCGAGCGCCCTGACGTCTGCACATGATATTTCAACTTCTGCGAGCGTTCATTGGCGCCGTATTTATTGCGCATGGCGATCGCCCAGATGCGCCGCGCGACGCGGCCGATCACCGAATATTCGGGGTCCATGCCGTTCGAGAAGAAGTAGGAAAGGTTCGGCGCGAAATCGTCGACCTTCATGCCGCGCGCGAGATAGGATTCAACAAAAGTGAAACCGTTCGACAGCGTGAAAGCGAGCTGCGAGATCGGGTTCGCGCCAGCCTCGGCGATATGATAGCCGGAAATCGAGACGGAATAGAAATTCATGACGCGATGCTCGACAAAATATTCCTGAATGTCGCCCATCATTTTGAGCGCGAATTCAGTTGAGAAAATGCAGGTGTTCTGGCCCTGATCCTCTTTCAGAATATCAGCCTGCACCGTGCCGCGCACCGTTTCGAGCGCCCAGGCCTTGATCTTGTTCGCCTCGTCTTCGGTCGGCTGTCGGTTATTGTCGCTGACAAATTTCTCAAGCTGCTGGTCGATCGCTGTGTTGAGGAACATGGCAAGAATCATCGGCGCCGGACCGTTGATCGTCATAGACACGGAGGTCGACGGCGAACAAAGGTCGAAGCCGTCGTAAAGCGCTTTCATGTCGTCTAGCGTTGCGACGGAAACGCCGGAATTGCCGATCTTGCCATAAATATCCGGCCGCTCATTCGGATCGAAACCGTAAAGCGTGACGGAATCGAAAGCGGTCGACAGACGCTTCGCGTCTGAATCCTTTGAAAGATATTTAAAGCGCGCATTGGTGCGGAACGGATCGCCCTCGCCCGCGAACATCCGCGTCGGGTCCTCGCCCTCGCGCTTGAAGGCGAAGACGCCCGCCGTATAGGGAAATGAGCCCGGCAAATTCTCGCGCATCATCCAGGTCAGAAGTTCGCCGTGATCTTCATAGCGCGGCAGCACGACCTTGCGGACCGTCGTGCCGGAAAGCGTCGTCCGCGTCAGCTTGGTGCGAATTTCCTTGTCGCGAATTTTAACGACATATTCCTCGCCGGAATAGCTGTCTTTGACCTTCGGCCAATTCTCAATGAGCTTTTTGGCGCGCGGGTCCTGCCGGTCTTCGCGCTCAGAGATGAGGCCCGCCAGCTGCTTACCGTCGCCGCCTGATTGCTCAAGCATTTCTTGCGATGATTTGAGCTGCTGCACCTCTCGGGCGAGGCGCGCTTCGTTGCGCGTCTTTTCATGGTATCCGCGAACTTCCGAAGCAATCTCGGCGAGATAGCGCTGGCGCGAGGGCGGCACGATCGCCTCACGCGCCGACGGCATGCGCTTCGGGTTCGGTTTGAATTGTGTTTCGGGCAGCTTAAAGCCTTTTGAGGCGATCTCCTCGCGAAGGCCCATATAAAGCCCCGTGACGCCGTCATCCTGATAGCGTGCGGCGATGGCGCCGTAGACCGGCATCTTGTCCGGCCCTTTTGAAAAGTCTTCGCGATTGCGCTGCACCTGTTTTCTGACATCGCGCAGCGCGTCTTCCGCACCCTTGCGGTCGAACTTGTTAATCGCGACGATATCGGCAAAATCGAGCATGTCGATTTTTTCAAGCTGCGAGGCGGCGCCGAATTCCGGCGTCATCACGTATAGCGAAATATCGGCAAGCTCGGCGATGGCAGCATTGCCCTGACCGATGCCGGGCGTTTCAACGATGATAAGGTCAAACCCTGCGGCGCGCGCAGCGCTCACCGCCTGATAGACGAAATCCGGCACTTCGGAATCAGACTCGCGCGTTGCAATCGAACGGAAGAAGATCTGCGGCGCGTTGATTGAATTCATGCGGATGCGGTCGCCGAGAAGCGCGCCGCCTGATTTCCGCCGCGACGGATCAATCGCCAGTACGGCGATCTTGTAGTCGGAAGAATCCATGCGAAAACGGGTGATGATCTCGTCGCAAAGCGATGATTTGCCCGAACCGCCCGTGCCGGTGACGCCGAGAACCGGCGCGCGCAGCGCCGCGGCGGCCGCTTTTTCAAGCGCGGTCACGCCCTTGGCGTCGATGCGGCCCTGTTCAAGCAGCGTCAGATAGCGCGCAAGCGGGCCCCAGCCTTCATTTGAAATATCCTTGATGTCGGCGAGGCCTTTTTCCGCCGGATCGAAATCGGCGCGCGCGATCATGTCGGCGATCATGCCTTGCAGGCCCATTTTCTGGCCATCTTCCGGCGAATAGATGCGTTCGACGCCGTAATCGTGCAGTTCTTTAATTTCTTCACGGACGATAACGCCGCCGCCGCCGCCGAATACCTTGATGTGCGCGGCGCCGCGCTCCTTCAGCAGGTCGACCATATATTTGAAATATTCGATGTGGCCGCCCTGATAGGACGAAACGGCGATACCTTGCGCGTCCTCCTGAATGGCTGCGTCGACGATTTCCGCCACCGACCGGTTATGGCCGAGATGGATGACCTCCGCGCCGAGCGACTGCAGGATGCGGCGCATTATGTTGATCGCTGCGTCATGCCCGTCGAAAAGGCTCGTCGCCGTTACGAAGCGAACCTTGTTTTTGGCGAGCGGCAAGTTGGTCGCCGGCTTGTCGATTGTCTTTGCGTCGTCAGGCATCAGGGTTCCTCCCGGAACGATATTTCATCAGAGCATGTCGTCGGCGATCGCCATCAGCGAGGCGGCGCCGGCGGAGACTTCTTTTTCATAGGCGGCGGCGCGCGGCAGGATGCGCTCGCCATAGAATTTCGCCGTGGCGATCTTGGCGCGCATGAAATTGGCGTCACCCTCGCCTCCGGCAAGCGCCAGTTTCGCGGCGAGCGCAGCGCGCGCCATCATCCAGCCGCCAGCGACCACGCCCCAAAGGCGGAGATAAGGCATGGCGCCCGCCGCCGCGTCATTGGCGTCGCGGCCATGCGCTTCGAGGAGCCAGCCCGTCGCTTTTTCAAGCGAGGCGATGCCCTTGGCGAGCGCGTTTCGAAGATCGGCGAAATCGTGGTCGGCCAGCGCCGCATCGATGTCGCACATTTCCGCCATCATGGCGCGCGCTTCGGCGCCGCCATCACGCTGCAATTTGCGGCCGATCAGATCATTCGCCTGAATGCCGTTGGTGCCTTCGTAAATTTCAGCAATCTTGGCGTCGCGCATGAACTGCGCGGCGCCGGTTTCTTCGATGAAGCCCATGCCGCCATGAACCTGCACGCCGTTCCACGCGGCTTCCGACCCATTTTCGGTGCACCAGCCCTTGACCACCGGAATTAAAAGATCGACGCGGCGCTGCGCGTCCTTATCGCCAGCATGCGCAAGATCTATTTTCCCGGCCGTGTAATAACTCAATGCGCGGCCGGCTTCGGCCAGCGCACGCATGGTCATCAGCATGCGGCGAACGTCAGGGTGGCGAACAATCGCGACGGGCTCCGGGTCATCGCCGGTCATCGCGCGGCTCTGAACGCGATCGCGCGCGAAAGACGCCGCCTTCTGATAGGCGCGTTCGCAAATCGCTACGCCTTCAAGGCCAACTGAGAGCCGCGCATTGTTCATCATCGTGAACATGTAATTAAGGCCCTTGTTCTCCTCGCCCATCAGATAACCGACAGCCCCGCCATTATCGCCATAGGACATGACGGCGGTCGGGCTTGCGTGAATGCCCATCTTTTCTTCAAGGGAAACGCAGCGCGCATCATTGCGCTCGCCGAACGAGCCGTCGTCATTGACGAGGAATTTCGGCACGATGAACAGTGAAATGCCTTTAACGCCTTCGGGCGCGTCGGGCGTTCTCGCAAGCACCATCGCGATCGTGTTTTCCGTCAGATCATGGTCGCCATAGGTGATGAAAATCTTCTGGCCGGTCAGCAGATAATGATCGTCTTTCTTCACTGCCTTGCAGCGAATGCGCGCAAGGTCGGAACCGGCCTGCGGCTCGGTCAAGTTCATCGTTCCGGTCCATTCGCCGGAGATGAGCTTGGCGAGATATTTTTCTTTCTGATCGGCGCTTCCATATTTCGACAGCGCTTCGACGGCGGCCTGCGTCAGCATCGGGCAGAGCGCGAACGCCATGTTCGAGGAATGCCAAAGGTCGAAGAGCGCCGTTGACACAAGTTGCGGTAAACCCTGCCCGCCATAGTCAGGATCGAACGGCACGGCGTTCCAACCGCCTTCGACGAATTGCTTGTATGCATCCTGCCAGCCGTCCGGCGTTTTAACCGCGCCATTGACGAGCTTTGAACCTTGCGTGTCGCCGACGCGATTTAACGGCGCCAGAACGCCGCTTGCGAATTTGCCGCCCTCTTCAAAAATCGCCGCGAGGAGATCTTCATTGACGTCGTCATGTTTGGCGGCGATGGCGGAAAATCCCGCCAGCTTCGTCGCGACGAATTTCATATCCTCGATTGGGGCTCGGTAGTCGCTCATCAGGCTTAGGTCCTCGTCGGCTAAATTCGGGCTTGTTATGAAATGGGGCGCAACCGACGGCGGCCGCCTTGCTGGCGAACGCCGAAAACGCCGCATCCGGCGGGCTTCAGGCCAAGTCGGAATGACGGCGGAACAAGCCCCTTTTTCGGCCTTGCCGGGCTATTTGTCAAATGCATATAACGCGTATACTATGCGTTTTATACATACCTTATGAACGCCGCCAAATTGAAACATATCCTCGCCGTCGATCAGGCCGGCTCCATGAGCGCCGCAGCGCGCGCGCTCGGCCTTACCCAGTCGACGGTGAGCCGCAGCCTAGCCGATATCGAGCAAGAGGTAGGCTACGCATTGTTCGATCGGCGCGCGCGCGATGTTGTCGCCACCGAACGCGGCCGCGCCTTCCTCTCCCGCGCAGCGCGCATCATCTCGGACCTCGACCAATTGTCGGAGGATGCCCGCGCCAGCCGCGAGGCAGGCGAAACTTTGATCCGCGTCGGCGTCAGCCCCGCCTCGATGCAAGGCCTCGTCAACAAGGCGACAATCGCCCTTATGCGCAAGAGACCGGCGATGCGCGTGCATTTAGAAGCGCTCGCCGAGGGCGCCGGCGTCAGGGCCCTGCGTCGCGGCGACATCGACATGCTGGTTGGACCTGAAAGCGCGCTCAAAACCGATGACGCTTTCGCCTTTGAAAAACTGACAGAACTGAAAACCACGCTGTTCGTTCGCGAGAAGCATCCGCTCAGCGAGAAAACGCACGTCGCCGCCGCCGCGCTGAAAGACTTTCCGATCATCGCGTCTGACCGGATGAGCTGGCACACGGATCGCCTCCGCACGCTTTTTGAAGAAATCAGCGGCGATCCCGTCCGCCGCATGCATATCGTTGAATATTTCCCGATGGTCGCCGACATCGTCGCGGAAAGCGACGCGATCGGCATTGTCGCGGCGGAATATTCAGCCTCGAAAACATTCACCAGGCGCTTTTCACTTCTGGCGATCGATTTTTTCGAGCCACTGCCCGTTGGCTTTGCCGTAAGGAAACGGTGGCTGCCGAGCCCCGCCATGCGCGCCTTCGAGGCGGCGCTGAAGACTTTTCCGCCGGGGGAGTAGTTGGAGGTTATGACCGCGCCCGAACCTTCTCTCCCCGAGCATCCCCGCGCAAGCGGGGATCCAGAAGATTTGCCGCATCTGGATTCCCGCTTTCGCGGGAAAGAGCGCAATTGGTTGTTTCAAGGAATTTAACCGCAAGACGGCACGCGCTAAGACCGTCTCGAAGGAGCACATGATGGCTGAAGTAAAGGTCTACACGCGCGGCGGCGACGCCGGGGAAACCTCCATGCTGTCGGGCCAGCGCGTTTCAAAAGCCGACCCGCATATCGCCGCTGTCGGCGAGTTGGACGAATTGTCGGTGGCGCTTGGCTTCGCGCGCCTCGCCTACAAGAAGCGTGAGGCGCTGCTGAAAGGCTTTCAGAAGGAGCTTTATATATTGAGCGCCTTTGTCAGCTATGTCGGCGACAAGGATATCGACAAGTTCAAGCTCGATTCCGGCGCCGTGACGCGGCTTGAAAAGCTGATCGACGAGGTGGAAGCGACGCTGCCGCCGCTGAAAGACTTCATCTATCCGGGCCAGACGGAAGCAAGTTGCCGCCTTCATCAGGCGCGCGTCGTCGCTCGCCGCACTGAGCGCATCATCGCGGTTCTGGAACCACAGAAACAGGCCGCCGCCGTTCCTTACGTCAATCGCCTCTCTGACCTTCTCTTCGTTCTCGCGCGCGAAGCGGACCAAGAACTTGGCCAAGTGGAAGAAAAATATTCGGGATGAACTGGTAGCGGGGGGCGGATTTGAACCGCCGACCTCAGGGTTATGAATCCTGCGCTCTCACCAACTGAGCTACCCCGCCAGGGGGCCTGACCGGCGGCTGTTCAAGGGCCCCGGTCCGGCGAAGGAGGCGTCTATAACGGCGCCGGCTTTGGGGAGCAAGGCCCGTATCGCCAGCCCTATTCGCTGACCTGACGGCCGCGCGCCTCTTTCGGCGGCTCGGGCGGAACAATGCGGGCGATAAGCCCTTCTTTCGGGAAAGGCGCGACGACAATGCGACGGAGCGCATGCCAGCCGCCGCCGAGAAGCACCATGGCGCCGCCCATGACGAGGAGCGTCACCGCGAGCGTCCAGCCGCCAGAAAGCCCGACCTTGGAGATAAGGAAACCACCGGCGATGAGCGCATAGATAAGGCCGGCGACAAGCAGCGCGCGGCGATTGATGAGAAGCGACACAAAGGCAAAAGAGAAAACGATGACAAGCACCGTCACCGCGGCCCCCGTTTGATGCGCGATAATGTTTTCCGCGCCAACCGCCATGCCGAGCGCAGAATTGAGGATCAAAGGCGCGGCAAAGAAGTGCAGCCAGAATCCATTATCGGAAATGCGCGACTTTCGTTCCGGATCGCGCGCGTCGAAATAAACGCCGAGGAGAAACAGGAAAACGCCGGAACCAAGCTGCAGGAGCTGCACATAATTGACTGCCTCGTTCGGGAAGGCCCAGAAGATCGCCGCCGCGCCAGTTCCCGCGAGGGCATAGCCGCCAAGCCCCATCGCAAAGGGCAATTTCATGCGCGCATAAAAGGCGAAAATCGCGAGCGTTGTAACGCCGCCGATAAATATCAGCGCCTCGGAGGTTTTACGCACCGCGCCTTCAAGGCCGGTATGCTCAAGGCCGTCGAAAAACTCTCGGTCGGCGCCGATATGCCAGCCATAGATCGCCGCGGCGGCGACCGTCATGAACATTGAAAACCCGATCAGGATGACGATCGAGGGAAGAAACAACCTTCGTCCGCGTGCGAAGAATTCAGCCATCAGCCACATGATGACGGCGTCGACGCCAGCGGCGCCGGCGATCGTCAGTAAAGGACCGGAAGCGTCCTGACCTACGGATTTCAAAACCGGCCCGAGCGCGACGGCGGTCGCGATCGCAAGGCCCGCAGAAAACATTGCAATGCCGAGACTTAAAAAGACGTCGTGGAAATTGCGGATGAAACGAAGCTCTTCTTCGCCAGATAGCCGTTCCGCGGTTTCGTCGCCGTTAAACGCCGTTCTTGTCGCTTCCATTGTCACTGGGCGCCCCTCCCTGAACTCATGGGTCAAATATAGGGCGGCGGCGGCTGGATGGCGAGCTTTCGCGCGCCGGGCCGTTCATCTGATGCGTCAGGCTGCGCCAGTCGCCGGGCCGGGCCCTGGCGCGGACTTCGGGATAACAGGCGCGGCGGTTTCCTTGATCTCGCTGACGTCCGTTTCCGCCTTCGGCTTTTCAGCCGGTTTTGCCTCACTTTTCGGCTTTTCAACCGGTTTCGGCAAATAGGCGAGCACCTTGTCGCCAATCTCAGGCTTCAACGGATTTTCCTGACTGGCGAATTGCAACACGCCCTTCCGGATGATGAAGACGATCTCATATTCCTTGCCGAGATCTTTGAGATAGCGGGCCGGCGGATATTCCTCGGTAATCCGCGTGCGCTGATAAAACCAGCCCGCATAATGACGGCGCAGCAATTCATCGAGCGGCGGGCCGGAATGCAAAAACGTCTTGCCTTGCAGCGTATAGGAAAGCGCCTTGCGGTCTTCATCGTCCTTGCCGCGCGCATTCACCTGAAAGATCTGTGCACGGCCTAATTCCGGCGCGAGGTCGGTTGAGACGAGCGCGTTGTAGGCCTCGTTGCCGGAAAGCGCGAGCAACACGCCGAAGCGGTTAAGATCGACATGGTGTTCGGTCACTTCAGAGAGGATTTCACCGTAGTAGACCGGCACATTCGCAAGCCTTACCGGCCTTAGGCGTCGCCAGCTTGAGTCGGCGACCGTAACGGCGATCTCCATCTCTTTCAGCTTCGCGGCGAGCGCCGCCGAATAGGGCGACGCGCCGATGATCAGCACGCCGGGCCGGTCCTTGTTGGCGAGGCCGAGCGCCTTGGCGAGCGGCCCAATCGAAAAACCGTGCAGGATGACGGTTGCGAAAACCATCGCAAAGGCGAGTGGAATCAGCCGCTCGGCTGATGCGAGCAGCGCTGCGGTTTCCGGCGAGGCGGCGAGGTCCTGTCCGTAATATTGAACGAGCGCCGCGCCGAAAAAGCTGGTGACCGCAACGGCGACAATGCCGCGCGGCGCAATCCAGCCGACAAGCGCGCGTTCGCGCCAGGTGAGCCCGGCGCCAATCGTCGAAAGGAAGACAGTCGCCGGACGCACGACGAGCAGCATGGCGGCGAGAAGCGCGAAATCTTTCGGCCCGAGCGCGCCGAGCGTTTGCCAGGTAAGGTTCGCCGTGAGGATAATGAACACGCCGGAGACCATCAGCGTCGCGACGCCTTCCTTGAACTGGCGCAATTCGTTGATCGAGGCGACGCGCGAATTGGCGAGCGTTACGCCCATTGCGGTGACCGCGAGAAGCCCCGCCTCGTCCTGAATAAGGTTCGCAAACTCGAATGCGAAAAGAACGAAGGCGAGGAGGATTGGCGGCTTTAAATATTCCGGCGCCCAGCCGCGGCGGAACGCATAGGCGACGGCGCGGCCAAGAGCGAATCCGAGCGCGGAGGCGAGCAAGGCGGCAAGCGCCAGCGAGCCGAAGATCGTGCCCGGCGCGTGCACTTCAGGCGCCGCGCGAATGGCGATCACCTCGAAGACGAGGACGGCGAACAACGCGCCCAAGGGATCGTTGATGATCCCTTCCCATTTCAACAAGCGCGGAAGGACGCTGGTTCAGTTTCGACTGGCGAAGAAGCGGAATGATGACGGTCGGCCCGGTGACGATCATGACGCCGGCGAAAAGGAGTGCGACTTCCGGTTCTAGCCCGCCGATTTTCCAGGCCGCGAGCGAACCGAGCGCCCAGCCGACAATCGAGCCCGGCAGCACAAGCCGGCGAACGCCTTTGGAAAGGCCGCGAATCTCGGCGAAATTGAGCGTCAGCCCGCCTTCGAAAAGAATGACAGCAACTGCAATGGCGATCATCGGGCGATAAAACTCGCCGAACAAAAGCTCCATGGGCCCGACACTAACGCCGGCTTCACCGCCCGGGGTATAATTCGCCGGCCATAAAATCTGGAAGACAGGCCCGGCGAGCAAGCCGGCGATAATCATCATGACGATCGCCGGCATGGCGAGGCGCCAGGCAAGCCACTGCGCGCCGACGCCCAGCACGCCGATAATCATGAAAGCGAGAATGAGATCGTTCATCGGCGCCCTTATCGCCGATTGCGCGGCGCGGCTCAATCCAAAGCTGTAGCTGCGTATATTTGGGCCGGTTTCGGCGAGCGCCGCGATTTGTCCGCATGCGCCGTGCAATCCGGCGGCGCGCCTATAGGACGATATGAACTTTCATGCGGGGTCCAGCAGGTTTGTCCGGACAATGCGGATTTCCAAAATTCGCATCAGAAACGGAACGCGCCGTTCTCGAAGAGACACGAGCGCCAGCAGAAACGCCGGACGCACGCGAAAAATATTCGAATGTCAAAGAGCCGTGCAGAGCTTTCGCACGCTTTGACGAGGTGGTGAGCCGCAAGACGAATTCAAGACTCTCAAAAAATGTATTTTATCGCGCGAATTCGTGTGTCTGGGGTAAGAAGCATATCGATCTTCTGCGTTCGTTTTGAACCCTCCCGAACCTCTCACTGCAACGGAGGGGGTGCGCGTTTCAACACTGTCACATGTCATTCCGGGGCGGCCTACTGGCCGAACCCGGAATCCAGACACCTTACGCAAAAGATCGCTGCATGGATTCCGGGTTCGCGGCTCCGCCGCGCCCCGGAATGACAATGGTGATATGCGGAGCGGGCTCCATCACATCAATTTACAGTCGGAAATCCTATGTTTTTCTGACCGGAAATTGTCGGCCCCATGAGGAGCATTACACCGTTTTCCAACCAGCGCATATTTCCCGCTCATTCCCGCGCAAGCGGGGATGAGCGGAGTTACTGATTAGCGCCGCTGACCAGTCGCATCACCGATGCTTGAAGGCTGGCTTTCGTTTTTCGACGAAGGCGGCCATGCCTTCGCGCTGGTCTTCGGTGCCAAAAATTGAATGGAAGATGCGGCGCTCGAAGCGCACGCCTTCGGTGAGCGGCACTTCATAGGCGCGGTTGACGCTTTCCTTCGCGAGCATGACGATCGGCGCGGAATAGGACGCGATTTGTTTCGCGGTCTTGATCGCCTCTTCCTTCAATTCGCCTTTCGGCACGATACGCGAGACAAGGCCGCAGCGTTCGGCTTCTTCGGCCTCCATGATGCGGCCTGTCAGCACCATCTCCATCGCTTTCGACTTGCCGATAAAGCGCGGCAGGCGCTGCGTGCCGCCGGCGCCCGGAATGGCGCCGATGGTTATTTCCGGCTGGCCGAATTTTGCGTTGTCGGCGGCGATGATGAAGTCCGCCATCATCGCAAGCTCGCAGCCGCCGCCGAGCGCGTAACCCGCAACTGCGGCGATGACCGGTTTGCGGCAGCGCGTCGCCTCTTCCCAGTTCCTGGTGATGAACTGTTCGTTATAGGCGTCCATATAGGTGATCTCCGACATCTCCTTGATGTCGATGCCGCCGGCAACGCTCTTTCAGAACCCGTTATGATGATGCAGCCGATATCGTCATCGGCCTCGAATTTTTCAGCCATCGGTGAGCTCATTCATGAGCTCGTCGGAAAACGCATTGAGCGCGTCGGGCCGGTCCAGCGTCACGATACCGACCGGACCGTCCGTTTCAATGACGATGCACTGATAGGTCATTTAAGGCTCCGCAATTGCGCCTCGAGAAGGACGCGTCAGGAAAAGGGGCCCTTCCAGACCCTTATTGCAGCGCGCTCAACTAAAGCCCATCAGTTTCATGATCTCCTGCCGCGAGCGGGCGTCTTCGCGGAAAACGCCCATCATCCGGCTGGTCGTCATAATCACGCCCGGCGTTTCAACGCCGCGGCAGGTCATGCAGGCATGCGTCGCCTCAATGACGACGGCGACGCCGTCGGGCTCAAGCACGCGCTGGATGCAATCGGCGATTTCCGCCGTCAGCCGCTCCTGCACCTGCAGCCGCTTCGCGTAAGCGTGAACGACGCGGGCGAGTTTTGAAATGCCGACGACGCGGTCTTTCGGCAGATAAGCGACATGCGCCTTGCCGAGGATCGGCGCCATGTGGTGCTCGCAATGGGAATGAAATGGGATGTCGCGCAGGAGAACGATTTCATCGTAGCCGCCGACCTGTTCGAAGGTGCGCTCCAGATATGTCTCAGGGCATTGCTCGTAGCCCTGAAAATATTCAAGGAACGCATCGACGACGCGCTTTGGCGTATCGACAAGGCCTTCGCGCGACGGGTCGTCGCCGATCCAGCGGATCAGCTCGACGACGGCCTCTTCCGCGCGCTTTCTTTCTTCGTCGGTTCGTTCGCGTTCAATCGCGGCCATCGGGCGGCTTCCTCTTTAAGCTTTTCCATCCGCACATAATATGTGGCGGACATCAACTCTACTGACGATCCCGCCCGGTCAGATCACCGCTCTGCGAGCGCCGTCACCTCACGCTGGGCGACGCCGGTGTAATTGGAGAGCGGACGGACGAGCTTGTTGGCCGCCAATTGCTCCATCACATGCGCGGTCCACCCCGTTATGCGCGAGACGACGAAGATCGGCGTGAACATCGGGATTTCAAAGCCCATCAGGTAATAGGCGGGGCCCGCCGGGAAATCGAGATTGGGATAGATGCCTTTCTCGCGCACCATCACCTCGTCGAGCGTGCGGCTGATCGCCCAATATTTTTTCGCCTCACTTGTGCCGATGACGTCGACCATTTTCTGGTAGGCGTCGGTCATGGTCGGCACGCGGCTGTCGCCTGAGCGATAAACCCGGTGTCCGAAGCCCATGATTTTTTTCTTGGTCGCCAGCGCATCCATCATCCACGCTTCAGCAGCCTCCGGCGAGGAAACCTCTTTCAGCATATGCATGACGGCTTCATTGGCGCCGCCATGAAGGGGGCCTTTCAGCGAACCGATGGCGCCTGTCACCGCTGAATAAATATCAGAGAGCGACGAGGCGATGGTGCGCGCCGTGAAGGTCGAAGCGTTGAACGAATGTTCCGCATAGAGCGTCATCGAAATGTCGAAACATTTGATGACTTCAGGTTTCGGTACTTCACCGAAGCACATATGAAAGAAGTTTTCCGAGAAAGCGAGATCCTTGGTCGGCGCGATCGGTTCCTTGCCGTTGCGAAGACGGAAATCAGCCGCGACGATTTCGGGTATCTTCGCGAAGAGGCGAATGGATTTTTTCATCAAGCCTTCGGGCGACGACTCATTCGCGGTTTCATCCTCCTGCCCGATGAAGGAAACCGCCGTTCTCAGCGTATCCATCGGATGCGCATCGCGATTGAGCATTGAGAGGAGCTTCAGGAAAGCCGGCGGAAGCCCCGCTTCGCGCTTTGCAGCATTGCAAGAACTCGTCAAGCTCGCGATGGTTCGGCAATTCGCCATTCCAGATAAGATAGGCGACCTCTTCAAACCGGCAGAGCGTTGCAAGATCCTGAACACGTGTGGCCGCGATAGGTGAGCGAATTGATCTCGGCATCACCTTAAAACGCCGTATCGTCGGCGAGGACGCCCGCAAGACCGTATTTTACTTCTTCAGACATGGTTATCCCTACTCCGTCGGCGTATCGCCAACCTGAATTGTAGATCGACTGATCGAACTGGTTGTAATCGTGATGGCGCAGGAGATCGTAGAGATCACGCCTGTGCTGCATGATGTCGAGGACGCCACGCTGATCGCCATCAGCGAGAATGGCGTCAGGCCCTTTTCCGCGCCGAACATAGCAACCCGCAATGTCGTTACGGGGTAAATGACAAGATTGAAGCCGAGATTTTCAAGCTCTTTTTGTTGAGGAGACGCGACTTTCCGAACTCCGTCATGTTGGCCGGAATCGGCACGTCGAGTGCGGCGCGCACGGCTTCCGAATTCCTTCTCGTCCTTCATCGCTTCGGGGAAGATCATATCAGCGCGCGTCGACATAAGCCTTCATGCGGTCGATCGCCTTGTCGAGCCCTTCAACGGCGCGCGCATCCGAACGCGCGATGAGAATAAAATTGGGATCGCGCTTTGCTTCCGCCGCCGCCTTCACGCGCTGGACCATAGTTTCAACGTTGACGACTTCCTTGCCGTCGAGATGCCCGCAGCGTTTCGGCATCACCTGATCTTCGATGTGGCAGGCGGAAATCCCCGCTTCCTCCATCGTGCGGACGGTGCGCGCCGCCGCCATCGGTTCGCCAAAACCGGTGTCGATGTCGATAATCGTCGGCAAATCCGTGACGCGCGCGATCTGTTGTCCGCGATCGGCGAATTCGGTCATCGTCGAGATGCCGATATCAGGCAGGCAAAGATCGGCGGACATGACGGCGCCCGAAATATATACGCCGTCAAAGCCCTTGTTCTCGATCATCTGCGCGCAAAGCGGATTGAACGCGCCCGGAAACTTCAAGAGTTTTCCCGATTTAAGCTTTTCGCGAAAATCCGCGCGCTTTTCCTCGGCGAGTTTTTTGGTGAAGAGCATGGTTCAGTCCTTATCGGCCGCGCGATTATTCGATCCTTCGAGACGGCTTGCTTGGCAAGCCTCCTCAGGATGAGGGCTACAATTTTTCAAAACCTCATCCTGAGGAGCGCCGCAGGCGCGTCTCGAAGGATGGGTTTCAATTCGCTTATCCATTGGCGCCGCCCTTAAGCGTTCCAACCTTGTCGCCGAGCCGCGCGCCCATCGCCTGTCCCAGCGCCATCAGGCCTGACGCCGGGCGGATCATCACTTCGAATTCGGCGATCATCCCCTCTTCGTCAAACCGGATGAAGTCGGCGCCTTTAAGCTTCTTGCCGCCTACATCGGCGCTGAATTCAAGCGCGACGCTGAGCCCGTCTTCCGAAACGAATTCGCGGTGATAGGTGAAGTTTTCAAAAACGGTCGAGACGGTTGTGAGCACCAGCTTCAACGCCTCGCGCCCCGGATAGGGCGTGTGCGCTACCGGCGAACGGAAAATGACATCCTCTCGCGCCATGTCGCCGATCTTCGAACTATCGCCAGACTTAACGATGTCGTGCCAGCGGGCGAGCGCCGTCGCTATTTGAGGTTTCATGAGACGCTCTCCTTGTTGATGAGGCACATTTCCGTTGCAAGCATTGTCGCGACAAGGGTCTCGGCGCCCTTCTCGCCCGAATAGACATCGGTCTGCACGACGACCAGCGTCCGCCCCGGCTTGATGACCCGGCCCTTGGCGATGAGATAAGGCCCCTTCGCCGGCGCCAACAGGTTCATCTTGAACTCGGTCGTCAGCACCGTTGAGTTTTCCGGCATCACTGAATAGGCGGCGTAACCGCCGGCATTATCGGCAAGCGTTGCAGAAACGCCGGCGTGAAAATAACCGTGCTGCTGCGTCATCGTTTCGTCGAAATGAACGCCAAGCTCGCAGGCGCCAACTCCAAGCGAAACGATTTCAACGCCGAGCTTCTTCATGAAGCCCTGCCGCGCGAAGCTTTCGCGCACGCGCAGTTCCGCTTCTTTTGAAAGCCCGGCGTTCATTCCTGCACCAATCAGCTGCCCATGCAGAAGAAGTTGAGCTTGTTGCCGTCCGGATCGCGCACATAACCGCATGAGAACTGGCCGTTCATACGCGGACCCGCCTCGCCTTCGCATTTTGCGCCGAGCGAGATCGCCTTGTCATAGAGCGTCTTCACTTGCGCCGGGTCTTTTGCGCCGATCGCGATCATGACGCCATTGCCGACCGTCGCTGGCTCGCCATTGTAGGGCTTGGCGATCGCGAACATCGGGCCCTTGCCGTCGCCATAGGCGACGAAGCGGTTATCCATATTCATGAGCTGCTTGACGCCAAGCTCTGAAAAGATGGCGTCATAGAATTTCAGCGCCTTGTCCATGTCGTTGGTGCCGACAGTTGAGTAAGCGAGCATTGATGTTCTCCTTGCTTAAAAGATTCCCTTAGCGGTGTTTTCAATGAGATAATCAGCGGGCGCCACGGGGTTCAGCTCAAGAATTTGTGACGCCGACAAATTCGGCAATTGTTGCACGAGGTCGAGAAAACGCGCCGACTCGGCGGGGTCGAGAATGTCATCGGTCAGCGTTTTGAACTTGCCGATATATTCAGCCCGGCCAAAGGGGCGCGCGCCAAAGGGGTGGGCATTGGCGATTCCGAGCTCGTCGACAAGCTCCGAGCCGTCTTCAAACGTCACGACAACCTTGGCGCCAAACGCCTTCTCTTTTGGATCATGGCTGTGATAGCGGCGCGTCCATTCGGGGTCTTCGATTGTAGAAATCTTGCGCCAAAGGCGAACCGTGTCTTCGCGTTTCGCGCGCTCCGGCGCATAGGATTTGACATGATGCCATTCGCCGTCCTGCAGCGCGACCGCGAAAATATACATGATCGAATGATCGAGCGTTTCGCGCGACGCATTCGGGTCCATCTTCTGCGGATCGCCCGAGCCCGTGCCAATGACGTAATGGGTGTGGTGCGACGTGTGCAGAACGATCGACTTCACATGCTCGAAGCCGCCACGCTTTTCAATTTCGCGGCCCATGCGGAAGGCGAGATCGATCAGCGCCTGTGACTGATACTCCGCCGAATGTTCTTTGGTGTAGGTTTCAAGAATGGCGCGCTTCGCCTCGCCCTTTGCGGGCAGCGGCACGTGATAGGCTGGCTCGTATGGGCTCTTGCCCTGATCGCGCCAGGTGCGGCCATTGAGAATGTAGGAGATCGGTCCGTCTTCGCCTTCATAGGCGGGGGACGGCGCGCCTTCGCCGCGCATGCAGCGGTCAACCGCTTCAATCGCCTGCTTGCCTGCGTAAGCGGGCGCAAAGGCTTTCCAAGTCGAGATTTCGCCCTTGCGCGACTGGCGCGTCGTGATTGTCGTATGGAGTCCTTGCTGCACGGCTTGAAAAATAACTTCGGTCGGCAAGCCCAAAAGCGCGCCGATGCCAGCGGAGGCCGACGGTCCTATATGCGCAATATGGTCGATCTTGTGCTCATGCAGGCAGATCGCCTTCACAAGATTGACCTGAATTTCATACCCCGTCGCGATGCCGCGCATCAGCGCGCGACCATCGCAGCCCATTTGTTGCGCAACCGCGAGCACCGGCGGAATGTTGTCGCCAGGGTGCGAATAATCCGCGGCCAGAAAGGTGTCGTGAAAATCGAGTTCGCGAACGGCGGTGCCATTCGCCCAGGCGGCCCATTCGGCGCAAACGGTTTCAGACGCCGGCGCGCCGAACAATGTCGCCCCGCCTTTGCGCAAATGCGCCTTCGCCATGGCGCGCGCTGATTTGATCGGCCCACGATTGAGCGAAGCGATCGCCACTGAGGCGTTGTCGATGATGCGGTTGATGATCATGTCGCTCGCTTCGGCGTCGACCTCGACCGGGTCGGCTGCAACCTCGGCGATCTTCCAGGCGAGCTGGTCCTCGCGCTTTAACTGGTCTTTCGAACGGTGCGCGCGAACGTCATGCGTGATCATCTTTTCCTCAACAATAAGATCGGGTTGGCCCAATCCGGCGCATCTGGTGCAGCCGAAATTCCGGCGCATGGCCAGCGGGCGTGACGGACCCCCCGGCCGGGGCCGGAAAGCGGGCCCTACATGCGCTGCCTGCGACACTCTGTCAAAGCCGCTGCTCAGCCAGTCGAAGCGTCATAACGCCTCTTGAAAACTTTTGCTTGACACATTGTAAGCGGATTAGGGGCGCCTACCAGCCGCCCCCGCCGCCGCCGCCGCCCCCGCCGCCGGAAAAGCCGCCGCCGCCCGAACCTGATGAAGAAGAAGATTGCGGCATCGAGGCGGATACGCCGCTCGCCATGGACGACACGAGCGCGCTGTTTATGCCCGAAAGCGAGCGGGAGCTCGTGTAGTTTCCGCTCGACCAATAGGGCGTGTAGGACGCGGCCTCCTTCGGCATCAGTTTTTCAAAATGTTTCGTCCAGGGTTTTTCAACGCCGAGCGCAATCGCATAAGGAAGGAAACGCTCATAGCGCTCGACAGTCATTGGCGGCGGCGCATCCGAACCCGGCTCAACCGCATTCAGTTGCAATTTCTCCGCGGTGTTCATGTAAAGGCGAAAGCCTTCAATGTCGGTGCGCGTCGCCTGCCCTTTCGGCGTCGGGGCCGGAAGAAAATAAGACGCGGCGAGCGCCATGACGACGAGCGCTGCAACCACCATCGTATGGACGGCGCTCCATTCCAGCGCGAAATTCGCCGCTAGCAGAATTGAAGCGCCCGACAGAAGGATCGCCAATATCAGGAAGCCGCGGTTCCAGCGGAAATAGGGCTTGCCGTAATTTTTAGACAGCGCCTTGCGGAAGGTTTCATAAGCGCTCGTCAGTTTTGACGAATATTTCTTTCCAAAGACAAGCGGACTGCCACCCGATAACAGATCGGTTTGCAGATTTTCTTCAAAAGCCGGCAAGGCGCCCCCCGCCGTTTTCGACAACAGTTCGACCCGTGTCTGCTTCTTGCTGTCAACATCGATCTTGATGCGTTTTTTAATCGCCAGATTGACGATAGTCGCGATGAGCGCGTCATGGCCGCTAAGGCCGCGGTGGAAGACGAAATGCGCAGCCGCGGGCGAAAGGCCTTTGGGAGCTTCATATTGCGGGAAAATCGGCCCCTTGACCGGATCGCGCCCGACGCGGTTCCAGGCCCAGAGATAAAAAAGACCGATCAGCGAGGCGCCCGCGCCGAGAATGACGAGCGAGGCGTTCGCCGCCCACCATTCAGCGCGCGCATCCGATGCGCTCGGGGGATCGACGACGCCTTTTGGAAAGCCGACAGCAACGGTGAGCCCCTCGCGCACGCGCAAGGGCCGCGCCGTTTCAAAAACCTCCTCGCCGCCCAATTGCGAGAAGATGTAATCGCCGCCCGTCTGACCGTAGCCGCCCGTATATCCTGCCTTGCGCGTTGCTTGCGCGCCATCCGGCAGGCGAATGCGCGCGAGCGCATGATCGATCGGGAACGCCCAGTAGGTTCCGGTTACATTCCAGTAAAGCTCATCGTATTCATCGAAATATCGAACCTGGTTTTTGACATCATAGACGATTTCATAATGATGCGGCCCGCGGTCAAGGAATACATCCTTGTCGCCGATGCGTATTCGAAAGGCGTTGCCGGTTTTTTCAAGCGCATAGGGCTCTTTCTCGCCGTCGCGCATGACGCGCTTGACGTCATAAGAGAAAGGATAGCGCCGGCCGCCTTTTTCATAGCTGCGCGGCAAATCGCGGAAGATGCCGCGGCGGATTTGATAGCCTTCAGCAAAGACTGAAATTTTCTCGGTCACCGCGATATCGCCGCTTTTGGCGACATCGATCGTCACGTCGAAATCGGAAATGCGTTCAGCCGCAATGGCGATGCCCGGCCATAACAGGAACAACAGGGCGAGAGCGGCCCTGACGATCATGAGCCTGAAACGCCGGCGACGGACGGAACAGCGCGATCGCGTTCGTCAGCCTCGAAATATTCATGCGTCTTAAAGCCAGTCATTCGTGCGATGAAATTTGACGGCACGCTCGTCACAAGCGTGTTCAGTTCGCGCACAGCGCCATTGTAAAAACGCCGCGCCATTTCAATCTTGTCTTCCGTCTCGGCGAGCTGTCGTTGCAATTCAAGAAAATTATCACTGGCCTTCAGTTCCGGATAATCTTCGCCAAGCGCAATCATGCGTTTAACCGGCGCCGAAAGCGCGCTTTCTGCGTTGCCGCGCGCCGTCGGATTGGCGCCTGCGGCAAGCGCCGCGTTTCTTTTCTCCGCGACTTCCTGAAAAAGTGCGCGTTCATGCTTGGCGTAGCCCTTCACGGTGTTCACAAATTGCGGGATCAGATCGGCGCGGCGCTTCAACTGCACGTCAATGTCGGACCAGCCATTCTTCACCATCTGCCGTTTGCCGACGAGACGGTTGAAAATAATCGCCGCCAAAACCGCGATGACGACAAGCGTCAGGATGAAGATATCACTCGCGCTCATGGCAGAGCCCCCGCTCGATCCGGAAGCGCCATTTTGCGCCGTTTTCGTCCCCGATTCAACGAGCTTTTCAGCCGGAAATGGGGAGCGCCTGTTTTGGGTTGAAACAATCGGCAATGGCAGGCACTCTCCGCACCGCCGACATGGAGGGGGTTATCAATGAATCGGATTGTAGCGCAGACCGCAATTGCGGCTGCAACGGTTGCGTTCAGCTTATCATTTGGCGGATCAGCGTTCGCCCAAAAGCGGGTCGACTATAACCGTGGGTCAACGGACAGTCTCGCGATTCCGACCTGCACCACGCCGATCGGCACTTTGGCGATCGAGAACGGCACAGAATATCGCGGCTGGGTATATTATGGGCTCGGCCAGCCGGAAAAACTGCTTAAGGTTTTCGTCCAGCGCTCGGGCTGTTTCAAACTTGTTAATCGCGGTCGCGGGCTTGACGCCACGCGGCGCGAACAGGCTCTAAGCCAAGGCGGCGATCTACAGCGACGTTCAAATGTCGGCGGCGGACAGATCAAAGCCGCCGACTATGTCATGATCGCCGATATTGTCGGCACTGATTCAAACGCAGGCGGAAGCGGCGCGCTTGGCGGCCTCGCAGGACGCGCCATCGGCGGGCGTTTTGGCGCTGTCGTCGGCGGCATTAAAACAAAAAGGGTCGAGGCCCAAACTGTTCTCGAGGTTACAAATGTGCGCACGACGGAAGGCGTCGCATTTGCAGAAGGCACCGCCTCGAAGAAAGACATTTCGTTCGGCGGCGGCGGATGGGCCGGTTTCGGCGGAGCGGTCGGCGGCGGTTATGAAGACACCGAAGTCGGCAAAGTCGTTACCTATGCCTTTCTGGACGCCTACCGGAATATTGTCGGGCAACTTGGCGGCGAACTTGCTGATGTCTCGGCTGCCGACGCGGCGCCAAAAGAGACATTCGCCGCGCGCAAGAACGGCATCAAAATGCATCGCTCACCTTCAGAGAGCGGCAGCGTGCTGCGCGATCTCGACAAAGGCATGATTGTTTATCCGACTGGCGCCAAGGAAGACCTTTGGTGGGAAGTTGAGGATGAAAATGGCAATGTCGGCTGGATTCTTAATACTGACCTGAAACCGGCAAAGTAAGTTTCAACCAGGCTAACCGTTCAGGCGCTCCTCAGAATTATGTGGGGAGCGCCTATTTTATTAGCTGCTGAAGAACACGAGTTTTATCGCCATAATTATCAGGACGACGAAAAGCGCCCGCTTGATAAAAGGCGCGCCCTTGTCGATCGTCGCATGCGCGCCGAGCCAGCCGCCAAGCGCGTTGCCGGCGGCGAGCGCCGCCCCCGCCTGCCAGGCGATCGAAACCTTCGCCGCAAAAACAGCAAGCGCGACGGCGGAAAAAACAAGCGCGATAAAAACCTTGTGCATGTTTACGCGCACAAGGTCCAAACCCATGACGCGATAAAGGATCGGCATCATCAAGAAGCCGACGCCGATCTGAATAAAGCCGCCCCAGAAACCGGCGCCGACCATCAGGAAGTGACCGAGGAGCAAATTTTTTGCTTGTGCGGATGCGCCGGGCTCGGGCTTCGATTTCTCCTCGCCGGTCGCCATGACGATCATGACGACGATCATCACCGCCGCTATGGTGCGGTTGAACCAGACGCCGTCGAGTTTCGTTCCGATTTCCGCGCCCCAGAAGGCGCCGAAAGAAGCCGCGGCGGCGAGCGTCGCCGACAAGCGAAAATCCGAAAAACCTTTCGAGAAAAATGCGCCGACCGCCATTATATTCTGTGCAATGATCGCAATGCGGTTCGTGCCGTTGGCGACGGGACCGGGAAGCCCCATGAACACCATCACCGGCACCGTCAAAAGCGAGCCGCCGCCAGCAATGACATTGATCCATCCGGCGGCGACGCCGGCGACACATAGTATAATGAGATCGACGATGCTCATTGAAGCGCGTCCCCTCGCCCGGCCGCTATTGCCGCGCATTTGTTACGCGCACCCGCGCCGTTCCGGCAAGGGCGTCCGCCGCCCCCAGCCGGCGTTATCTGGGGCTGGCGCCGGTGACGAGGCCTACAGCGCGAAAGGGACGATTTACGTCATCAGTGACCGTCACTTTTGTCACATCACTGACGGGATTGGCGCCGAGCGCATCGCCCGCCGCATTGAGGCGCCAGAGATTGTCGGCGCCGCCGCCGAGCAGATGCCTGTCGAGCGTAAAGGGCGTCGTGTCGCCATGAATGATCAGCACCGGCCCATCGAAACTTTCCGCTGCAATGCGCAAGGCGTTGCGGATTGAAAGATAGGCGTCGCACTCAATATCGCCGGCCGAAGCGCCGACGCAGGGAACGCCGGCATATTCAGGCGCAACCTGATTAATATCGGCTTGCATGGCGAAGATGAGCGCGCGCGCCTTTTCGTCCGAGGCTTTCGCGGCGACTTCGTCGATCCATTGAACGTCAGCCTTCTCGCGTCTGTCAGCTTCCGCCGCCGCATCGCCAAGCGGGTCGCCTTCAACAGCGCTGCGGCCATTGTCAGTGCCGGAGACAAAAACAGTCGCGAGGCGCACGCTCTTGTCGGTCCATGTGCGATTAAAGGGAAAGCCCGATTGTTCTTCCGCGCCAAGCGGGGCGTCTTTCGGCGGCGGCGCGCTGAAGAATTCCTGTTTCAGAACTGCAAGACGGCCAAGCTCCGACATTTTCCTTCCAGTCGCCGGATCGTTGAAGCGGTCGCAATCGGTCCATTCATTATCGCCCGGCGTGTAGAAGAAGACGCTCGGCGCCAGCGCGATCATCATCGCGCCAAGGTCTGCGTTCTCGCTGCCGTCGCACGGCTTGCCGCCGGATTTTGTATCGCCGACATGTATGACGAAATCCGGCGCTTCTTCCTTGATCGCAGGGATCGCCTTTTTCAGCATGGCGACATCAGCAGCGGTATATGGCGTGTCGCCGATGACGATAAAGGAGAGTAAGTTCTCGCCGGCTGGCGACGCGGGCGTTGACGGCGCACTTGCGCAGGCGCCGACAAGAGCGAAGAGGACTGGGATTAGATAACGGCGCATGGCGGCGGCTCCAGCATGTAAGCGTTCCACCGCGATAGGATAGGCGCGTCAGGGAAGCAAGCGCCGCTAGGAAGTCTTGCCGGAAAGCGCATACAGCGCGACGGCGGCGATCGCGACAATCGCAAAACTGACGACAGCCTTGAGGAGTTCAATCGACAAACCGGCCCAGAGCGCCGTCACGCCCGCGCCCGCGAACACGATTACGCCGAAGAACAGGATCCACTTCATTGGTCCGGTCATGGTCAATCTCCCTTACCGCAGGCGGCAGCCTAGCATGCCAGGCCCGGCCAGAGAGTTAACGCCGCTTACAGAAATCTCGCGGCCAGCGCTTCATCCGGAACAAGGCATTCGGCGCGCTTTCCGAACCAACCGAAACGATTGCGCTGGATGATGTCGTAGATTGCGTCATCAAGCGGCGGCGGAATGATTGCGCCCAGAAATCCGAGCCAGCGCCACGGCGCCGGCATCGCTTTCGCCGTTTCAAGCCAGCCCCGCCATTTGCCATAGGCGACGC
>JAWKVJ010000043.1:0-23372 GCA_041398085.1 Parvularculaceae bacterium
TCGCGAGGGCGTCGCAGCGATTTTGACATTCGCGCCAATCGGTCTTTATGCGATCTACTGGATCTTCCTTGGACAGAATAACGGTCTGCCCGGGCTTATCGGCATTGTCGCCGCCCTCGCCTGCATCATCACCGTCTATTGCACATCGATGATTTACGCCTCGCTGAAGACAATTCCTGCTTGGAGCAATCCATGGACGCCGATCGCCTACATTGCGCTGGCATTAGGAACGGGCGGCGCCATTGCAGCGCTCTTGATGGCGCTCTGGCGTTATCCCGCCGCTGAGGGCGTCGCTATGGGCGCGGCCGCAATGATGGCCGTCGCTTTGTTCGTCAAGCTCGCTTACTGGAATTCGGTGTCGATCGCGCCGGCGCGCTCTACGGCGGAGACAGCGACCGGCCTTGGCGCATTCGGTTCCGTCAAACTCATCGACGGTCCGCACAGCCAGTCGAATTATCTGCTTGAGGAAATGGGCTTCAAGATCGCGCGCAAACATGCCGCCAAACTTCGCCGCATCGCTATCTTGGCGGGCTTCGCCGCGCCAATCATACTGCTTGCTTTAGCTGCGTTTGCCGCGCCGGCGCTCGCCATCTTGTTGCTCCTTCTCGCAGTTGCAGCAGGCGCGGTCGGTATTGCCGCCGAGCGTTGGCTTTTTTTTGCTGAAGCAAAACACGTCGTGACATTGTATTATGGAGAGAGCCGGGTCTGAGGGGCCCGATATAAAGGGGTTAAAAGGAGGGCGGCTATGAAACAAATGATGATCGACATGATGGGCGCGATGATGCCCTACATGAAAATGCCGGTTTGGGTTGGCGTTGCGTTCGCCGCAGTCGGATTGCTTTTGCTGGTCAGTAAAATGGTTTCCGGCAAGGCGCCGTTTTTGGGAATCGTCAGCTGGGTGCTGATTGCGATCGGCCTTTTTTTCATTATCTGTCAGGGAATGGGCATGTTTCTTGGCATGAAGCCGAATATCGCCTTCTTCGCCAATCCGCGCGAATTTGATTTCGGCACGCGCGTTTCATTCTGGCAAGTCGGACTCGCCCTTCTCGTGCCGGGCGTAATCTTTAAAATGTTCAGCCGGGCCTGACGGCCGCTTTTAAACAAGAAAGAAAACGCCCGCCCTGCAATGCAAGGCGGGCGTTTGCCTTATTGCGTAACCCGCGTTTACTGGCGGATGAATTCACCCTCGGCGCAAACACCGGAGTCGGTGCAGCCATTCATCAACCAGGTATCGCCGTCGATCGTGAAATGAGCGTTATACTCATCGCCAGTGGCCGGATGCATAACGCGCACGTTCCAGCCGTCGCCGCTCGCTTCAGGTTCGGAAAGGAACATGTCTTCACCAACATGCGACGGGCCGTCAGCAACAGTCGCACAAACCGAAGAACCGCATTCGGAAACTTCGATCGTGAACCCTTCCCAGCTCCAGGTGCCGACGAGATCAGTGAGCTCAGCCGCCCACGCATTCGCCGCAATCAGCATGGATGCGGCAGCCGCCGAGATACCCAGTGCCAACTTCTTCATAGTCAAACTCCTCTTTGAATTCTGGAAGCCAGCCGGCTCCCACCAAATGTTCCGCGCGTGAAAACGCCGCGCCTTCCAACGCTTCGGCGGCTGAACCGCCAGCCCCTGTAAGAAGAAACAAACGCGAAGAACGATATCCGGCAGGAAAACAGCGTAACCGGAATTCTTCTTGTCCCCTCCGCCCCCGGCGAGCCAGCCCGGCCCACCGGTCTTATATTTGTTTATTAGCGCTACAGCGTATTCTAATTTTCGTTTTCGGCCAATATTATGTTTGGGTCATGTTCGCCGGTCCTCTATGAAGAGCCTTCACCGAACGCCCCCAATTCCAGACTCTTGAGGAGTTTCAATGCCTTCGAAGGACGACATTATTGCTGCGCTGCAACAAATCCAGCGCCCTGGGTCTAACGCAAATATTGTGGCTGCAGGCCTCGTTCAGGACGTCCGGGTCAATGGCGCTGTCGTGTCCATCCTTCTTGAAATTCCCGCGGCCGAAGCGAATACGATGGAGCCGGTGCGCGCCGCCTGCGAAAAGGCGGCGCTCAAGGTGAAAGGCGTAGAACGCGCGCGCGCGGTGATGACCGCCGCAAAAGCGCCGGCGCCAGAAGGAAAGCCGTCAACGCCGCGCCCGCCGACGCCGAAACATTTGCAAGGCGTCAAACATGTCGTCGCCGTAGCGAGCGGCAAGGGCGGCGTCGGCAAGTCGACGACAGCGGTCAATCTTGCATTCGCGCTGAAGGCGCTCGGCAAGAAAGTCGGCATAATCGATTGCGACATTTACGGGCCGTCCGTCGCAAAGATGATGAAAATCGAGGGCCCTGCGAGATTTTCCGACAAGGACCGCATTCGGCCGCAATTTCGCGATGGCGTCGCCGCCATGTCGATGGGATGCATTGTCGATCCTGACACCGCCGCGATCTGGCGCGGTCCGATGGTCATCAGCGCGGTCCAGCAATTGCTGACTGGCGTTGACTGGAATGAGGAAGGCGACCTCGACATCCTAGTCGCGGATTTGCCGCCGGGCACCGGCGACGTTCAGTTGACGCTTGCGCAGACCGCCGTCGTCTCCGGCGCCGTCATCGTCTCAACGCCGCAGGACATTGCTCTCATCGATGCGCGCAAGGCGTTCGACATGTTCGCCAAGACGAACACGCCAATTGTCGGCCTGATTGAGAATATGAGCTATTTCGCTTGTCCTAAATGCGGAGAACGCAGCGATATATTCGGCCATGGCGGCGCTCGCGAAACGGCGCGCGAAAAAAACGTTCCTTTTCTTGGCGAAATTCCGCTCCATCTTGATATTCGCGAGACCGCTGACGCGGGCGAACCGATCGTGACGGCGCGGCCCGACAGCGAGCACGCCAAGGTCTATCTGGAAATTGCGAAAAAGGTTCTTGCCTCGCTTTAAGGCGTCAGATCTTCCGGGCGATTGATATTGCGGAAAGCGCGCGCATCGGGAAAAATAACCCTTTCACCGCGCGCCTTCTCTGCAATCGAGTGAAGTGAAGGTGCTGCTCCAGCAGAAATATCTTCAAAGACGCGTTGAAGATCGCCAACCCGCCAATAGGCGCAGGTTGGATGATCGCGCGCTCCATCCGATGCGACGGCGCTCTTTCCCGTCGATGAAAGGCGCGCGAAAAGATCGACAGGCGCGTATGGGGCGTCAACGGGAACGGTCAAAAATCCTTCCGTCGTAGCGCCCGTAAGATAATGAAAGACGGACCAAAGACCGGCGGCGGGCCCTTTCGGCCCATCCTCGCGGTCGGGAATGAACGCAAAACCTGTTCCGTAATTATTCCTGCCGGATACGATGATGCGATCGCTCTGCGGCATAAGGCGCGCAATGACATGATCGATCAGACGCATCTCATCGAAAATTATCTCACCCTTGTCGACCCCGCCCATGCGCCGCCCTTCCCCGCCCGCAAGGATCACCGCAATGCGATCAGCTTTTCCCATGATTGCCCTTCGCATTCGCGCCAACTAAAGAGTCAAAACTCACCGAAAGATTCTTCATGCCGTTCATCCTCGTCATTCTCTTCTTTGTTACGGCTGCTCTTTACGCCTCGGTCGGTTTTGGCGGTGGCTCGACCTATAACGCGCTTCTCGTCCTTTACGGCGCGGACTACCGAATCCTTCCCTCAATTGCGCTCCTGTGCAACATTATCGTTGTTTCTGGCGGCTCGTTTCAGTCTTGGCGCGCCGGTAATTTACGTCTGAAACGGCTGTTTCCCTTTGTCGTTGCATCGGTTCCAGCCGCACTCGCCGGCGGGCTAATCGTCGTTTCCAAACTCGTTTTCGTCGGTGTTTTGGGGTTTTCACTTCTTGCAGCCGGACTGCACCTCGCGCTTGATCGCGGCGTCAACGCCGTACGCGAGACGCAAAATTTTTCGTCGCTTGCTGCAGCAGCGGTCGGCGGGATCATCGGGTTTATTTCAGGCCTTGCTGGCATTGGCGGCGGCATTTTCCTCGCCCCCGTTCTTTACGTCATGCGTTGGGGAAAGCCTAAGGAGATCGCCGGAGCCGCCAGCGTCTTCATTCTCGTCAATTCGCTTTCGGGTCTCGCCGGGCAATTAACCAAGCTACACAGCATTGGCGAGATTGAACTGCTCGCGTGTTATTGGATGTTGTTTCCTTCCGTCCTTGTTGGCGGCTTCATCGGCTCTCGGCTTTCCAATACAAGTCTTTCAAGCCTGACGGTAAAACGATTGACCGCCGTGCTCATTCTTTATGTTAGCGCAAGATTGCTCATTCGCTGGGCGGGGATGCTCGAGTAGAGAGCTTATCTGATTGAAAATTTTTGTTGTTATCTCAGGTTGTTCAGGCGGCGGAAAATCGACGCTTCTCGCCGAACTCGCCCGACGTGGATTTGCGACGATAGAAGAACCGGGCCGCCGCATTGTGCGAGACGAAATCGCCAAAGGAGGCGGCTCGACGCCATGGAATGCCCCTGAAGGTTTCGCGCGACGCGCAATCGGGTTGGCGCTTGACGATCTCAATCGTGCGGAAACATTGGCTGCTGAAATTGTTTTCTTCGACCGTGGACTGGTCGACGCTGCGACAGCTTTCGAACACGCGACCGGCGAACTTGTCTCAGCATCGCTTAAACTTTCAAGCCGTTATCACCGGACGGTCTTTTTCACGCCACCTTGGCCGGAATTATTTTCAAATGACGCTGAACGCCGCCACAGCTTTGACCATGCGGTCGCAGAGCATGAAAGATTGATCGCGGCATACCAGCGGCTCGGCTATGGTATTTGTTACCTTCCGAAATCGGGAGTCGCTGAACGTGCTGACTTTGTAGTCGATGCGCTGAACAATTAGCGTAGTGTTGCTACCGCAACCTTAAAAACTCAACTTCCGAGCCTGCTTCAAGCGCTGGCGTATTCGGCGGACGACGGACGAGCGCGTTCGCCTTGGCAAAAGGCAGCAATAACGAGCTGTCCTGATTGGGCGCGGGGTCGACATCGAAAGGCTCCCCGGCGCCGCGCGCCTCAGCACGTAAGTATGTCTCGCGCGGCCCGTTCGCGGGAACGCCCGCTGCAAGCCGTCCTTTCCGAAAATGCCGCGTGAATCTATCGCCCGCGAGGCGGCGGATGAGCGGCTGCACAAACAGCGCCGCCGTGCAGATCGCTGACGCCGGGTTTCCCGGAAGGCCGATAATGAGGGCGTTCCCAAGCCTTCCAAGCCATGTCGGCTTGCCGGGTCTGACCGCGACCTTTTCAAAAAAGATCTCGCCGCCTTCGGCGCGAAAGGCTGACTTCACATAATCATAATCGCCTACGGAAGCGCCGCCGACAGGCACGATGATGTCGGTGTCGCGTGCATGGCGGAACGTTTCGCGGATCGCTTCCTCTGAATCCGGCGCGCAACCTAGATATTCGGGTCTCCCGCCCCAGCTCCTGAAGAATTCCGTCAGTGCATAATGATTGGAATTGACGATCTCTCCGGGTTTCAGGATTGCGCCCGGCTCGACCAATTCGTCGCCATTGGAAAACAGCGCAACGCGCGGGCGACGGAAAACGCGAACTGACGCGACATTCGCCGCAGCGAAGATCGCGCTATGCGCCGCGTGCAATTTTTCGCCTGCGCGCGCAAGCATTGCGCCTTCGATAAAGTCGATGCCCGCGGGTCTGATATGGCGCGGTTCGTCCTGATCTTCAGTGACGGTGATTGCGTCACCGTCTCGCGCGGCTTCCTCTTGAATAAGGATATGATCAGCGCCCTCCGGCACAACTCCGCCGGTAAAGATGCGCACCGCCTCGCCGGCTCCGACAGCGCCGTTAAACGGCGTTCCAGCCGGCGCCTCGCCGATGACACGGAGAATTGCGCCCTCTTTCGCATCTGAAAATCTGACCGCGTAGCCGTCCATCGCCGAGGCCGGATGCGGCGGCTGCGTCATCGCCGCCACGACATCCGCCGCAAGAATGCGCCCCGCCAATTCATCAAGCGAATGCGACTCGGCGCCGATCGGCTGAACGCCGTCGAGAATCTGCGCAAGCGCTTCTTCGACGCTGATCATGCCCATGTCAGCCCCGTTTGAATTCGCCGGACCTGCCGCCCGATTTTTCGACCAACCTGACGCCGTCGATGGTCATTGATTTGTCGACCGCTTTCGCCATGTCGTAGATCGTCAGGCACGCTACCGAAACAGCGGTCAGCGCCTCCATTTCAACACCAGTCTTGCCGGTTGTCTTGACTTCCGCGGTGACGAGAAAGGCGCATGAAGCGTCGTCCGGTTCGACTTTGAGCCTCACCGATGAAATCGCCAGCGGATGGCAGAGCGGAATGAGGTCGCTCGTTTTTTTTGCGCCCATAATGCCGGCAAGTTCGGCAATCTTTCCGATGTCGCCTTTTTTGACGCCGCCGGACCGCACCACTTCGTAAGCGTCTTTTGTAAAAACGACGCGACCCTCAGCAACAGCCCGGCGTTCCGTCCCGGCTTTTGCCGAGATGTCGACCATGCGCGGACGGCCTTGATCGTCAAAATGGGTAAGGTCCGACAAAACTATCTTTCCATCAAACGAGGCATCAGTTCGACAAGATTGCAAGGCCGGTGACGGGAATCGAGCTGGAAGGAAATCACCTTGTCCCAACCGTCCTTGACGGCTCCATTGGAGCCAGGCAGCGCGAAAATAAAAGTGCCGTTGGCGACGCCCGCGCAGGCTCGCGACTGCAAGGTCGAAAGGCCGACGCTTTGATAGCTTACCTGATGGAAGATCACCGAAAAGCCGTCGATTTCCTTTTCAAAGAGCGGGCGCAGCGACTCCGGCGTTACATCGCGGCCTGTCAGTCCGGTGCCGCCGGTTGAAATGACGGCGTCGATTTCGGGATCGTCGATCCAAGCGGAGACGGTTTCCTGAATCGCTTCGCGATCATCGCGCACCAAATCGCGCGCGCCGACGACATGACCCGCCGCTTCGATGCGCTCTTGCAAGATGTCGCCCGACGTATCATTGGCGCGGGTTCTTGAATCCGTCACGGTCAGAACCGCAATCCGAACCGGTTTGAATTCAAGCTCTTCATTTATTCCGTGCATTGCCTATTCCTTCCGCCAGCGCGCGGCGTCGTTATAGTCGTCCTCGCGCGGTTCGATCCAGCGCTCTTGGCCTTCAAGCCGCTCCTTTTTCCAGAAAAGCGCCTCGGTCTTGAGATAGTCCATCAGAAAATCGGCCGCCTCGAACGCCGGGCGGCGGTGAGCGCTCGCAACGCAGACAAGAACAATGGGCTCGCCCGCCAAAACCTCGCCTGTGCGATGAATGATGAGCGCATCGTCAATGGCCCAGCGCGCCGATGCTTGCTGCGCAATGTCGTTAATCGACTGCTCGGTGACCCCCGGATAATGATCGAGATGAAGCGCTTTAACTTTCTTGCCGTCCGCCTCGCCCCGCACCTTTCCAACAAACGAAACAATCGCGCCGGCGCCGATATTCGCCTTTTCAAATTTCGTCAATTCAGCAACGGGCTCAAATTTTCGGTCAGCAAGGCGTATCATCCTCAGCCTCCGCTCACCGGCGGCAGGAACGCTATTTCGTCAGTGTTGTTTATTGCAGTCGCGGCCGGCGCTATTTTTTCGTTCACGGCGAATTTGACGGATGCGTGCGAGACCGCCTCGCCAAGCGCGGCGTCTTTTGCAGAAAGAGCTATTATTAAATCAGCCACGGAACCGACGTCTTCGGAAAGCTCGATCTCATGTGACCGCCCGCCAGCAAGGTCAGCGAGTTTTCCGAAAAAAAGAAGGCGCGCCATCTTAGCCCCCAGTGACGGACATGTGCCGCGCAACCGATGGCGCGGCGCCCCGCCGCGAAATATCGAAGGCATGGCGCTCCGGTTTCCTGATCATGGCGCGTTCAAGGGCCGCGGCGAGCGCCTCTTCCGGATTTTCGCTTCGCAGCGCCGCGAGGAGATCAACCTTGTCGCCGGATCCAAGGCACATATAGATCTCGCCGATGCAAGTGACGCGCAGCCGATTGCAGCCCGCACAGAAATTCTCCGTCAGCGGCGTGATGAAACCAAGAACGCCGCCCGTTTCCTCGACATGCACATAACGCGCAGGGCCGCCGGTTTTCTTGTCGATAGGCGTAAGGCGCCATTGCGATTGAAGCCGGCTTCGAACGTCCGTCAGCGGTAAGTATTGATCAACGCGATCTTCATCGATTTCTCCGAGCGGCATCACCTCGATCAATGTCATTTCCATGCCTCGCCCATGCGCCCACTCAATGAGCGAGGGAAGCTCATGTTCATTGAAGCCCTTGAGCGCAACCGTGTTGATTTTGACGGAAAGGCCGGCGTCCTGCGCAGCATCAAGCCCGTGCAATACTTTCGAAAGCGCATCCCGCCGCGTCAGCTTTTTGAATTTATCGTCATCGAGCGTGTCGAGCGAAACATTGATCCGCCGAACGCCAACCGAACGTAACACATCGGCATGACGCGCAAGCTGCACGCCATTCGTTGTAACCGTCAGCTCTTCAAGGTCGCCTTTTTCAAGCCGCCGGCCGAGACGCGCAAACAGGGTCATGATATCGCGCCGCGCCAGCGGTTCGCCGCCGGTAATGCGTATTTTCTTGACGCCGCGATCGATAAAAGCGCCGGCGACGCGTTCAAGCTCCTCAAGGCTCAGCACGTCGCGCTTTGGAAGGAAGGTCATGTCCTCCGCCATGCAATAGGAGCAGCGCAGATCACAACGGTCCGTCACCGAGAGGCGCAGATAGGTGATCGTCCGTCCAAAACCGTCTTTCAGCGCCTCGCCGCGCATCGCATTTCCGCCCAAATAACTTGAAGTTAGTTCTAGCCCGCCGCGGCGCCCGGGACAATGAAAGAGCCCTCCTCGCACCGAATTGATCGATCGTCAGCGCGTCACGCCTTGAGCGCCGGGAACGGTCATTCCTAATGACCAGGCCGAAACCAAAGGAGCCACATCCGTGGCGTTTAAACCTCCCTTTCGCCGCGATCGCCGCTGCGATGTTGTGCATAGCTTCACCTGCCCTATCCGCTAATACGGACGCGCTCGCCAAATGGAGCGATACAAGCGCTACGCACGTCGATAATTCCGCCTGGGGGACATTTCTCGAAAAATATGTGGTCGCCGGAGATAATGGCGAACCCAATCGCGTCCGCTATGGTGAAGTTTCGAAGCGGACCGCCAACAGCTAAAAGACTATATCGGAGTCGCTTGCTGCGATTGATCCGGCCGCACTCTCACGCAATGACGCCTTCGCCTATTGGGCGAACCTCTATAATGCGCTGACCGTCAATCTGATCCTCGATCATTATCGGTTAAAAGCATCCGTGATATCAAGCCGAGCATATTTGCGCTCGGCCCTTGGGGCATGAATGCTGTTACCGTAAATGGCGAAACGCTGACGCTGGACGATGTGGAGCACAAGATTTTAAGAGGGCATTTCAACGACAATCGAGTGCATTATGCGGTCAACTGCGCATCCGTCGGTTGTCCGAATTTACGAAAAGAGCCATTTAACGGCGCCCGTCTTGATGGTCAATTGAATGAGGCCGCCCACGACTATGTGAACAGCCCGCGCGGCGCGGCCTTCGACGCCAAAGGACAACTGACGACCTCGTCAATCTATAAATGGTTCCAGATGGATTTCGGCGGCGATGAACAAGGGGTGATTGCTCATCTATCGCTCTATGCCGAGCCGGAGCTTCAAAAGCGATTGAAATCGGCTGGCGATATTGACAGCTACGACTACGACTGGTCGCTCAACGACGTGCGCTAACCCCGATTTGAGATTCAATCTTTTTGCGGGGCAGGCCCAAGAGGCGATGCGGCCGCCCCGAAGCTAAGGGAGAGAGAGAAGCCCAGAGCGACCGCATCTACAACCGCCATATAAGCGATTGATTCCAGTAGAAAATGACGTCCAAACGCCATTCGCCATTTCAGTCGTCGGCGGCGCGCCGCCAGTCTCTCCCCCAAGGCTTTTCCCGGTATCGATCTAGTGCAAAAAATGCAGCGGATTGATAATCAGCGAACAGCCCTTACTTCATACATTTCGGATATACGGAAATAATTCGTCGAGCAATGCAAGCCTGATCAAATATCCGCGAAGAGACCGACAACCCTTCCGCACAGACAGAATGCGTGATTAATCGCCGCGTACAGGACGCCCATCATCACGCAGAGCAATGTAAATCGCCGGAATGACAAGCACGGTTAACAGTGTCGAAGACGCGAGACCGAAGAGCAAGGATATCGCGAGGCCCTGAAAGATCGGGTCCGCAAGAATAACCGCCGCGCCAATCATCGCCGCGATCGCCGTCAACAAGATCGGCTTGAAACGAATGGCCCCTGCTTCGAGCAAGATCTTGCGTAGCGGCCGGTCGTCGCCCTTGGAGTGGTTGATGAAGTCGACAAGCAGGATCGAATTTCGAACGATAATACCTGCAAGCGCGATAAACCCGATCATTGATGTCGCAGTAAACGGCGCATTGAAAATGATGTGCCCGATGACGATGCCGACAAGCGTAAGCGGCACCGGCGTCAAAATGATGAGCGGAAGTTTGAAGCTTTTGAACTGACCAACAACAAGAATGTAGATGGCGAGAAGCGCGACAGCGAAGGCTGCGCCCATGTCGCGGAAGGTGACATAGGTGATCTCCCATTCGCCGTCCCAGAGAAGCGTCGGCTTCGACTCATCAATGGGCTGGCCGTAAAATGAAATGTCGGGTTTTTCGACATCGCCCCAGTCAGCTTTCTTTACCGCCTCGCCAACATCGAGCATCCCATAGATGGGCGCCTCATAGGCGCCGGCGAGCTCTGCAAGAACGAGTTCCGCATAGCGGCCATTGTGGCGGAAGATTGGATAGGCGGCAGGCTCGTCCGTCGCCTTGACGATTTCGCCAAGCTCGACGAGCCTGCCGCCGGAAGAGCGCGCGACCGGAATAGCCTTCAAATTTTGCGACCAGGTGCGCCATTTTTCCGGAAGGCGCACGGCGATTTCAATTGGATTGCGTCCCTCCCCTCGATGCGAATACCCTACAACATCGCCCTGGAACGAGGCGGCGATCGACGCCATCACATCGCTTTCCGAAAGACCGAAAAACTCGAGTTGTTCTCGGTCAATCGTCAAACGCCGCGTCGGCCGAGGCACGCCATAACTGTCATCAATATCGACTATATAGGGGACGCTTTTATAGGCTTCTCGAACTTTCTCAGCGACAGCGCGGCGAGTCTTCGAATCAGGTCCATAAACTTCCGCAAGCAGCGTTGCGATAACAGGCGGACCGGGCGGCACTTCGACAACCTTGATCGACGTGCCTTCCGGCGTTTTTATCGCTGAAAGACGCGTTCGAAGATCAAGCGCAACTTTATGGCTGGCCCGTTTGCGCTCCGTCTTCGGCGTCAACGTCAATTGCACTTCGCCAAGCTCCGGATTCTGACGAAGGAAATAGTGCCGGACGAGGCCGTTGAAATTGAAAGGCGCAGCCGTGCCCGCATAGGCGTCGGCATAGACGACTTCAGGAATATCGAGCGCCGTTCCCGCGGCTTCAGCGAGAACGCGTTCCGTCGCTTCAAGGCTCGCGCCTTCGGGAAGGTCAACGACGATGTCGAGTTCCGACTTATTGTCAAACGGCAAAAGCTTGACACGCACGGTCTTCGTCGCAAACAGCGAGCAGGCAAGGACTGTTGCTACGCCGACCGCAATCAGAAAGGTCCACGCCGCGCGCCGCGTTTTAATGACGGGCGCTGCGAAACGCCGGTAAAGCCTGCCGAACATGCCCTCGTCATGACCGTGGCCCGCTTCGAGTTCGAGATGCGGATGAACAGATTTCTTTTTTCCGGCGAGGCGCATCATCAGCCACGGAGCGATGATGACCGCCACGAGGAAGGAAAACAGCATGGCCGCAGAGGCGTTCGCCGGTATCGGCGCCATGTAAGGCCCCATCAGGCCGGAAACAAACATCATCGGCAACAGGGCGGCGATGACGGTTAGCGTCGCGATTATTGTGGGGTTTCCGACTTCTGCGACCGCATCAATCGCGGCGTCCTTACGCGACCGGCCGTCGCGCATCGCCCAGTGACGGGCGATGTTTTCGATGATGACGATGGCGTCATCGACGAGAATGCCTATCGAGAAGATCAGCGCGAAAAGCGACACGCGGTTTATGGTGAAACCCATCAGGTTCGACGCAAATAGCGTCAGCAAAATTGTCGTCGGGATGACAATGAGCGTGACGATCGCCTCGCGTCTGCCGATCGCAAAGAAAATTAGCGCTACGATTGAGATAGTCGCAAGGCCAAGGTGGAACAGGAGTTCGTTAGCCTTTTCATTCGCGGTCTCGCCATAATTGCGCGTGACGCTAATTTCGGCGTCATGGGGAACGAGCGTTCCTTCGAGCAGGTGAAGACGTTCTTCAATGCTTTTTGCGACGACGACGGCGTTGGCGCCATCGCGTTTTGCAATCGCGATCGAAACAGCGGGAACGCCGTTTTCCTCACCACGTTCAAAACGCCAGACACGGGCGCGATCCTCGCGCGGGGCAAGCGTTACATTAGCGACATCCCTCAAAAATACGCGGCCGCCATCGGCGGCCGGCACTGAAATGAGGCCGATTTCCGCGGGGTCTTCAAGCGTTTCGCCAATCGCTACTTTTTCGCGCTTGTTATCGGCGTTGATCGCTCCGGCGGGGAAGCTCTGATTGGCGCTTTTGACCGCATTGATGACAGAGCTGAGCGAAACCTGATAGGTAGCGAGCTTTGCAGGGTCGGGTTCGATACGAATCTCGCGCGGCCGTCCGCCAACGACAAATGTCAGGCCGACATCTTTCACCTTGACGATTTCCGACTGCAATTCATCGGCGACAAGATATAGGCTCTGGTCGTTCCAGCGGTCGGCGGCGCTCTTTTTCGGCGACAGCGTGATGACCACAATCGGCACGTCGGAAATACCGCGTGCGACAATGTGCGGTTCTGGTATGCCAACCGGAATGCGATCGTAATTGGCGCGGATTTCCTGCTGCACGCGGACAATGGCGTCATCAGGATCGGATCCGACAACGAAACGAGCGGTTACAAGAACTCGGTCGTTTTCCGTCTGGCTGTAGACATGCTCAACGCCGTTAATACCTTTGACGATGGTCTCAAGCGGCTTTGTTACAAGCTCAACAGCGTCCGGCGCTTTAAGTCCCGGCGCGTTCACTGAAATATCGACAAGCGGCACGCTGATTTGCGGCTCCTCCTCGCGGGGGATCGTCATCAAAGCGAGAATGCCCACCGCAAACGCCGTCAAAAGGAACAATGGCGTCAGCGGCGAGTCGATGGAGGCTCGCGTCAAATTGCCGGAAAGACCGAGTTTCATGAGGCTTCCCGCGACGTCCGGGCGACCGGCAAAATAACATCGCCGGAATCAAGACCCGCGAGGATTTCAATCATCGCTTCGCCTTTGCCTGGCAACACGCGTCCGCGCTGAACTGGCGCTTCGATAACCGTATCGTCTTCACGAAGAAGCCGGACATAGTCGACACCGTAGCGCGTGAGAACATAGCTTTCAGGAATGACGATCATTGGAGTCGAACCGACCGGGATCAATGCCGGCACGCGCATGCCAATAAAACCGTCATCGAACCCCGTCGCGTCGATATCGACGACAATCTCGCCATCCTGAACGGCCGGATAGACCTGCAATATACGTGCGGCGCGCTCATGGGCTTCACCGCTTCGTGCGACGGAAATTTCATCGCCTTCTTTCAACGAAATGGCGTCCGCTTCAGGAAGTTCTGCACGCAGTACGCGGCGTCCGGTAGCGATTTCGGCAATCACGTCGCCGGGCATAACCACCGCGCCTTGCGGGATCGGCGCATGCGTGACGCGCCCGTCAGCGGGCGCCAGCACTTTACCCTGGTTTAGAATTTCATCGAGCGCATCGCTGCCAGCACGCGCCGCTTTCAACTGCGCTTCAGCCGAGCGCGCGGCGGCGCGGGCGTCATCAAGTTTGGCTTGCGGGACGAGCCCTTCCTTGAACAGCTCTTCAGCGCGTTTGAGATCAGAGCGCGCCTGCACGGCTCTTGCCTCCGCGGCTGCAGCCTGCGAAGCGCCGGCGCTCGCCTCAAGATCGCGGCGTTGATCGACGATTGAAGCGATGACTTCGCCTTCCTTGACGACATCGCCTTCGCGCACGTCGAGCGAGACCAGCGTGCCGCCGATCCTGGCGCGCGCGGAGCCGGCATCGCGATTCGTCAAGATTGCGCCGACAGGCTTCAGATCGGGCGACTCTACTTCCTCAACAACCAGTTTGCCGGCAGTATCGACTGGCGCTTGAGCGGTCTCCTCGGAGCTCTTGGGACCGCCGCATGAGACGGCGAGACAGATCGCCGAGCCAAGCCCGATTATTTTCGCGTTCAACCGCATGCTTCACGCCCCTCATAGAGCTCTATTTTGGATCGCGAACCTTACCGGTCGCCGGATCGATTGTAATGGTCGGCAAACCTTGAGCTTTCCACGCTTTAAGGCCGCCCATCATATGCCCTTTCACCGGCACGCCGGCCGCCCGGCACAGTTCGAGCGCCTTGCCGGAACGCATTCCGGATCCGCAATGGAAGACGATTTGAGATGCGCCATAGACTGGTAAAGTCTTCGGATCGAAGGTTGAGAGCGGAAACAGAAACGCTCCATGAATGCGCTCGGCGGCGAATTCTGCCGGCTCGCGGACATCAACCAGAGCAATTTCGCCCTTCATCAACGGTTCGCGGATTTCATCTGCGTTAAGGATCGAATATTCTCCGTTCGCGCTCATGGACACTTTCTCCTGCAGGGGGGCCGGCGACGCCGGAAGGGCCCATAGAGCCCGCCGCGTTTCGGCTTGTATTTTCATATTTGCTAATATAAAGCTTCTCGAATATACTGTCAATGGCGACTCATGCGGGAAAGCACGACGCGCCGCGACCGGCTAAGGAGGAAACATGCCGACTAACAAGCCCCATATCATCGTTCTGGGCGCCGGCCTTGGCGGCGTCGTAGCGGCGCTTGAAATCAAGGAAACCCTGAAAGACTCAGGCGATGTCACGCTCGTCTCGAAGAGCGATACATTCCAGTTCACGCCCTCAAATCCTTGGGTTGCTGTTGGTTGGAGGACGCGCAAGGCTGTTGAAGTAAGTCTTCCCGGCGTCATGAAAAAACGACGCATCAACTTCTCAAATGTCGGCGCAAAAAAAGTGCTAGCGCAGGAAAACGCGCTCGAACTCGAGAATGGCGAGCGTATGGGTTACGACTATCTCGTCATTGCAACGGGTCCCGATCTCGCCTTTGACGAAATCGAAGGGCTTGGACCGCATGGCGGCTACACCCAATCGGTTTGCACGTCCGAACATGCCGAAACCGCCGGCGAAGCTTTCGAGAAATTCTGTAAAGATCCAGGGCCGATCGTCGTCGGCGCGGTTCAGGGCGCGTCGTGTTTCGGACCGGCATACGAATTTGCGCTAATTCTTGATACCGAACTTAAGCGCCGCAAGATCCGCGATAAGGTGCCGATGACATTCGTCACGTCAGAACCTTACATCGGCCATCTCGGCCTGGACGGCGTCGGCGACACGAAAGGCCTCCTCGAGAGCGAATTGCGAAACCGCCACATCAAATGGATTACAAACGCCAAGGTGAAGAAATTCACAGAAGGCGCAGCGGAAATCGAGGAGATCAACGAAGACGGCTCAGTGAAAGCGACGCACGAGCTGCCGCAGAAATTCTCGATGATGCTGCCCGCGTTTCGCGGTGTTCAGGCGGTGACCGGCATTGAAGGTCTCGTCAATCCGCGCGGCTTCATCATCGTCGACAAACACCAGCGAAATCCGACTTACCCTAATATTTTCGGCCTTGGCGTTTGCATCGCCATCGCGCCGACCGGCAAGACGCCGGTTCCCGTCGGCGTTCCCAAAACCGGTTTCATGATTGAATCGATGGTGACAGCGACGCGCCTTAATCTGAAAGCGATCATCAATGGCGAAGCGCCCTCATCCGAAGCGAGCTGGAACGCTGTCTGCCTCGCCGACTTCGGCGATGGCGGCGTCGCCTTCGTCGCGCAACCGCAAATTCCGCCACGCAACGTCAACTGGGCGTCTTCGGGCAAATGGGTTCACCTCGCCAAAATCGCCTTTGAAAAATACTTCATTGGCAAGGTGAAGCAGGGAAAGAGCGAGCCGTTCTTTGAGAAGCTCGTCATGGACACGCTCGGCATCGTCAAGCTGAAGGAAGATTGATCGCATGCTTACGCAGGTCGCCTGCCCGTCCTGCGGTGCGGGCAACCGCATCGCCCCCGGCAACCACACAAGCAAGGATTTCACTAAAGGTAAGTGCGGTAAATGCGGCGCGCCTTTGGACCTTACAGCGCCGATCGAAGTCGATGACGCAGGTTTTGCGCGTCATCTGACAGCCACCAAAGGCCCCGTTATCGTTGATGTCTGGGCGCCTTGGTGCGGACCCTGCAAAATGATGGCTCCGAACTACGCCGCCGCTGCTAGCGATCTCGCCGGCGCAGCTCGCCTTTTGAAATTGAACGCTGATGAAAGCGCATCCGCCGGGCAGCTCAATGTGCGCGGCATTCCTGCGCTCATCATGTTCAGGGACGGCAAAGAAGTCGCCCGCCAGGCGGGCCTTATGTCGCGCGAAATGATCAGCGAATGGGCGCGCTCTTATATGCAAGCAAGGACATAGTCCGCAATCGCAAGGCAAGAAGTCAGGCCGGGCGATTCCATCGCATAGAGCCCGACATACCCTCTTGTTCCGTGCTTGGACGAACCTAAAATCAGGAAGTCGCCCTCTTCGCCGGGTCCTGTCGCCTTGGGGCGAGCGCCGGCATAGCCGGGATTGAGCCGCGACGGATCGAGGTCTGGCCAGAAGCGTTTCGCCTCGTCGACAAAACTTTGAAGGCGGCTTTCATCAACGGAATAATCACCGAGCGGCGCATCCCAGCGAATGTCAGGACCGAGCCGCGCCTGCCCGCCCAGATCGCGAGTGTAATGCACGCCCTGACTGTCAGGCGAATGCAACGGATAGATCAAACGCGAAAACGGCGCTTTGCCGGAATAAGTGAAATATTGTCCCTTCGCCGGACGCAGAACTGGAATGAATTGGGGATCAAGACCGGAAATCGATCGGGCGACCGCATCCGCATACAACCCCGTCGAATTGACAATGAGCGCCGCTGAAATCTCCATCGGCGCGTAGCCGCCTACTTCAAGGGTCAGCCCATCCTCGTCTACGCGACCGCCAGATACCGGCGCCTCTAGCACAAGCATGCCGCCGGCATTTTCAAGATCTCCAAGCAGCGCGAGCATCAAAGCGTGGCTGTCGACGATGCCCGATGATGGAGAATGGATGGCTGCAAGACATTGCAGCCCCGGTTCCAGCCGTGCAGCTTCTACGCCGGAAATTATGGTGAGATCTTGAACGCCGTTTGTGTTGGCGCGTTTTACAAGCGCTTCCAAATGCGTGCGCTCGCTTTCGCCCGTAGCGACAATAAGCTTTTCACAGTTGAGCGCGTCGAAACCCCGCTCCCGCGCATATGTATAAAGCTTCCTCTTCCCCTCCACACATAGCCGCGCGCGAAGGCCGCCAGGACGATAATAAATTCCGGCATGAATAACTTCTGAATTGCGCGAGGACGTCTCCATGCCAAACGCGTCATTGCGTTCGAGGACAATTACTTCACGGCCAGAGAGCGCCAGCGCGCGCGCAACCGCCAGGCCAATGACGCCCGCGCCGATGACAATCGCATCAACGCGCTCGGCCATATCGCGTCAGTCCGTCGTTGCGACCCAATCCGGGTCGTCCTGCACTTCACGTTCGAATTTCAGGAATTCGTAGTAGCCGCAGCGCGACTGCGTCGGGAAATCGCGGCAGATTTTCGGGCGCGCGTCATAAATCGTACAATTGCGCGTCTCCTGACTAAGAAACATGCAGGCCGTGACGAAATGTTCATCGTCAGCATGTTTGAGAACGCGCGGACTTTCCTTGTCGCCCTTCTTGGTGAATTTCTTTTCGGCCTTTTCATAGGTAAGACCGTGATGTTTGGCGAGCCGCTTGATGTCGGTTTTGGTCGTCGGGATATGCGTGTAGGTGCAGCAATAGGCCGTACACTTCAGACAATTATAGTACTTCTTCGCCATCGCTCTTTCCGCAACAATCTGTCTACGACCCGCGCCTTGTGGATCGCGTCGCTTCCAATTGCAACCTTGGACCTTACTGCATGGCTGCGGTGGCGCGAATCCAGCCGCCGCCGAGGACGCGATCATGACACTCGTCATCGGAATAAAAAACACAGGCCTGACCCGGGGCAACGCCCTCTTCAGGCGTTTCAAGAATGACGAGAGGCTCATCCTCATAAACAAGCCTGGCAGGAGCCGGCGGGCGGGTTGAGCGCACCTTCACCGCAATTTGTGCGCTATTGCGCGCCGCATCCTCCAGCGCACCGTCACCGATCCATGATATTTCTTTCAGATAGATACGCGAGATCATCAGCGCCTCGCGCGGGCCGACAACCACTTCGCGGCGGTCAGCATCGAGGCGCACGACGAATAGTGGATCGCCCGTCGCGATGCCAAGCCCCCGCCTTTGCCCTACAGTATAGTGGATGACGCCGGGGTGGCGGCCCATTACTGTTCCGTCGATATGGACGATTTCGCCGGGCTCTCCGGCCCCCGGCCTCAGCCTTTCAACGACCGAAGAATATTTGCCTTCCGGCACGAAGCAGATGTCCTGACTGTCAGGCTTGTCGGCGACAACAAGGCCGAAGCTTTCAGCGATGCGCCGCACCTCGTCTTTCGGAAACTCGCCTAGCGGGAAGCGCAGATAATCGAGCTGTTCACGCGTCGTCGAGAAAAGGAAATAGCTTTGATCACGGCTCGCATCGCGCGCGCGCCGAAGTTCGGCGCCATGCGGTCCTTCGACTCGGCGGATATAGTGACCCGTCGCCATCGCCGCGCCGCCAAGGTCGCGCGACATTTCGAGCAAATCCTTGAATTTAACCCGCTCATTGCAGCGAATACAGGGAATGGGCGTTGCGCCGGCGAGATAAGTGTCAGCGAAATCCTCCATCACGCTTTCGGAGAAACGGTCTTCATAATCGAGAACATAATGCGGAATGCCGAGCCGGTCAGCGACATTGCGCGCATCCTGGATATCCTGCCCCGCGCAACACGCGCCTTTCTTCTGGATTGCAACGCCATGGTCATAGAGCTGCATGGTGACGCCGACCACGTCATATCCCGCAGCCTTGACGAGCGCCGCCGTCACGGAGCTGTCAACGCCGCCGGACATCGCCACGACCACGCGCGCGCCTGCCGGCAAGCCGAGGTCTACCCTTGGCGCATCGAGGCGCGAAATTTCTTCAAACGTTTCCATGGGAAGTAGAAAATAGGCTTCCGGCCGGACGATTTCCAGCCTTAGCCAAAAGGCGACCACAATCTATTGCACCATCCGGCTGCAAAGGCGAAAAGCCCCATATGAACGCCGTAAACCCTTTCCTGCTCGGGCTTCAGGCCGCTGACCAAGGCGATTTTGACCGCGCAAACGCCATCGCAAATGCGCTCCTGCAGCGTAATCCCAGAGACGTCCACGCGATCCAGATCCTCGGCTATGCCGCTTTCCGTCAAGGCCGAAACGCCGATGCAATGAATGCCTTTTTGAACGCTAATGAACTGGCTCCGGGCCAGCCGACGATCCTTTACTGGATTGGCCTTCTCTATAAAGAGCGAGGCCTCCAGCACGAATCCGCAAAAGCCTTCGGCGAGGCTGTCCGCATTAATCCGCAATATGGCGAGGCGTGGTGCTGCCTGGGGGAAACTCTATACCTACTCGACCGAACGGCAGACGCCACCAACGCATTTGAAAAAGCGCTCACCGTAGAACCAAATTCCAATGTCGTTCTCGCCCGCGCATCTCGTCACTTTGAAATTATTCACAATCTTGAGCGCGCAAGGGCGCTAGCCGAGAAAGCGGTCTCACAAATTCCGCAAGACGAGGTTGCGCAGATTGCGCTTGCAGAAATCAATTTGCGCGAAAAAAGATACGACGACGTTGTTGAACGGATAAGCCCGCAGATAAATCCAAAAAGTCCGAATTTACGAAATCAAGCTCAGATGAACCATCTCATGGCTCAGGCATTCGAAAAGCTCGGAAAATATGAAGAAGCATTCTTCGCATATTCGGAAGCCAACAGAATGCAGTCAATTTTCGGAATCGAGCTCTCCGAAAAAGTCGTGAGCCCCATGCATACGCGGCATCTGGACCGGGTGATCCGCTTTCTCGACGGCGCTGATTTGTCCCGTTGGAAAGACCAGCAATCAAACGGGAAAACGCCGGTTTTCCTCATCGGATTTGTCCGTTCCGGCACGACCTGGCTCGATCAAATACTCGCGTCACACCAGAACGTCGCCGTGATGGAGGAAATCGATAATTTCGTCGGCGCCTGGCGCGATCTCATTCTGACCGACGACGGGCTCGAACGTTTCGTCAATCTTTCACCTGACGAGATTGCGCACTATCGTGATCTATACTGGCAAAGCGCCGACGCCGCCCTCAAGGACGACCGCAATAAACAGGTTATCGTTGACAAGGCGCCGCTGAACACCGCGCAGTTGCCGCTGATCGCCCGGTTCTTTCCAGAAGCGAAAATTGTCTTCGCACTGCGCGATCCGCGCGATTGCGTAATGAGCGCCTTCCAGCAACATTTTCAGGTCAATCCCGCCATGGCGCATTTTCTCGACATGCGCGCGAGTGCGGAATTCTATGATCGAGTCATGAAAATCAGTGATCTTGTGCAGTCGAAAATGAATCTGAACATTCATGTCACTAAATATGAAAGCGTTGTTGAAAAGTTTGACGACGAAGTGCGCGCGGTTCTCGATTTTCTTTGCCTCGACTGGACCGACGATGTCCGAAATTACCAGGAAACCGCGATGCGCCGCGCCGTTCGCACGCCAAGCGCCCGTCAGGTCATCCAGAAGCCCTACAAAACCTCAATCGGCAAATGGCGAAATTACCGCACTGGAATGGCGCCCGCTCTGCCGATCCTCGCGCCATGGGTCCAGCGCTATGGCTATGACCCGGACTAGAGATAGTTGAGAAGCGAAAGCTGGCGCGATTGCGACAGCGCCTGCGCCGCCGCCTGAATGGTTAGCTGGTCTTGATTGAGGCGCGAGACGACTTCCGCCAGATCGGCGCTTTCAAGATCAGAAGCGACAACTTCGGCGAGATCGCTGCGCTGGCCATTGCGCACCTGTGCGTCGGTTGTTTGCTTTTGCGCAACGCCATTAAGGCCGAGCAATGAGAGAACATTGTCCTGAAATCCGTCAAGCTCAGTAATCTTTTGAGACAAAAATTGCGATTGCGCCGCCGTCAATGTCCCCTGAAACGGTCCTAGCGTCGCGGGCGCATCGGCAAGTTCCTTTAGGCTCTGCAAGAGCCCTTCGGCGACGTCGCGAGCGAGCGGCCCGCCATCAACGCTTATTCTCTCTTCGACCGCCAGCTGCTTGCGAGCTGCATCAACGAACAGTGTTCCGGTATTCGTCGTCGCCTGCAAATCGCCTATCGATTGCGCATTGACTGGCGGAACATCGCCATTGACGCCGCCAAAGACAGACACGCCGCCCGTCTCGATATTGAGCGCCGACAGAATACGCTGGGCCTCGGCGGCGATCGCCGGCGCGATGAGCTCCGCCGAGCCGCTTGAGATTGTCGCAACAAATGTCTGCTGAAGCCGCACGATGCTTTCCTCTATGGTCGAGAGGCCTGCCTCTTGAGTCTTCAACTGCGCGTCTGCGACCGCGGCGGCGTCATTGTAAGCGCCGGCGCGCGCAATTACGCCTTTCGATGACAAAAGCTCCGCCACGCCAGAACCAATGCCGGAATAGACATTGGAGACTTTTCCGGTTGAAAGCTGAATTTGTCGCTGCTCGGCTGCGCCTTGAGCGCGCTGAAAGCTCGTCAGCAGGATCTGTTGAAGGCCGAGATCTGAAATCCGCGTCATGATTGGCCCCTAGATCGTCTGCAAGAGCGTTTGCCAAAGCTCATTTATCGCCGAGATGACGCGCGCGTTCGCACCATAGGCGCGCTGGTAAAGAATGAGGTTTGACAACTCCTCGTCCAGATTGACGCCGCCGGAGGCCGCCGCACGCGCGGACAAATCTTGTGACAAGGCGTTGTCAGTTTCCGCCGCCAAGCTCGCATTGCGTGAGGTCGTGCCAATATTCGCGATCGTTTCCAACGCCGCTCTCGCCTCGGCGCTTGTTGCAACATTGGCAAGCGCAATAGCGCCGGAGCCGTCATTGGCGCCGCCCGCCGCGCCGCCGGTGAGCCGCGCGATAGCAAAACTCGCTGGATCAGCGAGAAGTGCAGGATTGACCGAAAAAACGCCGTTATTTTCAACGATAAGGTTTGTCCCCGCAGGGGCTGTCGCGCCAACAGGAACATTTCCCGCATAGACTGCGTTTAATTGATTCACGACGCCGCGCGCAGTCGCCTCGACCAGCGTTGCGAGGCGTGGCAACTCGATATTGCGCAATTGAACGAGCCCAGCGATTTCCCCCGACCCGATGACGCCGGAGACATCAGCAGCGATTGGCGAGGCTGCGCCGCCCGCGACCGATGCGGAAGAAAGCGTGATCGCGGTCGGCGGCCCGCCATTGACGCCAAGCGCTGCGAAGCCGGCTGAATTGGCGATGACGGTCCCATCGCTCAAGGCGATAGCAACGCGGCCTGAATCATCGTGCGTCACATTGAATGATAGGAGCGTTGAAAGCTCCGATAAATTCTGGTCGATGAGGTCCGCCGCACCGGGGCTCGATGCAACTTGTTGGTTGAGGCGATATATCTCGCCAAGAAGCGCATTGGCGCGCGTTACATTCTGTGTCACGCGCGACAACGCATTATCGCTTTCCGTCTGGATCGCGCCTGTCGTGCGACCAAAAGCGTTGAATGCCGCCTGCAAGGCTAGCAATGCATTCGCTTTGCCGGCGGCAGATGAAGGCACTGCCGACAATTGCGTCAATGCCGCGAAGGCGTCGTCGAGCTTATTGGCGAAGGAAATATTGTCGCCCGGCGCACCGAGCGAGGCTTCAATGCGCGACAATGCTTCAGAAATTGCAGTCGATCGCGCCGCATCGGCTGCACCGCCGTAGGCCGCCGCTTTCAGAAACCGGTCACTTGCAGAACGAATGATATTGACATCGACGCCTGCGAATTGATCGGGGATAGCATCCGTTGAAAAACGCGCTTCACGGCGCGTAAAGTCTGGCGTATTGACGTTGGCGATGTTTTCGGACGTCGCGCCGATCGCCGTCTGATTAGCGAGAAGACCGGATACAGCCGTATTCAGAGCAACATAAAGGCTCATCGCGACGCCTCC
>JAWKVJ010000044.1:0-21726 GCA_041398085.1 Parvularculaceae bacterium
GGCGGTCACCTTCTACCTGTCCCCTTGGAGCCCGGTTCCGCAGACAATTCTGCTCGACGCCTTTAACGCAAATCCGGCGCTCAACTCCGTTATCTTTTTGGTCCTTGCGCTCGGCATCATCTACAATCTGCGCCAGGCAGGCGTGGTCTCGCCGGCGATCCGCTGGGTTGAAGGGTTTCGGGAAGCCGTCGATCCAAGCCGCGCGCGCTATCTCCAACGGCCGCCTGCGCTCATTGGCGCTATGTCGCGCCTCTTGCTCGACGCTGACAAGAATGGCGGCAAGCTTTCACCTGAGACAACGCGCGCCATTCTCGATTCAATCGGCACACGGATGGACGAAGGCCGCGAAATGGGCCGGTATATCGGCCACCTTCTCGTCTTCCTTGGCCTGCTCGGCACCTTCTGGGGTCTTATCCAGACGGTGAACGGCGTCGTGCAGACAATTTCCGGCCTCAGCGTTTCTGGCGGCGAAGCCGAGGACGCCATTGCGCAGCTCATCAATAATCTGAAGGCGCCGCTTTCGGGGATGGGCACCGCGTTTTCATCCTCACTGTTCGGATTGTCGGGCTCACTCATTGTCGGCTTTCTCGATCTTCAGTCGAGCCAGGCGCAGGGGCGCTTCTATACCGACCTTGAGGATTGGCTTTCCGGAATCACCGAGGCGCGCACGGCGGGCAGCGGCTCAAAGGCCTCGCTGGAAGGCGACGACCGCGCTTTCGCGTCGCTTGAAGCGGCGCTGGCGGCGAATTTCGAAACGCTCATCAAGGCCCAGGCCGGCCAGATCGCGGAGTTGAAAGACGAAGTCCGCGCACTCAACCGCTCGATCATTCGCAGCGGCAAGGAGTAGGAGATGGCGCGCCGGCGGCGATCGACAGAGGCCAATATCTGGCCCGGTTTCGTCGACGGACTGTCGACTTTGCTGCTCGTTCTGATGTTTGTGCTATCGATATTTGTCGTTGCACAATTCTACCTCGGTTCGAAGCTCAACATCGTCAAAGATGAACTTGCAGAACGCGACAGCGAACTGGCGCGCCTTACTGCGCGCATCAATGCCCTCGCGGAACAGTTGGGTCTTGCGCAAGCAGAAAAGGACAAGCTTGCCCAGCAGGTCCTGTCGCTTGAGTCGACGATCGACGAGAAGAACAAGCAGGTTGCGGACCTGACGGCCTCGCTTGCAGCAAGCCAGGCGGCTGTCGCCGCAAGCGCTGAAGAACTGAAAGCTGAAAAGGCGCTGACCGAAGATCAAAAATCACAACTCGCGACATTGAACGCGCAGCTCGCTGCTCTCAGGAAGCAGCTCGCGAGCCTGCAACAGGCGCTTGATGCGGCCGAAGCCAAAGACAAAGAACAGCAAGCGCAAATTGAAAACCTGTCGCAGCGCCTCAACGCCGCGCTTGCCCGCAAGGTTCAGGAATTGCAGGAAGTGCGGTCGCGCTTTTTCGAAGCGCTGCGCGCCGCGCTCGGCGACCGAAAAGACATCAAAGTCGTCGGCGACCGTTTCGTTTTTGAGAGCGACATCCTGTTTGGTTCGTGTTCGGCGACGATAGGCGAGGCCGGAAAGGTTGAACTCACCAAGCTCGCTTCGATCCTGAACGACATCAAAGGACAAATTCCTTCCGAGATCCCCTGGGTCCTGCGCGTCGACGGCATCGCCGCTCGGGCCCTCTTGCGCGGCGATATTCAGGTCGAACCTCTGATTGTCCAGCGCAACATGCGTTGCGGTGGTTGGAGTTTTGAAGACGCAGGAGTGCCTGCAAAACGCACGGTAGCGACAGGTTCCGGCTCGGAATGGCGCCTGCGTCGCCGGATATTCCGCGTCAGCGCTCGCGCAGAACCGGCGCATCGAGTTCAAACTCGACGCGCGCTAGCCTCTGGCGTTAAGCTCTCGGCGAGGCGGGGGCCTCGAGGGGTGGGGTATGAGACGTTCGGCTTTTCTCTTGACCGCAGCATTGGCGGCGATGGTCGCCTTTGGCGCTCTCGCACAACAGTCGCCATCAGCGACGAACAAACAACGAAAGTCAGTCAAGCGATAGGCGAAAAACTACGCCCACATCGCTCAAAGAACGCGCCTCGACGCACGTCCCTCGAAACCCTCCGCCGATCGGCGTCAAAGCGCGCGAGATTGTCGCCGGTAAGATCGACTGGATCGGCATGAAAATATTGAGGAAACTTGCGATCTCGACCGGCGCGACAGCGCGGCCGCCAATAATGTGACCGCCGTTGTTCCGCCCGGCAGGCGCTTCGCGCTGGCGCCCGAACGGTTTAAGGGCGTCCAAACGCTCGAAATGGACGTACGCGGCTGCCGGTCTCACGCATGAAGGCGGACGTATTGCTCGAACGTGAAGGTCGGTCTTGGCGACGCCCTGTTCCGCAGTCGCGGAGTTGAAAAACGACGTCGCTATGCCTTTCAGGCTCAGCCAGTAAGATCGTAGGCGATCAAGACGGCGCGGCCGCGCATTGCGGCGCTTCGAAAAGCGCGCCAGTCCTTACAGAGCATCAACGCCGTTACATTGTCACCAGAAGCGAAAGTTCAACCGATTTGAGTTTCGCCAAATTTGGCGCCGGATATGTTCTGTCGTTGATGTGCGACGACCCCGGCCGATACGCGGTGCGCCGAAGACGCCTTCATCGTGAAGCTTGCTTCAAATCTTCTCCTCCTCAATCCGGAAGCGGGAGGCAGTGATAAGCCAACCTTCGTCGCGCCCAATCGGGGAACGCATTCTTCTGATCCTCATCGTTCTTGCGATCGCGGCAGGCATCTGGTGGTGGCTGCAGTCTCATCCTGAGAACGGCGAACCGCCTGCGCCGCCCGCGGCTGACGAGGCACGCCGCCTGCAGAGGATAATACCCTGCCGCCGATGACGACGCGTGCCTGCGCCCGAGGATGAAACGCCGCAGGCCGAACCTGACGGACCCCGACGGCAATGTTTTTCATATTTGCCGGCGACGTATTGCCGGTTCAGGGCCCGGATTTGAAGACGGAACAGTTTATCGCGACTTTGTTCCCGACCGAGGATTCGGTGTTCCTCAACAACCAGGTCTATCGTTATGGCGGCTCGATGGGCTCGCTCAACGGAATGGAAGGCGGCCAGTGCGACGCGAAACTATGGACAATATCCGTGGCAGGACACATTCTGCGAACACCGTGATCACCAAAAGTCAGCCGCTATGTCGGGAGGCAGTCATGAAGGCCTGGACATTCGCCCGCATAGTTGCGTCAAGGATAAATACCGGGCCGTCGCCGTCGAGGATGGACGCATTATTGACGTTCGCCGCCACTTTCAGGTCACGCTGGTGCGGACGGCGCCATCTTCAGCTATTTGCGCCTCAATATGTACGCTCGCCGTTGCTGAGGGCGACAATGTAAGAAAAAGGCGACCGCATCGGAAAAATCTCGAACAACTTCTTCAAATCTGACGGAACGAGCGTGCCGACGACGACGCATCTGCATTTCGAGATGTACGAGAATTACGTCGCCGAACCGGGCGATGACCGCTATTCACCAAAGATTCAATCCATATATGACGCTCGTCGCCGCGTATGATCGGAGCTGGTCGCCCCGATGTTCTTGAATGGATAGTCCAGCAGTAAATTTGTCTTTGAGATCGCCGCCGATGAAAAGATCGGCGACGCCAGTTTCAAACAATTTCCATTTACATTATTCCTGACGGCAAGACCAAGCGCGGTCTTCGGCGCGAATGACGCAGCGAACTTTCAGCTGACGTCTGCTTCCTCGCAAGCGGCGCGAGACGAGTTCGATAGCCAGCAAAAGCGGATTTGTAATCTCCCTTCGAAGCCGCAAGCTCTCCGGCGAGTACATAGCTCTCAGTCATCGCAAGACTTGTCCCCTCATGCGGCCAAAAGCGAAAGCGCAGGCTGCTGCGTCGCCGACCGGCGCGGTCCGGCCTTTCGACCAGTTTTCCATGACGATCTGGCTGACCGGATCGAAATAGAAATCGCTGGCATTCTCCATCGCGCTTAAAATGGCGTCGCATTCCGGTAGCGCCAGCGACACCTGCCGCAAGCATCAGCACCTTCGCCGCTCTCCATGCGGGCTAGCCGTTCAAAAGCTCATCGACGAAGATGAGTAGAAATGTCGTTCGCCCGTCCTTGAGCGTAAAACCTTGCTGCTGACATCAGACCGTGAAAAAGCTCACATAGGCAAGTTCGTCGCGAGGCGATAATCCGGACATTCAGACGCCGCAACGCGATAGCCGAGAACCGCTCGAAATCCCTTCCTGACCAAAGGCGAGCGTACGGATACGCGAAGATACAGTCCCGTCAGCGCCGACGACGAGATCAAAGCGGCGCGGTTGCGCTATTTCGAAGCGAACCGAAACGCCCAATCTTCACGCTCCTCAACCGCCGAAACACTGTCTCCAAAAAGTATTTCGACGCGGCCCTTCAATCGCGCCGTACACACGATCTCTGACAAGGTCGCGCGCAAAACGCTCGTATAGCGGCCTTTCGTCATGCGGCGAAAAACATCGGCGGAAAAAATCCCGGCGATCCGTCTTCCGCTTTCATTGACGATGCGCACCGTTCTACGCTAGCCCGCCGCGTGGATGGCGTCCTTAAGAACCCATGCGTTCAGCGACATCATATCCAGCGCCCCAGAAATCAACGATGTATCCGCCGTTCCGGAGTTGCGGAGCCTTTTCGATGATCGTGGGGCGGTGTCCACGCGTTCAGAAAAACCAGTAATAAGAGTCGGCCGAAGCAGGCGTTCGGCATGCTGATCAGAATATTTGAGTGGTTGCATATACGCGCCATACATACATCTGACATGGATTGGAAGCCGACAGCGTTAGTTGCCGAATACAACGCGAGACGCATGACGCGTCCCGGCAGCATGACGGCAAGCACTCCGGCGACAATCAGGCCGCCAACAAAAAACGATGAAGGGCCCGCGATGTTTTTCAAGGAAGGCGCCGCTTCCACAAATAGTAGCCGCCCTCAGCGCAAAAGCGCCCACGCCGTCGATCCGGAGAAAAAAATGGATTGGCGAGAACTTCGCCCAAAGACGCCAGGCTTTGTCGGATGAACGATAAATGCGGAACTCACCTGACAACCATGATCGCCATCCATAAGAATACGGTTCGGTGTGGCAGCGTCCCCTTTGGCGCGATGGCTGGACCACTCCAAGCAGAGCGTAAGCCCATTGCTACAAAAGCATGGTGCGTATGACTAGCGAGGCGTCAAGTAGTAGTTCAAGGACATTTTCTGAAATCATGATTGCGGCTCAGCAAGATTGCTGAAAACCGTCGACGCGAGCAAGTCTTCATCGGATAGAAGTTGCGATCAGCGTCGCTGAAAAGAAATCGAAAATGCGACATAAACGCCGACAAGCGCGGCCGCGAGGCCGAAACCAAATCAACGCGTATTCCAGATGGCGATTTGGGGAAGTCGACAATTGTCGTCCCCCTTCGGCCATGGCGCGGCGTTCTCTGAACCTGAACTGTCTATGTAAAAAGGAAGGCGGCCTTCAAAGGAATGCGCAGCAGCCAATATTTCGGGATCGCGCATGAAGAAAGGTGTCCCTGGGCTGGTCTTTGGGGCGCACCGGAGCAGCCGGACCAGTGGGGCGCTCTGCGGCGCATGAACAGCCCTTCAATGCGCACCGGCCCTTCGATTTCGCTGCCGCACGCGCATTGCTCCGTCAACAAGCTTTTGCGGCACGAACCCGCGGTCAACATATACAAGACGATCGCCCCGGCTTCTCTCAGCGGCGTGAAAACAAAAGCGCCCGGCTCTCCTCATATATTCGAGGCAGCTGCGCTTCGGATATTCTGGGTACTCCTTTCACGAACACCGGCTGGTATTCCATCGAACTCGCCGACGCTGCGCGCCATCGCGTCTTCAAGGGATCGCCGGGCTCCGACAGGCGTTCTTGCGTCTCGGCGATCAGCGCACGCTTCCACTTGAGGCGTTGAAGCTGCCGTTCCAAAGCGAAACCAAGAATTAACCAAAGCGACAATAGTCGCTATTGAAGAGCCTGGCCGGAGGATCGAAGAATCGCACTCTTCAAGACGGCCTTCTTCCGCCTTGTGCTTATGATGGCCGCTACGAAGGCGTCGCCTTGAACGGCCGCAATAATAACAATGACAGTGCTATCGCTGCGAAAGCGAAATCAGGAACGACACAAGGATCGAAGCAAAAAATGCAAAGCGAGCAATGAACGCAATTGCGACGGCGACAAAGCCGACAATGAACATGATGAAAACGGCAGGCCCATCTCCGGCGTCAGCCTTTTGAATGATCGAGTTGCAGACGTCGCAACGATCCTTGAGGTCCAATGAATGATTTGAAAAGTGCGCCTTGGCCGCATCGGGGACATTTTCCTGAAAGACCGACGGCGAGCGGCGAAACCGGCGGGTAACGGTCATTCAGGTTCCTTGTTTTCGACAACCGGCGTCAAAGTCAGCCAATTTTTCATTTTGCGTTCGTTTTTCCGTCGCGATAGGCGCGGGCGGCCTCAAACACGGCGTCGGGCGTATTTGCTGTACAAGTCTGGCGCTTTTCGTCCGCCGTCATAGCACCTGAGCCGGTCAGAGCATCAACGACGTCCTGGGACAGATCGGCGCACCAGATCATCACAAGCTTGAAGACGTCGCCGTTCTGCGAGCCCCAATAATATTCGTAACCGTCATTATCGCTTATTTGAACAGCGTAACCGCCGCCATCAAGCTCGCCAAAGCGCACAGACACGGATTCTTCTTCAGGCAACGAAAAGGAATAGAGTCCGTCCCCACTGACGCTGACATCGATCGGATTGCACTCAGGCGCTTTTTTGCTTCCAGTCTCGCCGTTGCAGGCGTCATAGCGGCCAATTGCGAGCGGCGTCGCTGCGCCGTTCGACGCTGACAGCATCGGCTCTTTTGAAACGAGGCAACCGGCGAGCAGAAGGAACCCGCCGGATGCGACAAGTCTGGAAATCGTTTTCAACGAGAGGGCCTTCGACATAAACCCTCCTTTTCCGCTCTTGTTAGAGCAGTCCCTGATTGCCGAGAACGTAAATGAACGCGAACAGGAAAAGCCAGACGACGTCAACGAAGTGCCAGTACCAGGCCGCCGCCTCAAATCCGAAATGGCGGTCTGGCGTGAACTGGTGCGCGAGCGCGCGGAATAGGCACACGGTCAGGAAGATCGTCCCGATGACGACGTGCATGCCGTGGAAACCAGTCGCCATGAAGAACGAGGCGCCATAGATGCCGCCGCCGGAGAACTTGAACATGCCGCCCGTCAAAGCCTCGGAATATTCCGTCGCCTGAAGGAAGGTGAAAAAGGCGCCAAGGATGATCGTTACAACGAGACCCTGAACGAGGCCCTTGTTGTCGCCCTTTTGCACTGCGTAGTGCGCCCAGGTGACTGTCGTGCCCGAAAGAAGCAGGATCAGCGTATTTATGAGCGGCAGTCCCCAGGGATCGAGCGGATCAATGCCCTTCGGCGGCCACATGCCGCCTGTGAAGTGAAGACGCAAATCATTGCCGAGAAACGCAGGGTCGCCGTTGAGGTTCGTCATCTGCGCGCCATCGCCAAGCAAGATCGCGTGGCCGGCGCCCGGGAAAAGGGCAGCGCCAAAAAACGCCCAGAACCACGCCGCGAAAAACATCACTTCCGAGACGATGAAGAGGATCATGCCGTAGCGGAGGCCAAGGCGCACGACCGTCGACGTGTTCTCGCCGCGAAGGCTTTCAAGAATGATGTCGCGCCACCAGCCGATCATCGTCACGAGGACGCCGGCGAGGCCGAGCAGGAAAAGCCAATTGCCCTTCAGTTCGACGATATGCTTCCCAGCCTCATTCGCGGGCCCGAGCACGAGCCCGGATCCGGTTCCGGAATGCATCCACGTGACAGCGCCCGTCATCATAACGACAGCCGCCATCGAGCCGATGAACGGCCACGGGCTCGGATTGACGAGATGGTATTGGTGCTTGACCTCAGCTCCGGCCATTTGCCCCTCTTCGATTCCCTCAGTTTGCTCGTCTATACCCTTCAGCGGCCAGAGATTCCAAGCCCTTAGGCGCGGTTCGGCTGCGACATTTCCCGCCTATTTTGAGCCCTTGGCCTTTGCGGCGTCTGCATCCGGGTCGTCCCAGGGGAAAAAAGTATAGGCGAGCGTCACGGTCTGCACGTCATCAAGGTCGGGGTCATCGACGATCTTGGGGTCGATGAAATAGGTAACCGGCATTTTCACGTCCTCGCCCGGCGCAAGGGTCTGCTCGTCGAAGCAGAAACATTGGATCTTCTTGAAGTAGACGCCCATCTTGGCAGGGGAGACGTTATAGCTCGCCTTCCCCGTGATCGGGCGGTCGGTAAGATTCTTGGCCTCAAAATAAGCAAGGCCTGTCTCGCCGATATGAATGGTCTGATCGACCTGCATTGGCTTGAACAGCCAGGGAAGACCAGGGTCGGTAGTTGAATCAAATCGCACCGTAATTTTTCGCGCGACGACGCGATCGGCGGCCTGTTCCGCCCGCTGAGTTGTCCCGTCAAATCCCGTTACCTGACAGAAGGCGCGATAGAGCGGCACAGCAGCAAACGAAAGCGCCAGCATTCCGCCTGACATCGACAGCGCGATCAGCGCCGCAGTTCTGTTGCGCTTGGCTGGACCGTTCACGATCCAGCCCCTCCGACATTGACGCTGATGCGGATGATAGTCGTCAGATAGACGATGAGAATGAATGCGCCGAGGCCGAGTGCGATGGCGATTGATCGCCTGTTCCGGCTTTTCTTCGCTTCGGGCGAGAGGTTGTCGTCAGCTGCGGCCATAAAGCGTCCAAAGGTCTTCCGCGAGTAGCGCGGCGAACACAGCGAAGAGGTAAATGATCGAAAAAGCAAATAGGCTCTTCGCCGCATCCTTTGAGCGCGGCGGCGCTGTGAAGACGCGCCAGGCGAGCATGATGAACCCTGCGCCGAAAGCCGATGAGACGGCGAGGTAAAAGGGCCCGCCAAGGCCAGTCGCAAACGGAGCAAGCCCGGCAAGCACCAGGACAATTGAATAGATGAGAATCTGCCTCTTGGTCGATTCCTCGCCGGCGACGTTTGGCATCATTGGCACACCGGCGCGGGCGTAATCGCCCTCGCGATACAAGGCGAGCGCCCAGAAATGCGGGGGCGTCCAGAGGAAGATAATCGCGAACAGGATCCATGCGTTGAGCGGCGCCGTCCCGGACGCGGCAGCCCACGCGACGACCGGCGGGAGCGCGCCGGCTGCTCCGCCAATGACAATGTTTTGCGGCGTGGAGCGCTTGAGCCACATTGAATAGATGACGACGTAAAAGAATATTGTGAAAGCGAGAAGCGCGGCCGCGACATAATTGGATGCGAGGCCAAGCAGGGCCACCGAAAGCCCAGACAGAAGAAGCCCGAATCCCGCCGCTTCCGATTTGTGGATAAAGCCCGTCGGAATCGGCCGAAGCGCAGTCCGGGCCATGACGGCGTCAATGTCTGCGTCCCACCACATATTGAGGGCGCCGGACGCTCCGGCGCCGACTGCAATTGCCAGGATTGAAATGGCGGCAAGGCCCGGGTGAAGGCTCGACCCACCTGCAACGGCCGCCATCATGCCGACAAAGGCCGTAAAGATGACGAGAGACATGACGCGCGGCTTCAACAGCGCGAAATAATGCCCGGGTTCAGCAGCCGATTTGTTGTTCATGGCGAGGCTCACAGGGCGGGCTTATGCCTCAACTGCGCCCGCCGTTCAAATAGGGAGAGACCCAAATGAAAAAGGGCCGCAGGCTCAAGACCTGCGGCCCCGATCCCCCTGCGCAGGCTATATCAGTGGCCGCCAGTCGCAGCCGACTTAACCGCGAAAATGATCAGGATGAGGATCATGAAGGCGATGAAATAGGCAAGTAGCGTTCCGGCCTGCATATCGGCGAAATGCATCCAGCTCGTATTGATTTGGCCAATGGCGCGCTGGCCGGTCTCGGTCGCAACCGATCCCCCGTCTCCGGCGACGGGCCCGCGCATGACAGCACGGATAAAACCTCCGAGCGCGAACAGGACCAGCGATAACAAGGTCATCGATCCGATCTGGCTTCCACGCTGCATAATCATAGCGGCTACGATAATTGCGCCGGCGGCGATCGCGAGACCGATGAGGTCCCCGCCAAGGAATGTCGACTTAAAAACGCCGACGACGTCATTCATGATAGCTTCGAGCACTAGCCCCTCCGTTGCTGCTCAATCAGCGCTACCCCAAGAACAAGGGCCGCGCCCATGGCCGGAACCCCCGCTCCGGCCGCCCGGTCAAATAGTTAACGGCATTTTGCCGGCGCCGCCAGCTAAAAACCCCGCTTCGCAGACGCGAAAAACCCCGGCGGTCGCCCGCCGGGGTTGAATTTTTCCGCAGGAAGCCAAGCCTAGTGGAAAGCGTGGGCGTCGCCTTTGTCAAAGCGCGGCAGTTCGTTGAACTGGTGGAACGGCGGCGGCGACGGCAGTGTCCATTCGAGAGTCGTCGCGCCGACGCCCCACGGGTTGGCCGGCGCGCGGCGCTTGTAAATGAAAAACGCATCGATCATCGCGATGAATAAGACGCCCATACCGACAAGCGTAATGGCGTAGCCAATCGACGATACCATGTTCCAGTGCGCATAGGCCTCCGGGTAGTCGACATAGCGGCGCGGCATGCCCTGCAAACCAAGGAAATGTTGCGGGAAGAAGATGAGGTTGACGCCGATAAACATGATCCAGAAATGCGCCGCGCCGAGCCATTCGCGGTACATTTTGCCGGTCATCTTGGCGAACCAGTAATACCAGCCGCCGAAAATCGCGAAAACCGCGCCGAGCGACAGCACATAGTGGAAGTGCGCGACAACATAGTAGGTGTCGTGCATGTAGTGATCGACGCCGGCATTGGCGAGAACGACGCCCGTGACGCCGCCAACCGTAAACAAGAAGATGAAGCCGATCGCCCACAGCATTGGCGTCTTGAACTCGATCGAGCCGCCCCACATCGTTGCGATCCACGAGAAAATCTTGATGCCGGTCGGCACGGCGATGACCATGGTCGCGGCAACGAAATGAGCCTTCATGTTCACCGAGAGGCCGACCGTATATGTGGTGCGCCCAGACGATGAAGCCGACAAAGCGATCGCCACCATCGCATAGGCCATGCCGAGATAGCCGAAGATCGGCTTCTTCGAGAAGGTAGAGACGATGTGCGAGATCATGCCGAAGCCTGGCAGGATGAGGATGTAAACCTCAGGATGGCCAAAGAACCAGAAGGGTGCTGGAAGAGCAGCGGGTCGCCGCCCTTTGACGGGTCGAAGAAGGCCGTGCCGAAATTGCGATCCGTCAACAGCATGGTGATGGCGCGAAGCGAGAACCGGCAGCGACAGAACGAGCAGGAACGCAGTCACCAGCACCGACCACGCGAACAGCGGCATCTTGTGAAGCGTCATGCCCGGCGCACGCATGTTGAAGATCGTGGTGATGAAATTGATGGCGTGAGGATCGAAGAAGCGCCTCGCGAGATGAAGCGACAGGATCAGGAGATCCATCGCCGAGCCCCAGGGTGACCTGCTGTGGACGACAAAGGCGGATACATCACCCAGCCGCCGCAGAAGCCGAGGAATGACTGATAGCCCGGCGCAAAAAACGACATCGTCAGCAATGCGCCCGAGGCGACATAAAGCCAGAACGAAATGTTGTTCATACGCGGGAAGGCCATGTCCGGCGCGCCAATCATGATCGGCACAAACCAGTTGCCGAAGCCGCCAATCATTGCCGCATCACCATGAAGAAGATCATGATGAGGCCGTGATAGGTGATGAGAACGTTGTAGAAATTCTCAGCCGCCGCTTCGTCCGGGCCCACAAACCAGTTGAGGATCTGGATGCCCGGTTCCGCGAGTTCCCAACGCATCAGACCCGACATCGCGGTAGCCGATGACGCCCGTAATGATCGCAAAGACGAGGTAAAGCGTCCCGATGTCCTTGTGGTTCGTCGAAAACAGCCAGCGCACCAAAAATGGCGGCTTGTGATCGGCGTGGCCATGTGCGTCAGCGTGGGCGCCGTGTGAATGTGTGTCAGCCATGTCGAACCTTCGTCCTTGCCCTTAAACAGTCGTGAACTATTGCGCCGCCGGAGCAGCGTCGGCCGCTGCAAGCGTCGTCTCGTTGTCCGAATCCGCAGCCGCTACCTTGCCAGAGAACATCGGCTCCATGCCGTTTTCAGCGCGCTGCTGGTCGACCCATTTTTCGAAGTCGGCGCGGCTTACGACTTCGACCGAGATCGGCATCGCTGAATGGCGGACGCCGCAGATTTCCGAGCATTGGCCGTAATACATGCCGACCTTGTCCGCCTTGAACCAGGTCTCGTTAAGCCGGCCCGGAATGGCGTCGATTTTGATCGCGAAGGGGGCGGCGCCCATGAATGGATGACGTCGCGCGCCGTCGTCACAATTCGAATCGTCTCACTGACCGGAATGACGACATGATTGTCAGTCTCGTAGTGATAAAGTTCTTTTGTTGTCTTCTCTTTCGGGAGCTGAAGCGCCGTAAATTCGAAATCACCGTAGTCGGGATAGGAGTAGGCCCAGCCCCACTGGAAGCCGATGACCTTGATGGTCAGCGACGGGGCAAGAACGATTTCTTTTGCGCCAGGGGCGCCCGACAAGGCTGCGGTAAGCCCGAATGACGATGCGGTCGCCTGCCGCCGGTTTCCTTCATTTTCACCGTCACTTCCGGCGAACCGAGTCCTGCAAGCGTATAGTCCTTGCCCTGTGAAAGGCCCTTCACGTCGCCGCCCGAACCTTCAAGACCTGCACATGCTCGCCTGTAACGACCATCCGGGAAGGCGGAAAATCATTGGCGAAGGAAAAATTGGCGGTCGAACCGTCAGCCGTCGCAACGACCTGTTTGCCGTCAGGAATGATATCTTCCTTGAAGAGGAGGTCGAAGAGAACAGCGCAATCGCCAAAGGATGATGACGGCACGCCAGTCCAGACGATCTCAACCAGCGTGTTGTGGCTGAATTTCTGCGGCACGGGATTGCGCTTCGCATTGTAGCGATAGACGACCCAGAGGAGCAGCGCCAAGAAAAGCGTGATGACGACGATGATCGGCGTCAGGACGCCATTGTGAAAAAGTGCACCTGCCTGGCGAGCGAGTCGGTAAGCGGCACCATGCCGGAGCCGCCATCATGGGTCCCGTGTTAACGCCGTCTTCGGCCAAAGCCGCAGTCAATCCCATCGCGCCGGTCGCAATGGGGCGGTCAATCCAGCGATCAGTCTCTTCATGAAGCCCTCTTAGACGCCCCTGCGGCCGGCTGTCCAGATCGCACCTGTCTCCGCGGTCGCCCCTCGTGGCGCCTGACGCAAAGGTCAATGGACTGGGACCCTTATAGGGCGACTGCGGCCCGCCCGTCACCGCCGCAAAGCGGAAAAAGGTCGCAGACCAGCCACGCTAGCTTCGGGATGACATGTCGGCGAGCAGCATTGCCGGAGGAGGCAGCGCCCCCTACCTTCGCCCAATGACCCAGTCCCTCTTTTTTTCCAAGGCCGGCCTCGACGAGGCGCGGACCCAGTCAATTCTCGACAATGCGCTCAAAGGCGCTGACGACGGCGAACTGTTCCTCGAATATTCGCAATCGGAGGCATTCGTCTTTGACGATAACCGCCTCAAAACCGCGAGTTACAATGTCGGACAAGGATTTGGCCTTCGCGCCGTCGTCGGCGAAGCGACCGGATACGCTCATTCCTCCGACCTTTCCGAAGAATCGTTGAAGCGCGCTGCCGGCGCGATTGAGGCGGTGAAATCCGGCCGCGGCGGCACAATCTCTGCCGGCCCCGCGAGAACGAACGTCAAGCTCTATCCCGACGACAATCCGCTCGACGCCCTCCCCTTTGAGGCAAAATCGAAGCTCCTCGCCGACATCAACGAATATGCCCGGTCGAAGGACAATCGGGTGCGGCAGGTTTCGGCGTCGCTGTCAGGCGAATGGACGGCGATTGAGATCGTTCGCGCCGGAGGTGAAATCATCCGCGATATCCGGCCGCTCATTCGCATCAATGTGTCTGTCACTGCAGGCGTCGGCGACCGTCAGGAATCGGGGAGCTACGGCGCTGGCGGCCGCGAAGGCTATGCGCGCTACATCGCCCCCGAGGCCTGGCAAGGATATGTCGATGAGGCGCTCCGTCAGGCGCTCGTCAATCTTGAAGCGGAGGCCGCGCCCGCAGGCGATATGGAAGTCGTGCTCGGGCCCGGCTGGACCGGCGTGCTTCTCCATGAAGCCGTCGGCCATGGCCTTGAAGGCGACTTCAACCGCAAGAAGACATCCGCCTTCGCTGGGCGGCTCGGTGAGCGCGTCGCCGCCAAGGGCGTCACCGTCGTCGACGACGGAACGCTGTCTGCGCGGCGCGGCTCTCTCACCGTCGACGACGAAGGAACGCCGACATCGCGCACGACGCTCATCGAAGACGGCGTGCTAAAAGGTTTCATGCAGGACCGCCTCAATGCGCGGCTGATGGGCGTACCCGTCACCGGCAACGGTCGGCGCGAAAGCTACGCCTGCCAGCCAATGCCGCGAATGACGAACACTTTCATGCTCGCCGGTTACGACAAAGAACCTGAAGAAATCATCCGCACCGTGAAGGACGGCATTTACGCGGTCAATTTCTCCGGCGGCCAGGTCGATATCACTTCCGGCAAATTCGTCTTCAATTGCACCGAAGCCTATCGCGTCAAAGACGGCAAGATCGGTAGACCCGTCAAGAACGCGGCGTTGATCGGCGACGGACCGACCGTGCTGACGCGCGTTTCGATGATCGGCAATGACTTCAAGCTGGATCCAGGCGTTGGCGTTTGCGGCAAAGCGGGTCAGGGCGTTCCAGTGGGGGTCGGCCAGCCGACGATCAAGGTCGACCGGCTGACCGTTGGCGGCGCCGGAGCGTAAAGGTCATGCGCTGCCGCGCATCATCCACAGACTAATGATGACGCCGAAGGCGGCCTGGGTTGAATAGACGATCAAGGCGCCGGCCACATGCATGTCAATTGCTCCCGTAGCCAGCAGAAATGCTGGCGCCGTCCCGGCGATAATTCCCGCAGCGCCAATGAGACGGCCTAATCCCCGTTCGCGGGCGAGCATATCAGCGCCCCACAGAATGAACGCTGCTGAGACTGCATAGGCGCCTTCATAGGCGAGCGCCTGATTGAGCTCCCAACTCAACAAATAGAGATCGTCAGAGGCGTTCCGCTCAACCAGCGCCGGAACTGCGAAGCCGTTGATTGTAGCGGCAAGAAGGTTGGCGATCGTCCCGACTCCAAATGCAACCAACCCGGCCAATATGGCGAGCCATTTCGTGCCGCGCAGCATGCAAAATCTAAGATATCCAGTGAATGCGATCAGGATGAGGATCATCAAGGCCCCGTGGACCGGCGGCGCCAGCGCAACTTGATCCCGGGAAGTCGGATGGTGCGCCATGAATACGACCGTCAACACTGACGCCGCCGCCATCACCGCGCCAACAATGCGACCTTCAAGTTTGCTGTCCCCAAGCCGCTCTTCCATGTTGTAGGTCCTTTCAACTGATGCAATCGACTCTTCGAACTCATAAATAGACAGCGCAGCGAAATGGAAAACGGACTTTTCGTGCTAAAAGTCCGCCTCCCGCCGGTCGGAGGCATCAAGCGTGACCAAAGACACAAACCCTGTTCGCGCCTCCATTATTGAGGCGTTTAACGGTCTCATCCTGTCAAAACGAAAATTGAGGCCCCCGGTCGCAGAAGTATTGGACAAGGCGGGCGTCGCACGATCGACTTTCTATGAGCATTTTAACAGCAGGGACTCGCTTCTGATAACTGCAATACGCGGCCCGCTCGGCGTTGTTGCAGATGCGGTGACCGGAAACGGAGACAGCGAAAAACTTAGCGCCGTCCTTAGCCACTTCATGGAAAACCGGCGGGGCGCAATTGAAGCGCTTGACGGAGCCTTGTCGATGCGCATCACCCGCGCCCTTGCTGAACTCATTGCTGATCGCTCGCCTGGTCGATCAGCGAATTCGGCCTTGCACCTTGCAGAAATCGAAATCGGATTCATTCGGCTTTGGCTCAAGGGCGACACGCCATACGCGCCAAGAGACCTCGCATCGCTGATGATTCGCAGCGCCGACGCCATGCATCTCGTCATGAATGCAACCGCTGTGGAATAAACATTCTTGTCCAGCACGGTATTCACTGTCGTCCTAATCGCCGCATCCATGCATGCAGCGTGGAACGCGCTCATCAAAGGGCGCGGAGATCGGTTCTTCTCAATTTCAGCACTCGGGATGGCGCAGGGGCTAATAGCCCTTGCAGCGCTTCCCTTTGTGAATATGCCGCAGGGGACGACCTGGGCGTGGATATTCGCATCAGCCGCACTGCATACTGGCTATAAGATTTTTCTCATTCGCGCCTATACGGCCGGAGACCTCGGGCAGGTTTACCCGCTCGCACGCGGCGCAGCGCCGCTTTTATCATCAATGATCGCCCTGTTTCTTCTCCACGAAACGATGGGGCCGTTTCTTTGGTCAGGCGTCGCGGTGCTATCCCTCGGCATAGGGCTCATGGCATTCCGCGGCGGATCATCTACCGGCAGCCTTGACCGCAAGGCCGTGTTTTGGGCGCTCGCAACGTCGGCGTTTATATCGGGCTACACGGTCGTCGATGCGATCGGCGCGCGCGGAGCTTCAACACCGGGAACCTACATCGTATGGATGTTCATTTTCGATGGTCTCGCAATAAGCCTCGTCTATGCCGCTGTTCGCAAGGAGCGAACGTTCGAAATCGTAAGAGAGCTTCCACATGGCGCTCTTGCAGCCGCCTTGTCGCTAGGCGCCTACTGGCTCATCATCTGGGCGATGACGAAAGCGCCGATTGGCGCCGTCGCAGCCTTGCGCGAATCGAGCATTCTGTTTGCGCTTGTAATCTCAACTGTCATTTTGAGAGAGCGCGCATCACACTGGCGGCTCGGCGCGTCCGCACTGATCCTCGGCGGCGTCATCCTGATGCGCATTGCCTGATACCCACCCGGCTATTGCAGCGGCAGGTAGCTTTTCCCTGATTTGATATTCCGCCACTGGCGGACATGAGGCGGTTCGGAATCGAGCCAGCGCGCGCCCTCTTTGTCTATGATCAGAATTTCTTCCCATTTCGCGCCAATTTCGCCAGCCCCGGCGTGAGGTTCGACGAGCCACAACCCTTTATGCGGCGCGTGATTGGACGCTGGCGAAGAATTCCAGAGTGGTGAGCGGCGGCCGATTGATCCCTTCGCGAATCCGTCTTTCGCCAGGAACCACGACAGAGCAAGTCCGTCGAAGCCGTTGATACGCCAGTTGAACGGCGTTGCAGGCAATTTGACCGTGCGATGGCCCAGGACAGCGCCTGGGTGCTTTCCATGCGCTGGCTCATACCCTAGCTCGCCGAACCGCGCCTCTACGTCTTCGGCGATCGCTTTGAACGATTTGCCGGCATTTACGGCCTTACAAATAGAATCTCTGAATTCCGAAAGCGCGCCCATCATCTCTCTGTGCGCGACATTCTCACCAAGGCAGAACGAATAGGACGTATCGACCAGAAAGCCGCTGCTAATGGGCGCAGCATCCATAATGACGCTGTCGCCCTCGCCGAGCTTCTTTTTTTTCGGGTAGAAATTTCCAATTTTCCAGTCGCCCGGAAGCGCCGTCCGACTGCCGAACAGAACGACAGGCAAGTGAAAAAATGACGTGAAGCCGGCGGCCCGGTACTGCTTCACCAAGTCGCGCGCCACTTCTTTTTCCGTTTCACCCTCGTGCAGCTTGGCCGCACGCTCTTCCAGAATCGAAAACGAGAGGCGTTGCAGATCGCGAAACCTGGCAAGTGCGTTTTCAGAGAAATTCTCGGCCTGGACAAACAAAGCGTGCGCCCTCCTCCTGGCTTCTATGGATTAACGCGTTCGCGTTCCGCCAGCACATGTCTTATCTTTTGCGTTAGGATGATAAGAGCGAGGGCAATCGTAACAATATTTGCGATGATGACCGGTACCGAGTGAATGAGCAGGCCGTAAATTTCCCAGCAAACAAGGCCCGTCACGAAAAGCACATACATCGTCAACGAAATCGCCTTCGTGTCATCGGTTCGAATAACGTGAAGCGCCTGTGGCGCGAATGACAAAGTGGTCAGAACCGCAGCGACCATTCCAATAATGTCAGCATTCGCCATATTTTGCTTTCGCCCTCAACCCGCCCGCCAAATCTGATTGGAAATAATCCCGCCGACGGTAGTCGTCAGGATGAGGATATACAGCAGTCCTGTAAAAGCCGCCGTGTAAATAGTCTTGACCCATCCACGGTGATAGGCCCGGCGCAACGCTGCGATGTAATAAAATGAGGTTGCAATAACGGCGATGGGAAACGCCGCCCTGAACCCAAATTGCCCGGCGACAATCGCGGCCCCCACGACAGAAAACCCCGCAGCGTGGCTATAGAGCGAGAGAACAAGATGGTCGAAAAAGAGTGCGTCCTTTCCCCGAATGAAGAGGGCTAAGAGAAGCGCCAAAACCGGAGCCATGAAAAACATGACCCGAGGCAGCCACTCGTTGACGTCATTGTTGAAGGCAGACGGATTGGTGACCATTTGTCCGACGCCGCCGACGATGCGATCAGCCGCTCTCTTCGCTTTGTCCTTCTTGTCTGCAGCGCCTTCCGGATTAAACGGCGTTGATTCGGCTTCATCAGACTCATCTATCGCCTTATCAGCCGCTTTCGAAACGCTATCGACGCATTCCCTCCACTTCTTTTCGTCGACCTTCAGATCTTTCGCGCGAATAAAAAACCGCGTTTTCACATTGATATTACAATTGATATCTTCTCCGGCAATCGAGACAGTATTATCGCCCGCCGCTTCTTTGGCGGCGGCGAGCTTTGCCGCGGTCTCCTGTCCCGCTGCTTTTATGACTTCCTCGACTCGCGCTTTCTCCTCGGCGATTTGGTCTGGGGTTTTTTCTGTTACTTCGAGCGCGATAAAATAGGTCTTCGTAAAACCGAGCGTCAGGAAGAAGAGAAAGCTGACGACTAAAAACAATCGAACCGGCGGCGTATAGCGCGACCTCTTCCCGTGAGAATAATTACTTGGAACGAGCCCGGGCTGCGCGGCCATCAAGCCAAGCGTTCGCCACATGCGAGAGTCGAAACTGAAAGTGTCCTCCAGAAAGTCCCGGAAAAGTGACAGCGAGCTCCGGCGCATGTCGTCATTGCGTTGTCCGCATCGGCTGCAGAACTCACCGGAAAGTGCTGCCCCGCAGGACAGGCATGATCCGCCTGCCGCGGCAGGTCCCGCGGTTTTCGGCCTGATCGTATCGTCAACGCCCCCGCCATCACCGGGATCAATATCTGGAATGTCTCCAGCCATGCGCCCCTCGCCGCCGCCTTCCGTGAATATTACCAGCGCAATATGTCAGGCTGCAAACGCGAATTGGAGCGGGCATTCGCCGTATGGTAGAGGGCATCATGCCTGAATTCGTCACACGATTTGCACCGTCGCCAACGGGTTTTTTGCATCTCGGCCATGCGTTCTCCGCCCTTACGGCATTTGACGCGGCGCAAGCGAAAGGCGGCCGTTTTGTTTTGCGCATCGAAGACATCGACGCCGGCCGCTGCCGGCCGGAGTTCGAAAGCGCTATTCTAAAGGACCTTCGCTGGCTTGGAATAGAATGGGGGGCGCCCGTGCGCCGCCAGTCGGAGCATTTCCCCGAATATGACGCCGCGCTCTGTCGATTGATCGACCGTGAGCTCGTCTATCGTTGTTTTAGAACGCGCAAGGAGGTCTTGGATGAAATCGCGCGCGCGCCGCATCTAGCGCTACATGGTCCCGAAGGTCCTGCATTCATTGGCGAGCGTCTCGGGCGCGACGAAGAACAAGCGCTCCTCGATTCAGGGGCGTCATTTGCGTGGCGCTTATCGATGGCGAGATCACGCGTTGTTCTCGGCGAGAGTTTTGGTAGGCTTCAATTTGTCGAAGAAGAAATAAACGGGAAAAATTTGCGCCGGAACGCAGCTACGCCGGAAATTTTCGGCGATGTTGTAATCGGCCGGAAGATTCGGGGCACAAGCTATCATCTGGCGTCGGTTTTTGACGATGCGCTGCAAGGCGTAACACATGTAATCCGGGGTGAAGACTTGCGCGCTGCCGCGCATCTCCATGTTTTGCTACAGGCCCTCCTTGGTCTACCGCATCCCGTCTACCGCCATCACGCCCTGATTACCGATGAGACTGGCAAACGACTCGCCAAGCGCGATCGCTCAAAGACTCTGAAGGCGCTGCGCGAGAGCGGCGCAACACCTTCAGAAGTCAGAGGTTTGGTTGGACTTACTGGTTGAGAGTCGTCGCGCTTGCTTCCGGATAACGTGCGCCGGCAACTGCTTCGGGCGGAACCGCGCGTTCAATCGCGGCGATATCTTCCGCCGTCAGCTCGATGTCGAGGCTGCCAAGATTCTCATCGAGACGGGCAGTTCTCTTGGTCCCGGGAATGGGGATGATATTGTCTCCCTTCGCCATCACCCACGCCAGAGCGATCTGGCCGGGCGTTGCGTCCTTCATTTTGGCGATGCGGGCGATTTCATCGACGAGCTTGATGTTTTTCTCAAGCGCACCGCCGGTGAAACGCGGATTTGCCGCCATGCGATAATCGCCGGCGCCAAAGTCCTTTTCACTGCGATACGCGCCCGTCAAAAGCCCACGGCCGAGCGGCGAATAGGCGACGAGCGAGACGCCGAGCTCGCGGCAAAGCGGGATCATCTCAATTTCCATGACACGCGTGACGATCGAGTATTCCGATTGCAACGCCGCGATCGGGTGAACGGCGGTCGCCTTCTTGAGCGTATCAGCGCTCACCTCGGAAAGGCCGATAGCCTTCACTTTTCCGGCCCTTACAAGATCCGCCATTGCACCGACAGAATCCTCGACCGGCACTGAAGCGTCACGCCTGTGCATGTAGTAGAGGTCGATCTGATCAACGCCGAGGCGCTTCAGCGAAGCGTCACACGCCGACTTGATGTAAGCAGGATCGTTTGACAGTCCCAACCATTCGCCTTTTTCGCCGCGGCGAATCGCAAATTTTGTTGCGACGACAACGTCTTTTCGCCGCCGCTTCAAAAAGCCTGACAGCTGCTCTTCATTGCGGCCCGCGCCGTACATGTCCGCCGTGTCGAAGAAATTGACGCCGCGCTCGAGCGCCGCATCCAGTATTTTTTCAGCATCGGCGTTTGATAAAGCCTCACCGTAGAATTCGGCGAGCCCCATGCAGCCGAAGCCGATACGGGAGACCGAGAGGCCTGATCTTCCAAGTTGAACTTTGCGCATATGACGCTCCTTCTCGTGAATTGGTGCGAATTTTTTTGAATTCGAGCACCGCCCCCCGCAGTCAAAGCGGCGGCCCGCAAATCTGGGGCGGCTTGGACGGACGGGTTTGCTGCTGAGGTCGAAGAACGGCGATACGCCGCTGGAGTCTTCTAGCAGAAAACGCGTCATCCGTCAAAATTGCGGCGGTCAACCCTCTTTGACGACGGCCCGATAATGCCCCGTCATTTTCCAGGAAAAAAGTACATCCTCTAGCTGCGGACCTGCTCCAATATTGTGCACGACCATTGGGTTGCCTGACGGGCCAATTTGATCTGTCACGACGCCAATATGGGCGAGATAGCCTTTTTCGCCTCGCAAATTCCAGGCGACTACGTCGCCGGCATCATAATCGGAACCCTTGTCG
>JAWKVJ010000045.1:0-20701 GCA_041398085.1 Parvularculaceae bacterium
TTCAGATTCACGCGCAATTATGTGATACGCGCGGAACGATGCCTCATGCAAACAGAGAACGCGGCGCCAGCAAAACCGCCGGACGCGCGATAGATACGAACATGTCAAAGAGCCGCGCGGGAATTGCGCCCGCTCCAAACGAGGTAGGAAGCGCCGGCGCGCATTCAAGACTCTGAAAAAATGTATTTTGCGGCGCTAATTCGTGTATTTGGAGAAAGGGCAGACGGCGCCTTGCGCCCTTAACCTGAGGAGCCGCCGTAAGGCGGCGTCGCGAAAGGGGTTTAATGCACCTTAATTGCTTTGTGCGGCGCGATAGCTAATCATTCTACTTCCTTAGCGTTCGGTCTTGTGGGATGAATGTAGCAGATATTCTTGCTAGATAATTCCGGTTCGCCGTCTCGATGCCGGGTCCTGAAAAATTCATTGATCGAGAAAGTCGGATTATTCGCCGTCACTAGATAGGTGTGGCGCTCATATCGAATAAATCTATCAGTCAATAATCCATAACGGAATCTTTTGTGCAATTCGGGTTCATCTTGTTGCCTGAAATAGATCCGAAGATCAGGTTCCTCTATTCCATCGCCCCATAGCGTACAATTTGGCCCGTCAAATCTTTTACCTGGGAGCCCCGCAACAGCATAATTTCGCGTAAGATATACAGTTTCCAAGGTGCCGTCGTTATCGAAATCGACTTGCGCACGCTGGAGGCGATAGAGGCCTGACTCGATAATGCGCATCGCACGAGCACTCAACCAATCACGCTCAACCCAAAGCTTGTCGAGGCATTCCTGGTCGCCTAGACAAGAATCTATCTCTCGTTTTTCTTCAGGATTAAGGACAAACCAATCTTCCAGTTCAATTTCCTTGATTAAATCCAAATTCTCATTGGGATCTAATTGTGCAAATTGAATGAGAGAAAGATTGCCGCTTTTCGGCAAAGGCGGAAAGCAAGTATTATTTCCAAGTATTTTAGGCCTCGGAGGCAACCGATTCAACAACGATGCAAATTCTTGACAGAGCTGATTTTCTTCACCCCTGGTGATCGTATAATTTTTGGTACTGTGCCGGCTGCTTTTCGCAGACGAACTCGTCGAATACTTTTCGTCGTTCTCCTCCTTCATGGGTTGAGGCGATAGCGCATCGGTTGAAACTTCAGATGTCGCTATCGCTTTATAGGGCACAACATCAATATTCGAACACCCGGAGACCGGGATCGGTGAACCGATTAGAACTAACGGCAGCGCGAAAGAGCGTGCGGCGCGAATTCGCATATTGGATATCATGTCGTTGCCTTTCCGTGTCTCCGCCCCACCCTCGCCTGATTTGCTGGCGAAAGAACTAAGGCTTTGGAAGGCCGATTCTTTATTCCACTGTTCGAGAAAGGCTTAATATTGGCGGGCGAATTCCCGCCTTTCGGCGCGGTTTTCACTGGTTTTTTGCTGGAATTCGGCGAATGTGCGGAAATATCGGCGGGCCCCGCCGGTGCGAGGCAAAAACGGCGCGGCAGGGCGGCGCACCCCTCATGCGCCGCGCCGCAGCCGCCCACAGTGTTTCTGACCGCAATTATTCCCTGTCTCCCCCCTTAATTTTGCACTCAGGGGAAGTTGCGTTCAACCGATATGGATCAACGCCCGGCGACCCAGTCCCGTTCGGCATTTTTCCTTATACGGAATATTGAACAAAGGACGCTATATAAAAGCGCCAGATCAAAAAACCGGTTGATGATCAAAACCGTCCACCAGTGATTGAGCGAGAACAGGGCGGATCCCGTCTGGAAAACAATAGACAAAAAACCGATCATGGCGAGCGGACGAAACAACAGCCGCTCTTTTCCAAGCCGGACGAAAATCGCGCACTGCACCCATTCAATCAGCGAATAGCCCCAGCTGACGCCGCGCACGCCATCAAAAAAATACCAATAGAGCGTCATCGCCCATCCGCCGGCGAACAGTATCGCCGCCAAACGGAGATCGCGAGAATTCGCCAGAGCGCAAAGAGTGGTCGCGACGGCCAGAGCCGTCGCGTAAAAACCGATTGTTATCCAAGACCCAGAACTGATCGGACGGCCTCCGACGCACTCGCCTTCGGCCCGCCTCCGGCCGCTTGAAGCATGTTCGCACTCGCCTGAACCACGCTCGCCTCCATTGCGGCATGAGCGTGCGTCGTCACATCAGCGAGGTTGAGGAGAGCCGCCTCGATATCCTGATAGGCTTTGAGGGTTGCTTCGGCGTTAAGCTTGTCCGCCGCCGAGGCCGCAGCAACGCCTGTGGTGGCGAAAAAGGCGGCTAGACCAGCCAGTTTTCTCTCAAATTTTAGAAGTTTTAGTTGTTCTTTACGAACGTCCTTAGTCATTGATTAGGTCCCTTCCGCTATAATTTCTGTTGAACGCGACTTTCGGTGCAACTTTTGCTTGAGTCGAATACAACCGGAAGGAGCAATTGCTGAATATGCAGCAATTTTTTGGGGTATCATGACTGGCGATAGCGAAGAAAATTACGCCGCCCGCATAGGCCGGTCGATGTGGCGGGTCGCAAAGCGCCGCGCCTTTGGCGGGGCCGCGCCAGTCGCTGAGTTTGTTCAGTCAGGAGCAGGCGTCAAGGACGACGTCAAGCGCGCCGCCTTTGCTGCGTCTCCTGAAAATAAAGCTCGGCGGCTGCAAGAGCTTCAGCAGCAATCAGCCGATGGCGCGAAGCCGGCGCCGACATCTCTTCGAGAATTTCTGAAAAAACTGGCTGAAGAGCTTGCGCAAGACGATCAGCGCCAGAACGGCTCGTAATCGTAGACAAGGCGAGATAGGTCGCCGCCGCAGCCTCAGCGGCCAAGCGGGGCAGATGCTCATCGCCCGCCCGCCTCGCCCCGCCAAGGACGACATGCTCGCCCTAAGGACGTCTTCCAACTCTGCCGGCGTCCACCGCGGCGTCAGATGAGGCGAATTGCGCCCTGAAATCGATCACGGACGCGGCGCTATCCGCTTCCTCGCCTGCAAGGTCGTCAAGCTGCAGCGCGCCGCCGGTCGCATCGACCATCCGCCGTGCGATGCAGGTTTCAATCGGCGCAGTTCCTTCAAGCATCATGTCGAAGGCGTCCGCATCGACGCCAATCAGCTTGGCGAAATCATCCGCTGACGTCCCGGTCTCCCGGAGATATGTTTCTAGCGCTTCCATGGAAGGAACGCTCGCCGATTTTCGCTGACGCAGCCTTAATGAAATCGGCGGCATTGCGACTATCGCCGCCAACGCCTACATCGCGGCGCCATGGCCCCGCCGCTTTTAACCCTTGATGAAATCCGCCTCTCCTTCGGCGGCGAACCTTTGCTGGAAGGGGCAAGCCTCGAAATCGAGCCGCGCGCGCGAATCGCCCTTGTCGGCAGGAACGGGTCCGGAAAATCGACGCTTCTGAAAATCGCAGCCGGGCTGGTCGAGCCCGATTGCGGGACGCGGTATCTCGACCCCGGCGCCACCGTCGCCTATCTCCCGCAAGAGCCGGATCTCACCGAATTCAAGACGGTCGCAGACTATGTCGGGGCGAGCCTCGACACGCTCGGCGCCCACGGCGTGTTGCCGCGTCTTTATGAAGAATTCGGGATCACCCCCGAAGCCAAATGCGTGAATTTGTCAGGCGGCGAGGCGCGACGCGCAGCGCTCGCGCGAATATTCGCCATTGAGCCGGATATTCTTCTACTTGATGAGCCTACCAACCATCTCGATCTTCCGGCGATCGAATTGCTGGAAGGCCGGCTTGCCGCTTCCCGCGCGTCCATTCTTCTCATCAGCCACGACCGCCGGTTTCTTGAAAGACTGACCCAGCGAACAGTCTGGATTGATCGGGGCGTTACCCGTTCAATCAATGAGGGCTTCGCGAAGTTCGAAGAATGGCGCGACAAAATTCTGCAGGAAGAGGAATCGCAGGCGCACAAACTCGACAGAAAGATCGTCGCTGAAGAACATTGGGTGCGATATGGCGTAACCGCCCGCCGCAAGCGAAATGTTCGGCGCATGCGCGAACTAGCAGAACTGAGAATTGAGCGCCGGGAACGCAAAAAAACTGCCGGAACAGTTAGCTTTTCGGTGAATCAAGCAACATCTTCGGGAAAACGCGTCATCGTCGCAGATGAAATTTCAAAGAGATTCGATGCCATTTTCGTGGTCAAAAATTTTTCAATTGAGATAGGGCGCGGCGACCGTGTCGGGATCGTCGGACCGAACGGAGCCGGAAAAACAACCTTGTTAAAAATGTTAACTGGCCAGCTGCCGCCGGATGACGGCGCCGTTTCGATCGGCGCGAATGTTGAGATGATCTCGCTTGACCAGAAGCGCGAAAGCCTGGCGCCGGATGCGCGCGTTGCCGACGCCATCACGGACGGACGCAGCGACTGGGTGACTTTTGGCGGCCAGAACAAGCATGTCGCGACCTATTTGAAGGAATTCCTCTTCAAACCGGAACAATGGCGAACGCCGGTTACGGCGCTCTCGGGCGGCGAGCGAGGCCGCCTCGCACTAGCTGCTGCGCTTGCCAAACCATCAAATCTTATCGTTCTCGACGAACCGACCAACGATCTGGATATTGAGACTCTCGATTTGCTTGAAGAAATGATCGCCGATTATGCCGGCACGGCTATTATTGTCAGCCACGACCGCAGTTTTCTCGATCGCACAGTGACGTCAATTATTGCGCCAGATACTTCAGATCGAGATGGCGTCTGGACTGAATATTCCGGCGGTTACACCGATATGATAACCCAACGCGGCGAAGCGCCCGGACCGCGTACGCTGACAGAAAAGCCGGCGAGCAAGAGGAGTGAAAATGAATCGCCGAAAACTCAGTCAGTAAAATCAAAACTCTCCTTCAAGGAAAAATATGCGCTCGAAAATCTGCCGACAAAGATCGCAGCACTTAATGATGAAATTCACTTGCTCAAGATTGAATTGGCGGATCCCAAATTGTTCACGCGTAATGCAAAAATATTCAACGAAAAAGCTGAGCGCCTTACAACAGCGGAAGCTGAACTTGCCGCAAGCGAAGATGAATGGCTTATGCTCGAGATGAAGCGCGAAACACTGGAGCAGTCCTAAAAACCATATTGCGCCAAGGCGGTCGAAAGGCGCCTGCGCGTTTCTCCCTCAGGATAGGGAAAGGCTTCGAAGAAATGCGCCTGACGAAGTTCCGGGTTTCTCCTTCGAACATTGTCAGCCCATCGCTGAGCTTGTTCATCATTGCCGGCGACCGCGTTAATCGCTACGGCGATTGCAGCAATTAACACATGCGCTCCGGGGGCTCGGGCAGATTCGTCCGCCCACCTGGCCGCCGCCGTCAGATCGCCATCAGCAAAATAATTAAGGCCTCGCACGCCCAGCATCGCATAGCGAAACGGGTCAAGAGGGCTAAGCGAAAGCGCCAGGTCAATATCGCTGCGCGGCGCATCGAGATTGTCTATAATCGTATTGGCCCATGCGCGTGCATATATGCCTTGTGCATAGTTCGGACTTAGAGAAACTGACCTGTCGAGCCAGCCAATACCTGCAGGAATGTCATTTTCAATCCAATAGGCCCGGCCCATGGCGAAATTAGCCATTGGATCGAGCGGGTCGAGTTCAACGCTTCGTTCAGCATACCGACGCGCAGCCAGCGTATCGGTGGTCCGGTCCGGTTTGTATCGTAAGAAGGCATTTTGAAAATGTGCGCTCGAAAGCCCAGCATGTGCGCGTGCAAATGACGGGTCAAGGCCAATTGCTTTTTCGAACATTACAAGCGCCGCTTCATTATCTCGCGCATTGAACCGATGAAGGTGATGAACGCCAAGATGATAAGCCGACCAAGCATCTAGTCTATCAGGCGACTTCAGTCGCGCAGCATTCGCTTCATTCATTGGAATGTTGATTTCAAGAGCAGCGACAATAGCCATGATGATCTCTTCACGGATCGTATGAATATCGTCGATTTTTCCCTTGAACCGTTCACCCCAGATGACGCCGCCGCGTTTCGTCTCAGCAAGTTCAACAGCAACAATAATAGTTTCGCCGACCACCTCGATCGCCCCGGTCAGACAATAACCGACTCCAAGAGCGTTACCGATCGTAATGACATCCTGCTCAGGCGGTCTGAACTTGAACGCAGTTCCGCGAGCGATGACAAAAAGCCACCGCAATCTGGCGAGAACTGTTATCAGTTCATCCGGCAACGCGTCCGCGACGCCTGCGTGGGCGCCCGCGACGCCGACAAGTCGAAACGGCAGAACCGCTATTGAAGGTTTTCCGGAAAGATCATTGATCGCCGAACGTCCATTTGTCGGCGCGTCCCGGCCTGAGGTTTCATCATGGCGCGGCGTAGCGGTAGCAATCCGGACGTTTCCGACAAAGCGGAAACCCTGTCCATGCATGGTGCGGATGAGCCGTTGCGTCTTTCCGTTATCGCCAAGCGCGGCCCGAAGAGACTTGATGCGGCTCGCCACCGCTGAATCAGAAACAATGCGGCTATCCCAAATCTTTTCAACGATCTCATCTTTCGAAACGAGCCGATCAGCATTTTCCACGAGAAGGCAAAGAAGCGCGAAAACCTGAGGCTCGAGCGAATGGGTTTCGCCGGAGCGGCGCAACTCCACCTTGAGCGTATCGAGCTCGAATTCTTCAAATCTGTAAATCATCTGGATCGTGACTATAGAGGCAGCCCGCAGCGCCAGCCCAGTGATATTCCACGCAAATATCCAATATTTCTCCCTGAATTCTCCAAACGCTCTTCAAGCTTGCCGGCCGCGGCTGGGTCATAAGGTCTCCATCGACGGACGGCGCTGGGCCGCCCGCCAATCAAAATAGGAGAGACCAAATGCCACTCGTTACCATCGACCTCATCGAAGATGTTTTCACGCCGGACCAGAAGGCCGACATGATTGAAAAAGTCACCAACGCAGTCGTCGCGGTTGAAGGCGAAGCCATGCGCCCCGTCACCTGGGTACGCATCAAGGAATTCGCTGGTGGTGAATGGGCGATCGGCGGCCAGCGCCTCAAAGCTTCTGACGTCCATGCCCTTGCCTCAGGCAAGGCCGCCTGACGTAGCCCAGAGATACAGGAGAGAGAGATGAGCGCTGTATTCGCCCGCTTGGTCATGGTAGCCGTCTTCGCGGCTTCCCTCGCCCCGGCCCTTTACGCCTATTCGACGCTGGCCTGACCTGGTCGGGATACAGCGCCGTACCCAAGAGCGGCCGTTGCCGGACACCCGGCCGCGGCCGTTTCCTTATTCCTTGTCGCGCGCGCGTTTTTTGCGAAGATGAGGCAGCAACGCTTTTTTCCGCAAGCGGATAGATTTAGGCGTCACTTCAACGAGTTCATCATCGTCAATATAGGCGATTGCCTGCTCGAGGGAGAGCCGGCGCGGTGGGGTCAACCTGACCGCCTCGTCTTTGGACGTCGTTCGAATGTTTGTGAGTTTTTTACCCTTTAACGGGTTGACGTCGAGATCATCATCCTTTGCGTTCTCGCCGATGATCATGCCTTGATAGACATGTTCGCCGCCGCCGATGAACAAAACGCCGCGCTCCTCGAGGCCCCACAAAGCATACGGAACGCTTGTCCCGTCATCGGTCGAGATGAGGACTCCGTTCCGGCGTCCTTCAATTGCGCCCTTATACGGCGCGTGTTTCAGATAAGACCGGTTCATGATGCCGGTGCCGCGCGTGTCAGTCAAAAATTCACCGTGATAGCCGATGAGCGCGCGCGCCGGGCAGTGCATAATAATACGCGTCTTGCCGGCGCCGGATGGTTTCATTTCCGCAAGTTCGCATTTACGGCGGGTCAGTTTCTCAATGACCGCGCCCGTGAACTCATCATCAACGTCAATGAAAACTTCCTCGATCGGTTCGAGCATTTGACCTTCGTCGTCTGTCGACGTGACAACGCGGGGCCGCGATACGGACAATTCAAATCCCTCACGGCGCATATTTTCGATGAGGACGCCAAGTTGCAATTCGCCGCGCCCAGCGACTTCCATAGCATCGCCTTCCGCCGTGTCACGAACCCGAATGGCGACATCGCCTTCGGCCTGGCGCAACAACCGATCACGGATCACTCGGCTTTGAACCTTATCGCCCTCACGCCCCGCGAGCGGTGAATCATTGGCTGAAATTGTTATCGCTAGCGTCGGCGGATCGATTGGCTGAGCTTCAATTGCGTCAGAATTTTCAAGCGCGCACAATGTGTCAGCGACGGACGCGTCGGAAAAACCGGCCAGCGCAATAATATCGCCGGGCCCGGCTTCTTCGACAGGTTGGCGTTTCAATCCGCGAAAGGCGAGCACTTTTGTGATACGCACGCGTTCAATCTCGGATCCGTCGCGGCGCAACGCCTTCATTGTCACGCCGGGCCTTGCCGTTCCGGCAGACACACGCCCGGTCAAGATCCGGCCAAGATAAGGATCGGCCTCCAGCGTTGTCGCCAACATTTTGAAAGGCGCTTCGGCGGCATTTTCCTTAACCGGCGGCGGTGGAACATGCTCGACAATCTTTTCAAAGAGCGGCGCCATGTCTTCTCGCGGCGCGTCAAGGCTGTTGGCGGCCCAGCCATCGCGCCCAGAAGCGTACATGACCGGAAAATCGAGTTGCTCGTTCGTCGCGCCAAGCGCGGCGAACAGATCAAAGGCAAGATTGAGCGCTTCGTCCGCATCGGCGTTCGGACGATCGACCTTGTTCAAGACGACTATCGGCTTCAAGCCGAGCGCCAGCGCTTTTGTCAGAACGAATTTCGTCTGCGGCATCGGCCCTTCCGCCGCATCGATCAACAATAAACAACCATCGACCATCGATAGAATGCGCTCGACCTCGCCGCCGAAATCGGCGTGGCCTGGCGTGTCAACGATATTGATGCGAACAGGCGCCTCGGCATGGCCATCCTTTCCTCGCTCCCAAACGACGCTCGTGCATTTGGCGAGAATAGTGATGCCCCGTTCGCGCTCAATGTCGTTGGAATCCATTGCACGCTCGGCCATTTCGGTATTTGCGCGGACTGTGCCCGACTGGCGCAAAAGCGCATCGACGAGCGTTGTCTTGCCATGATCGACATGGGCGATGATGGCGATGTTTCGCAAAAGAGAAATTTCAGACATTTCCGGATTGGGCGCTGGCGGCGCTCGCCTCTGCGCCATTTTCCAATCATGCGCAAGGCCCTGTCTCAATTGAAAACGCCGCCCCTTGGGAGCGGCGTTTCAAAAACCGGATTTTAAAGGCGGTCAAACCCGATAAAAGTCGGACGTGTCGTCTTCGAGCGCGACGGCCTGTCCGTCGATAAAAATCACCGTGTAAGGCACATAAGTGCCATAGGAGCCGTTCGGCAGGCGGGATTTAACGCGAATATCAACGCCCCAACCTTGAAGCCCTTCATATCCCTTGATTTCAGCGCCAATACGGTAGGGTTCTGAGATGATCTGGACTCGCGCGCCGCGAGGTTCATCAAGACGGGATTCGATATAATTAACGGCCCGGAGCTTATAATCGTCCGGGCAGGGCTTGATGTCGCCCGCAGATGCAGCAGCGCTGAAAAGCATTGAGGCGCCAAGGGCGAGAGAAACAGCAGCCTTGAAAATGGTCATTGAACTGGCCCCTTTTTATTGTTTCGAGACAAAGCTTGTCATCGGGTTGTTATCGAACTGTCATCAGAATGTCATAGTTCGGCCGCTTGTCAATGAGAAAGCGCAAATCTTGCGCCCTAATTGCGCATTTTTTGCGCGTTTCCGTTTCGGTTTAAAAATTACCGCCATTTTGATTAGTGCGCACGGGGTGCGTTTTTAATGGCGCGGCCAAAAACAAAACCGTTGCCTGGAGGTGACGGCTCATTCGGAACGGAATTTGCGCGCATTCACCTAGGGCTCCTTCGCCGTTAGGGTCCGATTTGTGAGTCTTCGGGTATGGAGGGTGTTGGGCGATGGCGCGTTTGCTTGAGCGGTCGGTAAAGTTTGCCAGGCCAGGGGGCTATATCCTCAATATGCTCCTGTTCCTGACCGCGGCCGGCGCGGTCGCTTTCTACCTGTCGCCCTGGAGCCCCTCGCCACAGACCATCCTTCTTGACGCATTTAACGCCAATCCAGCGCTTAATGCCTTAATTCTTGGCGTCCTTTTGATCGGTATCATTTTCAATCTTCGCCTCGCCGGCGTTGTCTCCCCGGCGATTCGCTGGGTTGAAGCATTCCGCGAAACTGTCGATCCGCGACGTGCACGCCTGCCGCGCCCGCCCATGCTGATCAGCGCAATGTCACGCATCCTGCTCGACGCTGATGAAGCCGGCGGACGACTGTCGCCGGAAACAACGCGCGCCATTCTCGATTCGATCGGCACTCGGATGGATGAAGGCCGCGAGATGGGTCGTTATATCGGGCACCTTCTCGTTTTCCTTGGCCTGCTTGGCACGTTCTGGGGTCTTATCCAGACCGTGAACGGCGTCGTTGAAACTATTTCTGGCCTTTCGGTTACAGGCGGCGACGCTGAGGACGCCATCGCGCAACTGATCACCAATCTGAAAGCGCCGCTTTCCGGAATGGGCACCGCGTTTTCCTCATCGCTGTTCGGTCTTTCGGGATCGCTCATCGTCGGATTTCTCGACCTCCAATCAAGCCAGGCGCAAGGACGGTTTTATACAGACCTTGAGGACTGGCTTTCCGGCATGACCGACACGCGTTCATCAGGCGGCGGCGCTCGTGCATCGATGGACGGCGAGGACCGCGCATTTGCTTCGCTCGAAGCGGCATTAGCTGCAAACTTCGAAACGCTTATAAAGGCGCAGGCCGGACAGATTACAGAGCTTAAAGACGAGGTGCGCGCCCTCAACCGCTCGATTATTCGCAGCGGCAAGGAGTAGCGTATGGCGCGCCGCAGGCGATCGTCAGAGGCCAATATATGGCCCGGCTTTGTCGATGGTTTATCGACATTGCTGCTTGTCCTGATGTTTGTGCTTTCCATCTTCGTCGTCGCGCAATTCTATCTCGGAACAAAACTCAGCACGGTGAAAGACGAGCTCGCTGAGCGCGATTCCGAACTCGCCCGCCTAACGGCGCGCATTAATGATCTCGCCGAACAGCTTGGGCTTGCGAAAGCCGAGAAAGAAAAACTCGCCGCTCAAATACTCTCGCTGCAATCCACGATAGACGAAAAGAACGAACAGCTCGCAGGCCTTTCTGCGTCGCTGGCCGCCAGCCAGGCGGCCGTCGCCGCGAGCGCTGAAGAACTTGAAGCCGAAAAAGCGCTCACCGCCGATCAGAAGTCGCAACTTGCAACACTGAACGCCCAACTCGCCGCGCTTCGCAAGCAACTTGCGAGCCTGCAGGAAGCACTCGACGCGGCGGAAGCAAAAGACAAGGAACAGAAGGCGCAGATTGAAAATCTGTCGCAGCGCCTTAACGCAGCGCTCGCCCGCAAAGTGCAAGAGCTGCAGGAAGTGCGTTCGCGGTTCTTTAGCGCGCTTCGCGCCGCGCTAGGCGACCGGAAAGATATCAAGGTGGTTGGAGATCGCTTCGTATTTGAAAGCGACATTCTTTTCGGATCATGCTCAGCGACAGTCGGCGAACCGGGCAAACTGGAATTGAACAAGCTCGCTGACGCGCTGAACGACATCAAAGGACAAATACCTTCCGAGATCCCCTGGGTGCTGCGCGTTGACGGCCATGCTGACGCTGCGCCGCTTGGACCGTCCTGTGCTGCTATATTCCACTCCAACCTTGAGTTGTCAGCCCAGCGCGCAATCGCCGTGGTAGATTATTTGAAAACACGCGGCGTGCCGGCAAAACGGCTAATGGCGACCGGCTCGGGATCGGAATGGCCGCTCGTAGCAGGATATTCGGCTGCATCGCTCGCACAGAACCGGCGCATCGAATTCAAACTCGACGCGCGCTAGCTAAAAGGGCTAGCATTCAAAAGAGACAAGGCCGGGGTGGGGCCTCGAGGGGTGGGTAAATGAAACTTCCAATATATGTGTTGGCGTTCACAGCAACGATTGGATTTAGCGCGGTCAATTTCGGCGCCGTCGCCCAGCAATCAGCAACCTTTTCGGCGGCGACAAGACAAGTCGATCCTGCAGAGGGCGAAAAGTTACAGGAGGCGTTGAAAGCAAAAGCCTTGACGCGTCCATTGCGCAATCCGCCCCCTGTTGGTGTTAAAGCGCGAGAAACAATTCTTGAAAAAATCGACTGGATCGGCATGCGCACGCAATTGGCAATTTCGCAGCGCAAGGACGCAGCGGCGACGAATACCGTCAGCGCCCGCATTCCGCGTCCGCCGGGATTTCGCGCCACTTCGCCACGGAGTTTCAAACAAGTCAGGGCGCTTGAAATAAACCGGGCCCGCTTGCCGGTGCTTGCGCCAGAAGGGCCGCGTGTCGCGGGATCTCTTCGAGTTTATAGCCTTGGCGACTCGTTTTCCACAATTGCCGAAATTGAAGATGGCATTTCCATGCGCCTTTCGGGAACGCGCAAAAAGATTGTCATCGGAGACGACAAAACCGCGAGGCGACGCATCGCCGCAATCCGCAAAGCGCGCAAGACGCTTCAAAGTCTTGATACGGACTATGTCGTTACGCGCAGCAACAGCTCGACCGATCTCAGCTTTTCGAAATTCGGCGCGGGATATGTGCTATCGATCATGTGCGATGACCCGACCGATACCCGCTGCGCCGAAGACGACTATATCGTGAAACTCGGATCGAACCTTCTACTCCTCAATCCCGAAGCGGGAGACGAATAATGGCTGAAAAGAGGGAAAAACAAGCGGGAAACGCGCTTTTCGTCATTATCGTCATCCTGGCAATCGCCGCCGGCATCTGGTGGTGGCTGCAAACTCACCCTGATGGCGGCGTCTTTGAAAATCCGCCCACGAGCGAGGAGCAGACACCAGACGAGCCTGGCGACACAGTTCCAGACGAAGAGGAAACTCCGCCGATCGAGGATGGGACCCCTTCCGAAGAAGACGAAGCGCCACCGCCCGCAGAAGACGAACCGGACCTTACCGACGAAGACGGAATGATTTTTTCTTATCTGCCCGCCGGCGATCTCATTCCGAATTCCGGACCCGGCCTTGTGGATGAAACGGTTTACAGGCAGATCCTTTTTCCGGCGGAAGACGCCGTTTTTCTCAATAGCCAAGTCTACCGATATGGCGGTTCAATGGGCTCGCTTAATGGAATGGAAGGCGGGCATTGCGATGCGAGAAATTACGAATATCCTTGGCAAGATACGTTCTGCGAACACCGCGATCGTAACCAGCCCCTGTGTCCGGGCGGCGGCCATGAAGGACTCGACATGCGTCCGCACTCTTGCACCAAGGACAAATATTGGGTCGTTGCGGTTGAAGATGGCCGAATCATCGATGTTCGCCGCCACTGGGTGACGCTGCAAACGTCAGATGGCGCTATCTATAATTACCTTCATCTCAATATGGCGGACCTGTCGGTGGCCGAGGGCGACAATATTCGTCAGGGTGATCGCATTGGTAAAATTTCCAACGATTTTTTTAAATCGGACGGGACACGCGTTTCAACAACCACACATCTTCACTTCGAGATGTATGAAAATTATTCGGCCGAACCCGGGGACGACCCGCTATTCACCAAAGTTAATCCTTATATGACGCTTGTTGATGCATATGACCGCAAATTGCGCGGCCATTGATCAGCCTCTGCATTTCTGAAGTCTGAATGGCGCCTGCTCCGATAGAGCAGGCTCGGCCTCACCCGCCAAATACAACTTTGTGCATAATGCGGCCAGGTAGTGCGAACGCAAGAATTCCGGCCACGATGAGGCCGCCAATGAATATTCCCAAAAACGGGCGGCTATGCATTTTCAGGTTTTTGCCGCCGCGAACGAGAAACAGCATTCCTTGTGCGAGACCGTAAAAGGTTATCACCGTGAAGATATGGATAAAGCTGAACCATTGAAAAAATGGCAGGCCCGGCTTGATCGACGGCCTAACAAAAATACTCGTAACAGCGACCGTCGAGAGGATGACGATCCAAAACACGCCAATAGTTTTGTGCGGCAGCGTTCCTTTGGGCGCGAGAAATTGCAGGACACCGAGCAAAAGACCGAGCATTGCACCGGCAACGTGAACCTGAATAACCCATGGCGCGCTTAATAAAGGCTCTAACGTCATTGGAGATCCCTTCCTGATGCAGGCACGTGAAATCTACTGTCAAAACCGGCAGCTTGCCACAAGCTGCGCCGCAGCAGGCGAGCCCGCACAGCCGGCTATTTGAAGCGCGTTCAGCCGCGATCGATTGAGAAGACGACGTAGACGCCGGCGAGCGCAAAAGCGAGACCGAACCATGTAAGCGCATATTCAAAGTGCCGATTTGGAAAATCGACGGCCGTCGTTCCACCTTTCGGCCAAGGCGAGGCGCTCTCTTTTCCATAGCTGTCTATGTAATAGGGAGGAACTTTCAGTCCGCTTTTGCGCGCGAGAATTTCCGGGTCGCGAAGAAAATAGAGGTTATCTTCAGGCTGATCTTTCGGGAGCACCCATTTAGCAGGGCCTATGGGTCGTTCCGTACTCCTGAAAAGCCCTTCGACGCGCACTGCGCCGTCAAGCTCACTATTCGGTCTTGTCGCCGCGTCGACAAATTTCTGCGGTGCGAATCCGCGGTCGATATAGGCATAAAGATCACCGCTATATTTGAACGGCGTAAAGATGTATGCGCCAGGCTTGGCGTCATAAGTGCCAAACACATGCGCCTCGAATCGATTAACGAATTCCCCTTCCAGATAGACCGGCTGATATTCCATGTTCTCGCCAGCTTCAGCACGGCGGACAGCTTCATCGAATGGAATTGGCGGTTCCGAAAGCCGCTCAGTCGTTTGCGCGATCAATGCGCGCTTCCATGAAAGACGGTGGAGCTGCCAAACGCCAAGCCAGATCAATATTGCAAGCGCGCAAAGCGTAGCAACGAAGAGGGCTGGACGAAATCGGAATCTCACTCTTCGAGCCGGCCCTCTTCAGCCTTGTGTTTATATTGAAGCGCTACGAGGATGCCCTTGAACGGCCGTAACAATAACAGGGACAAGGCGATAGCGACAAAGGCCGAGATCAGAAAAGAGATGAGTATTGAGGCGAAAAAGACAAATTGGGCGACGAACGCCACCGCGACAGCAATGAAACCAACCACGAACATGATAAAAACGGCGGGCCCATCGCCCGCATCGGCCTTTGAATAATCAAGGCCGCAAACGTCGCATTTATCATTCAAACCAATAAACGACCCGAACAGCGCGCCTTGCCCGCATCGCGGGCACTTGCCTGCAAGGCCGACAGAAATCGGAGACACCGGCGGATAATAGGTCATTAGTTCAACTCGTCGCCGCCAATCGGCGTCATCGTTATCCAGTTTTGCTTTACGCCGGGACCATTGTCGCGAATCGCCGCCGCCGCAATGAGAACTGTTTCGGCGTTCGCCGGCTCGCAAGCGGTTCGGCGATCATTCGCAGTCATTGCACCTCTGCTTAATAGGTCATCAACAAGCTCGGCGGGAAGGTCTTCACACCAGATCATGACGAGACGGAACGTCGCGCTTTCCTTGCGGCCCCAATAATATTGATAGGAATCGTCATCGCCGATCTGCGCCGCATAATCGCCGCCAGCGAGACCGGCAAACCGGGCAAATGCAACCCCCTCTTCGCCGAGATCAAACTCGTAACGACCGTCGTCGCTCACCGTAACGTCGACCGGATTGCACTCCTTCTTGTTATCGTCAGTAGTGCCTGTGCAGACTTCGTAGCGTCCGGCCGCGAGCGGCGTGGCCGTTGCATTCGATGCGTCAAACATCGGTTCGTCGGATGAAAGACAGCCGGCGAGCCCCAGAAGGCTGCCGGCTGCAAACAATTTAACGAGGGCTTTATTCATGAACCCTCCTGAGGGTTGAAGCTAGAGCAGCCCCTGATTGCCCAGGACGTAAATGAAGGCGAACAGGAACAGCCACACCACATCGACGAAATGCCAATACCACGCAGCCGCCTCGAATCCGAAATGGCGATCCGGCGTAAACTGGTGCGCAAGAGCCCGGAACAAGCACACTGTCAGGAACAAAGTTCCAATAATGACATGCATGCCGTGGAATCCAGTCGCCATAAAGAATGTCGCACCATAAATCCCGCCGCCAGAGAATTTGAACATCTCGTTGGCGATTGCTTCTGTGTATTCCGTCGCCTGAAGAAACGTGAAGAATGCGCCGAGCAGAATTGTAATGACGAGCCCCTGAACGAGCGCCTTCTGATCGCCTTTTTGCACGGCGTAATGCGCCCATGTGACCGTTGTGCCTGACAGTAAGAGAATCAACGTGTTGATGAGCGGAAGGCCCCAAGGATTGAGCGGGTCGATGCCTTGCGGCGGCCAAACGCCGCCTGTGAAATGCTGGCGAAAATCGTTGCGAAGGAACGCCGGATCGCCATTGATATTGGTCATTTGCGATCCGTCGGCGAGCGTGATCGCCTGACCGGCATGCGGGAAAAGCGACGCGTCGAAGAACGCCCAGAACCAGGCTGCGAAAAACATCACCTCGGAAACGATGAAGAGGATCATGCCGTAACGCAGGCCGAGGCGGACAACTGTCGATGTGTTTTCGCCGCGGAGGCTTTCCTTGATGATATCTCGCCACCAGCCGATCATGGTGAGGAGGACCCCGCCAAGCCCGACCAGGAAGAGCCAATTGCCCTTCAAAGCAAATACATGTTTTCCGTTTTCATCCGCCGGCCCCAATACCAGCCCGGTCCCGCTGGAATGCATCCAAGTGACGGCGCCAGCCATCATAATGACAGCCGCCATCGAGCCTATGAACGGCCATGGGCTAGGATTGACGAGATGATAATGGTGCTTGACCTCAGCTCCGGCCATGGCGCCCCTCTTTGGTTCCCTATTTGGTTTGTCTATAGCCCTCTGCGGCCTTAGATTCCAAGCCCTTGAGGGCCTTCGGCCTGCGACATTTCTCGCCTTTCGGCCAGCGGTTACTTGCTGCCTCGCACAGCGGCCGCCTCAGCCTCCGGATCGTCCCATGAGAAGAACGTATAGGCGAGCGTTACGGTCTGTACATCGTCAAGATTGGGATCATCGGCGATCTTGGGGTCGATGAAATAGGTCACGGGCATCTTGACGTCCTCACCCGGCGCCAGCGTCTGCTCGTCAAAACAGAAGCACTGGATCTTCTTGAAATAGATCCCCATTTTCGGCGGCGAGACATTATAGCTCGCCTTGCCGGTAATCGGCCGGTCAGTAAGGTTTTTCGCTTCGAAGAATGCGAGGCCCGTCTCACCAATATGGAGAGTTTGCTCTACTTGCATCGGCTTGAACGCCCAAGGCAGGTCAGGATTGGTCGTTGCATCAAAACGAACTGTGATCTTGCGCGCTAATGTCGTGTCAGCGCCTGCCTCAGCTCGTTGGGTCGTGCCGTCAAATCCGGTTACCTGACAGAAGGCTCGATAGAGAGGAACTGCAGCGAAACTTAGAGCCAGCATCCCCGCCGACATCGCAATTGCAATCAAAGCAGCCTTTCGATTGCGGGACGCGCTCACGATCCTCCTCCACCAACATTAATGCCGATGCGAATGATTGTCGTCACATAGACGATCAAAATGAACGCGGCGAGGCCGAGCGCAATCGCCAGCGACCGCCGGTTCCGGCTCTTCTTGGCTTCAGGCGAAAGATTGTCGTCAGCTGCGGGCATAAAGCATCCAGAGGTCCTCCGCGAGCAACGCGGCGAAAACAGCGAAGAGGTAAATGATCGAAAATGCAAAGAGGCTCTTCGCCGCATCTTTCGAGCGGGAAGGCGATGTGTAGACGCGCCAGGCTAGCATGATGAAGCCGGCGCCAAAGGCCGACGAAACCGCCAGATAGAGCACCCCGCCAAGGCCCGTGACAAAGGGCGCAAGACCGGCGAGAGCGAGAATGATCGAATAGACCAGAATCTGGCGTTTTGTCGCTTCCTCTCCGGCCACGTTTGGCATCATCGGTACGCCGGCGCGTGCATAATCCCCCTCGCGATAAAGCGCGAGCGCCCAGAAATGTGGCGGCGTCCACAGAAAGATTATCGCAAACAGTATCCACGCATTAAGCGGCGCAGTACCGGATGCCGCGGCCCACGCGACGACCGGCGGCAACGCGCCAGCCGCGCCGCCAATGACGATGTTTTGCGGCGTCGTCCGCTTCAGCCACATCGAATAGATCACGACATAGAAGAAAATTGTGAAGGCGAGCAGGCTTGCAGCGACGTAGTTTGAGGCGAGCGCCAGAAGCGCAACCGACAATCCTGACAACAACAGGCCAAAGCCCGCCGCCTCGCCTTTCGCCACGATCCCTTTAGGTATGGGACGGAGCGCGGTGCGCGCCATCACCGCATCAATGTCGGCGTCCCACCACATATTGAGCGCGCCGGAAGCCCCGGCGCCAACAGCGATCGCAAGGATTGAAACACAGGCAAGCCCGGGATGAAGGTTAGCGCCGTTGGCGACGGCTGCAATCATTCCCACTAATGCGGTAAATATCACAAGCGACATGACACGCGGTTTTAGCAGCGCGAAATAATGTCCGGGTTCAGCCGCAGGCTGGTTCTGCATGGTCTGGCTCATTTCGGGCGCTTATGCCTCAACTACTCGGCGCGTTCAAATCCGGCGTTATTCAAATGCAAAAGGGCCGCAGGCGACGCCCGCGGCCCCATGCAAGTAGATAAAGCTCTGGTCAGCGACCGCCGGTGGCTACTGACTTGACCGCAAAAATAATCAGAATGAGGACCATAAAGGCAATGAAATAGGCGAGCAGCGTGCCCGCCTGCATGTCAGCAAACTGCATCCAGCTCGAATTGAGCTGGCCGACCGCGCGCTGACCGGTCTCCGTCGCAACTGACCCGCCGTCGCCTGCAACCGGCCCGCGCATAACGGAGCGCACAAAGCCGCCGACTGCAAACAAGACGAGCGCCAGCAGCGTCATCGAGCCAATCTGGGTTCCGCGCTGCATAATGAGCGCGGCGATAAGCACGGCCCCGACCGCGATGGCGAGTGCGATAAGATCACCGCCGAGAAAAGTTGTCCTAATGACGCCCATGACGTCACTCATGATTGCTTCGAGCACTAGCCCCTCCGTAAAAGCTCAATGATCATGGCCTCACCCAAGGCCGGAACCCCCGCTCCGGCCGCCTGAGGAAAATAGTTAACGGAATTTTACGTCAGCGGCCAGACAGAATTTCTTGTTGCAGCGCAACACGGCTTGTGAGCCAACACAAATCTCATTTAGCGAGCAGAATAAGAAAAACCCCGGGCGAGCCGCCCGGGGTTTTTTCGTTTCAACACACGCCCTAGTGGAAGGCGTGGGCATCGCCCTTGTCGAAGCGCGGCAGCTCATTGAACTGGTGGAAGGGCGGTGGCGACGGCAACGTCCATTCCAGCGTCGTTGCACCAACGCCCCAGGGATTGGCCGGCGCACGGCGCTTGTAAATAAAGAAGGCGTCGAACATAGCCACGAAAAAGACACCCATTCCGACCAGCGTGATCGCATAGCCGACCGACGACCAATGATTCCAGAAAGCGTAGGCTTCCGGGTAATCGACATAGCGGCGCGGCATGCCCTGAAGCCCAAGGAAATGCTGCGGAAAGAAGATCAGGTTGACGCCGACAAACATGATCCAGAAATGCGCAGCGCCCAGCCATTCGCGATACATTTTGCCGGTCATCTTGGCGAACCAGTAATACCAGCCGCCGAAGATGGCGAAGACGGCGCCGAGCGACAACACATAGTGGAAGTGCGCGACGACATAATAGGTGTCGTGCATGTAGTGATCAACGCCGGCGTTTGCGAGAACAACGCCGGTAACGCCACCGACCGTAAAGAGGAAAATGAATCCGATCGCCCAGAGCATCGGCGTCTTGAACTCGATCGAGCCGCCCCACATTGTTGCGATCCATGAAAAGATCTTGATGCCAGTCGGCACCGCAATGACCATTGTCGCCGCAACGAAATAAGCCTTCATGTTTACGGTCAGACCGACCGTATACATATGGTGCGCCCAGACGATGAAGCCGACAAACCCGATTGCGACCATCGCATAGGCCATGCCGAGATAACCGAAGATCGGCTTCTTCGAGAAGGTCGAAACGATGTGCGAGATCATGCCAAAGCCCGGCAGGATCAGGATGTAAACTTCAGGATGGCCGAAAAACCAGAAAAGGTGCTGAAAGAGCAGCGGGTCGCCGCCTTTCGACGGATCAAAGAAAGCCGTACCGAAATTTCGGTCGGTCAAGAGCATCGTGATCGCGCCAGCCAGAACCGGCAGCGACAGGACAAGGAGGAACGCCGTAACCAGCACCGACCAAGCAAAGAGCGGCATCTTATGCAGCGTCATACCCGGCGCGCGCATATTGAAGATCGTCGTAATGAAGTTGATAGCGCCGAGAATCGACGACGCGCCCGCGAGATGAAGGGCGAGAATCAGCAGGTCCATCGCTGGACCAGGATGGCCGAGCGATCCAGACAATGGCGGATACATAACCCAGCCGCCAGCAAAACCGAGATAAGATTGATAGCCCGGCGCGAAGAACGACATCGTCAGGAGCGCGCCCGAGGCGACATAGAGCCAGAACGAAATGTTGTTCATGCGCGGGAACGCCATATCCGGCGCGCCGATCATGATCGGCACGAACCAATTGCCGAAGCCGCCGATCATCGCCGGCATCACCATGAAAAAGATCATGATGAGGCCATGAT
>JAWKVJ010000046.1:0-20505 GCA_041398085.1 Parvularculaceae bacterium
GCCGTAAGATGCGCGCGCGGCGAGCGAGGCGTCAACAGTCAGCCGCTTGCAGATATCGTCTCCAATGCGCGGCTCAACGGCTCGAAAGTCTGCTAGCGGCAACTCGTCGAGGCGAAGCCCCTTTTTCTCCGCCGCAGCGACGATCGCGCCCGTCGCATGGTGCGCCTCGCGGAAAGGCATGCCGAGATTCATGACAAGATAGTCTGCAAGGTCAGTCGCTGTCGAATAACCGAGCATCGCCGCCTTGCGCATCGCCTCTTCATTCATAGAAAGGTCCGCGACCATGCCGGTCATCGCGGCCAGCGCAAGCGCCATGTCGTCGATCGCAGCAAAGGTCGACGCCTTGTCCTCCTGCATGTCTTTTGAATAGGCGAGGGGAAGGCCCTTCATGACGAAGAGAAGGCTGGCAAAGCCGCCGGCGATGCGTCCGACCTTGGCGCGGCAGAGTTCAGCTGCGTCAGGATTTTTCTTCTGCGGCATGATCGACGAGCCTGTCGAGAATGCGTCGGAAAGGCGCGCAAATCCGAAATGCGGCGAGGTCCACAGCACAATCTCTTCGGCGAGGCGCGACAGATGACTGGCGCAAATCGAAGCGGCGGCGAGCGTTTCAAGCGCGAAGTCGCGCGCCGATACGCTGTCGAGGGAATTGGCGGTCGGACGCTCAAAACCGAGCGCCTTCGCCGTCATATCGCGCTTGATCGGATAGGGTGTCCCGGCAAGCGCCGCGGCGCCCAGCGGACATTCATTCATCCGCCGGCGCGCATCTTCAAATCTCGTCCGGTCGCGCTCTAGCATTTCGACATAGGCGAGGCAGTGATGGCCGAAGGAAACAGGCTGGGCGATCTGCAGATGCGTGTAACCCGGCATGATCGACGCCGCGTGCTGGTCCGCCTTGGCGACGAGCGCTTTTTGCAGGCCGCGGATTGATTGCGAAAGATCGTCGCAGGCGCGGCGGACATAAAGCCGGAAATCGGTTGCAACCTGATCATTGCGTGAGCGCGCTGTGTGGAGGCGCGAAGCCGGCTCGCCGATTTTCTTTTTGAGGCGCGCCTCGATATTCATGTGAATATCCTCAAGGCGCTTTGAAAATGGAAAGGTTCCCGCTTCAATTTCCGCTGCGATTTCGTCGAGGCCGGCTGCAATTTTCTGAGCGTCGACAGCGGAAATGACGCCAGCGGCGGCCAGCATCAAGGCATGCGCCTTCGACCCCTCAATGTCTTCGCGCCAAAGTCTTTTGTCGACGTCGATCGAGGCGTTGATCTCCTCCATAATCGCTGCGGGGCCCCGTTCGAAACGGCCGCCCCACATTTGGCTTTTTGCTTCGTCTCGGCTATCGGGAGGCGTTCTCTTACCGGTCATCGGACAGAAAATCTTTCTTTCGGAATTCGCCCATGCGCGTCACTTTCAATCCTCGCCTCTGGCTCATAGTCTGGCTCGGATTGGGGGCCGCCGGCCTCCTCTACGTGATCTTGAGCGCTTCGTTAAGCGGCGGCGGCAAGAACGCCAGCGACGGCGCGCGCGCTGAGGCCGTCCTCCACGATCCATCGCTCATTGTCGGCGCCATGCGCAAATTCACCTTTGCGCCCGAATTGCGCGTCGCGCCAACGGACGTCTTCCTGCATGAAGATGCCGAGGCGAGCCTTGAGGATTTTCGCGGCAAGGCCGTGCCGGCTGGCCCGGCGACCTGGTGCGCGCCCTGCGTCAAGGAGCTCCCGTCCTCGACGCTCTGCGTGCTGGAAGCTTGGCGGCGACAAATTCGAGGTTGTGGCTGTCGCCGCCGACCCCACGGGCGCCGCGGCTGCAAGCGCATTTCTCGACAAGTTGGGCCTCAAGACCCTCAAACGCTATGCCGACCCAAAACTGACGCTTGTCATCGCCACGGGCGGCTCGGCCTCCTTGCCGCTTTCGATCCTTTATGACGCAGAAGGGCGCGAAATCGGCCGCGTGCTTGGCGAGGCGGACTGGTCGAGCCCGGAGGCCGAAGCCCTGATGCGGCGGGCGATCGCCGGAAAATGAACGCGATTTTCTGATTAGACATGCGCAATGCGTTTTTCGCAGGCGTATGATCGAGCGATGCGCGTCCTAACAATCGCCTGTTGCATGTTCGCCGCCTTCCCCGCGGCGGCTGCCGAATATGTCGTCAGCCCGGATGAATCAACAATCACCTACACGGTGAAAACGTTCGGTCTGTTCAGGAATTCCGGCGCATTTGGCGCGTTCGATATTCATCTAAAGGTTGATGAGCAGCATCCCGACCAAAACTTTCTGCTCGCCAATATCGACATGACGACGGCGACGATGAGCGGCGCTGGGGCGACCGCAAGGGTCAGAAGCCCCGCCTGGTTTGACATCGACGAATATCCGGTTTCGGAATTTCGCGCCGCAGGCGTTCCGCCGCTGGAAGACGCCGCCGCCGATATCCGCGGCGAATACACGTTGCGAGGCAAAACGGAGCCTCTTCTCCTCGCTGTTGAAACGAATGCGCCTGAACGCGACGCTGACGGTGAAATCCGCGCGATCCGCATTCGCGCGCATGGCGCAATCGATCGCAAAAAATACGGGCTAAATGGCATGAAGGGCCTCGTCGGCCGCATGGTAGAAATCTCAATTGACGCACGGCTTGTCCGCAAGGAAGGGGACGGCGATGGGAACTAGGCTGGTTCTGGCGGCGATTGCGCTCGCCTTGCCGCTTGGCGGTTGCGCGGAAACGCTGGCGCGGGCCGCCGCCCCAAAGGTCGACGCCTCACCCGCCGCGCTGCGCGAGGGAAATTACAGGCTGGATCCTGATCATGCAGCTTTGTTGTTTGAGGTCGATCATCTGCAGCTTTCGAAATTCATCGGGCGTTTTGATTCCGTCAACGCAACGCTCTCCTTTGATCCGGCCCACCCCGAAGACGCGGCGCTCGATGCGACAGTCAGCGTCGAGAGCCTTGCCGTCGCTGTGCCGGATTTTGCAAAAACCTTGTTAGGCGCCAATTGGTTCGATGCAGCGCGCTTCCCCGATGCTGCGTTTCGTTCGACCTCGGTCCGGCGCACGGGCGAAGCGACCGGCGAGGTTGATGGCGAATTGACGATCCGCGGCGTTTCGCACCCGGAGACGCTAAGCGTTACATTTAACGGCGGCGGGCAAGACCTCATCCGCGGCGGCTATGTTGTCGGTTTTTCGGCGACGACCACGATCAAGCGAAGCGATTTCGGCATTGATCGATTCGAGGGCCTTGTCGGCGATGATGTGACGATCCGCTTCGAAGGCGAATTTATCAGGAAGTGACAGTATTCGTGGCGAGCGTTTCGGCAATCTTTTGTGCAGCGGTTTGGAGCTCGCCGGCGCCAAGGCCGCTCATCGCAATATTGATCGAATTCTCGCCGCCGCGCTGGCGGGCTTTCTGGTATCGCGGGTCGTAATGGTCAACCATCAATTCAGCGGCGAGCGTTTGAAGCGCCCCTTCCTCCGCAAGGGACCGCCATCGCGCGATGCGTTCCTTCGAATGGAATGGTTTTAACCTTGAAAGCGCAGCGTCGATTGCGCCAGGCTGACGGATGAAGTCCGAGTAATTTTCGCAGGCGTATCTTGCGCGCGCTTCAACGGGCGCCGACACAAAGATACGCGGCGCTGCGCGCATTGATGACCACATCCGCTTTGGGATGACAATGTCGCCGATGCGGCTCGATTCCGCTTCGACAATAATCGGGCGCGTCTGATCGCTCTTGCGCAATTCGTCCCATAACAGCGATTCAAAATGCTTCTGTTTGGGCTGCGCGGATTCCGGGTCTGCGCCGAAGACGGAGCCTTTGTGGGCGGCGAGCCCCTCAAGGTCGATCGTCTGCACGCCGAGCTTTTTCAGTTCGTTGAGGATTGCCGTTTTCGCCGTGCAGGTCTCTCCGTCGAGAAGAATGAGAGGAAAAGGCTCGCCGTTGCCTGAGACGCCTTCGACGACTTCATGGCGCCAGGTTTTGTATCCGCCCTGGAGCACGCCGACGCGCCAGCCAATCTGCGAAAGAATTGTCGCCATTGAGCCGGAACGCATGCCGCCGCGCCAGCAATAAAGGAGCGGCCGGTATTTCGCGTCGCGATCCGAAAGCGCCTCGTCGAGATGGCGTGCAACGTTGCGCGCAACGTGGGCGGCGCCGATGCGCCGGGCGAGAAACCGAGATTGCTGGACGTAGATCTCGCCGACCTCGGCGCGCTCTTCATTTGAGAGAACGGGAAGATTTATGGCGCCCGGCAGCCTGTCTTCTGAAAATTCCGCCGGCGAGCGCACGTCGATGACGGCGTCGAAAAGCGACAGCGTTTGCGGGGAGGCGTCGGCGAAGGGTTCTATCATGGGCAGGCATTATCGCTGCGCGCCGAGGTGAGGCAAGCGCGCTGGAGCAGGAGACATTGCGCATGCCCGGCAGGCGCGCCATAGAAGTCCGCCGCCGCCAGAAATCATGTATGGAAAAAGCAGACGCCGAACCGCGCCTCACCTCGCTCGCTCATGGCGGCGGCTGCGGCTGCAAGCTCGCTCCAAACGTACTTTCGGAGCTTCTTGCGGGCATGGCGCCGGGCGTCGCGCCGAAGGAGCTCATTGTCGATGCGGCGACGAGCGACGACGCAGCGGTCTGGCGCGTTTCCGACGATGCGGCGATCGTGGCGACAACCGATTTCTTCATGCCGGTCGTCGATGACCCTTATGACTTTGGCCGCATCGCGGCGACCAATGCGCTCTCCGACATTTATGCGATGGGCGCGACGCCGATTTTTACGCTCGCCCTTGTCGGGATGCCGATCAACAAGATCAGTGCGGCGACGATAAGGCGGATTCTTGAGGGCGGACGTGCAATCGCAGAAGAGGCGCGCGCGCCGATCGCCGGCGGTCATTCCATCGATTCAGTCGAACCGATTTACGGGCTGGTGGCGCTTGGCCTTGTTCATCCGGACCGCATCAAGCGGAATTGCGGTGCGCGGCCGGGCGATGTTCTCATTCTCGGCAAGCCGCTCGGCATCGGGATATTCAGCGCTGCGCTCAAGAAAGGCGCGTTGTCCGGCGAAGACTATGCGACGATGATCGCATCGACGACGCGGCTCAACAAGCCGGGCGCGAAGCTCGCCGGCGTCAACGGCGTATCGTCGATTACCGACGTCACCGGTTTCGGCTTGCTTGGCCATCTTGGCGAGATGTGCCGCGGCTCGAACGCTGGAGCGGTAATTGACCGCAAAAAAATCCCGGTCTTCCCCGGCGCCCGGCGGCTTGCGCGCGAGGGCGTCAGGACCGGCGCATCCGGCCGGAACTGGGCGAGTATTGGCGGCCTTGTCAGAACGCCAGACGACTGGAGCGACGAGGACCGCGATATTCTTTCTGATCCGCAGACGAGCGGCGGACTGCTCGTCGCCTGCGCGCCATCGGCGGCGGGCAAAGCATTGGAAATTTTCCACCAAGCCGGCCACGAAGGCGCCCAGATCGTCGGTGATGGTCGATGGTCCGCCACAAATCTGCGTCAAATGACGGCCGCTATCAAGGGGAACGAGGATGAAGCTGAAATACGCGATCATTGCGGTCATGGCGGCGCTTGCTGCGGCAAGCGGTGGCAAGAAGGGCGGACCCAAAGGTACAGGAAGCGGCGCCGCGGCAGACGTTGAGGCGGCTTCCCCGCTCGACAAACCGTTCCATCTTGGCGACGCCAAAGAACTCGACGTCGATAAGTTTTTTGCGCTGTTTCCAAGTCACCTGGAGGCGACATATGAGAAAATACTCGACAAGAAACTCGGAAGCCACTGTCGCTGAGGGCCTGAAGCCTGGCGCGCGGCGTCGAACGATGCGGATCGCTATTGATCGGCGAATTCTACGGCGTCAATCTTGCGATGATCGATCAGATCAATGCCGCGGAAGACGCGCTGCTGATGCGCCGATGTGGCGTGATTCTTCGACCAGATCCGGCTCTATGGCGTAAAGGCCGTCTCGACGGATCAGGACGCCCCGGGTTTTTCAGTTGGAGCGATTGAATTCGATCAGTTCGGTCTGCGGGAAGGCGGCGTGCCGAAAGAAACGAAAGCGTCTGGCGTTGCCGCGCTCTTCAACGCTTTCGAAGCCGCTGGCGTCTATGCAAAGGGTATCAAGCTACAGGGCCGTCCGAACCGCGAGGCCGGCGATCTGAAATTCGCCGCTGGAGACGCGCGCCTCGTCGGCATAGGCGGCGGAAAGCTCAACGCTTTCCTCGCGCGTAATGTTGAGTATTCAAGCGAGCAATCGAAAGAAACGGCTGATCTTCTCCGCGGCGCATTCGGCCCGGCGGGCGGCGCTATTCTCAGCGGTCCGCTGCGTAATCTCATCGCGCCGGACCGCCAGCGCGTGACGGCCGACTATTTCATCTGGCGCAATATCGACATGTCAGGCTGGCTCGGTTGGGGGCTTAAGGGCGAGACGCCGCCAATAACGGTCCGCAATCTCGTCAACCTCGGCGATTTGCGGATTGGCAATGCGCAATCATTCATCGGTGAAAAACGCGCATCGACAGCCCCGGAAATAATTGTGTCGGATATGGATTTTGAATGGCTCGCGCCGTCGAAAGTCCGGGCCGCCGCGCGCGGCGTATCCTACGACTATACCGCCTATTTGCCGGACGACGCCAAGGACGAGATTGCGGTCATGAAGGCGCACGGCCTCGACAAGGCGAAGGCGGATTCAACATTTTCCTATGACTGGAGCGCCGACCGCGGCGACGCGGCGCTGAAGTCTGTCTTCACATCGAAGGCGCTCGGCGACTTCAATCTAGATCTGGCGCTTGCCGGCCTTGAGCTCGAGAAAATTTCCGCCGCTGAAGAGTCAGGCCGAAAAAATGCCGCCGCCGAACTTGCCAAAATCAAGTCGTTTTCGCTTCTTCTTGCGGACCACGGCCTCCTCGACACGATTTTTGAACTCGCCGCCGTCGAAAACGGCGCCAAGGCGGAAGATTTGCGAGAAGCGGCGCCGTCCTTCCTGAAAATCATGAAGTTGCAGATTCAGGGCGACAATCCGAGAACGGCAGGGTTCCTCGACGCCGTCGCCGACTTTATCGAGAAGGGCGGAGCGCTTGAAATAAAGGCTGCGCCGAAATCGCCGGTGGCGCTCGGTTCGCTTGCCGAAATGCGCAAGCCCGACGATGCGGCGACGGCGTTAAGTCTCTCGGTCGAACAAAAGAACTGACGGATCAGTTTGCGCGCCGAACGATAACGGAGCCGGCTGAATAGCCGGCGCCAAAGCCTGAGATGACGCCGATATCGCCAACGCCGAGATCGCTGCGGTGCTTGTGGAAAGCGATGATCGAGCCTGCTGATGACGTGTTGGCGTAATCATCAAGAATAATTGGTGCGTCGTCGCGTGAGGCTTCGCGGCCGAGGACGCGTTTGGCGATCAGCTCGTTCATCGAAAGGTTCGCCTGGTGCAGCCAGAGCCTCTTTACCGCTGCGGCTGAAACGCCGTTGTCTTCAAGATGACGGGAGATTAGGTCGCCGACCATCGGCACGACGTCTTTGAAGACCTTGCGCCCCTGCTGCAGGAACAGCTTGTCCGTATTCCATGTTGTCTGCGGGGTCTGGCGCTTCCTGGGTCCCGCGTTCGCAGCGATTGATGAAGCTGAAATTATTGCGGATGTTGTTGGAGAACACAGTCTTGAGGCGCGTCGAAAGAATGTCCCAGGCCTCGCCCGACGGGGCGCCTTCGGCTCGCTCGACAATGACTGCGGTCGCGACATCGCCGAAAATGAAATGGCTGTCGCGATTTCGGAAGTTGAGATGCGCCGTGCAGATTTCAGGGTTCACCATCAAAATTCGCCGCGAGCCTGCGCGAATGAGCCCAAGCGCTGTCTCAATGCCGAACGCGGCCGACGCGCAGGCAACGTTCATGTCGAAGGCGAAGCCTTCAACGCCGAGCGCGGCTTGCACTTCAACGGCCATCGCCGGATAAGCGCGCTGCATGTTGGAGGCGGCGCAAATGACGCCGTCAATATCCGCCGCAGTGAGATCAGCGGTCTTCAGCGCATCCCTCGCCGCTTCGACGGACATCTCCGCCAGGATTGAGATTTCTTCGTCGGCGCGCGCCGGGTAATGAGGCGTCATCCGCTTCGGGTCGAGGATGCCCGCTTTGTCCATGACGTAACGCGACTTGATGCCTGACGCCTTCTCGATGAATTCAGCGGACGACGGCTGCAACGGCTCAACCGCGCCGGCGGCGATCGCGGCGCGATTTTCTTCGTTCCAGAGCGCCACGAAGTCATTGAAGGCGACGACAAGCTCTTCATTGGAGATTGCGTAAGGCGGCGTGTAGAGGCCGGTGGCGATGATCCGGGTGTCGGCTTTCGTCATTTTTATCCCGTCAACTCTTCAAACTGAAATCAGATTGCGCCCTGGCTGGGGCTGGCGCAATGGCGCGGGTTACAAGGTCACCGCCGCTTTTGCACCGCTTTCCAGCGCGGGCACGCGACTTCGTGATCGTTCACCATGCCGGTTGCCTGCATGAACGCGTAGACGATGACAGGGCCGCAGAATTTGAAGCCGAGGCTTTTCAATTCCTTGGCCATGGCCTCGCTCTCCTTGGTTTTCGGCTTTACGTGCTTGTAGTTTTCAAGCTGGTTTACTTTGGGTTTGCCGCCGACATGCGCCCACAACATGCCGGAAAAGCCGTCATCGCGGCTCTCCATAATCTTGAGATAGGCGCGCGCATTGCCGATGGTCGCCTCTATCTTTGAGCGCGAACGGATGATGCCGTCATCGGTGAGCAGGCGTTCGAGTCTCTTTGGCGTGTAGCGGGCGATCTTCTCCGCATTGAACCCGTCAAATGCGCGCCGGAAATTTTCGCGCTTGTAGAGAATCGTCCGCCAGGAGAGGCCACCTGAAATCCATCGAGTCATTGCGCTTTTCAAAAAGCGCGCGGTCATCATATTCCGGCACGCCCCATTCCTCGTCATGATACTGACGATAGAAGGCGTCATCCGCCGGTGCCCACAAGCAATGAACTTTCTTTTCCGCCATTGCCTAGAACAAGTGAGCGAGTTTCAGGATCCAGAAAACGACGATCCCTACCTGGACGAGAAAGAAGACAAACCGGAAGAGGACCGCCGTTTCGCTCGTTGAGATGAGGTGCGTCAGCGATTGCAAAAGCCGCGCGCCGAGAAAGGGAAGCGCGAGACCGTCGGTGATGACCGTCTGGTTGGTGGCAATTGCGTAGAGCATGACGCTGCCGGCGATGGGGAGGCTTTCATAGCAATTGGCGTGTGCGCGGGTGAGGCGCCGTCCGAAACCGGTCAGATCATCGCCCGAAGGCTGAAACTGGTTTGATTTCTTGCCGCCGCCCATCACGACGCCGGAGCGATAGATGGCGAGAAAGCCGACAAGCAGGATTGTCCAGAGCACGAAGCCCAAAAGGGCCATGGCGGTGGGGGTCAACGGGGTTTCTCCTCTTGGGTCAGGGACGGCGAAACTAGTCCGTTTTGAGATAAGGAGGAAAGGCGAGTTGCAGCGGCGCGCCGGCCGCTTCGATAACGGAACCGGCGCTCTCGGCCTCGGCGAGACGGTCAATGCGGACTAGGGCGAACGCGCGGCCTTTGCCGGAGGACATTACTTCACCAATCGCGACCCCGCCGGCGGCGATCTTTTCGCCTTTGGCTGGCGCTTCGCCGTCGAACGTCGCGAGGAGGGTGCGTTTCCTGATCTCGCCCTTGCGCTTCATCCGGCTCGTCACTTCCTGGCCGACGAAACACCCCTTCTTGTAGCTGACGGCGTTGAGGGTGTCATAATTGACATCAAGCAGGAAAACCTCGTCGCCCAAAAAATCCTTGCCGAATTCAGGAACGCCGAGCGCCAGCCGAACGCGCTCGTAATCTTCGTCGCCCTCGTCAACGCCTTCGCTTTCAATGATAGAGCGATGCGGCAGCGTATCGAGCCGAGGATCAGCAAACCGGGCAAGCGCATTGGCGGCGTCACCGATAGCGACGCCGAGTTTGGCGTCAATGTCGATAGAAACTTTTGCACGCAAACGATAAAGCGTCAGGCGCTTGGCGAGCGCTTCGGCGGAAATGGACGGGCAATCAATCAGGAAGCCGCCGCCCGTCGCAATCAGGAAAAAATCGAAGAGTATTTTCCCTTGCGGCGTCAGCAACGCTGAAAAGCGCGCCTCTCCCACGGCCATCGTATCGATGTCCTGCGTGATCAGGCCTTGCAGAAAAGCAGCCGCGTCGGCGCCTGCGACGCGAATTATGGATCGGGACAGGAGAACGGTCATGCCGGACTGTTTAGCGGCCGGCGCGCGAAAGAAAAGGCCCTGCGCGCCAGGCGCAGGGCCCGTTTCTGAAGGCGGGCTGGTTGGGGGCTAGAGGGCGGCGCCGCCTTCAGAAATCAGTAGTCGTCAGTCAAGGCGAATAACAAGCCGGGTTCCGCGCGGTTCGAAACGGCGGCCATATTCATTGTAGCAGAGCGTTGATTCCCAGCGAACGCGTCGGCCGCCTTCCCAGCCGTAATTGAAGGCCGGATAACAATCATATCCGCGGTAGTCCGCATACCAATGATGGCGGCGTGAATGTCTGCGTTCGCGGGCATACCAGCGGCCCGACTCGTAGCCCTTGTAGCGATAGCGTCCATAGGCGTGGCCTTGGCCGCGATCGTGATCGCGCGCATCCGAGCGGGAGTAAGCGCTGCTGCGATCGCCATGATGCGATCGGGCGTCTGCCGGGCTTGCGGCAAGCGCGGCTGCGGCGAACAACGGAGCAAAGATAAAAGCGTATTTCATAGCTACCTCCTTCATCGCTATCGTGCGGGCGCATGTGGCGACAAAAAGGCGATCAAATTACGATATATCAATCTGAAAAAACAAAAGCGTGAGCGGTTTCCCGCTCACGCTGTCACGTTTCATCAGCGAGATGAATATTGCTTCAGAGTCTGTCGATCGTCGGCCGCGCGCCGCTGATCCATGACTTCTTCAACAAGGCGCCTGCATATTTTGCTGCGTCCTTGTTTCCCGCCGTGCGATAGGCTTCAGCAAGGCCGGCCATCGCCCAGCCGTTCGCAGGAACTTCCGTCAACGCCTGCATGAAAAGCTGTTCAGCGCGTGCGGAATCGCCGGCGCGTAAAACCATCGCGCCGAGCGTCTGGCGCGCCGGGTAATACCAATAAGCGGGTTCGGTATAGGGAAGCATGTCCTGTTCGGCGACGGCTTCCTCCATTGCTTCAACGGCGCTTGCCATGTCGCCTTCTGCGGCGGCGGCGCGGGCGATGACCGTGAGGTGCGCAACTTTCAAAATCCCTAGCGCCGGAATCTGGTTGCCGATGAGTCCCGACAGATCCGCCTTTGCGATGATATCGCTGATCGCTACGGCTTCGGCCCGGGCGCTTTCGGCATCGCCTTTTTTGGCGAACGCCTCGCCGCGTGCGTAATGCCAGATGCCGCGCATGAACGGGACGTCCTTGCCGGGGTCTTCGAGCGCCAGAATTTCGTCTGGCGAGGAAAATTGCACCATCGCATAATATGGCGCGACTTTGATCGGTTGCGAGAATGGAACCGCAACCGCCATTTCCGCCGGCAGTTTAGCGTCGAGTTTTTTCGCCATTTCAAGCGCGGTCGCCGCATCGCCCGCGGATTGCGCCGACGTCATCAGGAAATGGATGTTGTGGACGTAATAGCCATATTGATAGAGCGGGCTCGGATTCGAATTATCGAGAAACGCTTCGTCGGCTTTTACGGCCGCTGCATTGGTCGCAATCGATTCCTTGAAACGGCCAATCCGCGCATAGGTGTGCGCGGGCATGTGGATGAGGTGGCCAAGCCCCGGCGACAAACGCGCGAGCTCGTCGGCGTATTTCGCTGCGCGATAGGGATTGTCAGTCGCCTCGGTCATGTGAATGTAAAGGTGGATCGCCGGCTGGTAGTCGGGGTTTCGCGCCAACACCGCCTCGATCAGCGACACTGTCTTCGCCGCGCGGCCTTTCGGCGTCCTGCCGTCCGCCATCCAGTAATCCCACGGCTGGGTGTCCATATTGGCTTCAGCCGACAGCGACTGGATGAAATCATCGTCCGGATATTTGGCGGCGACTTTCTCCATGGCGTCTGCAAATGCCGCGTCGAGGGCGCTCCGATCTTTCAGCGGCGCGCTTGAATAGCGAAGGGCGATCGCGTCGATAAGGTCGCGTTCTTTCTCGCTCGCTTTGGCTTTAAGGGATACAGCCTTGCGCGCCGCCGCAAAGGCGGGCGCGACGGCCTCATCGCTCATCGGCGCGTTGATATTCGGCCCCCAGGCGAAAGCCTCGCCCCAGAAACACATCGCGCAATCGGCGTCTTCGGCCTGCGCTAGCTTGAACTCGTTGATCGCCTCGCCATGATTGAAGTTCCAGCTATGCGCGAGCGCGGCGTCGAAATAGAATTGCGCCTTGTCATTCGCAGTCACGCGGTAAGATATGCCAGGTACAGGGCGCATGCGCGCTTGCGGCGCGGCGGCGTCTTCAGGCGACAGCGTCGCCGCCCAGGCGGCGCCGATTTTTTCAAAATAGAGTTTTCGTTGAAGCGCGGCCTTCGAATTGCGCCCGCAGGCAGATCTCGCGATTGTCAGCGGATTGATAAAGGGCGCCGCTTTCTGGCTTCCGGAAAGTACAGACGCCTCAAAGCCGATCAACCCAAGCGTCAGCGCCGCAGCGGCAGCGCCTGCAAGATAAGTAATTTTCATGGCGTCGCTCTCCCTAGCGAATTGTCCCGCCTGAAACCGGCGGGCGTCATCCCCCAATCGAACGCAACGATAATTTGCAGAAAACAGATTTGCCGCATCCCGCGGGCCCCGAAGCGCCGCTTCGCGCCAGCGCCGATCCATGCTTTAACCCCCTGATGAGCGAAGGATCAACGGGTAATCTGCACGAATATTCCGTCTCCGAACTTGCGGGCGCAGTAAAACGCGCGATCGAGGACGGCTTTGGCTATGTGCGCGTCAGGGGCGAACTCGGCCGCGTCACGCGTGCGGCTTCGGGCCATCTCTACCTTGACTTGAAAGACGAGAACGCGGCGATTTCCGGCGTCGTCTGGAAAGGCAACGCCCAGCGTCTCGCAATTGAGCCGGAACAGGGGATGGAAGTTCTGGCGACCGGGCGCCTGACGACGTTTCCGGGCCAGTCAAAATACCAGATCGTCATCGATACGCTGACGCCGGCGGGCGCGGGCGCCTTGATGGCGCTTCTTGAAGAGCGAAAGAAGAAGCTCGCCGCCGAAGGCCTCTTCGCCGCTGAACGCAAGCGGGCGATCCCCTATCTTCCCGACGTCATCGGCGTTGTCACGTCGCCGTCTGGCGCCGTCATTCGCGACATTCTCCATCGCTTGCGCGATCGCTTTCCGCGCCATGTCATTGTCTGGCCGACGCTCGTTCAGGGTAAGGGCGCGGAGAAATCAATCGCCGCAGCAATTGAAGGGTTCAACGCCCTTCGAGAGGGCGGCGATGTTCCGCGCCCGGACGTTCTCATCGTCGCGCGCGGCGGCGGCAGTCTGGAAGACCTCTGGTGTTTCAATGAGGAGATTGTCGTCCGTGCGGCGGCGGCGAGCAAGATCCCGCTTATCTCGGCGGTTGGCCACGAGACGGACACGACGCTTGTCGACTTCGCCGCCGACAAACGCGCGCCGACGCCGACCGCCGCCGCTGAAATGGCGGTGCCGATGCGCTCAGAGCTTCTCGCGGAAGTTCTCAACAAAGAGCGCCGGATGATCACCGCCGAAACGCGCCGTTTCGATGAGCGGCGCGCCAAGCGTGGCGCGGCGGCGCGCGGCCTCGGCCGGCCGGAAGATGTTGCGGGGCCAGCCTCGCGCAGCGGTTCGACCGCGCCGCCGGTCGGCTGAACGCGGCCTTGATGCGCGCGCATGGGATCGCCGAGACCGAATGCGCGCACGGCTTCTCGCGCGATCCCGCCGGCTTGCTGGATGCGCGTCTCGCCGATGGAATGAGCGCGCTTTCCCGCGACGGGCGGCGGCTAGCCAGCGCCGCATGAGCGCATCGTCGAGCCGCACGCCTGGCGCCTTGGAGCTGCAGCCGCGCTTCTGCGATCTCTCCTATAAGAACGTTCTCGACCGCGGCTTTGCGCTTGTCCGCAAGGACGACGGAAAACTCGCCCGTCGTGCGAGCGACTTTCCCAGACCGGCTGTCAGCCTTGTTTTCGCAGACGGCGAACGGGCGGCAGCCTCGGCGAGGCCGAAAAGCCGCGCGCTGCAAAAACCGGTTCAGGGACTCGTTGTTCGACTAGAGCGCTGCGCCTTCAACATTGCGGCGAGCGCGGCCACGACATAGGCTTCGGGTTTGCAGCGCCGGAGGCGCCCAATGGATAAACTAATAGCTGTCATAACCGCCGCCGCTCTTGTCGCCGCGTTTGCAGCAAGTTGCGCGAGCGGGCCCGAAAAGGCTGCGGGCGACGCGGCTCGTGGACGGTCAATCGCGCAAAATGTGTGCGCCGAATGTCATGCCGTAACGCCCGATGAAACGTCCTCGCCAAATGACAAGGCGCCGACATTTGTTTCGCTCGCCAATCGCCCCGGCATGTCGCGCATGGCGCTTGCAGTCTTGCTCCGAACGCCGCACCGGAACATGCCGAACCTGATTGTCCCGGCTGATGATGTTGAAAATCTCGCGGCCTATCTCGAAACGCTTCGCGATATTTAGGCAGGTTTTGACCCTCGTCGCCCATACGGCTAGAAGGCCCTCATGAACCCATTTGACGGAATGGCGAGCGGACGGGAAGGCGAGGCGGTCGTTGATTACAGCGACGCCGATTTCACCGTTGTCCGCCCCGGGCGCTTCGTGCGCTGTGCGGTGACCGGCGTGAAGATTCCGCTGGAGGCATTGCGCTATTGGAATGTCGATCGTCAGGAAGCCTATGCGAACGCCGAAGCGGCGATGCAGGGCTTTGGGGTCAAGCCGAAATCGTGAGGGCGATGACAATGCGAATGATGCTTCTCGGCGGCGCTGCGATGCTTTTCGGGTGCGCTGCGACGAGCGCCCCTGAAACCGCCGCCCCTGCAGCCGAGGCGGCAATGCCTGCTGAGCTTGTCACGCTGTCAGGCCATTTCGAACAGGGCGGCCTTGCATTCGGTGAAACGGCGCCGGGCTCCTCAGTGATTTTCGACGGCGATCCCGTCATGGTTTCTGACGACGGCCGCTTCCTTATCGGATTTTCGCTGAAGCACGGGCCGGTAGCGACGCTCATTGTCACGGCGCCTGATGGAAATAGCGAACGCAAGGAATTGGATATCGCCAGCCGCGACTTCCCGGTCGAACGGATCAATGGTCTCGATTCCTCGAAGGTCGACACCTACACCGAAGAGCAATTGGAAAAGATTGCGGCGGACAAGCAGAAAAAAAACGACGCACGCGCAGCGCCGTCAGGCGCCGCCTTCTGGGCGAACGGCTTCGCCTGGCCGGTGACGGGCCGCATCAGCGGCGTCTTCGGTTCGCATCGCATCCTGAACGGGGTCGAAAAGCCGCCCCATTCCGGCATCGACGTCGCCGCCCCGAAGGGAACGCCCGTTCATGCGCCGGCCGACGGCGTCGTCACGCTTGCCGATCCCGATATGTATTTCGAGGGCGGCCTCGTCTTTATCGATCACGGTCAGCGCCTTGAGAGTGCGCTGATGCACATGTCCCGGGTCGACGTGAAAGCGGGCGCAACAGTGAAAAAGGGCGATGTGATCGGCCTTGTCGGCGCGACCGGCCGGGCGACGGGCCCCCATATGCATTGGAGCCTCAAATGGGAGGATTCGATCGTCGACCCGCAGCTAGCCGCGGGGCCAATGCCGGCGGCCGAGCCGGCAAAATCTGGCAATTAGGCGGGACGGCGGCTCTCCAAGCCCCAAAAATTTAATCTGGCGCCGTCCTTGCTGTTATTGACAATCATTCTCATCTAGGGATGATGGTCACGAAAGCTTGAACCCGCCGGGCCGCCCGCCATGTATGTCTGCATCTGCAACGCGATAAACGACCGCGAAATATCCGCGGCGGCGAGGGGCGCAAAGAGCGTCGGCGAGGTCTTCCGCCGCTGCGGCAAGCGCCCGCAATGCGGCAAGTGCCTTCCTGACATCGCGGATTTCATCGAAACGGACCGGCGCGAGAAGCGGCCTGATCTTCGCCTCGTCGCCGCCGCCGAATAGACGCGAACGATATTCATTCTGAATCTGCTGATTTTGCCGGCGTCGTCGCCTTGCCGCCGCAGGCGATCGTTCTATTCTGCGAACCAGATCGAAGAGCGCACTCGAAGGAGACGATTTTGAAAGGCGACCCGAAAGTCATTGATTATCTCAACAAGGCGCTGAAGCTCGAATTGACGACCGTCAACCAGTATTTCCTGCATGCGCGCATGTTCAAGAACTGGGGTTTCGAACGCCTCGCCAAGATCGAATATGACGAATCGATCGACGAGATGAAGCACGCCGACCAGTTGATCGAGCGCATCTTGTTTCTTGAAGGCCTGCCCAATGTTCAGGATATGGACAAGGTCTATATTGGCGAGACGGTGAAGGAATGCATTGAGCTTGATCTCAAAGCCGAGCATCGCGCGCACCCGCTCTACAAGGAAGCGATCGGTTATTTCGAAAGTGTCCATGACTATGTCAGCCGCGCGCTGATGGTTGAAATTCTGGAATCGGAAGAAGAGCACATCGACCATCTCGAAACGCAGCTTGAGCTGATGGATAAGATCGGCGAGAAAAATTACATGCAGTTGCAGGTCAAGAAGGGCGACTGACGATGAAACATCTCGCCGCTGTCCTGGCGTTTGCTTTACTCGCGGCCTGCGCAGCGCCGAAAGCTGGGGACGGCGCTAAGACTGACGCTGGAAGCGGCGGCGCGGCGCCCACGACATCGCCGGGTGTAGGCGAAACAGGCGGCCTTTGCGGCGGCTTTGGCGGTTTTCAGTGCAAGGACGCGGCTGATTACTGCCAATACCCGCAAGGCGTCTGCAATTCGATCGCCGACGGTTCCGGAGTTTGTGTGAAACGGCCGCAAGTTTGTACGATGAATTATGCGCCGGTTTGCGGTTGTGACGGCAAGACTTACTCAAACGGATGCGCGGCGGCGGCGGCCGGCATGAGCGTTGAAGCGAACGGCGAATGCCCGCCGCAAACGGACAAATAGGCCTCTAACGAACTTCCTCGTAGCCCGATTGAGACAATCTTCGGACGCTCTTAAATCGGCGCGCGAAATATTTGAGCACCCGTTCATCGATAGAGGCGTTCCTGTAGACGATTGAGCGATCATACTGACTCATCGGACCAAAAATGGACACTTCATCATTTTGATCGAGGTAGGAACGCGCCCAATAATAATGATCGCCTAAAACAAACTCGTAAACGACGTAGTTGTATCCTTCGGGCAAGTCCTCGATTTCATGAATTATCGCCGAAGGTTGAATTTCCTCATCACCTGGCGCTAGCATTTCGAACGCCGTCATTCGGTCCATGGTATTCGGCGTGTCGTTCAAGGGCTTCCAAATTAATTCGCCGTCTTCCTTGTAAACCGCTTCCGCGGGCCTTCGATCGAGCAGCTCAAGCACCCTTTCGCTTGGCCGGCAGAGCCTGACGCCTTTTGGCGTCGCCACAATCGGGCGGTTGACGAGAATGGGGTGCTCGAGCATGGCGGCGATAATCTCTTCGGCGCTGACGTTCTTTTCCAGGAGCCCCAGTTCTGCGGCGGGCGATTTCGCTCGCGCAGCTTCGCGAGGCGTGGGCGGCCTGCGGCTGCAAAAAGCGCGAGCAATTGCGGCCTACTTCCAGCCTGTTTTGAGATAGTCGATATTTGGGTTCGCACCCCGCGGCGCGGACAATCGCGACGACATTGCGCGAGGTGCCGCAGTCCGGATTGTGATGAATGACAACCGGAAATTCGCTCATGCGATTGGACCCCAATCAGTTCTTCCGACCATAATCTTCTTTCGGCCAGCGCCGGTGCAGCCACAACCATTCGCCGGGCCGCGCGCGGATCATGCGCTCAAGTTCGAGATTGAGGATATCGGTCAGTTTCTGGATGTCTGCGTTGGACTCGCCCGACGGCAAGAATTCGATTTCATCGCCGACCGTAAGCCGGAATTGCGCGCCGCCGACGCGCTCAAGTTCGATCGGAACGAGCGGCGCCCCATATTTGAGCGCAAGGCGGGCGGCGGCGGGCGCGGTCATCGCGGGTTTGCCGAAAAAGGGCGAGGGAATGCCGCCGGTCGTCAGTTTCTGGTCGATAAACATGGCGAGCGACGCTCCGGATTTCATGGCGTCGATCATTTCGCGGCCGCCGCGCTTTCCTTTCGGGATTTGCCGGCGAGACATGACGCGTCCGCGCAATTTAATGATGAGGCCGTCGATGAGCGGATTATTGGCGGCGCGATAGACGGCGCCGTATTTAAGGCCGACGGCGTGCATCACGATCGGCATGACTTCCCAATTGGCGAAGTGGCCGGAGAAAAATATGACCTGTTTGCCGCCATGTACGATCGTATCGAATTTCCCGCGCCCGACACCTGACGCGCTGCTGCTGCGTTGGGATCGAATTTTTCAAGATGCGCAAATTCCGCGGTCGTGCGGCCGAGATTTTCCCAGACGTCCTTGATAATGGCGGCGCGCTCGTCTTCGGGCATTTCCGGAAACGCAATTTCGAGATTGCGGAGCCCCCGGTCCGAAATGCGCGTCAGCATCGGTCCGACGAGGCGCGTGAACTTGCCCGAAAGCGCGGAAGCGGCGTCGACGCCGATCAACCGAAAGACGGCGCCAAGGCCGTAAGCGAACGCAAATTCAACGCGATTGAGAAGCGTCGCCGGACGGTCGCGCGCTTCGGGAAGCGCAATCTCGTCATCCTCTGCGTCGGTCACGCGGCAAGCCCTGCTTTTGAAACGATAAGATCGGTAAAGGCTTCCGCTTTGTCGATAGTCAGCGTCAATCCGGCAGCCGCAATACCCTGCCGCATTTCAGCATTGAGCCTCACAAAATCCTTTTCCGTCGTGATGAGGCGAACGCCGCGCGCGGCAGCGGCGCTTTTGAGCGCGCGGATTTCACTCTCTGCATAGGGATGATGGTCTGCGAAAGCCTGCGCGCCCGCGAGCGAGAAGCCGCATTTTTCCAGCGATGAAAAAAAACGCTCGGGCCTTGCAATGCCGCAAAAGGCGAAGACCGGCTGCGGCGCCATTGGCGCTCGCAAATTGCTTCGCGCGACCAACAAGGGTTTCCCGAAGCAATCCGTCTCGGCGCAGTCCTCGTCGATTGCGACTATGGCGTCCGCGCGCGCTGCCGCCCGCTCGAACGGTTCGCGATAAGGCCCGGCGGGGAAGATGCGGCGGTTCACGCCGCCGCTCCTGATGAGAACAGAAACGTCCTTGACGAGCGTCGGGTTCTGATAGCCGTCATCCATGATGATCGCCTGCGCGCCGTCGCGCGCTGCGAGGCAGGCGCCGTCAACGCGCTTTCTGGCGATGACGACAGGCGCATGCGCTGCGAGCAGCAGTGGTTCGTCGCCAACCTCGCTCGTTAAATGAGCGCCGACGCGTAGCGGCCCTGCGAGCGTTCCGCCATAGCCCCGAGACAGGAAAAACGGCCTAATTCCGCGTTCGGCGAGCAATGAAAGAACGGCGATCGAAAGCGGCGTCTTTCCGGCGCCGCCAAGCGTTGCGTTGCCGATGCAGATGATCGGAACCCCGACGCGTTTGGCGACCGTCATCCTCTTTCGCAGGCGCTGTCCCGAATCATAGAGCAGAGAAAGCGGGGAAAGCGCGGCGGCCGCGGCGCGCGCCGCCGCGCCATGCTGTCGCCAGAACCAGGGCTCCCGCATCAGGCGTTGAGGGCGCGTTCCGGCAGCGCCTCGCGAATGGCGGCTACGACGGAATTGAGCGCCTGTTCGCCGCTTGCCTCAGCCGCAATCCGCGCGGCATTGGCCATCGCCATGCGCGTTGTCGCGTCGGCGAGGAGACGCTCTACGGCGACGGCAAGCTCGCGCTCATTGCGCACAAGCGCGGCGCCGAGGCGCGCGCGCATATCTGCGTAGGTTTCGGTGAAGTTGAAAACATGCGGACCGTGCAGGATTGCCGTTGAAAGGCGCGCAGGTTCTAGCGGATTGTGGCCGCCTTTTTCCGTGATGGACCCGCCGACAAAGGCAACATCGGAAAGGCGGTAAAAGAGCCCAAGTTCGCCAAGCGTATCGGCGACATAAACATCGGTCTCCCCCGTGATCGCCTCGCCCTTCGAGCGTCGCGCAACCCTTAGGCCCGCTTCGGCGGCGAGCGCGGCGACTTCCTCGCCCCGCTCGGGATGGCGGGGCGCCAGGACCGTCACCAGATTTGGCGATACCGCCTTCAAGATGCGATGCGCGATGAAGACGGGTTCTTCTTCTCCGGGGTGTGTGCTTGCTGCGAGCCAGACCCGTCTATTTCCAATTTGCTCCTTGAGCGCTGCGAGCGCCGCGGGATCGGCAGGAAGCGGCGGCGCTGCGTTCTTCAAATTGCCAAGCGACGGCACGATGCGCCCTGAAAGGATCGACAAGCGCTCCGCATTCTGACGGTCCTGCGCC
>JAWKVJ010000047.1:0-20271 GCA_041398085.1 Parvularculaceae bacterium
GGCACGATCTCCTATCTTCTCTCTTTCGGAAAAATCCCTGAACTCGATCATCTTCATCGACCGCGCGCTTTTTATGGCGAGACAATCCATGACCGTTGCTACCGGCGGCCCTTTTATGAGCGCGGCGAATTCGCGAAATCCTTCGACGATGACGGCGCGCGCAAGGGCTATTGCCTCTTTGAAGTCGGCTGCAAGGGGCCGATCACCTACAATTCCTGCGCAACAACGAAATGGAACGGCGGCGTTTCCTTTCCCATTCAGTCCGGACACGGATGTCTTGGCTGTTCCGAACCCGGCTTCTGGGACAAGGGCGGTTTTTACGAGCCGCTTTCGACGCACCCCGGACGCATGGGTAAGCTTGCCGCCGGCGCTGCGGTCGCTGGCGCCGCCGGCGGCATAGCGACGGCTGCAGTCCTTCGAACCCGGCGCAACAAGGCCATTGAGGCGTCGAAAGCAGCCCCGACGGGAGGCGCAAAAAATGACTGACCTTCTCGATTTCGCCCGCGGCCCCGCTTTGCAAGCGGCGATGGCGATCTTCGTGCTCGGCGTCTTCTGGCGTCTCGGCAGCCTCTTTTTCCTGCCGCATGTATTGCGCAAAACGCCGTCGCGCGAAGGCGCAGCGCCGCCCTTTATCGCCGCGTCCGGAGAATTCATCCGCCGCATGATGGTCAAGAAGGAATACGCCTCGCGTACGGCGTTCTCCTTCTTCAATGGCTGGACCTTCCATATCGGCCTCGCGATCATCGTCTTTGGCCTTGCCGGACACATCATGTTCTTTAAGCGGCTGATCGGCCTTTCCTGGCCGAACCTGCCGAGCAATTTCATTTTCCTCATCGCGGTCATCACGCTCGCCTCACTCGCCGCCGCACTTGTTCACCGGCTGACGAGCCCCGTTTTGAAAATGATCTCGACGCTTGACGATTACATCACCTGGACCGTGACGGCGGTTCCGGTAATCACCGGTCTTGCAGCGACCATGCATCTTGGCGCGCGCTATGAAACGCTGCTCGCGCTCCACATATTGAGCATCTGCGTGCTCCTTATCTGGTTCCCCTTCGGAAAGCTGATGCACGCCTTTCTCGTCTTTATCACCCGCGGCGAAACCGGCGTTCAGCTCTCTGAACGCGGCGTCAAACTGTGACATTCGAATGACTTCTTCTGATCCTATCTCTTCAAAGGCGGTTCTCTCATGAACAAGCGCGTCGTCGTCGATCCGATCACCCGTATTGAAGGCCATTTGCGCATCGAGGCCGCGCTTGGCGACGGCAATTCGATCGCCTCGGCCTATTCCTCCGGAACCATGGTGCGGGGGATCGAGATCATTCTTCGCGATCGCGACCCGCGCGACGCCTGGGCCTTCGCACAAAGGATTTGCGGCGTCTGCACGCTTGTTCACGGCATCGCCTCGGTGCGCGCCGTTGAAGATGCGCTCGATTACCCGATCCCCGCCAACGCCAATCTCATCCGCAATTTGATGATCGGCGCGCAATTCGTTCACGACCACGTCATGCATTTTTATCATCTGCATGCGCTTGACTGGGTCGATGTCGTCTCGGCGCTCTCGGCGGACCCGAAAGCAACCTCTGAACTTGCGCAGTCGATTTCGACATACGCCAAATCGAGCCCCGGCTATTTCGCAGACGTGCAGAAGAAAGTGAAAGGGCTCGTTGAATCCGGCCAGCTCGGCATTTTCGCCAACGGCTATTGGGGCCATCCGGATTTCAAATTGCCGCCGGAAGCAAACCTCATGGCGGTCGCGCATTATCTCGATGCGCTCGCTTGGCAGCGGCAAGTTGCGCGTCTGCACGCCATCTTCGGCGGCAAGAACCCGCATCCGAATTTTCTTGTCGGCGGCGCGCCCTCGCCCATCAGTTCGGCGACGCCCGGCGGCGCGGCGGCGACGACGCTTTCCGTCGTCACGCTCAACGAAGTCAGGAATATTATCCAGTCGATGCAGCAATTCGTCGATGAGGTTTATGTGCCGGACACGCTCGCCATCGCCTCTTTCTACAAGGACTGGTTCAATCGCGGCGAAGGCACGCACAACTTCCTTTGCTACGGCGATTTCCCGAGCGATGGCGGAACCGACCCGGCAAACTGGCTCGTGCCCCGCGGCGCCATTCTCAATCGCAATCTCAATGAGATTCACCCGATCGATCTCAACGATCCCGAACAGGTGCAAGAATTCGTCGGCCATTCCTGGTATGAATATCAGGGGACCGAAGGCGGCCTTCACCCGTATGACGGCCAGACGAAATTCAAATTCACCGGGCCAAAGCCGCCTTACGAACAACTTGATGTCGACAATGATTATTCCTGGTTGAAATCGCCGCGCTGGCGCGGCAACGCGATGGAAGTCGGACCCCTGTCGCGCGTCCTCATGCTCTATGCGAATGGTCACGAACCGACGCGCGAGCTGGCGACAATGGCGCTGAAGAAACTTGACGCGCCATTGACAGCGATGTTCTCGACGCTTGGCCGGACCGCCGCGAGGACGCTCGAAAGCAAGATTTTCGCTGATCAGATGATGGTCTGGTACGAACAATTGATGGCGAACATCAAAAGCGGCGATCTTTCCGTCCACAATGAAGCGAAATGGGATCCGTCGACCTGGCCGAAGGAATGCAAAGGCGTCGGCTTCACCGAAGCGCCGCGCGGCGCGCTCGCTCACTGGATCGTCATCAAGGACAAGAAGATCGCCAATTATCAGGCAGTCGTCCCGTCGACCTGGAATGCAGGACCGCGCGACAACAAGGGCCTGCCCGGCCCCTATGAAGCGGCGTTGATGGACAATCACACGCTGTTCGATCCGAAAAAGCCGCTCGAAATCCAGCGCACGATCCACAGTTTCGATCCGTGCCTTGCCTGCGCCGTCCATGTCTCGGACCCCGACGGCAAACCGCTTGTCGAAATCACGGTGCAATAGGCCCCGCGCGCCAAAGGAGTTTTTCCGCCCATGTCTTTTTCCAAGAAAATTCTCGCCGGTTCGGTCTTCATCGCTGCGAGCATCGGCGCGGCGACGGCGCATCCGGGACACGGACCCGAACCCGGCGCACTCGCCGGCGCGGTGCATTTCTTCTCCGGCCTCGATCATCTTTCGGCGACTATCGCCGCAGCGATCGCCGGCGCCATTCTCGCGAAAAAATGGAGCGGCGCGGCTGTCTGGTTCGCCGGATTTTCGGTTCTCTTCGCGCTCTATCATGAGGCCGCTTTCTTCCAGGACCTCAAATGGAACGCATTCGATGTCGGCTTTATGGGCGCCGCGATGACGACACTCGCCGCCGTATTCTTCGCCGCCAAGGTTTTTATAAAGCGTTCCCGATTTGAAAGGACTGCGCCATGAGCAAGGCCGCCGTCGACAGCGCCGCCCAGAAATTTCTCGCGCTCACCGCCGCACATCTCGCGCCCTATCTCGAGGCCTGCGTTCATTGCGGACAATGCGCCGAGGCTTGCCATTTCTACGAAGTCTCGAAAGACCCGCGGCACACGCCGGCCTACAAGCTTTTCCCGATTGCGCGCGCCTATAAGCGTTCGAAATCGCCGCTCAACTGGATTGGCGTCACCAAGACGGTCAGCGAAAAAGAACTGACCGAATGGGAAGAGCTGATCTTCGACACCTGCACCATGTGCGGACGGTGCACGACGATCTGCCCGATGGGGATCGATATCGCCGCGGCTGTCGCTGCGACGCGTCAAGCCTATGTCGCGGCGGGCCTTGGTCCCACCGACCTCATGGAAGCGGCGGAAAACGTCAAGGAACATGGCAGCCCGCTGAAAGTGTCGCCGCATGTTCTTGAAGAACGTCTCGAATGGATCGCTGACGAGGTTGAAACAGAGATCCCGCTCGACAAGAAGGGCGCCGATGTTCTTTTCACGATCTCGTCGATTGAGTTGATGAAATACCCCTTGTCCGTCGGCGCGATGGCGAAGCTTCTGAACGCCGCCGGAGTCAACTGGACGATTTCGAAAAAGGGCTATGAAGCGACCAATTTCGGTTATCTCTCCGGCAAGTCTGATATCGCCAAGCTCGGTTTGACACGCATTGTTGATGCGGCGGAAGAACTTGGCATCAAGGAAGTCATCATCCCTGAATGCGGCCACGCCTATTCGGTGATGCGCTGGAACGGCGCCAATATTCTTGGTCGCCCGCTGCCCTTTTCGGTTTCGCACATCACGGAGTATCTGGCGAAGCTGAAACGCGAAGGAAAACTCAGATTCAATCCGATTGACGACAAGATCACCTATCATGATCCCTGTCAGGTTTCGCGGCGCGGCGGCGCGGCCGCCGATGCGCGTTATCTCATTGAAGGTTTTGCGCCGAACTTCCGCGAAATGGCGCCGACCGCCAATTACAATTGGTGTTGCGGCGGCGGCGGCGGCGTGCAGGCGATTTCGCGCGCTGCGCCTCTCCGTCACAAAGTGTTCGAGATCAAGGCCGAGCAGGTCGAAAAATCGGGCGCCGACATGATGGTGTCGTCCTGCGCCAATTGCCGGCTCACCATGGATGAAAGCATTGAGGCGCTCAATTGGGGCGGCAAGCTTGAAAGCCTTGTCGAGCTTCTCGCCGACAATGTCATCGAAGCCTAGGCTTCCATCCGCCGCGGCAGGCTGCGCAAACGATCCGTATTGGCCGGTCATTTGTTGGCGCAGGCATGAGGATGATTCCTTTGTTTCTGCGGGATAGAGCGCGTTTGTGCGGATAATCCGGCGAAATTTATCCACATGTTTTTCGGCGCGGGCGCTGGCGAACGCTTTTCGAAGAAGTTCCGGATTTATCGCCGCAGCATTCGCCACTTGTCTCACCGCCAGTTCCAACGCACCAATTCCGGGCGCGAATTTGATCAGGCGGTCAGAATAAACCCTCCGCAAAGGTGTCGGATAACTTTGTCCGTTTGGGTCTAAACCTGGTTAACGGTTGTGCTCGCGCGCAGAATTCGCCTGCGTCAACCTAGCGGCTCGCATCACGCTGGATCGCATCCAGAAAAGCGACGAACCCTTTTTCAAAAACCCGGTTGCGCCAGGCGAGTTGCGGCGTTGAAAAAACTATTCGGCCGTTCGGCGTTTCTTCGCCGCCGCCCCGTTCCTCGCGCAGCACCTTTTGAGCTTGAAGGAATACGGCATGGTCGGCACCCAACGATCCGACGATAGAATCTTTAAGGATCGTCAGCCATTGCGCCGCGATCGGCGGGCGAAGACCCGCCCCCAGTAAAAACTTGCCGATTGAATCGACGAATGCATCCATCGCCGGCGAAACAAGCGAACGTTCTGCAAGCAGCGGAACGGCGGCGATGTGGCGCAAGCCCATGACGCGAAAGCCGCGCGCCAGCCGGATAAGACCCGCCCGCCACTCGCATTGCAGGATCTGGGGCAAATCCACTTCGGCGATCATGCGATCGACCACCGCCTCCGTGAGCGCGCCGCGGTTCGGGAAATAGTGATAGAGCGACATCGCCTGAAGACCGAGCCGGGCGGCGAGCCGTCTTGTGCTGAACCGCGCAAGCCCCTCCTCCTCAATCAGCGCCAGCGCCGCCGCGGCGACAGCCTCGCGGCTCAACCCTTTGTCACGAGGCGTGGCGGACGCTTTTTTCATGTCAAAACCTTACGCTGTAAGATCGTGATATAGCAAATGAACCTTACGATGTAAGTTACATTATGCATAATAGTTGAAAAAACGGCTGATTTTGTGCCTGTGGCGGATATCGCAGCCACGCACGACAAGCGCCTGCCGCCGATCCGGCTCACTCCATATTCCGCCGCGAACCTGACTCAGGTCAAAATGGGGCCTGCCAAAGCCGCTATGAAAGTCTCGCTAAAAAGGGCGGAAAGCTGAACGATTTCCATCGATTGGAATCGTTCTTATATGGCCCTGAACGGCTTCGAATATTAGGGGCGGCGAATGGACGCGGACGGCTATAAACCTGGGCCGTTCGGGGGTAAGTAGTTTTCAAATAGTGGCGAGCGCCAGCAGAATGCGGCCCGCTGCGGCGAACAAGGATGCGAACGAAATGTTCGACCGGTATGAGAGCTTGTTGCATGCGCGCCTGAAGGGCGCGGCGTCGCGGGGCGAGTATCGTTATTTTGCGAATATGGCGCGCCGGGAAGGCGCGTTTCCGAATGTGACGGCGCACGGGTTTTCGCCGGACTTCCGCAAATATTACGGCGAGCAGGGCAAAGCTCTGCACGGCTCGGAAACGATCGACCTGCAACGCGAGGCGGTTGTTTGGTGCTCGAACGACTATCTCGGCATGGGCCAGAGCGACGTCGTGAAACAGGCGATGCATGCGGCGATCGACGCCTATGGCGCAGGCGCGGGCGGCACGCGCAATATCGCCGGCACGACGGTTCTGCATAATCAGCTTGAAGCCGAACTCGCCGATCTTCACGGCAAGGAAGCCGCGCTCATTTTCTCGTCGGGCTTTGTCGCCAATGAGGCGGCGCTTTCAACGCTCGGCAAGACGTTTGAGGACTGCCTCATCCTTTCCGACGCCGACAATCACGCCTCGATGATCGCCGGCATCCGCCATTCCGGCGCGGAAAAGAAGATCTGGCGCCATAACGACCTTGAGCACCTTGAAGAGCTTTTGAAAGCCGAGCCGGTCGCGCGCCGCAAGATCATCGCCTTTGAAAGCGTCTATTCGATGGACGGCTCGATTGCGCCGATCGCGGCCATTTGCGACCTCGCCGAAAAATACGGCGCCTTCACCTATCTCGACGAGGTTCATGCGGTCGGCATGTACGGGGCCCAGGGCGGCGGCATCGCCGAGCGCGACGGCGTCGCACACCGGGTCGATCTCATTCAGGGAACGCTCGCCAAGGCCTATGGCGTTGTCGGCGGCTATGTGGCGGGCGACGCGCTGGCCATCGACGTCATCCGCTCTTTCGCGCCGGGCTTCATCTTCTCAACCTCGATGCCGCCCGCCGTCGCCGGCGGGGCGCTCGCCTCGGTCCGTCACCTGCGGAAGTCGAACGCCGAGCGTCAGGGCCAGCGCGCCAATGTGGCGCGCGTCCGCGCCGCCATCGACGCCATTGGCGCTGACCGCATGGTCAATGACAGCCATATCGTCCCGGTCCTGGTCGGCGAGGCCAGGCGCTGCAAGTCGATCTCTGACGCGCTCCTCAAAGACTTCGGCGTCTATATCCAGCCGATCAACTACCCCACCGTCCCGACCGGAACCGAGCGCCTCAGAATCACTCCGACCCCCCTCCACACCCAAGACGAAATCAACAACCTCGCAAACGCCCTTAAGCTGGCGCTCGCTGACTGATCCGCTTACTGATAATATAATTGACTAGTAGAGACCGGGCGCCAAACGGTAGCGCACCGCTTCTGCGAATTTTTGATAGGCCTCGTCCTGCATGAGGATCCTTTCCTCCATCTCGATGCGGATGAGTAAGATCGCCCAGCACGCCGCGTAAATGAAAATATTGAAGAGACGCGGTGCGGCCAGCAGGAATCCCAAATGCGTCAACATATAGCCAAGATACATCGGATGGCGCACATAGCGGTAAGCGCCGCTCGTCTTGACACCGCGATTAGCGGCGATCAGTCCGAAGCTTCTGTTTAGACTTAGCTTCGCACCGATCTGAACGATGAGGCCAAAAAGGATCACATAAAATCCGATCGCCGGCAGGAAGGGCGCGTCGCCTCTGACGATCAGCAATGGAATAATAGTCGAGGCGAAAGCGGCGGCCCAATCCGCCGGCCGCGTTGAAATGCCTGTTGTCGGTTTCCTGATGAAGAGAAAGAGAAGGGCCGAGCCTTCCGAGAGCAGGATGAGCGCCTGCGCAAAATCGACATAGTCGAGCGAACGCGGCAGGATGCGCTGGACGAGATAAATATACAGGGCGAGCGCAACCGCCTGCTCGAACAGGTCGGCAAGACGCGCCACGTTCTCTTTCAGTGACCAGCTTGGCACCGCCATCGCCCTCACGCGTCGCCGCCCTCCACGGCGAGTGACGCGGGACGATCATGGACAAAAGCGGATAATGAGGCGTGAACGGAACCCGGCGAGTTTGATGCGGCGGCGGCTTTGCGCAAGGATTTGACGGGCTTATCCTCGAAGACGGCACAGGACGCCGGTTCAGAAAATGACCTGCAGATGATTGACGTAGCAATTATCGGCGCCGGCGCGGCTGGCGCAGCAGCCGCCTATGCGCTGACAAAAAGAGGCGCGCGCGTTTGCGTCTATGATCAATTTGAATTTTGCGGCGAGCGCGGCTCGTCGCATGGCGTGACGCGGCTGTTCAGAACGGCCTATTTCGAGCACCCAAATTACGTGCCGATTTTGAAACGCGCGCGCGCGCTCTGGCGCGAACTTGAGCGCGCGGCGGGTGATGAACTTTATTTCGAGACCGGCGTTCTTGAAGCGGGGCCAAAGCATGGCCCGCTCGTATCGGGTCTTCGAACAGCGATCGCCGCGCATGAGATTGCATTTGAGGAAATGAATGCGCACGAGGCGACAAAACGCTTCCCGCAATTCGCGTTACCTGAAGATTATGCCGTTTTTCTGGAGCGCGAGGCCGGTTTTCTTTTTGCGGAAAAGTCCGTCGGCGCCATGCTGCGGCTGGCGGCGCAGGCGGGCGCGCATCTTCATCCGGCAACGAAGGTGGAAGACTGGGATGCCTTGGAAAATGGCGTTTCCGTCAAAACAGCACAGGGCGAGGCGCGCTTTGACCGTCTCGTCATTGCGCCTGGAGTCTGGGCGAACGACATGCTGAAATTGCCGTCAAAGCTCGTCGCGCCGACGCCGAAGACGCTTTTCTGGCGCCGCCCTAAAACGAATGCCTTCGATCAGCATAAAGGTTTTCCGCCTTTCGCAATTGAAACGGATGACGGCCGGTTATTTTACGGTTTTCCGGCAATCGACGAGCACGGCGTCAAAGCGGCCGAACACACCAGCGGCGCCGCAATTGCGCGACCGGAAGATGAAAAGCCGGATCCCGAGCCGCAAGAATGCGCCGCGCTTGAGGAGTTCTTGTCGGAATTCATTCCGGCGCTCGCCGGGCGTGAGGGCGCACACAAGCGCTGCCGCTATGAGATGAGTCCTGACGGCGACTTCCTCATCGACAAGCACCCGTCCTCTGACCGCGTTTCGTTTGCGGCGGGTTTGTCCGGTCACGGATTTAAATTCGCGCCGGCGCTTGGCGAGGCGCTCGCCGATCTTGCCCTCAATGGCGAGACCGGCCCGGAATGGGACTTTCTTTCGCTCGCCCGGTTTTCCTGAATTTTGTGTCGCGCGCGACCTACTTGCCTACAGCCGGACAAGCATGCGCCGCATAGGCGGCTTTTAACTTCGCCGTATCGCCAGCACCGATGAAGCGCGACCAGCCGAGCTGGAACACGCGCCCGTCTTTCGGTGCGCGATTGACGAAACTCCATTTTTTCCTGCCGGTCCTGTCAAACGCAAGCAGCCGCCCGTAATTTTGTTCCTCAACCATCAAAGACCCATCTGGCAGGAGCGTGAAAAGTCCGTTCGATTTGGTGCGAACGCCATTTTCCTCGAAGCCCTTTTGGAAAGGCGATGAAACCTTGCCGGTCGAAAAATCATAGACAAGCATGTTGTTCGATCCGCGCACGATGAAGCCATCCGGACCGGCGGCGGAATTATTGTTGAAGACGCCGATCTCATGGTCCGAAATGATGTCGACATCGTGCTGCAGCAGCCACGGCCCTTCTTTCGTCCACAAAAGCTTGTTCTTGCTCGGCCGGTAGAGCGCGATCATCGCCGGGTTTCGCAAATTGAGAAACAGATCGCCTTTCTTCCAATAAGGCCCGTCGGCAAGCGCCGGTTGGATGTCATTGAGATGCGTGCCGTCCGGCAGATATTGATCATGCGAATAGATGACGCGCGCGAGACCGGATTCGATAAGTATCTCGGCGACGGATTTGCGGAAGAGGACCCTGCCGTCGGGAGAAATCTCCGTTATCGCGTCGTCGCTGAAATCATCGCCGACATAGGGAATAACGGGCTTTGCGAGCAGTTCCGGAACCCAGTAATTGCCGTCCGCGTCGCGCTCGATTGAATGATGGAAATTCCCATCGACCGACCACACGGGCAGCGAACACGCGTCGAGTTTGACGAGCGGCGATCCCATCGCATGAAAAACCAGCGATCCGTCGGCCTCCGGAACCGGCGAATAGGGAAGATAGCGCTTGGGGCTGAAATCACGATTCAGGTCGATGACGTCTTTCGGCAATTTCGACAGCGCGTTTATTTCATTCGCATCCGGACGATAGACATGGATTATTGACCCGTCATCGAGACTGCGAATTTCGACAATGCCGCGCCCGCTGTCGCCTTCATACCGCGCCAGCGCCAGCGCCGTTCCCGCCGGCGCTGCGCCCGACGCAAGCGACATGCCGACCGCGCCCTTGAAACGCTGCCCTTGCGCAAGCTGTGCGTTTTCGCGGTGGATTATGTCGTAAACGATCTTGTGGGCTAGTAGAGGGATGCTTGCGATGGCGTTTGCGGAACGCTCGATAATGTTAGCCCCCTTCTCACCGCCTTTAAGGGCGAAAGAGGAAAACATCACGACGCCGACAATCAATGCGATCGCTGCGATCAATGGCTGCCATAGCTGGAAACGCCAGACGCGCTCGCCTGTCAGCAGCGCCTCAAGCTTTTCGTCCAGCGATTTTTCTGATTTCCCCGCCATATCCCGCTGTTTTCCGGTAATTTTAGCCGAGGAATGCTACGTGGCAAGCCTGAACATGGGGTAAGCGCCTGCCCAGCCCCTTGCGCAGCCCTATTCCGCAGCGATGCGTTCAGGATCGACAGCCGTTTTCGCCTTGGCGCTTTTTGAAAAGCGCAAGACTCCGTCGTCAATCTTACCGTGACGCAGTTCGAAAAAATCGCGCGCGAAATTGCTGGTATAGACCCATGGCGCGCGCCCCTGTTTCGGCAGGCGGTCAATGGCGCGCACGAGATAGCCTGAAGTAAAATCCGCGAATGGCTGCGCTGGCATTGCAGGATCATCATTGACGGGGGTGGCGATGTCGCACCCCTTTTCATCCATCAGCTTCAACAGCCGCGTAACATAGTCTGCGATGAGATCCGCACGAAGCGTCCATGACGCGTTGAGGTAACCGAATACGGAAACGAGATTTGGAACGCCGGAAAATCCAAATCCGCGATAGGTGAACGTCTTGCCGATATCGACAAGCTTTCCATCAACGGAAACCGCCGCGCCGCCGAGCAATTCAAGATGAAGGCCAGTCGCGGTGATGATGAGATCGGCCGGCAGCACCCTGCCGTCCTTCAGGCGAACGCCATCCTTCACGAATTGATCGATATCCCCCGTCTCGACCGACGCCCTGCCGGAGCGAATTGCGGCGAAGAAATCCTCGTCCGGCACGAGGCACAATCGCTGTTCCCAGGGATTGTATCGCGGGTGGAAGTGCTTCTCGACATCATAGCCTTCCGGCAACATTTTCCGCGCTTCGTCGAGCAGTTTCTTGCCGGCCGCCTTTGGCCGCGCCCGCGCCATCCTGAATACGAATAGCTGCAATAGAATTCGCTGCAAGCGCATGAGCTGGTAGGCGACCATGCGCGGCAAAAAACGGCCAAGAAATTTCGCGAGCGCGCTCGTTCCGGGGAGCGAAATCATCCAGGTCGGCGACCGTTGCAGCATGGTGATATTGGCGGCCTTGTCGGCCATTGCCGGCACAAGCGTCACCGCCGTCGCGCCGGAACCGATAACGACGACCCGTTTGCCGGAATAATCGTAATTTTCCGGCCAGACCTGCGGGTGGATGATGTCGCCGGCAAATTCGTCCGACCCCGGAAATTCAGGCGCATAGCCCGATGAATAACGATAATAGCCCGAACACATCCACAAGAAAGAGCAGGTGTATCGCTTCTCGCCTTGCGGCGTTTCGCAGACGAGCGTCCAGCGGCCGGAATTGTTGTCGAAGTCCGCCGAGACGAGCCGCGTTTCAAAACGGATATCGCTGTCGATCCCTTCCTCGCGGGCCGTCTCCTCGACATAGGATTTGATCGAGGGGCCGTCGGCGATCGCCTTGGCGTTCGGCCATGGCCGGAAGCGATAGCCGAGCGTAAACATGTCGCTGTCTGAGCGAATGCCGGGATAACGAAAAAGATCCCAGGTGCCGCCCATCGCCTTGCGCGCCTCAAGAATTGCGAAGCTCTTAGACGGGAGCTTTTCGCGCAAATGGTGGGCTGCGCCGATGCCCGACAGGCCGGCCCCAACGATGATGACGTCCAAATGATCAATTATTTCAGCACTGTGGGTCATTGACGACGATCCTGAACTGAAGGCTAGATTAAGCTATATATCCAGTAAACTAAAGAGTTTACCGATGCCTTTTTGCAGCGCCGCCAATAGCGCCAGAGAAAGCAGATGACCGCGCCGTTCTGGGAAACGAAATCGCTCGCGGCGATGACGCAGGACGAGTGGGAGAGCCTATGCGATGGCTGCGGCAAATGCTGCCTTGTCCTGCTCGATGAGGAAGAAACAGGACGCCTCTATGAGACGAATGTCGCCTGCCGCCTGTTCGACGTCAAAAAGCGGCGCTGCACCGATTACGCAAATCGCACCCGCCGCGTCAAAGACTGCGTCGCGTTGACCCCGGGCAATGCCGGCGCACTCGACTGGATGCCGGAAAGCTGCGCCTATCGCCGGCTGGCGCGCGGCGAAGGATTGCCGGACTGGCATCCCTTACTCACCAGAACATTCAAAAGCGTCGTTGACGCCGGCGTCGCTGTCGGGCGCGCCGTCAATGAAGCGGAAGTCGATGACGAGGACGTGTGGGATTATGTCGTCGCGGTGCGGCCGCGCCCGCGTAACCCGCGTAAAAAGAAGCGGCCGGTTAAACGTAGCGCGAGCCGTTGACGCGGCGACCTTCGGCCTCGATGCTTTACTGAAAAGACCAAGAGGCGCACGATGAGCGAGGAATTTACAGCCGAAGGCGGATGCGATTGCGGTGTTGTGCGCTATCGGATGACATCGCGTCCATTGATCGTCCACTGTTGTCATTGCCGCTGGTGCCAGCGAGAGACCGGCGCTTCTTTCGCACTGAATGCAATGATCGAAACGGATCGTGTCGAAATCATTTGCGGCGACCCCGACTATATTCAAACGCCCTCCAATTCCGGCAAGGGACAAAATATCGCCCGCTGCCCGAAATGCCGTATCGCGCTTTGGAGCCATTACGCAGGCGCCGGCGATAAAGTTTCCTTTCTGCGGGTCGGCACGCTCGATGATCCCGACCTTTTGCCGCCGGATATTCATATCTTCACAGCGTCGAAACAGCCTTGGGTGGTCATTCCGCCGCGCGCGCTCTCCGTTGAAGAATATTATGACTGGCGCGAGGTCTGGTCGGATGATGCGCAACAACGCCGCGCAGCGCTCAAAAAGTCGTAAAGCCGCATCGCCGGACGGATAAATCACGATAGTCTGCGCCTGATCTAGGATTCCGGGGCGGCGTTTCGATGGCCGAAAAAAAGACCCAGATTGTCATCGCCGGCGGCGGCGCAGGCGGGCTTGAACTTGCCGCAAGGCTTGGGCGCGCGCTTGGCCGCGAGAAGTTCGACATCATCCTTCTCGAGCGCGAACGCACCCATATCTGGAAGCCGCTTTTGCACGAGGTGGCCGCCGGATCGCTCGACGCCAATCTCGACGAGGTCGGTTATCGCTCGCATGGCAAGCAAAGGGCTATCGCTTTTTCTGGGGCTCGCTCGCCGGCGTCGACCGCGACCGCCGCGAAGTTTTGTCGCGCCGCTCGTCGATACGGACGGCTCTGAAATTATGGGCGAGCAACGCATCCGCTATGACTATCTCGTTATCGCCGTCGGCTCGCTCACTAATGATTTCGGCATTGAGGGCGTCGCCGACAATTGCCTTTTCCTAGACACGCGGCGCGACGCTGACAATTTTCGCCAGCGGCTTTTGAATTACTGCCTGCGCGTTTCAAGGAAGATGGCGACCGATCCGAACGCTGACGAATATGTGCGCGTATCAATTGTCGGCGGCGGCGCGACCGGCGTCGAGCTTGCCGCCGAACTTTTCAACGCGGCGGCGGCGCTCGCCCATTACGGCCTCGAGGAGTTCGATGAGTCGCGCCTCAAAGTGACGCTTATTGAAGCAGGACCGCGTATTCTGCCGGCCCTCCCCGACGAACTCGCTGAAGCAGCGCATGAAGAGCTTGAGAATATCGGCGTCGAGATCGTCACGGGCGCAGCGGTCACCGGCGCTTCAAGAGAAGGGATCACAACGAAGGACGGAAGGTTTTTTCCAAGCGATCTGAGGGTCTGGGCGGCTGGCGTCAAAGCGCCTTCTTTCCTTAAAGAAATCGCAGGTCTTGAGACCAATCGCGCCGGCCAGCTCATCATTCGCGAAACGCTGCAGACAACAAATGACGATCGCATCTTCGCAATCGGCGATTGCTCATCCTATACCCCGCCCGGGGAAGAGCGCCCCGTGCCGCCGCGGGCGCAAGCCGCCCATCAAATGGCCGATGTCGTATTCGACAATATAAGGCGTTTGATCAAGAACCGGCCGTTGCGAAAATTTCGCTATAACGATTACGGATCGCTCGTATCGCTCAGCCATTATTCAACTGTCGGCTCGCTGATGGGCAATCTTATCGGCGGGCGCATGGCGGTTGAAGGCCGACTTGCGCGATTTGTCTATATCTCGCTCTACCGGATGCACATGATCGCGATTTACGGACCGGTCCGCGGCGCAATCCATATTGTCGTTAGCGCCTTCAATCGCGTTGTGCGGCCGAAACTGAAACTTCACTAGATCATCGGGCGATTTATTGAAGTCGCCTGATGATCTGGTTTTTTAAGAAACGCGCCGGGTTCTCGAAAAACCAGATTCCACTTTTTCGCCCGGCGCTCTAAAGCGCGCCGCATCAGCAAGAACGCGCTTGCCGAATTCAGCAGCGCGGTCCTCGCTATCAGCGCTGAGCGGCGTTTGCGCATAGAAATCGCCTCCCCATTCCATGTCGAAATAAAGCGCGGTTTCGCGAAAGGGCGTGACGAACCCCTCCGGCGCCGAGGCTGAGCCGCCAGCCGCCAGTAGATAGTTGCGGCGACCGGCAAGGGCCCGGCCCTTTTGCTTATAGGCGCCGGTAAGATCGGTGAGCCGATCAAAGAAAACTTTCATCGGCGCGCTCATCGAATACCAATAGACAGGCGTTGCAAAGACGATCGCCTTCGCAGTTATCATCCTTTCCGCCAGCGGCAGAAAATCATCTTCCGGGGAACACGCATAATCATAAGGCGCGACCTCATAATCATTGAGATCGTAGATGATGGCGCGCGAGCCGCCGAATGCGGCGTCGACCGCGGGGCGCGTGTGACCGTCGCGCCGCGCCGACCCGGTGATGACAATTACGTCAGACATAAAGGTTTTTTTCTTCCGGCTTGTCGCTGAAATATTCGACGAACTCGAACTCAAGCCCTTCCGGATCGTAGAAATAGACGTTGCGGCGATGAGGATGCTCCGGCCCGAAATGATCGGGCGCATGCCCTGTGGCGGCGAGGCGCGCGACGACCGCATCGAGATCGGCAACGACGAAGCCGACATGGGCGACGCCGGGCGCGTGACTTTTCGGGTCGCGCGCGCCCCTCGCCGTCGTCATTGAGGGTAATGAAGGTGTCGTCATCGCCGACATGGAGCCAGCGGCGGGGTTTGCCATACCAATCGCCTTCGCCAGCCCCCTCACCCGCCATTCGGGAAAGGCGGCAAGCAGAAAATCCAGCGTCGGTTCAATCTTCGAGGCGACGATATTGGCGTGTTCGAGGCGCGGCGTTTTGGCTGTCATTGGGGTTTCTCCCTTTTATAAAGTAATATCTTTCTTAAATCACGCTTGAATAACGAAAGCAATACCTTTATTTATTAAAAATCACGATGACGAGACCTTCAGCCGATCCGATTAGCGCCCCATCCGATAAGCCCAAATGAGCAATGAAAAAGCAGCGACCCGCCCGCAAATTCTCGACCGGCTGAAACGCGGCGGCCCGGCAAGCGCCGCTGCGCTGGCGCGCGCGTTAAAACTGACGCCCATGGCGGTACGTTTACAACTTTACCAACTCGCCAGGAAGACCTTGTCGAGGCGATGCCGCAATCATCAGGACGGGGAAGACCGACAAAACTCTGGATGCTGACGGAGCGTTCCGCACGAATCTTCCCAGATGCGCATCAGGGCCTGCGGTCGATCTTATTCGGTCGATGCGTGAAATATTCGGCGAAGAGGGCGTTAAAAACGCTGACAGTCACGCAGCGCGCCGGCGCGCAAGCTTACGCTGAGAAGCTACGCAGCGCCAAAACGCTTCCCGAACGCGTTCGCGCGCTTGCTGAAATCAGAAGCGCTGAAGGCTATATGGCTGAAGCAAAGGACGGGCGAGACTGGCTGTTCGTAGAAAACCACTGCCCGATTTGTTCGCTTAACCGCCAGGAATGCACCCGGCTTTGCGCCAATGAGCTTGCCGTCTTTCAGGATGCGCTCGGACCGGGGGCGAGTATTGCGCGCGAGGAACATATTCTTTCCGGCGCGCGCCGCTGCGCTTACCGCATCAAACCGGCGGCGAAGGCCTAAAGCAATTGAGTTGGCTGGTTTTGCGGCGCCGGGTCGATCACCCAGCGCCCGCCCTCATGACAGGCGACGCCCGTCCCAAATCCGACCGGCCGCCATAGGAAATGCGTTGTTCATAGGACCGGCAGAGAACGGCGCGCTTCTGGGGACCGCCGGCAAGTTCAAGCTCCGTCCCAGGCGCCTTGATCATCAGGCTGTCATGGACATAACCGGCGACAACGCCGCCTTCCTCAACCAGCATCCACGGCTTGCCGACAACCTTGCCGATGACGGTAAGGCCAGTTCCGGATTCCAGTTTTTTCAAAACCGGATAGGACGTCGCCGGCCCAAGGCGAACATTGGCGTTGCTGGTGAGCGCATAAAGCCCCTGCTCGGTTTCAAATTCATCGTCGAGGACAAGCCCGTCAGGAATGGCTGGGCGGTCGTAAGGATCGGCCTTCAGATTGCCGACCCTTGTTTCTCTTGCCTTGACCCAGCCAAAAGCGCTTGATCCCCGCCAGTCGAAGCGTTCGCCGTCTTTGCCGGCTTCAATTGCATGCACAAAAACGGGGCGAAGCGCGCTCGCGTCCGCTGACGGCAACGCCTCGCCGAGTATTGACGCGGAGGCATAATTTTCACCGCCGCCGCCATAAGGACCACTGATCGTTGAGCACGCGCCGAGCGCAACAACGGCAATAAGGCTAAAAGGCTTAAAGCGCATCGAATACTCCGTTCATCAGCCGCCCTCTTGGTTAACAAATTCATGCCGGCCGCGATGGCCAGTCTAACGGCGGGGGAAGACGGCGCAAAGGCGCGGTGCGGGTGTTTTTGCGGCATTCAGCGCGTCTCAAAACTAACATTTCAGCGAAATTTTTACAGTTCGATCCCATCATCGGCCGGCGGATTGGGAAGCTCGTATATGTCTGGTAAATCGCAAGGCGGCGCTGGCGCGGTTTCGCGCCTGAAACAGTTGATTGAGGTCGCCCGCGAGGGCTCGACCGAAAACCGGTCCGATCTTCTCCGGGAAATTACCGACGTCTTCATGGCGGCGCCCGACCGTTACACGTCCAGCGAGATGCAGCATTTCGACGTTATTCTGACGAAAGTCACCGAATCCGTTGAAATGGCGCTTCGCGCCGAAATCGCCGAGAAACTCGCCGACATTCCGAATGCGCCGCGCAATCTCGTCCGCCAGCTCGCCCATGACGAAATCCGCGTCGCGCAACCGATCCTTGAGCGCAGCGCCGCACTTTCGGAAGACGATCTCGTCAGGATTATCCGCCAGCGCACGCAAGACCATATGAAGGCGATCTCAAAACGCCGCGAAGTTCCAGAAACCGTCGCCGCCGAACTTGTCGAACGCGGCGACAAGGACGTGCTTGTCACGCTCGCCGGCAATCAGGGCGCGCGTTTCGCGCCCGACACAATGACAAAACTCGTCGAGCATTCGCGCACGATCGGCGAATTGCAGGCGCCGCTCACCGAGCGTTACGACCTGCCGCCGAATTTGCTGACGCAAATGTATTTCTTCGTGTCATCAGCTCTGAAACGCGAAATCCTGAGGCGCTCGGACCTTCTCGATCCAGCGCTCATCGATGAGGCGATCGAGGGCAACCGCACGCGCATTCTCAATCAGGCGGTCGATGAAGCTCATAGCGATGTCAATTCTGCGCGCCGCTTCGTTGAAGGAAAAATCCGCTCCAACACGCTCAACGAAACCCTGTTGAAAGAGCTGATCGAGAATCGCCGCTCGACCGAATTCCTCCTGGCCTTCGCCCATTATGTCGGCGTCGATCCCTCGACCGCGCAGCGCATCTGTCAGGACAAGTCGTTTGAATCGCTCGCCATCGCCTGCCGCGCCGCCGGCCTTGAACGGTCAACCTTCGCCAAAATCGTATTCGGGCTGCAAAAGCCGTCGGACGATCAGCAAAAGTCGCTGCGCGTTCTCGATCTCTATCTGAAAGTGCCGCAGGAAGCTGCCGAGCGCGTCATGCGGTTCTGGCGCGTGCGCGCGGACGCCGCACCGAACGAAAAACCAAAAAAGGCCCGCAGCATTTATTCAGTCGCAGACCGCGTTGCCACACGCTCCTGATTGTCTTTCATTCAATAAAAAGGCGCCGGAAATCCCGGCGCCTTCTTTTATTTGAGCCTGGTTAACGGGCGATCAGGCGTAGACCCGAATCACCGCGTAAGGCGAGCAGTGACGGTTCGCGATATAGCGCAATTCGCTGTATGAAACATAACGCGCATCCGGGCCGCGCGCGACAACGGTGCAAACCCGTTCACCGCCATAATAGCTGCGCGATCCGTAACGCACCTCGACGAGTTCCGCATCAGCGCGATAACCGCGAATATTGTAGATGCTGCGCCGAACAATTTGGCCGTAACCATTATAGCTGTCGCGATAGCGCGAATAGTAACGGCCCGAGCGGTCGTAATAGCCGCGATTGCCGAAGGTCAGCGCAATCGAGAAATTCGATCTGCCGCGATAGCGATTGTCATGGCGGCGGTTGTCATAATGACGATTGTCGTGGCCACGGTTGTCGTAACGGCGATTGTCAGTTCGATATGTCGTGGTGCGGCGGGTCGTCGTCGTCGCGCGGCGGCGGTCGTTATTGGTCCGGCGATAGCTGTCCGTGCGCCGATCATTGGAACGCCGCGCTGTTTGCGTGCGGCGATTGTTTGTGCGGCGGGCATCGTCAGTCCGGCGCTGGGTGGTCGCCTGGCGGCGATTTGGAGTGGTCGCTCTATCTGAACGCGTTCGATTGCGGTCATAATTGCGGCCTCGGTCGCCATCGCTGTGGCGCTCCTGACGGTGGTCACGGCCGCGACGGCCATGATCGTCGGTTGGCGCGGCGGAAGCGGCTGCGAAACCGATTACTGTGACGCCGGCAAGCAAGGCCGCGGCGGCTTTTGTGAATGCCCTCATTCAGTCCTCCTGGTCTGGACGCCCCTGCCCAGGTTGATGGCGCAAATGTCGCGCACGAATGAGGCGAAAATGGTGTCGCGTTCGACGCGTTTTGCGCCATAATTCGCCACAATTGGATTGAGTAACAAAGGCGCGCCAAGCCAACAGCGGAATGGAAGATCAGAGATTGACGTCAAACAAGAAAAAATCCGGCGATGCAAAACGTGCGCGGCGCTTTGCCGTATTTCTGACGCTCGCATTGATTGCAGTGCTGACGGTTTTCGGTGTCGCCGCTGGAGTCAACCTGTTTCAGGCCGGATGGTTTGCAGGGCTAGCCCTCGCTGGCGGCGTTATCGCGACAATTGCGCTTGGCGTTTCGCTGATGGCGCTCGCCTTTTATTCGAACCGGTCCGGCGCCGACGATGCTGTGAGCGGAATGGGCGAGGATGAGCGCACGCTCTAACGCGCCCCAGGACATGGCGCGTGCAGTCAGTGATATTCAGTTGAGAAAGGCGCGGCCCTCGCGGTCTTCTATCTCGACTATCCAGAGATCGCTGTCGAACCGGGCCTCTTTTTCAAGCCGCGCATCGATTTCCTTTTCATCCGCAAGCCCTTCAAAGGGCTCGCGCCAGATCTCCTCCCCCTCGGCGTCATAGGCCTGCATTAAAAGACGCGCCTTACCGGCGCCGCAATAAATCTTGACGGCGATCGCGCCGGCATCGACATCGCCCTTGCGCGCAATCGTTGCAAACGCGCCAGCGGCCGTCGCGCGGCGAATATGCGCCGCAACGCGAATTTCAGTTTTCAGACGCGCAACGCT
>JAWKVJ010000048.1:0-20113 GCA_041398085.1 Parvularculaceae bacterium
GGCATTCGCACGTCGATATTCTCTGATTTCGGTATTGTCGGTCTTGTCGATGAATCGAACAAGCTTCTCAATGCGGATACGCGTTTCTTCGTTAACCCTGTAACAGGCAATTATTGCGTTTCCGACATCCTATCCAATCCGACGAGTCCGGGTCTCGCCAATTGTATTGCGCCGATCCAGGACGACCTTGGTTTGCGTGTTTCCGCCGGCGTTTCGGTCAGCTGGGATTCTCCCTTCGGGCCGGTTCGCTTTGATTTCGCCAAAGTTTTGCGCAAAGAAGAGTATGACCGGACCCAAGGCTTCCGGTTCAGCGCAGGAACATCGTTCTAAGAAGAGTGAGGTAACCTATTATGAAGTCTCGGTTTTTGACGCTCGCGGGCGCGCTTGCGCTGCTCGCCGGCGGGCTTACAGGCGGCGCGGCCCTGTCGTCGCGCGCTGAAGCCCAACAGGCTGGCAAGGCTCCCGTTATCCTGATCGTTGACCGCAATGCGCTGGTCGCGCAATCGGATGCTGGCAAGTCAATTCCCGGCCAGGCGGATTCAATCAAGGCCGCCATCCAGAAGGAGCTTGATGCCGAAGGTCAGCAGCTCCAGAAGGATATTGAGAAATATCAGAAGGGCGCCTCCTTGATGTCGGAGGAAGTCCGCAAGAAAACCGAACAGGATCTTGGCTACCGCCAGCAGGTCGAACTGCCGCAGCAAGCCAAGATCATGGAAAATGTTTTCGGCACGGCCGTTGGCAACGCAGAAGCGGAAATCCTCAACGCCTCGGCGCCGATCCTGAAATCGATCGTCGACAAGCGCGGCGCAACGGTTCTCCTCGACCGCGCGGCGGTGATGTATGCGGCGCCGGAAACGGATGTCACGCAGGAAGTTCTGGCCGAACTCAACAAAAAGATGAAGTCGGTGACTGTGCAGAAAGTGACGCTTTCCGACGTAAAGAAAAAAATCGCCGAGATTCAGGCGAAGCAAGCTGAGCAGGCTCAAAAAGCTCAGAAGAAAAAGAAGTAGGCGCGATGCGCGCTGCGCAGAAAGGCGGCCGGCGTTTAACGCCGGCCGTTTTGCGTTTGCGGATTAAACCAATCGGGATAACGGTTTCTCATGCCTGATCGCCGGTTTTTTACTTCAGCGCCGCCAATTGCGATTGCTGACGTGCTTGCGCTTGCTGGACTCGACAACGTTGCTGGTGTTGAGGGCGAGATCGCGCGCGTTGCAGCGCCTGCTGAGGAAAATCTGGAAGGCGCTGCCTTATTTGCAGAAAAGCTCGCCGCGATGACCGAAATCGGCGAACGCCCCTTCGGGATATGTTTTGCGTCATCCGCCGCTGCAAAGAGTCTCAAAGGCGCAAATGGTCTCGTCATTGAAACCGGCAATCCGCGCGCCGCTATTGCGGCTGTCGCCAATGCTCTTCATCAGGCTCGCGGTCTTGATGATGACGCATTTGAACATGCCGCGATCGCGCCGGATGCGCGCGTTGACGCGCGCGCCATCATCGGTCGCGGAGCGGAAATCGCCGCAGGCGTTGAAATCGGTCCCTATGCGGTGATTGGCCCGGGCGTCAGGGTAGGCGCCAGGACGCGGATCGGCGAAGGCGCGTCGATCTGGTGTGCGCTCATCGGGGAGGATTGCGTCATCGCCGCCGGCGCACGCATCGGCTCCGCCGGTTTTGGCTTTGCGCCCGGAGCGGCAGGCCTTGAACGCACGCCTCAGCTTGGCCGGGTTCTGATCGCCGATCGCGTCGAGATAGGCTCGAACACCTGCATCGACCGGGGCGCCATGGGCGATACGATCATCGGCGCGCGCTCCAAAATCGACAATCTGGTCCAGATCGCCCACAACGTCCGCATCGGGTCCGACTGCGTCATCGCTGCGCTTGCCGGGATCGCCGGCAGCAGCATCATAGGCGACCGCGTCATGCTCGGCGGCAATGCGGGTATTGCCGATCATTTGACGATTGGCGACGACGCTCGTATCGCCGCCAAGGGCGGCGTGATAAGCGACGTGCCAGCCGGGGAGACATGGGGCGGATATCCTGCCCGGCCGGCAAGAGAATGGCTTAAGGGAATAGCGGCGATGGCCCGCGCGGCGCGGCAAGGCGCCAAAAAGGGCGGCAAGGTGAAGAAAGATGGCGATTGAACCTGGCAAGACAGTTCTGGATATCGACGAGATTATGGAGATCTTGCCGCATCGCTATCCGATGCTGCTGATCGACCGGCTTGTCGACATCAAACCCGGCGAGAGCGCCGTCGCGATCAAAAACGTGTCGATCAACGAACCGTTCTTCAACGGGCATTTCCCGCAAAAGCCGGTCATGCCGGGCGTGTTGATGATCGAAGCGATGGCCCAGGCCGCCGCCGCTTATACCTCCTACACCGAAAATCTGGATACGGAGGGAAAGATCGTCCTGTTCATGGGCGTTGACAAGGCGCGTTTCAGAAGGCCGGTGACGCCGGGCGATCAGGTGCATATCGCGGTCAAGACAGCGCATCGCCGCCCGCCGGTCTGGCGGTTTGAGGGTGTCGCGACTGTTGACGGCAAGCGGGTTGCAGAAGCGACATTCGCCGCCATGCTTGCGCAGATGGCTTAAGGCATAGCGGGGTCGCGGCTTGGCTATTCATCCAACTGCTATTGTCGAGGACGGCGCCAAGATTGGAGACGGCGTTACGATCGGCGCGTGGTGCCGCGTCGGCGCTAATGTAACGCTTCATGACGGCGTTACATTGCAGTCGAGCGTTGTCATCGAAGGCGATACGGAAATCGGCGCCCGCACGCTTGTTCATTCCTTTGCCGTGCTAGGCGGACCGCCGCAGCATCTGGGTTACAAGGGCGAGGCGACGCGTCTCAAAATCGGCGCCGATTGCATCATCCGCGAATATTCAACGGCCAATCTCGGCACTGTTGAGGGCCGCGGCGAAACGATTATCGGCGACAAATGCTTCTTGATGACCGGCGCGCATGTCGCGCATGACTGCATCATCGGGTCGAATGTCATATTCGCCAATAATGCGACGCTTGGCGGGCATGTTGTGGTTGGCGACAATGTATTCCTCGGCGGGCTTTGCGCCATTCACCAGTTTTGCCGGGTCGGGGATTTCGCGTTCATCGGCGGCTGCGCCGGGGTGCCGACAGATGTCATTCCCTTTGGCTCTGCAACCGGCAATCATGCGCAGCTTTCGGGCCTCAACATCGTCGGCATGAAACGCCGCGGCCTTGCGCGCGCGACGATCCACGATCTTCGCGGCGCCTATAAACATCTTTTCAGTGGCGAGGGCTCGTTCAAGGAACGCCTTGAGGCGGTTGCGTCAGCCTATGCGCAGAACGCGGAAGTCATGCGCATCGTCAATTTCATCCAGGAAGATACGCGCCGTCCATTGATGGCGCCGCCAAGGCGATCATGGGCAGCTGGCGACGATTAGGAATTATTGCAGGCGCTGGCGCGCTTCCCGTTCTTCTGGCGAATGCAGCGTCCGGCGGCGCCAATACGCCCTTTGTCGTCCGTCTTGAAGGAACGGCCGACGAGCGATTTGACGGAATTGACAAAACAACGCTCGGCATCGCCGAAGTCGGCAAGATCATTCGCGCCCTGAAAGATGCAGGATGCGATGCGGTGGCGCTCGCCGGCGTTGTGCGCCGGCCGGATTTTGCAGCGTTAAAACCGGACTGGCGCGGCATGGCGTTGTTGCCGCGCGTTATCGCTGCTGCGGGTAAGGGCGACGGCGCGCTGCTCGCCGTGCTGGTCGAGACGCTGGAGGCTGAAGGCTTCCGCGTCGTGGGCGCAGAAGACGTGCTCGCGGACCTCGCAGCGCCTGCTGGCGCTTTCGGGTCAATCGGCCCCGAAACGTCCGATTGGCCCGACATCATCAAGGCGGCGGCGATTGTCGCCGCGCTCGGGCCTTTCGATGTGGGGCAGGCGGCGATTGTTGCGGGCGGCTTCACACTCGGCATCGAAGCGGCGGAAGGAACTGACGCGATGCTCGACCGCTGCGCGCCGCTGCATGGCGCGCTTTGCGGGCCGGAACGGCGCGGCGTGCTTGTGAAACGCCCGAAGCCCGGCCAGGAGCTGCGCGTCGATCTGCCGACCATCGGCGTTGAAACCGTCAAGTGCGCCTCGGCGGTGAATCTTGCCGGCATCGCTGTTGAAGCGGGCGCGGCGCTCGTCATCGACCGCGAGGGCGTCATCCGCGAGGCGAACGCCGCCGGATTATTCGTCTACGGATTTAACGTTTCGGAGCTGAAGCGGCCGTGAACAACAAACCGCTGACGATCATGCTGGTTGCGGTCGAGCCCTCGGCCGACCAGATTGGCGCCAGCGTTTTGCGCGAGCTTAAAAAGCGCGCGCCGAAGGATACGCGGTTTTTTGGGTGCGGCGGGCCGGCGATGGCGGCGGAAGGTTTTGAAAGCGATTTTCCGATCGAGCCGTTCTCGGTGATGGGTTTCACCGACGTTGCGATGGCCGCGCCTTTGGCGTTCAAGCGCGCGCGCGAGCTCGCCGAAAAGGCGGCGGCGGACTACGCCGATATTGCGGTATTGATCGATGGCTGGGCGTTCTCGCGGATCGCCGCGACGCGGCTGCGAAAGCTGTCGCCGGAAACAACTGTCATCAAGCTCGTTGCGCCGCAAATCTGGGCCTCGCGCCCGAAGCGGGTCAATTTCGTGAAGAAATATTTCGACGGCGTGCTGGCGCTTTTTCCGTTCGAACCGCCGCTTTTTGAAAACGCCGGCGTGAAATGCGCCTTTATTGGCAATCCGAATTTCCAGAGCGCGTTTAACATGCGCGGCGATGGCGAAGCGCTTCGTCAGCGCCACGACCTTGGCGAGGCGCCGGTGCTGGCGATCCTGCTCGGCAGCCGAAAACGCGAAGTCTCGCGCCTGGCAAAACCCTTTCGCGAGGCGATCGACCTCCTGGCGCCGCGCATTATGGGGCTGCGCATTGTGACGATCGTGGCGCCGTCGGTCGCGGCCCATGTCGGCTCGGTCATGGCCGGCTGGCCGGGCTCGCCTGTCTTTGTCGGGCCGGAAGAAAAATATGACGCCATGGCGGCGGCGAACGTTGCGCTCGTCAAATCGGGCACGGCCTCGACAGAGCTTGCGATCAACAGGACGCCGATGGTCGTCGCCTATCGCGTCGATCCTATTACCGCCTTCTGGGCGCGGCGCGTTAAGACGACACCCTTCGCGTCGATTTTGAATGTTGCGGCTGACCGCTATGTCATCCCGGAATTCATTCAGGAAGAGGCGAACGGCCTCAACCTCGCCGGCGCCGTCAACCAGCTCTTTGAGGACGCGAGCGCCTATGTCGAACAGGCTGCGACATTCGACGTTTTGTTGAAAGAACTCGGCGTCGATGGCGCGCCCGCAGAAGAAATCGCCGCGGCGAAAATTCTTGAGTGGAAAGATCTCGGCAAGAAGCGGGTGAGGGATTTGCGGCTGTTGCGCGGCTAGGTCAGTGCGCGCAGCTTTTGTGTTGGCTAAAACGTGAAGAGGAAACCGGCATGTTTTTGCACCGCGTCATTGGACAAATCAAAGCCCAGAACTGGTTCATGGTCGGGGTTGATTTTCTGATCGTCGTGTTCGGCGTCCTGATCGCCTTCCAGATCACAAACTGGAACGACGCCCGAAAAGCCAAGGCGCAACTGGCGGAAGCGGAAACGGTGATCAAATCCGATCTTTTCTTCAATTACGTGTATGCGCAGGAACGCGTGACATTGAAGGCGTGCCGGATGGAGAGGCTGCGCGATCTGTCGAACCGCCTGCTGGAACCCGGACAGACCTGGATCGGCATGCCGATCGTAGATGGTTCCGACCGGGCGCTCGACCAGGTGTTTCGCGCAGCGAACCGCCCTTGGCGCGGACGGTTCTGGCATGCTGAGCTGGCGCGCGGCACGCTTAACGGCATGAATGCCAACAAACGCGAAAATCTGGACTTCATATTCAAGTCATCCGAGGACGTCTGGGCGCAACAGAACCAGATCACCGAGATGGCGGCGCGCCTCAAGCCGTTATCAACTTCGATGAAGTTAACGCAGGAAGACAGACTGCATTATCTGGATATCGTCTCCCAGATTGACGAGAACAGCTGGTGGACGGAATTGAAATCCAGCCAGCTTTGCGCAGGGATCGAATCGCTGGGGCTCAAATATGACGCCGATGAGCAGGAGAGATTGTTGGCGCGGGTGCGGGACATCATCGATTTGAATTTGCGCAAGAAACAATATGGCGAATGCGTGAGGCCGGTGGTTATGGCCATTTTCAATTCCGGCGCAGGCGGCATGAAATCGCCCTGCTCCTCGGCGTCGTATAATTGAGAAAGCCGGCGTAAATCCCAGTTTCATCTTCAAATCAATAATATGCAACTTTATGGTTGCATTATGCCGGTTTTATATGCAACCATAAAGTTGCATGAGCGAAGAGGCGGCATGGACCAAGACACCATCACGCGTCAGATCCGGATCGAGGCTGATCCGCAGCGCGTCTGGGAGGCGCTGACGGATGCGGTTTCTTTCGGCGAATGGTTTCGCGTGAAGCTGGACGGGCCATTCGTCGTCGGCGCGAAAACGACCGGCGCAATGACATATCCGGGGCATGAAGGCGTTCGCTGGATATCGGTGACCGAGGCGCTGGAGGCGCCTCACCGGTTCGTCTTTCGCTGGCCCGATTGTCCGCCTGGTGAAGAAGCCGGGCCCGGCGCGGTCTGGCTGACGGTCGAATTCATCCTTGAACCGCAAGACGGCGGCACATTGGTCACGGTGACGGAAACGGGCTTCGCCGTGCTGGCGGAAGACCGGCGCGTATCCATGCTGCGCGATAACGCCGAAGGCTGGGAGATCCAGGCCGCCAATCTGAAAAATTATGTCGAAGGCTGATCGCGCATCGGTGTTTGCCGCGTTGGGCGATCCTGTGCGGCTTAATCTGCTTTCCCGAATTGGCGATGGCCGTTCGATCACGGAACTGGCTGCCGGCCTCCCGATCACCCGGCAGGCGGTGACGCGTCATCTCCGCGTGCTTGAACGCGCAAAACTCGTTGAGGAACGGCGCCGCGGGCGCGAGACTCGATTTGTTGTTCGCCCTGCGCGTTTGCGTCAGGCGAAAGGCTGGCTCGATGATGTGGCGCAACAATGGGACGGAACGCTCGGACGGCTGAAAGCGCACATTGAGGGTGCAAGGCGGTGACGCGCTTTCTGAGGAACTCGCGGTGCAGAGGATTCTCGAACGGGCGTGGTTCAGGAGAAACCGGATGAGGGATCTGAGACTCGCGGGCGCTTGGTAGGGGGCAACGAAAATGAATTATGCCGTGTTCAGATGTGTTTTCGCTTTGTGCGCTGCGTTCGCTGGCACTTTTCTTGAGACGGTTTGCTTTCCACTCGTCGGCAAAGTGACCAATTTGTTCTGGGGCGGAATTTATGGTTTGGGACTTTTGGGCGCCGACATTTCGGGGAGTTCTGATCCAGGCGCTCCATTCGCATTGGGATTTTTTCTCATGGGCGCACTCGGCGGGCCGATAATTGTAACTTTTTGTGTTTATTTTTTCACCGGTTTTGTGTTGTCGTTTCAAAATCGTGCGCGCCGCTGCACAATTTTTCTAGCCATGATCTTGTCATTGTTCGCCGTTGTACCAGTCAGTGTTTCGAACGATAGCGTATTTTATAATTTCCCGACTTGGAGCCATTATTTCTCTGATTAGTGACGTTTGAATTCATTGTCCTGCTTCGCAAAGGAGAGGTGGCGTTTCGGCAAGCGCGGCGGGATTCCGTCCCTTGAAAAGGGAGGGTTCAGTTCGTAGGCCCCTCGGTCTCCTGCCAGACGCCCTGTTTTTTGAGCGCGTCGGCGACTTCTTTCGGCATGTAGTTTTCGTCGTGCTTGGCGAGCACCTGGCTGGCGACAAGTTCGCCTGAGGCGTCAAACTTTCCTTCGACAACGACGCCTTGTCCTTCGCGGAAAAGGTCAGGCAAGACGCCGCGATAGGTGACGGGCGTTTTCGCGACTGTGTCTTCAATGACGAAGTCGACAAGCGCGTCCCTGCTTTTAGTGTCGGCGGCGTCGGCGAATTTGACGCTGCCCGTTTCAACGAGGCCGCCAAGGCGCACCATGCCGGTCGGAAGCTGCGCGAGTTTTTGCAAATCCGACGGCGTGTAGAAATAGGCGACGGAAGATTTCAACGCCGTCAGCACGAGTGCTGCGGCGACAGCGGCGACGCTGACAATTGCGCCGGCGAAAAGAAGGCGGCGTTGTTTCTTGGTCATGAGATGACGGCTCCCGATGGCGCGCGCGCTGCCTGTTCAAGGCGCTGGATGCGGCGCTCGGCGAGTTCGGCGCGCATGGCGATGAAAAGCAGCGTCACGTAAAGCAGCGTATAGGCGAGCCCCATCAGGAACAGCGGCGTCAGCATGGAGCCGTCAATGCTGGGCCCGCCTTCCTTGAAGACGCTCGCCGGCTGGTGAAGGCTGTTCCACCAGTCGACGGAGAATTTGATGATCGGCACATTGATGAAACCGACGAGGCAGGCGATGGCGGCGATCTTTGCAGCGCGCGTCTTGTCCTCAATTGCATTCCACAGCGCGATATAGCCAAGATACATGAAGAACAGGATGAGGACGGAGGTGAGGCGCGCATCCCACGCCCACCATGCGCCCCACATCGGCTTGCCCCAGAGCGAGCCGGTGAAGAGCGCGAGAAACGTAAACGCCGCGCCGATTGGCGCCGTTGTTTTCGCCGCAACGTCAGCGAGCGGATGTTTCCAGATGAAGCCGGCGGCCGACGCGACGGCCATCGACGTGTAGCACATCATCGCCATCCAGGCGGCCGGCACATGCACATACATGATGCGCACCGTCTCGCCTTGCTGATAGTCGGCGGGCGAATGAAAGAGCGCGAAATAAAGGCCGGCAACGAATAGCGCGGCCGTCGCCGCCGCCGTGAACGGCGTTAGCGTTTTTGCGAACGCTTCAAAGCGCTTCGGATTGGCGAGGTCGTAAATCGTCGTCACAGCAATGGCCCGTCAGTCGGTGTTGAATCGGATTAGCGTCGCGGCTGCAAGGGGCGCAACGACGCAGCTTAAAAGGCTGAAGGCGCCAAGAATCATTAACGATGGCGCAAAAAGCGGATCGCCCGCCGCGCCGGCCTTTGCCGCGCCGACGCCGAAGATGAGCGAGGGCGAGATAAGCGGTGCGGTGAGAATGGTCATCAGCACCGAGGCGCGCCGCAAGGGCAGGGCGAGCGCCGAGGCGAGCGTTCCGAGCATCGATATCGCTGGCGTGCCGACAAGAAGTGAGACGATGACCGGCCAATAGGCCTCGCCCGGCATGTTGAGGAGTATGCCAAGCACGGGCGCGGCGATGATGAGCGGCAACAATGTTGAGAGCCAGTGTGCGGCCGCCTTGGCGAACGCCACCATGCTCATCATGTCGGTCGTCTCGGCGATGGCGTCGAGCGCGCCATCCTCCCTGTCCTGCTGGAATATGCGGTCGAAGGAAAGCATCGCGGAGAGCGCCGCGCCGGTCCACAAAACCGGCACGGCCATTTCCGCAAGGCGTGCGCGGTCAGGCCCAGCGGCGAGCGCGAATATGACAATCGTCAGCGCATAGAAAATGACGGCGTTCATCGCGCCGCCGCCCGCGCGGAACGCAAGGCGCATATCGCGGGCGATGATGGCGAAGAATATCTTCATGCCACTTCGGCCCCGACCAGCGTGATTGTCGTTGCGCCTTCAAAGACCAGCGGCTCATGCGTTGCGACAATGACGGCGCCGCCCGCGTCGCGATGGGTGAGGATGGCGATAACGACCGCCTTGATGCTCGCCGCATCCATGCCGGCGGTCGGCTCGTCGAGGAGCCATAATTTGCGGCCCGACAACAAGGCGCGGCAAAGCGCCAGGCGCCGGCGTTGCCCGGCGGACAGCGTTGACGCGCGTTGATGAAGAAGCGGCGCGATCTTCATGATCGCAATCGCTTTTTCGACCGCGCCTTCCTCGGCGCCGTAAATCGTCCGCCAGAAGGAAAGATTCTCGCGCGCGGTGAGCGCGCCTGAAACGCCGTCGGCATGGCCGAGGAATACCGTTTCGGGCCGCACGCCTTCGGCGCCGTTGATCGATCCGGCGGCGAGCGGCGACAGACCGGCGAGAGCGCGCAACAACGTCGACTTGCCCGCGCCATTGGCGCCGCGGAGCACATAGATGCTAGATGGCTCGATCGTGAAAGCGATGTTCTCGATGACAATGCGTCCGCCGCGGCGCGCGGCGAGCCCTTCGACATCGACGCGGAAGGCGGCCTCGTCAGCCATCCGCCTTTTCCTGACGGCGCTTTTCGAGCGCGTCGAGGCGGCGGCGCGCGCGGGCGGCGCGCGAGAGCACCGCCCAGATCAGTCCGGCGAGAACGAGCGCCGTCACGCCATAGGCCGGCCAGACATAGGCCCCGTAGCCGCCCATATAGAAGAACTCGTTCATCCTGCTCCGCGTCGTCGCGCAACTGGGGTGAAACCACATTTCGGGGGGCGGTTGGAAGTCAAAAAGAGGTAATAGGTCGCGGGAAAGTAAGGGAAATCGCCGCGCCCCGGGCTTTCATTCGCCCTGCGGAGCCGCCTAAAAGACCGCCCATGACACCGGAAATTGGCCAGCTCCTCCTGATCCTCGCGCTCATCGCCGCAGGGTTCGCCGCGTTCTTTCCGCTTATTGGAGCGGCCGCCGGCGACCGGGCGGTCGGCGAGGCGGGGCGCAAGGCCTCACTGATCCAGTTCGCTTTTGTCGCCGGCGCCTTCGCAGTGCTCACCTATGCCCATGCGACGTCGGACTTCACGGTCCTCAATGTCTATCAGAATTCGCATACGGCAAAACCGATGCTGTTCAAGATCACCGGCGTTTGGGGCAACCACGAAGGATCGATGCTGCTATGGGCGCTTATTCTTGCAGCCTATGGCGCCGCGGCGGCGCTTTTCGCGCCGAAAACGGCTTTAACGGCGCGTGCGCTTTCCATTCAGGGGATGATCGCGACAGCATTTCTCTCCTTCATCCTGTTTACGTCGAATCCGTTCGTCCGTATTTTTCCCGCGCCTCAAGACGGACAGGATTTAAACCCGCTGCTGCAGGATATCGGTCTCGCGGTGCACCCGCCGTTTCTTTATCTCGGCTATGTCGGCTTCTCGATGACCTTCGCTTTCGCGGTCGCCGGGTTGATCAGTGGACGGATCGACGAAGCGTGGGCGCGAACAGTGAAGCCATGGGCGCTCGCCGCCTGGACGGCGTTGACGATCGGCATCGCGCTTGGAAGCGGCTGGGCTTATTATGAACTCGGCTGGGGCGGCTTCTGGGCGTGGGACCCGGTTGAAAACGCTTCCTTCATGCCGTGGCTCGCAGGGACCGCTCTTATCCATTCTATCCGCGCGCTTGAAGTCCGCGGCGCCTTCAAATCCTGGACCGTGCTGCTGGCGATCCTCGCCTTTTCATTGAGCCTCATCGGCACCTTCCTGGTGCGGTCAGGCGTTTTGACATCGGTCCACGCCTTTGCGACCGATCCCGCGCGCGGGCTTTTCATTCTCGTTATCCTTGGCGTTTTCATCGGCGGCGCGTTGACGCTTTTCGCACTGAAAGGCCCAGCGCTTACGTCGAACGCCGCCTATTCAATGGCGAGCCGCGAGACCGGACTTCTCGTCAACAATGTCATTCTCGTCGCAGCATGCGCGACCGTATTCGTCGGCACGTTTTATCCGCTGTTTATTGACGTCGCGACAGGCGAGAAAATTTCCGTCGGCGCGCCGTTTTTCAATATCGTTTTCCTGCCCTTTATGGGGTTCGCGCTGTTGATCATTGCACCGGCGGCTGCGCTCGCGTGGAAAAAGGGCTCCTTGAGGGATGCGCTGCGCCGCACGGCGCCGGCGGCGATCGCCGCGCTCGCCATGGGCGTTCTTGCCTTCGCGCTTTACACGCCGAAAAGCGCCGGCGCCATTTTCGGCGCGATGCTGGCGGCATGGGCGGGCGGCGGCGCGCTCGTCGATTTTGTGCGGCGGGTGCGGCTATTTGAAAAGAATGCGCTGTCCCGCATCGCGGCGCTGCCTTCAAGCTATTCGGCGATGACGCTGTCGCATCTCGGTTTCGCAATTGTTGCAATCGGCGTTATCGGCGCGGGCGTCTGGAAAGCGGAAACGATCACTTTTGCTGAGCCTGGCGACACGATCGCCGTCGGGCCTTATGACGTGACGCTGAAAGATATAAACGAGGCTGGAGGACCGAATTATATCGCGGAGCGCGCAACTTTTGACGTTGCGCGCGGCAAGAAAAAAGAAGCCCCGATGATCGCGGCGCGGCGCTTTTATCCGGTGCGCGGCATGCAGACGACAGAGGCCGCGATTCGCGCTGATTTCTCCGGCGATCTTTATCTGACGCTCGGCGACAGCGACCCTCAAAAAGGTCATGTCGTCAGAGCCTGGCGCCATCCGCTGGTGCTTTTTATCTGGCTCGGTTCAGCGCTCATCGCGCTTGGCGGGATTGTCGCCATGCGCGGCCGCGCCCGTAAACGCGTAAGCATTGAAAAACCGGCGGCGGGAACGGTCGCCGCATGACGCGCTTTGTTTATTTCGCGCCGATCCTTCTTTTCGCCGCGCTTGCAGCGTGGTTTGCGCTCGGCCTGAAAAAAGATCCGCGCTACATCCCGTCGATGCTGATCGATCATCCAGCGCCGGAATTTGATCTCGCGCCGATTGAAGGAAGAAGCGAAGGATTTTCAAACGCCGACTTTGAAGGCCGCGCTTCGCTCGTGAATATTTTCGGATCGTGGTGCGTCAGCTGCGCGATCGAGCATCCGGTCTTGATGGAAATCGCGCGCGAAGGAACAGCGCCGATTTTCGGCATCGACTGGAAGGACAAGCCGGGCGACGGCGCTGAATGGCTGGCCGAACGCGGCGATCCTTACGCTAAGATCGGCGATGATGCGGACGGCCGCGTTGCAATCGATTTCGGCGTCACCGGAGCGCCGGAAACATTCGTCGTCGATGGCGAAGGTCGGGTGCGTCATAAACATGTCGGACCTATCACATTGAAGGACTGGAAAACCGTTCTCAAACCGATGATCGAGGATCTCAACAATGCGTCTTCCGGCGATAGCAATTAGCGCTTTTGCGCTCATGCTTGGCGCGGCGCACGCCGTTGAGCCCGGTGAGAAACTCGCCGACCCGGCGCTGGAAGCGCGCGCGCGATCGATCAGCAAGGATATTCGCTGCGTCGTTTGCCAGAGCGAGAATATTGATGATTCCAACGCGCCGCTCGCGCATGACATGCGCGTTTTGATCCGCGAGCGATTGCAGGCGGGCGATACGGACCGCGAGGCCGTGCAATTCCTCGTCGATCGTTATGGCGATTACGTGCTCCTTAAGCCGCGTGTGCAAACGAACACGCTCGTTCTATGGATGACGCCGACACTCGCGGCGCTGATCGGCGCGTTTGCAGTGTGGCGGCTTTCAAAAAACGCCTCGAAACGCGATGACCATCCCGCGCCGCTGACGGACGAGGAAAAACGCGCGCTTGGCGAACTCGAACGATGATTGTTTTTCTCCTCATCGCGCTCGCCCTTTCAGCGGTGATGCTTGTCGCGCTCGGTTGGCCATTATTGAAGGCAGGCGAGGGTTCGGTTGTCGATGACGCAGCGGCGGCGCTCGCCGCGCGTCTTGCAGCAATCGAGCGCGATCGCGCGGCGGGGCTCATCAGCATTGAGGCGGCCGAAGAAGCGGCGATTGAAGCAAAACGCGGCGCGCTGTTGCAGCCGCAGGAAAAGCCGCCAGCAAAAGCAAAACGCCTGCGCTTTGCGGCGATCATCTATCTGGCGCTCGCGCCGCTTATCGCCGGCGGCGTTTATATGAATATCGGCGCGCCGGGACTGATCAATCCGCCGAAGACAGCGCCCGCGCAAGCAGCGCCCGACCCGAACGCCATCGCCGCAATGAACCCGGAAGATCGCCGCGCCATGATTGAACAAATGGTCGGCGGTCTTGCCGCGCGGCTTGAGCAATCGCCCGATGATCCGGCGGGCTGGCGCATGCTCGCCAATTCGCAAATGGTGCTCGGAAGACCCGTTGAAAGCGCCGAGAGTTATCGGCGGCTATTTGCAATCGACCCCGGCACGCTTGACGACTGGCGCAATTTCGCCGGCGCGCTCGCCGCTTCCGATCCGCAAACGCGGTTTCCAACCGATGATGAATTTCTGCATGCGCTTGATGAGATCGACAAACGCTCGCCGGGCGATCTGATGACGCTCTTTTACCGCGGCGGCGCCCTGCGCGCCAAAGGCGATTATACGGGGGCGCTCGACAACTGGAAAAAGCTGCTGGCGGCGATGCCGGAAGACGCGCCCGTGCGCCCCTCGCTTGAAAGCCTCATCACCGAAACCGAAGCTATTGCAGAGGCTCCGACCAAGCCGGAACCTTGATAACAAAACCGCGGCGGCGCGGCTTTTGCTGGCGAATACGAAGCATTCGCGGCCTTCGTGCATTTGGGGTAGTCTGGCCGCGTGAACGGGGTATGGCGATGCGCAACCTATCGGCGTTTTTGACGGTTTTGGCGGTTTTTTGCCTTGCGGGCGAGGCCGAGGCGGCGCGCTTTACCGCCTCGAAAGTCTCGTTTCAGGACATTACCGGCGAAGTGAAAATCGTCACAACCAGTGGCGAGGACATCGAACTGACGATCAGCCAGGGCGATGTCTATCACGGCGTGTCGGCGAAGATGGACGGCGACACGCTAGTTGTATCAGGCGAAAAGTGGCGTGATTTTTCAAATGGCGATTGCTGCGATCGGCGCATCCGCCGGACGGAGAATCTGGCGCGCGACCGCGCCGCAGCGCCGCGCGATCTCTATGACAATGAATTCTTCAGCGACTATCCGGTCATCGAAATTTCCGTTCCGCGCAAGGACGATGTTTCCTTCACCGACGCGCGCATCAAGCTTTCGATGGAGGCGCTTGACGGGCGGCTGACGCTCGACGGCTGCTATGTCTATGGCGAGACTTCAACGCTCGGTCAGGCGACGCTCGATATTATTGCGGGCAGCCGGCTTGCGATCGGCGACGTCAAATCGATGCTGGAGCTAGACGTTTCCGGCAAGGCGGCGGTGACAAGCGGAGGCGCCGCAATGGCCGATATTGATATCGCAGGTCCCGGCGATGTGACGATCGGCCCGGTCGACGGCATGCTCGACGTGTCGATCGCAGGATCGGGGCGCGTTCGCACCGGCCGCCTCGACGGACCGCTGACGGTTCGCATTGCGGGTTCGGGCGTCGTCTCTGCTCAGGGCGGACGCGCCGACAAGCTCATCGCCACCGTTGACGGCTCGGGCGGGGTCATTCTTGAAGGAACCGCCGTCGCACCGGTCTTGCGGATGTATGGATCGCCGGTTTTTCGATTCCGTTCGGTCGATGGCCGCCTGACGCGCTACGGCCATGGCGACGTTTATATCGACGGCAAGCTGATCCCGGAAAAATAGGCGCAAACCTTCTTGCGCCTTCCCCTGGCAGGGGCGGAGGGACTCGAACCCCCGACCCTCGGTTTTGGAGACCGATGCTCTACCAACTGAGCTACACCCCTAGGGGAGGCTCCGCATAGGGCGGAAAGGCCTTCAATTCAATATGCGGCTGGGCCTATTTCTTCGCCCTCGAGTTGGGTTTAGGCCGCCGGCGGGCCTTGACCCATCGGCAAAAAGGTTTACCTAAGCGCATCTTCCAAAACAGGCAGGATCGGTATCAGCGTCGGGATCGGCGCACGAGAACCTCTGTCTTCCGGGAGGCGGATTGCAAGCCCACTGGCCTTTGGGGCCGAGGATCGGACGCAGTAATGGCGAAAGACAAGAAACCGGCTGACAAGCCGTCGTCGAAGCAGGGCCAGACGATTGAAGGCCGCGCCGACGAGGTCAAAAAGAAAAAGGGCGTTAGCCCTTACACATTTCTGCTTCAGGTCCGCACCGAAGCCGAAAAAGTTACCTGGACGAGTTGGAAAGAAACCTGGATTTCAACGCTCATGGTTCTCGCCATGGTCGTCATCATGGCGATCTTCTTCCTTCTCGTTGATCAGACGCTGCGTTTCGCGGTTTGCACCGGTTTGCAGATGCAGTGCGCAGCGCCGACACAATAAGCTTCATACTAACGCCGCCCCGGCAAATCTTCAGGATACGGAACTCCGACATGGCCGACCCGAAATGGTATATCGTTCACGCCTATTCGAATTTCGAAAAGAAGGTCGCTGAGGCGATCCGCCAGTCGGCGTCTGAAAAAGGGATGGGCGATCTCTTTGAAGAAGTGTTTGTGCCGACCGAGGAAGTGACCGAGGTTCGACGCGGCCGCAAGATCAACACAGAGCGGCGCTATCTCCCCGGATACGTGCTGGTGAAGATGGTCCTTAACGACCAGACCTATCACCTCATCAAGGACACGCCGAAAGTTACCGGCTTCCTTGGTTCGGGCAATAAGCCGATGCCGGTTTCGCAAAAGGAAGTCGACCGTATTCGCGGCGTCGTTACCGATGCGATTGAGCGCCCGCGCTCGACTATTACTTTCGAGATCGGCGAAAATGTCCGCGTCGTCGACGGCCCCTTCGCCTCCTTCTCGGGCGTTGTCGAGGATGTCGACGAGGACCAGCAGCGCGTCAAAGTGGCTGTGTCGATCTTCGGGCGGGCGACGCCGGTCGAACTTGAATTCACGCAAGTCGAAAAAGGCTCTTGAGCCTCGGCGCTGCGGACAATCTACGGGCGATTGTAACCGCTCAGTGCAATTCGTGATCGACCGCCACATTTGCGCCGCAAATTCGTCCCGCAGTGCAATAATTTGATCCCTAAATGATACCTGTCGCTAAGGAACATGCGACAGCCGGCTGCAGGTTTTTCCGCGCGTTCTCTCTCCCCCCTGCGTGGGGATCGGCAGCCGGCCCCGCCCTTCAGTCGAGCGGCGTATTTCGTTCGGAGGGTGTCGCGAGTTCCGGCCATTATTGGCCGCGTACGAGGCGCCTGCCGGCATTTTCTCTCTCCCTGCCGGCAGGCGCCGCTTTTTCAAGCGAACCGTCAGCGTTTCGGCGGCATCGGAATAAATCCGCTCGTGCGCTGCTTATATTCCTCATAGTCGGGATATTTCGCGCTCATTGAGCGTTCGAGGAGCGCCTTTCCGGAAATATTGACGAGGAAATGCGCCATGACAAAGGGCGAGGCTGCACCGATCCAGCCGAAGGGGCTTTCAAGCGCGATGAGCGCAATGCCGGTCCATACGCAGGCGTCGCCAAAGTAATTCGGGTGACGCGTCCACGACCAAAGGCCGTTGGTCATCAACCTGCCCGTGTTGGCCGGGTCAGCCTTGAAGCGCGCAAGCTGAAAGTCGCCAATAGCCTCGAAGGAAAAGCCGATGGCGTAAATCGCTGCGCCAATGAAGGCGAGCGCGCCGAGACCGCCGCCGCCAATCTGGCCGATTTGCGCTGGCAGCGATACGAACCAGGCGATGACGCCTTGCAGGCCGAACACCCAGATGAGGCTCCAGCGGGCGAAAGCCGCTTCGCTTCCGGCTTTCTCGCGCATCCGCCGGTAGCGAAAATCCTCGCCATGTCCAAGATTGCGCGCGCCGAGATGAACCGCGAGGCGGATCGCCCAGAGCGCGACGAGACCAGTCAGCAAGGGCGCGCGCGGCGCCTCTCCGGCGCCCTTCAGAAAGGTCATCACTGGTCCGAACGCGCAGGCCGGCCCCCAGAAAATATCGATGATGCTCGCATCCTTGAGCCGCACGCTGACCAGCCAGAGGAGGCCGAGCGCGGCCAGGAGGAGCAGGAGATTGCCTGCGAGGAGGAAAAAGAGGTCCTGGATTTGCATGGTTCCAGCGGCTGACGATGACGTTACGCCGCGCCGATGGCAATGGTTCACGCATTGGCTATTGGCGGAGATTTTCGTTAAAAGTCAGCCTCGTAACCAAATGAAGTAGCGGTTTGCGGTTTTCGTCATGAAGCTCGATGTTCCCTTGAAGACCCTTGGGCCGGTCAATTATCAGGCGCTTAAATTCGCCGTTGAAGACGCGCCGGCTGAAGCGTGGCTTGAAGAAGAAATTCGCCAAAAATCTTTCGATGTTCACAAGGCGACGCAATCGATCATTCTGCTGTTCACGACTGGCTGGCCGGAAATCAACATCAGCCAGCATAAGGGCTGGCACAAATATTCATCGCTCGCCGTGCCGATCATGCGCGACATTATCGCCAAACATTATTCGCCAAAGGGCACTGTAATCCGTGCGATGTTTGCGCGGCTGCTCGCCGGCCGTAAAATTGATGAGCATTTCGACGATCACCCGACTTTCACGCTCGCCCATCGCATCCATGTGCCGCTTATCACGTCGGACGCGGTTGAATTCAATATTTCAGGCGTCAATCACAATCTGAAGGAAGGGATCGCATACGAGGTAAGCAATCTCGACTATCATTACGTCGCCAACCCCACCGACAAGGACCGCGTGCATTTCATCTTCGATTATGTCGAAGATGAACAATAGCGTTCTCGTCAGCTCGGTCATTCGCGGGGCGGAGCAGGGCGACAGTCACGGCGGTCTTTATCGCGTCGATTTTTCTGACGGATCTTCCGAACAGCTTCTCGACTGGAACGATTCCGGTATCGATTTTGACGGCCGCGGCGCCGATCGTGGTCTTCGCGGCATCATCATTCACGGCGAGGAAATTTTCATCGCGGCGAGCGACGAGCTGTTCCTGTTCGACAAAGAGTTTCGGGTTCTCAATTCATGGCGATGCCCTGCGCTAAAACATTGCCATGAAATGTCGCTCTGGCGCGACGCGATATACCTGACATCGACTGGTTTTGATTCAATCCTGCGGTTCGATCTTCGATTGCGCGCATTCGATCTTGGATTGCGCCTTCACGCGGGTCCATCCGGTTATGGCGTTGCGCAATTTGATCCGAACGCCGCAGGCGTTATCGCGCCAAGCGCCGGCATGCATCTCAACAATGTGCATGTCGATGAGAGCGGTTATTACGCGTCCGGTCTGAAAATACCGGCATTGATCCAGTTCAATATGAGCCGCGCGGCGGTCTATGCGGAAATTCCGATGGGATCGCATAATGCGCGCCCCTTTCGCGGCGGCGTAATCCTCAACGATACCGACAACGATCAGCTGGTCTGGTTTACCGCCAGTGACTTCCTTGCCTTTCCGACGCCTTCTTATCCGGAAAACCAGCTACTTCATCGCGATGTCGATAAAACGGGCGTTGCGCGTCAGGCGTTCGGGCGCGGCCTCTGCTTTCTATCCGACACGCTGATCGCCGGCGGTTCATCGCCGACGACGGTTTCGCTATATGACCTCTCCGCCCGCCGGCGGGTCTCGTCAGTCCATCTAACGATGGATATCAGGAATGCGGCGCACGGCCTTGCGCCCTGGCCGTTCTGAGCGCCGCGCTTTTTACGCCGCCGCCAATCTTGCTAGAGTGATCGCGCTGCAAGCTGAGTTTCTCGTTGATCGCGTCTTTCCTCCTCGCCGCCGCTTCTGAAGAAATCGTTGTCACCGGCGAAAGGCGCGCCCGCGCGCTTGAGGAAACGCCCGCGTCGATTTCCGTTCTTACCGCTGAGGAGATCCTCAACGTCAACGCTGATCATCCGTCCGAACTTCTGGCGCGGAGCGCCGGCGTGTTTATCGCGCGCGGCAATGGGCAGGAACATCTGACGGCGATCCGTTCGCCGGTGCTGACCGGCGGCGCCGGCGCCGGATCTTTTCTCTTTCTTGAAGATGGTGTGCCGCTTCGCCCGGCGCCGTTCGCCAATGTCAATGAACTCTTCGAGGCGGACACCGAAATCGCCGAACGCGTTGAAATCGTCAAAGGCCCCTCCGGCGCCGTTTACGGGGCAAACGCCATTCACGGCGTCGTCAATGTCATTAATCGGACGCCTTCCGACGTGCGATCATTCCTGGGTGAAGTGAGCATCGACACGATTGGGCGCGTTAAAACCAGGGGATTCATATCAGGACCCGCGGGCTGCCACCGCCTCTATGCCGGCGTTTCGGTCATCCATGATCCCGGCTACCGCGACGACAGCCGCGCTGATGAACAAAAGCTCGTTCTGCGCGACGAATTCGACGCTGGAGCCGCCAGTATTTTGACGACGGTTGCGGGTTAT
>JAWKVJ010000049.1:0-18833 GCA_041398085.1 Parvularculaceae bacterium
GCGGGAACAAGCGCTGCCGGAAGCCAGGAAAAAAATCCCGGAAGCGCGTCACCATAACTCCGCACGAAAAACGAAGGCAGCCAGAAAATGAGGCCGTACCCCATCATTGATGAAGAAGCCGCGCCGAGCGACAGCCCCCAAAAGCTCGGCTTGGAAAGCAGTGTGGAGACGACCTCGCCAATGCGCGCAGGCCGGCGCGCGGCAGGCGCCCCCGCTTCGCCGTCAAAAAACCCGCGCTCAGGTTCGCGCATTGTAAGGCGAAAAATCGGCGCGAATAAAAGCCCCGCGAGCCCAATCGAAATAAATGCGGTGCGCCAATCGAGAATGCTTGTCAGCACGCCACCCAACAAAATCCCGAGTGCGGAGCCGACCGGAATGCCAAGGGAGTAGATGGCGAGCGCGCGGGCGCGTTTCTCAGGCGGGAAATAATCTGCTATCAGCGAATAGGCGGGCGCCACGCCGCCCGCTTCGCCGACGCCGACGCCAAGCCGCGCAAGAAAAAGCTGCAAGAAATTCTGCGCAAATCCGCACAGCGCCGTCATAGCGCTCCATGCAGCAAGCGCCGCTGTCATGATCCACACCCTGCTCACGCGATCAGCAAGGAGCGCAATTGGAATGCCAAGGAATGTATAGAAAAGAGCGAAAGCAAGTCCGCCCATCAAGCTCAATTGCGTATCCGAAAGACCAAGCTCTGCTTTGATCGGAACGGCTAGAATCCCGACGATCTGGCGATCGATGAAATTAAAGGCGTAGACGACAACAAGAATAAACAGGGCGAAAGCGCGCCACGCGCTTGAATACGGGCTGCTCTTTCCGGTCGCAGCGCTCGTCACCTCAAACCTGCCGCCTCAAGAAATTTTTCTACATCGCCAACAGTCTGCTCAGGAGCCTCCTCCTGCGGCGCATGACCGACACCCGGATAAATAATTAGCTTTGCGCCCTTTATCGCCTCTTCCATCCGACGGCCTTCTTCTACGGGAATAACGATATCGTCAGCGCCCCATAAAAGAAGTGTCGGCGCCTTTATCTTCGCCAGGTCGTCAGCGGGATCAGGCAACGTGAATTCTTCAATTGACTGAATATAAGCATCGCCATTTCCTGGCCGGCGCATCATTTCGCCCATGCGCTTCGCCATTTCCGGCGTGACTTTTGTATCGTCTGAAAAAATGCGCTTCAGCGTAATGTCAATTCCGGCGTCGGGCGCAGTTAGTAAAAACGCTTTCATTGCATCGGGCACGGCGGCTGGCTTATCGTCGACGCCATTGGCGGGATAAGCGGCCGGCGCCACCAGAACGAGAGCCGAGACGCGCGCCGGCGCCATTGCCGCGAAGCGCCACGCTGCAAGGCCGCCAAGCGAATTACCACCGACAATGGCGCGCCTAATGTGCAGCGCATCAAGAACCGCCCCGACAAAAGCGGCCCGTTCCGTCGGCGAATAACGTTTTTGGGGATCCGGCCCGGTGAGGCCGTGACCAGCGAGATCGAAGCGGATAACGCGGTAATCATTCTTGAGCGCGGCGGCCCAGTGATCCCATGTTTCGAGACTGTAAATGAAACCGTGCATCAGCAAGATCACCGGCGCATGACGAGGCCCCTCGTCGCGTATTCGCACCCGAAGTCCGTCGACCATAATAAAATGGTCTTTAGCGGTTAAATAATCCGAAGGCGGGTCGATTTGAGGGACGACTGGCGCAACAGCACAAGCTTGCACAAAAAGCAGCACCGGGAGCACGGCGAGTTTCCAAAATGATTTGATCATTGCTTTCGCACGCATCTATTGGAACCGAACTTTGGAACGTTCGGCGATTGGCGCAGCCTCGCAAGAAAAATCAAGCGGGGCTGCGCCATTTCAGCGATCCAGATCCATCGGGCAGACGGGAGGTTGCCATCCCCGATACCGGGTCGCATGACAGCGCCCTTCTAGAACGCGACCTCAATCGTACCGAATACCTGACGCGGATTGCCGTAGAATGCGGTCAGAACGCCGGTAAGGCCAAGCGCGGAATTGCCGAAGGCTGGCAGCGACGTCACGAAATCATAGCCCGCCACTTTGTATTCCTGATTGGTGAGGTTCGTGCCGTAAACGCCGAGCTTCAAACCGCCGCTTGCCGATTTCCAGTAAAGGCCGGCGTCGATCAGCGCATATTCCGGCTGGTCCAGCGGGCCGGCATAACCGAATTGGTGCGTGAGGCTCTTATAGGCGGCCGACGCGTAAAGACTGGTCGAACCGTCAGAACCGAACAGGCGCATCGGCGCTGTATAGGTGAACCGGTTATAGGCGTTCCATCTCGGCGTATTCTGGAATACCGCGACATTGGAAAGATCAGGCGGCGGCGAACCGCGACCGAAATATTCATCATACTGGGCGTTCGTATAGCCCATCGAGAATTGCCAATCGAAGGTGTCGCCGGCGCCGAACATGTCTTCGGCGACATTCGCATTGCCTTCATATTCAACACCCCAGATCGTCGCCTTGGCGGCGTTCGTCGTCACGCCTGCAAACGTGTCCGAAATTCCGTCATTGTTGGTGTCGATGCCAATCGAACCCGGAATCTGGACATCATTGTATTTGCTGAGGAACACAGCAAGGTTTGAACGATAGCGGCCGTCGAGGAGGCTGTTTTTCCACCCTGCTTCAAAGCTGGCGAGATCTTCAGGCAGGAATTTGCAGAAAGCGACCTGATCGGCATATTCGCCAGGCGTTCCGTTGCCGTCGAGATCGGGCGCGGACGCGGCGGCGCAACGCGGATCGAAACTGCCGCCCTTAAAGCCCTGAGAATAAGTGAAATAGAATGTGTGATTATCAGACGGCTCAAAGGAAATTGATGCGCGCGGGCTGAAATCGGTAAATTTCGCGCTTGCGTCGAGATCGGCCGCCACTGCATCCGGCGCGCGGTTCGGTCCGCCGAACACCGGCGACAGACCTGCCGTATAATATGTGTAGCGTTGCAGCGAAATCGTGCGTTCGTCGGACGTATAACGTCCGCCGAAAGACAACGACAATTGATCGGAAAGATCGTAGGTCCAGTCGCCAAAGATCGACCACGTCTTGGTGTTGACGTCGCTCGATGTGAAGGCGTCGATCGTGTCAATCGATCCGTAGATCGCCGGGAAAGTCGCTTTCAGATAATCTGCGGTCGTCTGCAGAACAACATCGAATTGCGTCAAGCCGTTTGCGTCGAGATAATAAAAGCCGACAATGCCGTGAAGACGCTCGGAATCATAAAGGATCTGAAACTCTTCGCTGAACTGGTCATTATCGTAAATGCCCGGTACGTCGAGATCCGCAAGGGGAAGGCTGTCGAAATCGATCGGCGTTTCGGTGCGGTCGGCGCGGTAGGCGACAATATTCTTGAAGGTGATATTGTCGTTTGCTCGAAGTTCAGCGACGCCTGAGACGCCGCGCGCAACGACATGCTGCACTGGCGTGTTAAGGCTGGCGCGCGTGTCAAACACATTGCCGAGCACAGGAAAGCCCGGAAAATCGAGAAGACGGTGGCCTTGTCGCGGATCTGAATTATCGCGCGTCCAGTCGCCCGAAACCTTGAAGCTGAAATTCTCGGTCGGAGCCCATTCCGCAGAAAGACGCCCGCCGAGAACGTCCTTGTTGTAGTTTTCAAGGCCGTTCGTGAGATTGTCGCCGAACCCGTTTCTACTCAGATAGGCGACTGCTCCCCCAAGCTTGAGCGTGCCGCTAGACGTAATCGGCAGATTGAAAGTGCCGACTGCGTCGAACTGACCGTATGTCCCGCCGGTCAGTTTTAACCTGGCGCTCGGATCATCGGTCAAATCGCGTGTAACATATTTGATGGCGCCGCCGATCGTGTTGCGCCCGTAAAGCGTTCCTTGCGGGCCGCGGAGAACTTCGATCCGCTCAACATCATAAATATCGAGCAATGCCGCCTGCGGCCGGTTGAGATAAACGTCGTCGATATAGACGCCAACGCCTGCTTCAAAACCGGAAACGGGATCTTGCTGGCCAACGCCGCGAATGAAAGCGGTCAGCGTCGTATTCGTCGCGCGCGATGTTTTCAGCGTAACGTTTGGCGTGATATCGCCAATATCCGTTAGGTCCTGCGCACCGATGTCATCGAGCTCACCGCCTGAAAAAGCTGAAACGGCGACCGGAACATCTTGCAGGGATTCCGACCTGCGGCGCGCAGTGACGACGATTTCATCAGAGTTCGCCGTCGCATCGCTTGATTGCGCGGCGGCGGTATAGCCGCCTGCAATCGCGACAAGCGCAGTCGCCACCACCGCCGAGAGCGCACGGCGCGACGTCGTCGACATGAATTTCCCAGCCCTGGACATGTTTCGTCCCTCCCAATGTTTTCATTCAGGATAGCGGAGCGGCGCACGCCGCCCATGACAGGAACGATCGCAAGGGGTGGACTTTTTCGCTCAAATGGCTTGACGCGATATCCTTGCCGCATAAGCGGTCGGGGTCTCGCCATTCCAGGCCTTGAAGGCCCGGTTAAAGCTGCGGAATTCAGAAAACCCAAGTTCTTCAGCGACTTCACTGGCGCTGCGCCGCTTGAGAAGCGCCTTGGCCGCCTCGTTCAGCACATCCCGGCGAAGCGCGCGAAAAGTCGTCCCCTCCTCTTCGAGACGCCGGCGGAGCGTTGCGGTGCTGACGCCAAGGAGCGCGGCAATCCGGGTCTGGTCAATGACGCCCCGTCCCAGCGCGCTGCGCACAAAATCCTCGGTCTGGTTAATGACGCCGCGCAGAACCCCTTTGTCGGCCATGGCGATAATTTCGGTAAACACGCGCGACGCTGTTAGCGCATCCATCGGCGGAGATGATATGGCCGCGGCGGCGAGACCTGCGTCATAATCAAGCGAATATACCGGCGCGCCAAATTCGATGGGCGCCGCCCAGCATGCAAGATGTCTGCTATCTTCATCGCGGCGCGCGCGCGGAACAGCAATTTTTCGTAATGCTTGCTCAGCCAGCGACGGCGCAACAATTTTCAACATGCAATGGAGGAAAATCTGAACGCACTCCATGGCGAAGGCGATATGCTCAGGATTATCCGGCGTCGTGAATGGAAAAGCGCGATCGTCAATTACGAATGAAACAATTTCGCCGCGCTTGCGGACGGAATTATACTCGCCCCCATGTATAAGATTATATGACCGCGCCAGCGTTTTCATCGCTTCGGTCAAAGATTTGACGCCGGTCAAATGCGATAGGATATAATCTGTCGTACCCGGCAAAAGCTGGCGCGTTGAAAGATTGCAGGTTTCGTCTTCGAGCGCAGCCTGGATCTGGTTCTGGATCCTGAAATAATCCGCCAGCCGAACCTCATTTTCGGGGTCATCGAACAAAGCCAGCGGCAATCCAAGACCTTTGAGGATTTCATTGACAGCTACGCCGTGGGCTTCGGCCATTTCCACCAGCGGGCGAATGAGGCGTGCAGGGGCGACCGCTGGCGCGGGCTTTTCTCTCTCATCTGCGACGATATCCGCCATAGCGCAAAACCCGCGCAAGCTGGACGAAAAGTCAATATGGCGGCTGCATTCATCTCCAGCGACGGCGCCAGGTCATTGCCCCCGCCTCATACGATTGGCTCAGCTTGCAGCCTCCCCTAAACTTTACTCGTGAAAGCGGCGTAGAAGGAATTCCATGCGCAAGGTCGTCATTGCTGATGATCACGGACTCGTTCGGCAGGCGATTATCGGGCTTTTCGCCGAGATCGGCGACGTTGAGATTGTCGCCGAAGCCGCTGATGGCCTCTCCGCGATTGCCGCCGTCAAGCAACATCTGCCTTCGCTCCTTGTTCTTGATGCTGCAATGCCTCTGGCGCGCGGCGTTGAAGTCTTTGCCGATGTCAGAAGGTGGAGCCCTGAAACTCGCGTCGTCCTCCTAACCGGATTTACGTCCGCTGGCTTGTTGTCGGACTGGATAAACGCCGGTGTCGACGGCGTTCTCCTGAAGTCCTGCAATCCAGAAGAAATGAAATCATGTTTTTCCTCTGTGCTTCAGGGGTCACAATATGTCGCGAACGCGGTTCTGGAAATCTTGAGGAATTCAGACGGCGGCAAGTCACTCACAAACCGCGAGCGCGAAGTCATGGCGCTCGTTGTGTCCGGCAACACGAATGTGGAAATCGGCGAGCGGCTCCACATCAGCGTCAAGACAGTTGAAAAACACCGCGCCAGCTTAATGTCAAAGCTCGGTGTTCGTTCGGTTGCAGACTTGATGGTCGTCGCAGTGAGGGAGGGTTGGCTTGACGAACACAAGCAGCTTTGACGGCCGCTGCGGCGAAAAATGGGGGCCGCCCCCCATATCATCTCCGCAGCCTTTAACGCATCTTGATTAAATGAGCGCTTTTCTTGCCGCAATACTACGCGTGTTAGCGCCGTTGGGAGCGGCAGTGTCGGCGCTTTTGACGCCACAAGGCGCTGTCGCTTCCACTCCTCAAACGCCGGTTATTATGTCGGTGGATGGCGATCACGTGATCGACCTTACACCTTTCGTTTCATACTTCATCGACGAAAGCGCGAACCTTTCCCTTGATGAAATCATCAGTCGGCAAAATGCGTTTCAACCAATTGCAACACATTACATCGATTTTGGCCTTGGAGAGTTTCGTGTCTGGCTGCATTTTTCTCTTCATAATCCAGGCGCGACGGAAAAAGCCTGGCGGCTCGATCTCGGCCGGCAATTTGTCCAAGAAATCGAAGTTTTCGAAAAGCGCAGAGGCTTATCGCCCACTACGCTTTTTAGCTCCCATGCTTCGGATCCTTTCAATGCGCGGCCCGTAAAAACGCGCACCCTTGCCTGCCCGATAGCAGTTCCGTCCGGCACGACAATCGATATTTATGTTGGCTACCGGTCTGCGAGCACAACGTCTTTGCCGATGACAATCGGTCCGCCAGCCGGCGTCCGCGCAGCGCGCGGAAATGAAAGCAACCTTGATGCAATCATGAACGGCGCTCTCTTTGCGATGATCGGTGTCGCCTTGTTGATGACGCCGTTTACAGGCTGGCGGCTAAGTCTGGCGTTCGCACTCTACATATTTTCTGGTGTTGTCTATGTCGCGCACGCAGACGGCTATACGGTCAAATATATCTGGCCGAATGGGTTGCCATTCAATGATGGGCTCAATCTCACATTTATGCTCGTGATGGCTGCATCAGGGTTTAATTTTGCGCGGCAGCTTTTCGATTTCAAAAAGACGTTTCCCGCCTATGATCGGTTCCTGATTAGTTTTATTGTAACAGCATTGTTTTTCGCATTTCTCGCCATCTTCTTTATCGAATTCAGATGGCTCATGGTTGTTGGCTATCTGATCATACCGGTCGGCGCGTTAATTCAACCCATTACCGGCATTGCTGCGCTTCGCCGCAGCCTTGCTGGCGCCCTTCCATACCTCCTGGGCGCGATTTTCGTTATTTTTACTTTCGCTTATGCTGTTATTGCTCACCTCTCGCCCGGCGCATTCAGCCTCGACCGAACGCTTGATGTCGGACACGCGGCGTTGATCGTTGAAAGCTTCGCATTTGCGGCGGCGATTGTCATACGCCTTCTCAATATGCAAAAAGAGCGCGATGAGGCCAAAACTGCTGAACTGATCGCTGTTCGGCAAAAGCTCGCCATGAGCTCGGCCCTTCGCGATGCGCAAAAACAATATGTCAAAGCGCGAGAGCTTTCAGCTCGGCGCCAGAAACAGCTAGCCTCCGTAAGCCATGATTTGCGCCAGCCGCTCGCTATGCTTCGCCGCAAATTGCATCACGCAACAGGCGGCGAAGAAGACACTGCCAACGAGATGCACAAGGCAATCGATTATCTAGAACAACTTGCAGGAAGACAGTTGCTTGCAGAAGACCAATCCGCAATCGTCGAACGGCAAGGCGACGGCGCGATTGACCGATTTAGCGCTCGTGTGATTTTCGACGCCGCAAACCAGATGTTTGCGGGCGAAGCCAGAGAAAAAGGCCTAGAGTTCAGAGTTCACGCAGTTGGCGATCAGATAGAAGCTGACGCCGTCGCCCTGATGCGCGTCATCAGTAATCTTGTCACTAATGCAATCCGGAACACCACCGAAGGAGGCGTTCTTCTTGGCGCGCGCCGGCGCGGCGGCCGTCTGGCGATTGAAGTCTGGGACACCGGTTCCGGATTTGCCGATGACGAAATCGTCCAGCTTATGAAACGGGGCGCAAAGAGCCAAAGCTCAGACGGACACGGCCTTGGTCTTGCAATCGTCCAGGAAATTACCGCGCGCTATGATCTGAGATTTAGCCTGCGCTCCGTCAAGGGAAAGGGTAGCTGCGCGCGTATTGAATTACCGATTTGCGGTTGAGCCATTGGGGTTCATCCCCCATTTGCGGCGAACGCGTTCCGTGGCAGTCTCTTAGAATTCAGGATTTGTCAGTCAATATTGGGAGCGCCGTCATGAAATTTTGCCTTCAAACGGTCGCAATCGCTCCTCTTGCGCTTGCAATTCTTTCTTCATCCGCCCTCGCCCAGCCGGCACCGAATGGCGAAAGCCTTTTTGCCGGCGATTGCGACGATGGCGCGGTTCTGGACGCGGCGAGTTCCGAGCCTTCCTCTCGCGACAAGATCATGGCCGCTGCAGGCCAGGGAAGCGATTTTGTGGACCCCGTCACCGAGCGCGTTTTCAAAGGCTTTTCTCTCCAAGAGGCCAAGTCAGCGGGCAAAGGAGAATTCAAGTCACTATGCTGGTCGCGTCTCGACGGCATATGGTCAGAAGAAATGTCCGTCTCTTTCGACAAATCGTTCAAACCGTCAGGCTGGGCTGGTGAACAGCCATCAATGATCGAATTCACGCATGGCACCTACACGACGCCGCTTTATATTGTCGTTGAAAAATCCAGGGACTATGACCACGAAATTATCTTGCGCAGCGCGCTCGGCCCAGGCCAGCCCGTTCGGTTTACTAGTAATGACGGGCAGAAAATTTCTGACGTTCTTTCCGATTATAAAAAGAACAAAATTTACAAGTCCGATCCGATCAACGGCCGGTCCGAAACGCTAACCCTTGATGTCAGCTATAGCGGCTTCATTCGCCTGCGCATCGGCGACCGGCGCTTCCAGCGCCCGCGACTTGACGTTTCTGCGGACGAGCGGGCGCGCCAGGAATCGTCGCGGAACTTTTTTGGCGCTGATCACAACCCGAAGAATCTGATCGCCGGTAGGCAAGGCTACGACGTCACCATACAGGACCCGAACGCCTTTCTCGACAATGGACCAATCGGCGAGGTTTTCGCAGAGCCAGGCGACCGAGATTATCAAATGGCCGAACGGCTCACGGTGCCAATCGGCTTGAAACTGATTCCGATCGGGCGCGCGGGCACAGTTTATTATGACCGGTTGATGGCGAGCGAGGAGGAACTGCAAGAATCGACCAGTTCATCTTTCGGGTTCAATGTCGGGGTGACCGTGCCTGTCGGCGGCAAGAACAAGAAAGGGGATGACCAGCCGGAATCCGGCGGCGGCGATGCAGCGGCTAAAAAGATTGGCGCATCCTATGGCGCGGAACACGCGTCAAAGGAGTTTGAGGCGATGCAGTCAAGCCATGCCGTTTCAAGTTTCGTCGGCTACCAACGTAACAAGAATTATGCGCTTGTTCGTGACTTCCCATTCACCCGCCTGTCATCTGATTTCATTGACGCCGTTCACGATACGCTGACCGAGCCCCCTGGCGCGACGAAATATCGCCAGCTGATAAAACGTTTCGGCACGCATTATCCCTATGCCGTTACCTATGGCTCGGCAGGCTTCATCAATACGCGCGTCACGGAAGAAGCTTTCTCGAATAATTATTCGTCCTTTAAGCAAGATAGCGAAAGCGGCGGTCTTGAAGTGCCTCTCGTCGAGCTTTCCGCAACAAAAAGCAGCTCAAAGGAATTAACAGAAGGATCGACGATCAAGACGAAGTTCGGATTGACGACGTTCATCGCCGTCGGCGGCAATGGCAGCTGGGATCAGTCCGGTTTTTCCGCCGGCGACACGCCCTACCCAATCCTTATGGATTTGCGTCCGCTTGATGAATTGCTCAATCCGATGAATTTCCCGGGTGAACCAGAAATCTATGGAAAAATGCGCGACGATTTCCGCGAAGCGATCAACACTTATCTGGAAGAAAAGGGCGCCGCCATCAGTAATCAGTCTCTTCTCGCCGATGTCGCAAAGATTGAAAAATGGAGCCTTGAAGTCTTTATGCTCGCCTGCGATTCAGCAGGCGGGCGAGAAGTCGATCAGCAAGCAGAACTTGGCGGCACGATCACAATTAATCTTATCCGCAATCCAGCGAAGATAAGCGCTCCGAAACAACCGCTCACCGTGGTCAAATCGTCACTGAACGCGCCGCTCAATCTCAATTGCAAGCGCGGTCGGAGAAACATCGCCAACAAATCAGAAATCTTCTCCGGCACGCATAGCCAGATTCAAGGCCTACTTTTCGCCGCCAATGCCGACATGATGGAATATGACTATGCGGATTTTCTCGACCCCGATGACACCGTGAAAGGACGCTCGCCCTATTTTCGCGTTCCTGACAGCAACAAATATCCGGTTGGCGCCGTCGTTCCGGGAAGCTGGCGGCTACCTCATAGCGACGGCGCAATCATTGGCCTTCACTGGCGATTCCGCCGGCTCGAATAAAGGAAATAATCAAAAAGCCTTATCAGAAGGAATGATTATGACGCAATCCTTGATCCCATCTCTAGTTATAATCGCTACAGCGATGTCAATTACGGCGCCGGCAAAAGCCCAATCCGAAACGTGGCTCGGTTCCGCACCTTTTTGCAAAGCAACGCCAGCCGACTGCACCGCAGCGGGAATGACATTCATGCGCATGCATGCGAGCGGCGATGGCGATACCTGCCTGACAGGCGTCAAAGTGTTGTGCCGCATTGACGCCGCAACGCTCGACGCGTGTCCGGCGAACGCCAAAACCGTCACGAGTTCGCTGAATTGTTCTTGCTCAGAAGCGCAAACCAAGTCCGGCGCCGTATGGGGAAGCGCCGTCTATACGGACGATTCGTCAGTATGCCGCGCGGCGCTCCATGCGGGAGTTATTTCAAACGCCGGCGGCGTCATCAAGATTGAAATTCGTCCCGGCCAGAATTCTTATAATGCATCGAGCGCCAATGGCGTATCGACGACCAAATACGGAAAATGGGGCCGGAGCTTCGTATTCGTAAAGTAATTTGCAAAGCAATGATAAATTTTGCCGGATCTTGATCCGCAACGCCACTATATTATCACACGCACAAACCTTTTTCCTTCGCGTGCATAGAGGGAAATATTAGCTTCCGCGGCTTTGCGCAGGGCGAAAGCCGTCGGCGCTGAAAGCGAAGTGATAGCGCGCACTCCGAGCCTGGCCGCCTTTTCGACAATCTCATAGGAGCAGCGGCTCGAAATAATTACGAACCCATCCTGAAAACCCGCCTGCGCTATAGCAAGCCCTCCAAGCAACTTATCGAGCGCATTATGGCGACCGACATCTTCCCGAGCCGACTGAATCTCTCCTTTAGCATCGGCCCATGCTGCGGCATGAACCGTTCTTGTTTGTGCGTTTAATCTTTGAAACGATGGCAACAGCTTCTCCGCCTTCACCAGTGCCGACTCGTCAATTTTTGTCATTGTTTCGGCAACGGGCGCTAATCTTTCAAAAAACTGTTCCGCATTCTCGAGCCCGCAAACGCCGCAGCCGGCTCTCCCAGCGAGATTGCGGCGTTGTTGACGAATATCAAGCCGTTCAAGTTTCGACGGAGCAATCGACAGATGAAGCTCAACGCCCCGCTCGGACAGATGAATATCGACCGCATCGATTTCCGAAACGTCATCGACGATGCGTTCAGTCAAAGAAAAACCGACGGCGAAATCCTCAAAATCCGACGGTGTCGCCAACATGACCGCATAATTACGTCGATTATAAACGAAGGAGACAGGTATTTCTTCCGGTACGCGCCATACACCTTCATCAATGACGCCCCCTTCAACAATGGCGTCGAGCGCAGGGGAAGTAGTTTCGCCGAATGATCGAAATTGCGGCATCTATTCAGCGGGCGTCTTCACGCCGGGTTCAACGATATTTCGCATCGCCGCCGCCTCAATATCGTGTTCTTCCTGCCAATGGGACTTATGGTTCGCCGGCGCAACCTCAACCGCCGTCACCTTGTACTCAGGACAACTCGTCGCCCAATCCGACAATTCCGTCGTCACGACATTCGCGCCGGTTTCAGGGTGGTGGAACGTCGTATAAACGACGCCCGGCTGCATTCGATCGGAAATTTGCGCTCGCAGCGTCGTTTCACCCTTTCTCGATCGGACAGAAACCCATTGTCCGTCGCGCACGCCGCGCGTTTCAGCATCGCTTGGGTGAATCTCGAGAACGTCTTCCTCCCACCAATCAACATTGCTGGTTCGGCGCGTTTGTGCGCCGACATTATACTGGCTTAAAATCCGTCCTGTCGTCAGGATTAACGGAAACTTTCGGTTCGTCTTCTCCTTGGTCGGCGTATATTCGGTAACGACAAACAAGCCCTTGCCGCGCACAAATTGCTCAACATGCATGATGGGCGTTCCTGTCGGCGCATCGTCATTGCATGGCCATTGCACCGATCCATGTTCATCAAGCGACTTGAATGAGACATTGGCGAATGACGGCGTCAGCCCGGCGATTTCGTCCATTATGTCAGACGCCGTCTCGTGCCCCATCTCATAACCCAGCGCACGCGCAAGATCCTGCGTGACTTCCCATTCCTGCTTGCCGGTTCTGGATTTCATGACAGGGCGGACGCGGTTGATGCGGCGTTCGGCGTTGATGAATGTGCCGTCCTTCTCCAGAAACGACGTGCCGGGCAGGAAGACATGTGCAAATCTTGCAGTTTCATTTAGAAACAAGTCCTGCACGATCAGAATATCGAGCGCCTTCAAAGCGGATTCAACATGCTGCGTGTCGGGGTCAGACTGGGCGACATCCTCGCCCTGAATATACATTCCTTTGAATGTTCCAGCGCACGCCTCGTCGAACATATTGGGGATGCGATAGCCGGGCGCATCGTCCATTTTGACGTTCCAGCGCTTTTCGAATGTTCCGCGCGCGTCGTCGTTCGAAACTGGCCTATAGTCAGATAATTCATGCGGAAACGAACCCATATCGCATGAACCTTGAACATTGTTCTGCCCGCGTAGGGGATTAACCCCAACGCCCGACCTGCCGATATTTCCGGTCGCCATTGCAAGATTGGCCATCCCCATAACCATCGTCGAACCCTGGCTGTGTTCAGTTACGCCGAGCCCGTAATAGATCGCGGACTTTTCGCTGGATGCATAAAGCCTCGCTGCGGCGCGAACATTCTCAGCCGGCACGCCGGTCGTTTGCGCAGCGGCTTCCGGTGAGTTTTGTTCTGAAAGAATAAAATCAAGCCATTGCTTGTAGGATTCAACATCGCACCGCGCGCTCACAAAGTTCTCGTCGACAAGTCCCTCGGCAGCAGCGACATGGGCAAAGGCGTTGATGAGCGCGACGTTCGTTCCCGGACGCAGCGGCAAGTGGTAAGCCGCCTCAATATGGGGCGTGCGAACAAGGTCGATCTGACGCGGGTCAGCCACAATTAGCTTTGCACCGGCGCGTAACCTGCGCTTCATCTGTGAGGCGAAGACGGGATGGGCGTCTGTGGGGTTTGCGCCGATAATGAAAATAACATCGGCTTCCTCAACGCTGTCAAAATTCTGCGTGCCCGCTGACGTCCCAAATGTCTGTTTGAGGCCGTAACCCGTCGGCGAATGGCAAACACGCGCACAAGTGTCGATATTGTTATTTGCAAATGCTGTCCGCACGAGTTTTTGAACGAGCCAGACTTCCTCCGCCGTACAGCGCGACGAAGTGATTGCGCCGATCGACTTACGGCCATGTTTTTCTTGCGCCTGTTTCAACCTGCTGGCCGCAAAGTTGATAGCTTCATCCCAGGAGACGACCCTCCAGGGATCGGTTATTTTCTCGCGCATCATGGGTGCTGTGATGCGATCCTTGTGTGTCGCATAGCCGAACGCAAAGCGGCCTTTGACGCAGGAATGGCCGTGATTGGCTTTGCCGTCCTTGAAAGGGACCATGCGAACAAGCTGATCGCCCTTTAGTTCCGCCTTAAACGAACACCCGACCCCGCAATAGGCGCAAGTCGTCAGCACTGTCCGATCGGGCACGCCATGGTCGACGACAGACTTTTCCTGAAGGGTCGCCGTCGGGCATGCCTGAACGCAAGCGCCGCAGGAGACGCACTCAGAATCGAAGAAATTGCTGCCGCCAACTGCGATTTTTGACTGAAACCCGCGGCCTTCAACCGTCAGCGCCAATGTTCCCTGAATTTCATCGCAGGCGCGCACGCAGCGAGAACAGACAATGCATTTTGACGGATCAAAATCGAAATAAGGGTTGCTTTTGTCCTTTTGGGCGGCGCTGTGGTTATCACCGCACTGGCCGTAACGCACTTCCCGCAAACCGACGACGCCGGCCATATCCTGCAATTCGCAATCGCCATTGTCGGAACAGGTGAGGCAATCAAGCGGGTGGTCGGAGATGTAAAGCTCCATGACGCCGCGCCGCAAACGCGCAAGGCGTTCAGATTGCGTGCGTATCACCATGCCGTCGCGCACCGGCGTCGTGCAGGAAGAAGGCGTTCCCTTCTGACCGTCGATCTCGACGAGGCATAGCCGGCAGGAGCCAAAAGCCTTTAATCTGTCCGTTGCGCAAAGCTTAGGAATAAAAACGCCTATTTCAGCAGCGGCGCGCATAATGCTCGCCCCCTCGTCGATTTCGATTTTAAAGCCATCGATCTCGACTGATATTTTTTTCGCCATTACGGGTTTTGGCGTGCCGTAATCTTTCTCTTTAAGGATCGCCATTGCGTTCCTCCTGATTTGTCATCTTGCAGGCGCGAAAATCCTCCGGAAAATGGATCATGGCGCTTTTCACCGGGATGGGCGTCATACCGCCCATTGCGCATAACGAACCGTCAACCATCACTTCGCAAAGGTCTGCGATCAGTTTTTTTTGTTTTTGGGGTTCCTCACCCGCTTTCAATCGATCAATCACTTCAACGCCGCGAACGGCGCCGATGCGGCATGGCGTGCATTTGCCGCAAGATTCTTCTGCGCAAAATTCAAAAGCGTAACGCGCCTGCTCCATCAAATCGACGCTCTCGTCAAAAACGACGAGACCGCCATGACCAACGCCTGCGCCATTTTCAAACATAATTTCGTAGTCCATCGGAAGATCAAATTTTTCACGGGGAAGATAGGCCCCGAGCGGTCCGCCAATCTGCACCGCTCGCACTCGCCTGCCCGAACGCGCACCGCCGCCTAGCTCCTCAACAAGTTCGCCAAGCGTTACGCCAAAACCGGCTTCGAAAAGGCCGCCGCGCTTGATGTTCCCGGCAAGTTGAAACGGCATCGTGCCGGTCGATTTCCCGATGCCGAAATTACGATAAAATTCAGAACCTCTCTCAATGATTATCGGCGCCGAACAAAAAGTAATAACGTTATGAACAAGCGTCGGCTTACCAAAGAGCCCTTCAAGCGCCGGGATCGGCGGCTTGGCGCGAACCTCGCCGCGCTTGCCTTCAAGACTATTCAGCAATGAAGTCTCTTCACCGCATATATAGGCGCCGGCGCCAATGAATAATTCAAGGTCAAATTGTTTCCCCGAACCTTTGATGTTTTCGCCAAGCACTCCTTTCCCATAGGCGGTTTCAATCGCCGCATTCAGAACCCGGGCGGCGACCGGGTATTCAGAACGCAGATAGATAAAACCTTTTGTCGCGCCAACAGCCAGTCCAGCGATCGTCAAGCCTTCGATCAACAGGAAGGGGTCGCCTTCCATTATCATACGGTCAGCGAATGTGCCGCTATCGCCCTCATCGGCGTTCGCCACGATATATTTCTGCTCAGCCGCAGCGTCGGCGACCGTCTTCCACTTAACGCCCGCCGGAAAACCGGCGCCTCCACGCCCCCGCAGCCCGGAAGCCAAGATTGTTTCGCAAACTTCTTCAGGCCGAAGCTTGATCGCACCTACCAATCCCGCTCCGCCGCCATGCCGTTCAAAGTCATCAAAATCCAACGGGTCAATAACACCGCAACGCGAGAAGATTAGCCGCGATTGTTTTGCAAAAAATGGAATGTCTTTAATGCGGCCGACGCATTTTTGCGCAGCGAAATCTCCATCAAGAATTGCATCAAGAATCGATTTCGCGTCGGCCGCAACCAATGGTCCAAAGCCGTAACGCTCGCCTGCCATTTCGAATTCAGCAAGCGGCTCAAGCCAATGCATGCCGCGCGATCCGGTGCGCACAATTTTTAAATCAAGATTCCGATTCGTCGCCTCTATTTTCAGTGCGCTTGCAACTTCGTTTGCGCCGAGCGCCACAGCAGCCGAATCGAGTGGAAGATATATTGTGACAGGAGTCATTGTGGAACGCCCCGCTTGATCGCATTTTCGACCGCTGAGACGATTTTGTCAGCATCGGCGCGCCCAAGAAGATTCTCATTTATCGTAGCCGCAGGTCCACATGAACAAAGGCCAAGGCAGTATACAGCCTCCAGCGTCACGCCGCCTTTTGAGTCCTTTTCACCCAATTTAACGCCGATCCGCTCTTCGACATCTCGGATTATTTCACGCGCGCCGACGGCCTGGCAGGCTTCAGCTGCACAGATCCGGATAACCGCATTCCCTTTGGGCCCGCGCGCGAAGTCGCGATAAAAACTGATGACGCCCTTCACCTCAGCGCGCGATAGATTGAACGCCCTTGCGGCAGCCGCGTCTGTTTGCTCAGGCAAAAAACCGTATTCCGACTGAACCGCCCGCAGAGCGCTGATAAGGCCGCCGGTACGGCCGACAAACGGATCGATCAATTCCTGTAGTTTGTCCGAGCCAAGGTCCGGCATTAGTGTGTCCGCCATGCTCAATGGTCACGCCGCGGATTTTCACAAAAAACGGCGGAACCGGGCGCAAATAATAACCCGGCTTCACTTTGCATGTGAATAGCTGTCAGCCTGAACAGGCGCGCAATTTATTGGTTCAAAAGAGGACGGGTTCCTGAGGTGTTAATTTCCGCGTAAAACCTCCGCATGAACGCTCCTCGAGACGGCAAATCTACGGATCCGAAGGGAACGCTGGCGACCGCGTTGTCCCACGGGTTTCAGCTTTTAAAGCGGGACCCGGCGCTCGCCGCAGAACAGGCCGGCGAGATATTGAATGTCGTTAAGGACAATCCGCGCGCGCTTTTACTGCTCGGGGCGGCGCGACGGCGACTGGGAGAATATCCGGCAGCGCTCAACGCCCTGCGGGAATCGGTCAGGCGCGCCGCTTACAATGCTGACGGTTACATGGAGCTTGCGCTGGCCGAAGCTGTGAGCGGTGAAAGCCGGCGCGCAATAAATTCAGTTGAGCGCGCGTTGATGCTCGATTCCAAAATCGTCAACGCTTGGCGAATGCTGGCTGACGCCCTGCTAGCAGCAGGAGACGACGAAGCGGCTGCAAAAGCTTATGCGCGCCACGTGACGGCGACCACGAAAGATCCGGAGCTCCTGGATGCCGGCAAGGCTCTACATGAAAACCGCCTTGCCGTCGCAGAACGTTCGCTGAAGTCATACTTGAAGCGCAGCCCAACTGATGTGGCGGCGATCCGCATGCTTGCCGAGCTTGCCGCCCGCATCGGGCGCTATTCAGATTCAGAAACTCTCCTTGAGCGATGCGTAGAGCTGGCGCCCGATTTCCATGCTGCTCGGCATAATCTAGCAATCGTTCAATTGCGGCAAGGCAAGGCGGATGAAGCGATCTCGGAAGCTGAAACGCTCCTTAAAGCGCAACCGAAAGATCCCGGATATCGAACGCTTTACTGCGCGGCGCTGGCGCGGCTTGGGGACTATGACAAGGCCATCCCGCAATATCGCTCACTGCTGGAGGACTTTCCAAACCAGCCGAAAACCTGGCTGAGTTTTGGTCACGCTTTAAAGACCGTCGGCGTCCAGGGCGGCGCCATCAACGCCTATCGCCAGTCAATCCAGCTGCAGCCGTCGCTTGGCGAGGCCTATTGGAGCCTTGCGAACCTCAAGACGTTCCGCTTTGTCGATAGCGATATCAACGAAATGACCCGGCAGATTGCGCGAAACGACCTTAATGACGATGACCGTCTCCATCTTCACTTTGCGCTCGGTAAGGCGCTTGAAGACCGAGGCGAGTTTGAACGCTCCTTCAAACATTATGATGAAGGAAACCGCTTGCGCACTGACCAAACCCGGTATGACGATACAGACTTGCCGGAACGCCGCCAGCGCATCGAAGAGACTTTCACACGCTACTTTCTGCAATCGCGGCGCGGCGCCGGCTGCCAGGCGCGCGACCCTATTTTTGTTCTTGGCATGCCGCGCGCCGGCTCGACGCTTGTTGAACAAATTCTCTCCAGCCATTCAATGATCGAAGGAACGATGGAGTTGCCCGACATCATTTCTATGACAAAGCGGCTGGCCGCCAAATCAAAGGATGGTCAAGGGCCCGGCTACCCTGCAATCCTCGCCGAGTTCAGCGATGCTGATTTGCGATCGCTCGGAGAAGAATATCTTGAACGGACAAGAAGCCAACGCCGGACCGGCAAGCCATACTTCATCGACAAGATGCCGAATAATTTCCCGCATGTCGGTTTCATTCGTCTGATCCTGCCGAACGCCAAGATCATCGATGCGCGGCGCCACCCTATGGCTTGCTGCTTTTCCAACTACAAACAACATTTCGCGAAAGGCCAGAATTTCTCTTACGGGCAGGAACGGATCGCCAATTACTATCGTGACTATGTGCATTTAATGC
>JAWKVJ010000050.1:0-17194 GCA_041398085.1 Parvularculaceae bacterium
CAAGAAACTTCTCGATGCACTTGGTGAAAAGCACCGCCAGCTCATCAACGACCTTATCCCTTCGGTCGTTACCGTCTCGACCGTGCAACGCGTCTTGCAAGCGCTTATCAATGAGCGCGTTTCTATCCGTGACCTCCCCGCCATACTTGAAGCGATCGCGGAAGCTGCGCCGGCGAACGCCAGTGTAAGCCACATTGCAGAGCATGTGCGCGCGCGGCTTGCTCGCCAGATTTGCGGCGCCATAAAAGGCGCTGACGGCGCAGCGCCAATCGTAACGCTTTCCTCAGAATGGGAGCGAGAATTCACCGACAATGTTGTTGGCGCGGGTTCAGACCGTCAGCTCGCCATGCCGCCGTCAAAAATTCAGGAATTTGTCGGAGCGGTGCTTCGGAAGCTAGAAGACGCCGCGACCGCCGGACATGCTGCAGCGCTCGTTACAAGCGCCGCCTCGCGTCCTTTCGTTCGTTCCGTTATCGAGCGCGTGCGACCGCAAACAATGGTGCTCTCTCAGAATGAGATCCACCCGCACATTCGTTTACGCAATCTCGGCTCAGTCTGACCTTACTGCGCCGCAAGCGCAGCTTTCAGGATGTAGTCAACGATGAGCTTATCTGTCATCGCATGCGCGCCGCGCTGGCCGTAATTCGTCGTCGTTATGACGATGACTAAATCAAGTTCGGGGATAACAACGACTTTGTTGCCGCCATTACCGAACATGCCTGCGGCGTGAATTTCACGGTCGCCAATCCTTAAGACTGGTAGCCACGTCAAATAACCATAATCGCCACGTTCTTCATCAATATGAACATGTGGGGTCATCATCGCTTTTGTCCATGAAGCGGGCAACACTTGACGGTTATTCGACTTGCCATTGTGGAGCAGAAGCTCGCCGAGGGCGACGAGGCCGCGACTATTCAATGAGAGGCCGCCGCCAGCTTGCGCAAGACCCATTGGCGAATATTGCCATTCAGCCTTGCTTACTCCGATTGGCCCAAATAGCGCATCTTCTGCGAATGCTTCGAGTTTTCTGCCTGATGCGCGCTCAACGACCGCGCCAAGCGTCGATACGCCAGCCGTACAATAGGAGAATGACCGTCCATAGGGTGAGTCAGCGGGCTTACTGACCCAAGCAGGAAATCCCTTGATAGGCAAATCAAGCGTAAACTTCGCCCAATCTTCGATCAAATACATGCGCTCTTCATTACCGCGCGAGAATGGATTTTCGTCATCGCATTCAAGTAGAGAACTCATTGTCAAAAGATCTTCGACCGTCATCTCATCCTTTCGTGGATCGCTGTTCTCGAAAGGCGCTTTGTCCGGAAAGAAAGATGTAATTTTGGCGTCCACATCGGTGATCTTGCCACGAGCGATTGCAGCTCCGACAAGCATTGCCGTCACCGTTTTTGTAGCCGACCGAGTATTACGTAACGAGTCAGCGCCGCCTTCATCGAAATAGGCTTCATGGATCAACTTGCCGTCTCTTGAGATCAGAATGCTTGTTGTCGCATTGAATGCGCCTGAGCGGACATCCTCATCCATTTTCCCCATCGCAATTTCAAAACTGCCGGCCAGAGCGGGCTTGCCCATAAGCGAAAGCGACGCCAAGGCCGCAAAAATCCAGCTATTCTGCATGACTACGCCTCCTGCTTCACAGCGCCTATTAACTGGCCCGCAACGGCCAGTCTTGAATATATGAAACATTTTTCGTCTAAAACGCGGCGCGGATCACTGCAGGCGTCGCGCCAAATGTCGAACGGAAAGCCCGTGTCATGTGACTCTGATCCGCAAAGCCTGCTTGCGCGGCAACGTCCGAAAGACGTTCGGAACCTGAAAGAAGCGACAAGGCGCGTTCCATGCGGCGTCGCCGCAATAATTCCCCCGGCGTAGACCCAAAGTGAATCGAAAAGACGCGCGCCAGGTGCACGGGATGAACATCGACGATTCTCGCAATCGCATTCACCTCAAGCTTTGCGTCGTTCGAGAGATCTGAAATCGCCTCGACAGCGCGTTCAAGCCATGGAGGCGCTTTATTGGCCACGTGCTGCGTATGAAAGGAAACGCCCGTCATTAGGGACAGCGCCCGGTCTTCCAGGTCAACCGCCGGAGCCCCTTCAAGCATCAACCCGACAATTGACGCCGCAATTTTCCGTGACGCGGTGCGATCAATAACAATTGGATGGTCGACGCCCAGCGCCGCAATTTCAACCGGAACGTCGATAGCGAAAAACCGGCCATTGGCCGACTGTTCATCAAAGCAGTCACGATGAACAACACTTGGCGGATTATAAACAAGACACGCACCGCCCAATTCAGCTGCGCGATGCGCGCTCGTTTCATAGCCCTCGTCCAACGCGTAGATAAAATGGGCGGTTGCGTGGGAATGCTCAGGAACGGCTTCAGCCGGAACGCTGGCCCTGCGAAGTGCAAAATTAAAGCCGCCGCAGGCGCGTTCAGCCACGCAAGACCCCAAAAACGTGCGGGCTAGATGCAACATGACCTCTTGTTACTCCAACACATTCACTCTCGCGACCATCATGCGGCCAACTGACGCTTCAGGCCGCCCGGCGGAAGCCAAATTCAGCGGTTACGACCCCACAAATCATCGCCCTTGCACCGCCGCCTTGCTAGTTCAATACTAGGCCCATTGCCGGGCAAGAGTTGCGTTCCTTATGATGAAATTTATCGCCTCCGATGTGGATGCGGCCAAGGCCAAGGCCCAGCGCGCGCTTGGGCCAAACGCCACCGTGCTTTCGGTGCGAAACCTTCCCTCCGGGGACGTTGAACTAACCGCTTCGGACAAACCGGCGCCGTCTGCTCCCGCACCAGTGACAACCGGATTTGGCGATCATACCCGGCAGGTTCTCTCCGAACCGCCAGCACAAGGATATGGCAAATCGACCGGCGCCCGTCTCAACGAACCTCTTGAACAACGATTTTCCGAAGACGCCCTTGCGAGATTGAGCGGCGAGCTTTCAGGTCGGTCCCAAAAGGCCGGCGCCGTTGACCTATCGGACTCGACAGCGCGCGCTATGGCGGACGCGCTCCAGCCACATGGTTTTTCGATCGAGCTCATTGAGGCCGTGGTCGCCGGTGCACGCAAAGCCGCTGTCAACGACGACCTTCTAAGGCTCGAAACCGGTCTCAACGACACCTTTGAATTTGCGCCCGTTCATTTCTCGCCTATGTCGCCAATCTTGCTGGTCGGGCCGACCGGCGCCGGCAAAACATCATGCGGGGCGAAACTTGCAGCTTCAGCGCTCAATGCAGGATCGAGCGCATTTATTATGACCGCCGATGTTGGACGCGCCGGCGCCATCGATCAGGTGAAAGCCTATGGCGACGCGCTTGGGGCCGATTATTATATCACCGAAACGCCACAAGACGTCGCCGCTGCTATCCGGTCAAAGCGGCCGACCGGCGCGGTCATTCTCGATACGCCAGGTGTAAGCCCCTATGACCCCGGCGATTTCGCGGCGCTTCGTTCATTCCAGGAAGCGACCAATGGCGAGGCGGTGCTTGTTCTTCCCGCCAGCGGAGACGTTGAGGAATTCAAGGATTGGGCTGCCGCATTCCGCGAATTCGGCGCCAAACGTATAATCGTCACGAAATTTGACGCTACAAAGCGGGTCGGCGCGGCGCTCTCCGCTGCCTTCGCCCATAAATTCACGCTCGCACATTTTTCGCAAACGCCATTCATTTCCGAAGGCATGCTCGACGCGACCCCGGAATTTCTGGCGAGGCGATTATTGGCGGGCCGGGCCGGACAAATTCATTGAAACATATATCTTGCTCGCTGCACCGCGAAACGGATCAATGAGCGCACATTTGGCGCCTCGAAGCGAGCCTTCACGATCCGGCCTCCCCCGCCGCCTATCCCGCCGACGCTGCCGTTTGCGGCGCCCAGGCTTTAACACGCTGATAAGCGGCAGTATTTCCATCGCCGCCCTATGGAGCATTGATTCACATGTTTCGGATCGTCCTCGTCCTATTCGTACTTACGCTTGGAAGCGAAAATGCGTTCTCGCAGGAATGGTCGTCCTATGGGGCCGACCCGGGCGGGACGCGTTACTCGCCAGCCAACCAGATCAACACCAGGAATGTCAGAAAGCTCAAAAAGGCCTGGACCTATCGAACCGGCGAATTCGATCCGAAAGACCCGGCGACCCAAGGCGGGTCATATGAGGCTACGCCGATCTTAGTCGAGGGCAAGCTATATATCTCATCGCCCTATGCGCGGGTCTTCGCTATCGATCCAACGACGGGTAAAGAAATCTGGCGCTTTGATTCAGGTATGGATGGCACAGCGCATTACGCTGAAAGCGCCAATCGCGGCGTATCAAGCTGGATTGATCCCCTCGCTTCGCCAGACGCGCTTTGCCGCCACAGGATATTTCTGGGAACACTCGACAGCCGCCTGATCGCGCTTGACGGCGAAACCGGGAAGCCTTGTGAGGATTTTGGCGAAAAAGGAACGGTTGATCTTAGCGCGGGCGTTCGTCTCGTCGTGGACGATCGTGGCGATTACACCATTACTTCACCGCCAGCGATTGTCGGGGATCTCGTCATCACGGGTTCGGCTATCGGCGACAATCGCGGCGTTGAACTGGAATATGGCGTCGTGCGCGCCTACAATGCGAGAAGCGGAAAACTTATCTGGTCGTGGGACCCGATACCCCGTCATGCTTCTGATCAGATGCGTTCGCACTGGCGTGCAGACCAGGCGTCAAGGACCGGCGCCGCCAATGCATGGGCGCCGCTTTCAGTCGATTCCGAACGCGACCTTGTCTTTGTGCCAACCGGCTCGGCCAGCCCCGACTATTTCGGCGGCGAGCGCCTCGGAGACAATCGCGACGCCAATTCTCTAGTGGCGCTTCGCGCCTCGACTGGCGAAGTCGTCTGGCGGCAACAGCTCGTCCACCACGATTTATGGGACTACGACCTTCCCGCCCAGCCGACACTCGCCGCAATCAGAAAAGACAGTGCGACCATACCTGCGGTCATTCAGGGCACTAAAATGGGGCTCTTGTTCGCCTTCAACCGCGAAACCGGCGAACCGATATTTGGCATTGAAGAACGCCCCGTTCCGCAAAGCGATATCCCGGGTGAAAAATCCTGGCCAACGCAGCCTTTTCCGCTCGCGCCTCCGCCGCTCGTACGCCAGGACGCAGTGACCGAAAACGATGCATGGGGGCTGACGCCTTTTGACAAGGGCGCATGCAAAAAGCTCATAAAAAAATATCGCTCTCAAGGGATATATACCCCGCCAAGCCGGCAAGGAACGATCATGCTCCCAGGCTTTGGCCCTGGCGCAATAATCTGGGGCGGACTTGCTTTCGACGACAAATCGCAACTTGCCGTCGTCAACGTCAATGAAGCGCCCAACATCGTGACGCTTGCGCCGCTCGAAGCGTTACTCGGAATGCAAAAGTCGGGCGATTACCCCGATTCCGAATTTGCGCGTCAGACGGGCGCGCCGTATGGAATGCGCCGTGAAGTTCTCTTGTCGCCGATTGGCATCCCTTGCACGCCACCGCCTTGGGGATCGCTCGTCGCGATCGACATGTCGTCCGGCGAAATCAAGTGGAAAGTTCCATTCGGAACGACACAAGGCAAGATCCCATTTGCGTTCAGATACGGATTGCCAAGCGTGGGCGGACCGATTGTAACAGGTGGCGGACTCATCTTCATCGGCGCAGCCCTTGACCAGCAATTCCGCGCCTTCGACCTCAGAACCGGAAAACAACTATGGCATGTGAAATTACCGGCGGGAGGACAGGCGACGCCGATGACTTATGAAGTCAATGGCAAGCAATATGTCGTCATCGTAGCAGGCGGCCATCATGGCGCCGGCACGAAACACGGCGACTATGTCGTCGCATTTGCGCTCCCTGATTGAATGGGCTCAACGGCCGCCAAAAGCTGTGCCCGATAGCGACGGCTGAACCGAACTGTCTTTCCAGATGAGAGCGCTATTTCACCATCGCCGCTGCGGTTGGTGCGAATTGCCCGCACATGATTGCGGCCGACCGCGAATGAACGGTGCACGCGCACGACATCGCCGTTCAGCCTATTCAGAAGATTTATTAAGCTGGTCCGGCTTTCACACACGCCTGACGGCGTCGTCACGATTACATAATTGCCTGCCGCTTCCAGCACTTCTATTTCTGAAGTGGCGAAAAGTGTATCGCCCTTATCCGTTGTCAGCAGGACCTTCGCCGGCGCCAGCATTTCATTTTCCTTATGCGCCATGCCCGGAGCGAAAGCTCTGCGCATAAACGCCGCGAAAGCCAGCAAAACGAAATAGGAAAATACATCCTTACGATATTCATAAAGGAATTCCTGAAACAGAAGTCTCGACAGGTCGTATGAGTCATTAGTGAAAGCGTAAGCCGCTTTGCGCATCACCCCCATCAGGGCGACATGCGCGAAGCTGAACAGCACGCTGAACGCCAATTGTATACCGACCCATTTCATCCACCTTCTGGAATCGAAAGGGAAACGCCGCAGAACTTCGTAGAGCACAGGTACGAGCATCAAGAGCGCAATCGTGCTCGTCATTTCCCAGACGAATGGCTTCCAGGAGGCGATCTCAACGCCTGCCTTCACGGCGTCCGCCTTTACAGTGAAAATATTGAGAAAAACTGTAATCGAAAAGAGAATAATCCAAGCAGCGGCTTCAGCGTAGATTTTGCGCTCAGACACAAATTTTTCTACGGCCTGCCGCATCTTCTACGCTCCCAAAGCCAAGCCTTTTCTAGCGCGCTGGAACTGACGGCCAAGCAGAGCAGCTTTTTTAAAAACACCTCACCATGCTCGAAAGCAAACTAATACCGCACGAGAGTCGAACCCCAGGCAAGGCCGCCACCAAGCGCTGCAAAAACCAGCAATTGCCCCCGCTTAATGCGGCCGTCGCGTATACCGGCATCGAGCGCCAGTGGAATTGACGCCGAAGACGTGTTGGCGTGTTTGTCGATTGTTACGATGATCCTGGATTCATCAAGTTCAAGCCGCTTGGCGCATGCCTCGATAATCCGGATATTCGCCTGATGCGGGACAAACCAGTCGATCTCTTCCCGTTTCACCTTGGCGCGTTCGGTCACTTCCAGCACCGCATTTGAAATTTCCTGCACCGCGTTACGGAAGACTTCCTTGCCGTTCATCCGCACCTTGCCGACTGTTTGCGTCGACGACGGACCGCCATCGGCGTAAAGATGCGGGGCCAACCGGCCATCGGCGGATAAATAGGTGGCGAGCACGCCGCGCGGCGCATCGGCTTTATGCGACGTCTCAGCGGAAAGAACGACCGCACCGGCGCCATCGCCAAAAAGCACGCAGGTTGTCCTGTCTTCCCAATCCAGAAAACACGAAAGCGTTTCTGCGCCGATAACGAGAGCATGCTTCACCTGCCCAGTCTCAATAAAATTATGGGCGAGATTGACGGCGTATAAAAAACCGGCGCAAGCGGCCGATATGTCAAACGCAATGCCCGGCGGCGCGCCAAGTTTTTGCTGAACATAAACCGCCGTTGACGGAAATGTTTTGTCGGGCGTCACCGTCGCGACGATAATCAATCCAATGTCCTGCGGCTTCAAACCCGCCTGATCGAGAGCATTCCACGCCGCCTTGGTTGCAAGGTCCGATGTAACCTCCTTTCCGAGATCAACAAGATGACGAGCGCCGATCCCGCTGCGCGAACGAATCCACTCATCCGAGGTGTCGACTTTTTTAGCGAGGTCATGATTGGTGACGACGCGTTCCGGCAGATAGGAACCCGCGCCCGAAATTATTGTTTCAATCTTGTCCATGCCGGTCGATCACGCCTTTTCTGTTGCTTGCAGGCCTAGTTATTTTCAATCGCACGGGCTGCGAGCATGACGCGCCGCGCATCGTTGATTTTTGCAGCGAGATAGTCGCTGCCGCCATGGTCGGGGTGAAGCTGTGAAATCAGCTTCTTGTGAGCCGCCTTGATATCCTCGGGGCTCGCATCAATTGCAACGCCTAAAACCGCCGCGGCCTCCTTGGCGTCCAGTTTGCCTGCTGGCCCGCCGCTTGCCGCGGTTTCAGATGCGCCAATCATGCGGGCGCGCCAAAGCTCAATCGCCGTCACACCGCCAATTGCGAACAGGATCATGAGAGCAAGCGGCAATCCCTTGAATGCAAAAGCGATGGAGGCGACGGCCAGCAAGGCGACAATCTTGAGCGTCAACATCTGGTGTTTTTCACCGTCAGCACTGCGCCCTGCTCGCACCATCAGGAACACGGCGACGGCTGAAGCAGCGAGGAGAGCAAGCAGGCCAGCCATCAATTCGCTCTCCCTCCTTATGGTGCGGTACGGTTCAACTACCGCCAATAGCATGCCCTATTCCAAGCCGCCGCGAAACGGCGCCCGCTAATGCGCCCATGTCTACGCGATGAAAGTTTGGTCAGGCGGCGGCCTTGCCATCCCGCGCCTTTGCATGAATATCCGGTTTGGGCAGGTTGAGGGTGGCGATAAGTGAACGGATTTCGAGCCTCGCGGTAACATGACTCATGGTCGAAAGCCGCAAAGGCGCGTCCGCGCCGCCAAGATCTAGCAGCGTCAGCCCCATCGGAAAAAGCTCGCGATAAATCACGCGATCGCCAAATCCACGCGCTAGACGAAAACCGATCCGGCCGGACAGATCTTCAAGCTTTTCACCCATCGCCCGCTTGTTATTCGCCCGAGTCGCCGAAAGGCGGTTACGCATGACAACCCAGTCAATGCCTCCCTTGACGCCGGACATCGCCTGACGTTTTCGCGCATTCCAGACCATTTCCGAATAAAGACTGGGGCCGAGCACGTCACCAGAATCCGGATCAATCTTCGCGAGCAAATCAAAATCAACAAAACTGTCGTTCAGCGGAGTAACGATCGTATCCGCATGCGCATGTGCAAGCCGGGAAAGATGCGTGTCAGCGCCGGGACAATCGATCACAACGAAATGGCAATCGGCAAGCGTTTGCAGCGTTCCGGTAAAATTCTCCGTTTCCTGACGGCGCGCCTCCTCGCGGCTGTCAATCGATGATGGCTCGACACGGGGCAATACCGGGAAAACGATGTCTGCCGATTTCTTTTCGGCGAACGCTTTGCGATTTTCTATATAACGGGAAAAACTCCTCTGGCGCATATCTAGGTCGATCGCGGCAACGCGATATCCAGCCTTCAGCAAGGCGACAGTAATATGCATGGCGGCGGTCGATTTTCCCGACCCGCCCTTTTCATTACCAAGGACGATTACGTGCGTCACGCAGCTTATCCTTCTTGATCTGGCCGCCCCCTGACCTGCCTTGTCAGAGCCGGTCGGCGTCCCCCGAAAAGGCGCGATTTGGCGCAATTAGGCAAGCCCACAACCACTCCCCAGGGCATTCCCGAAGGCAGGGTTCTTGCAGGTTCAACGACCAAACGCGTCTTAATACGAATAATCCGCTGATTCTGGAGCCGTCGATTGGTTAATGCCGCACTGAATGCCCGAAAGGCCCGGCGAGGTTTGAACCTTGCGGTGATCGCTGCCTGGATAGCGTTCCATCCGCTCCCGGCCGCGGCTCAACTCGTCATCTCGCCGCTCAGACAGGTTCTCACGCGCAACGCAACGGCCGTAACGTATCAAATATCCAATCCGTCTGACCGGATTGTCGATGCCCGGATTAGCTGGGTCGACCTCGCAGCAACCGAGACCGGTTACAAACCCGCAAATCCCGCCGAGCGCGAGAACCTTTCAGCAGCACCATATCTTGTGCTCTCTCCTTCACGCCTGCGTATCGAACCGGGCAAGCGCGCAGAAGTGACAGTCCGGCTAAAAAAAGGAGCTAAGATACCAGCTGGCGAACGCCGTTCTCACCTCCTGATTGAGACGACGCCGGTCAGAACTCCGCTCCGCCGCGCCGGCGGCGGTCTTGAGGTCGATGTGGGGCTCGGCATAACGACCCCGGTCATTTTGCGTTCCGGTCTCTCGGCCCCGGAGACGGCATTTGCGGACACACGGCTGTTGCGCGACGCCGACGGGCTTCTTGAGATTCAAACGAAAGTAACGCGGAATGGTCGCTATTCATCCTTCGGCAGGCTTGTCGCTTCACTTGATGTCGAGGGAAGATCAGACATTGTAGCCGAGGCTGACAATGTCGCTATTCATGCCGACGCCGCGGATAAAAAAGTTACGCTGCCGCTCAAGATCGATACGCTACCCCCCGGCGAACTGACGCTGAGCTACTTAGGCGCCGACGAATATGAGGGAACCTTGTTCGCCGAGAAGAAATTCGAAATTGCTCCGGCGCAATAATAGTTGAAACTAACGCAATCGCGTCGTTTCAAGCATTGATAACCTTTCCCCGCCAAAATTCACGACGCGGCAAAATAGCCCTTTTGTCGCCAGCGTATCGCAAAGCGCCTTGGCTTTTTCACGCGAAGAAAAACCGCCGCCGACAAGGCGTAGATATTCGCCTTTCCCTTTGATGTCGACTTTCTCGATACGCGGTTCAAGCAGGCCGAGTTCATCGGGATATTCGCGCTGGAGTTTCTTCCAGCCTGTGCTCGCCTCGGCCATGTGTTTGTAAGAGGCCAGGTGAACGCCCCAAAGGACGCTCGTCATTTTTATCTCGGGGCTTGCCGCCTCGTTTTCGAAAATCTGTTCGGTGGAAGAAAATGTCGGCTGCACGAGGCGCGGCGATTCATCGACAGGCACCGGTGCGCCAGGCGATGCGACATCGGCATTCGGCGCCGCGACAACCGGCGCGGCGGGAGCCGTCGATGGCGCTTTGTCTGCGAGCGCCACTCTTTCGGCGGATTTGCTTTCAGCTTCCGCAACAGCAGCGTTCGCCTGCTCTTCGCTGGCGGCGGCGCGCGCTACCTTGCGCTGAAGTTCAGTGATCTTTGTCTCGAGCTGAGCATTTTCGTTTTTCAATCTGGCGACTTCGGCCTGAAGTTCAGTCCGCTGGGTGGTCGCGACGCGCAAGGCTTCGGCCTGGGCTTCAGCCTGCTCTTTCGCCCGCCCCCCTGTGAGCGTTGCACACGAAGACGCCGTCAGCATGACGATCGCTAGCGCTACTATTCGCAACGCCGATCGCCGACCAGCCTTGAAAGCGCCGAAAGCCTGTCGCATTTAGCCTCTCCGACCGAAACGCACCCCGCCCCCAAGGACGCCATCAGGGACCTATACCATGCCCGAAGCCCCCGTCGATTCTCAAATAGGTGTAGTTCGCACGCGAAAAGCATTGAAAGCGCGAATTGACGCATGGCGGGCGAAAGGCGAGACCGTGGGTTTTGTCCCAACGATGGGCGCACTTCACGACGGACATTTGTCTCTCATCCGTCGGTCGAGGAGCCTCGCGGACCACACCGTCGCCAGCATTTTCGTCAATCCGGCCCAATTCGCTCCAACCGAGGATTTCGGTTCTTACCCCCGCCACGAAGCCGATGATCTGGAAAAGCTCGCCTCAGCAGGCTGCAGTCTCGTTTACTTGCCGGGCCGTGAAGAAATTTATCCCCAAGGCTTCCAGACATCGGTAACGGTAGACGAAGTCTCGAAAGGTCTCTGTGGTGATTCGCGCCCGCATTTTTTTGGCGGCGTCGCGACGGTCGTGTGCAAGTTGCTCAATCAGGTGCGGCCTGATTTCGCAGTCTTCGGCGAGAAGGATTTTCAGCAACTCCTCGTTATCAAACGTATGGTGAAAGATCTCGACATGACTGTTGAGATCGTTGGCGCGCCGGTAATGCGTGAAAAGGACGGCCTCGCCATGTCCTCGCGCAACGCCTATCTAAGCGCCGAGGATCGCGCAACCGCCGGCAAACTCAATCAAATCATCGCAAAGATGGCCGCCGAACTCGAACACGGCGCAATTGTTGAATCAGTAATCGACAAAGGCCGGGCAAATCTGGCGGCGGCGGGCTTTTCCAATATCGACTATCTTGAAGTTCGAGCAATCGACAATCTGACGCCTGTTTCGGCCGGCAGCGTCACCAAGCCGGCCCGCATTTTCGTTGCTGCAATCCTTGGAAAGACCCGGCTAATCGATAACTGGCCGATCAACCCTCGTCCGGCTTGAAGATGCACGGACCGGAAGGATCCTTTTTCTCCATCAGCCCCACCGAGCCCGCGACCGCGGTTCCGCCAACCGCATTCATTTGAACATAGGTGAGGATTTCACCGAGCCCGCCGCCCGAAAAATCCGCATGGGCGATTTCAAAGATCTGCGCCGCCGTATTGCCGCCCGCAAGACGCCAGACATGACGGGAAACTTTCTCAACATTCGAAGCCGTCTCAGCATCGGGTCCCATACTTCCATTCTCATCGAGTCACATCGACGCAATATCGGCATCATTCGCAGCGCCGTTCGCGAAATAGGTCTTCGCAGCCGGGCGCGCCTTCGCGAGCCAGGAAAGCGCGCCGCAAGCGCGCTTGAAATAGCCCTCGCGCCGCATGTCGGCATTTGATAGCGCGAACCAGCCCTTGGCAGTAAGCGCATCATAATCTGCGCAATTATTGACCGGCTTCGACGGATCGCTTGGTCCTGGCCCAGTAAGAGAAAGGTCAACTTCGCCGCCATTCGGATCGATCACCGGACGTCTGCGAAACTCGCCGAATTGCGGCGGCGTCAGACATTGACCTGCCATTCCTTCGACCAGATCGAAGTTGCTCCGTATACAGAATTCTCGCAGCCCGTTCGCTTGCAAAGATGCAGCTATCTCGGTTTCGGCAGGCGCAACGCTATCCTGATGGTTACTCGAAATGGCGACACCAGTCGCCAGCGCCGCCGCAGCGCCAATAGCGCCGCCACCCAACAACAACCCCTTCACCATACGCCCCTCCTATAAAAGCCCCAATTCCGCAAGCTGGGCCCTTAACGCAGGCGGCGTCTTGCGGTCTCTATATTTGATGTCAACCGGCGCATCAGCCTCATTGAGATATCGCCAGCCCTGGAAGGCGCGCCGCGGCTGCGCCTCAGTCGGAACAAGGTCGCCGTCCATAATGATGGCGCAACGTTCAACGCCGTCCTCACCTCGCCGTGGCTCCAATGATATTATACGCTGGCGGATGAGCATGACGCCTTTCACGACCCAATAGAGCGAACCGCCATCAACAATTTCTTCATGCCGACGAGGAAACATCCTTGTTGTAATCTCAGCGGTTTTTCCGAGCCCGACTTCGCGCGAAAGCGCGATCCGGCGAGCATTACGCAATTCAAGCGTTTCGACGCTGTCAGCGCCAACGCATAATTTCATCAGATGGAGAGCCATTTCGCCGCGAGATTATTCCGCAACGCGAAGCCGCGCAAATTCCTGCGCCCGCTGGCGTTTAAGGTCATGCCGTGAAGCGCGTTTCACAAGCACGTAAAGAATAAAATAGCTGGTCGCAGCGCCGATCGCCGCCAGCCACATTGGCAGGTTTTCAAAAAGCAGGACGAAGCGCTCATAGCTGAGACCAACCATTTCTGCGGCTTGTGGAAATTCCTGCCCGACCAGCAAGATCACGCCAATCGCGGTCATAGCGAGCGCAAGAATACCAGCAAGCGCCGCGCCAATCGTCACGCCCATATCAGCGTGCTCTTCGGCTTTTGAAATAATCATCTTTGTCGGATCGACCGATAGCGTCTGCGTTGCAGCGAAGAGCGCGCGCGAGCGCGCCGCCATTTCTTCGTCCGACAGCGCAATCTCCTGACCTGGCTTACGACGCTCGAAGTCAACAACAGGTGAGGCTTTCAATTCCCGGTCGGATTTGAAATTGAACTCGCATTCAGGCGCCGGCCGAACGTCCGCGGTCGGCACGACAAGCGACGCATCCGTAGGCATAAGGAATAATGATTTTTCCGCTGCACGGCGACGAACAAGGCCGTCAAGGGCAACAAGTTCGCCATTGACGCGCGCTTTGGTCCACATTTCAAAAGCGCGGGCGGCTGCAAGCTTGTCGCCTTCATTAAGCTTTCTGAGAACTGTTGAGCGCTTCCAGTTCTCTTCGCCGATATTGAAGATCAGCGAAACGATAGCGTCATGTTCATTCTGATTGAGCGGCGCACGAATAGTATCGGCAATCAATTTTTCGATGGGTTGGACGTCCTGACGCAATAAGCGCTCAGCATCGCCTTCAGTAACGCTCATGCCATGGCGGGCCGTCGAAGTGTGGCCATAGCCAACCGTCCACTCTTCGTTCGGCGCGTAATGCGCCGACATTCTAAGGCCCTCATAGCCTTTGATGAGATTGAGGCCTGTGACGCCCGTCCTCATGCTTCTCCACCTATCCCCGTAACGCTACTTATACCCCTGATGCGGCGGCGACCGCCAAGCGTTCACCACCCCGCCCCTGTGCGAGGAGACATTGAGGATTCCTAGCATGGCGTGGCCGAACTGGGTAGGCGCTGGCCCAGATGACGCCTCCGCCCGTCCCGAAATGTGACGAATTCGCCGCATATTTGCACCAATCTTGATCGTGGAACTTATCCCAAATAGTTGAACGACCAGCAATTTCCCGGCTTTTCGGCGAAATTTTCGGGTGTGGAAGAATCGAATCGCCGCTCGCTTGGGGTATGATTGATGCGTCTCAAGGTGGCACGAAGATTGGAGTATCGGGATACGGGGGCGCTTCAGCCTGACGCTGCACCCCCTCAGGCGACCGGCAAGTAATTTCGGATGAAGAGTGTCAGGCGCTAAGGGTGTGGTGCGCTCATGTTTGGAAATGGATGGGCCAATATACTCGCAGCAGCGATTATCGCTGGCGCGATTATCTGGTCGAGCGGCAATCAGAAGGCTGGCCAGTCACTCAGCGATGAGGAAATCGCCGAGATCTACGCCCGCGCAGTTGGAGATATCCGTAACGACATCGTCGTCAATTGCGGCTGCTGCGGCGAGGGACAGGCCAAGCGCGCGGAGGCGCCCCCTTTTTAGGCGCCCGCCGGCCACCACGGCTTGCCGGTTACAATCCGGCGCCGAAGATGGTCGAGCGGGTTCCTGCATCGAGTGAAGGCGAGGAACCACCGGGAAATTATCTGGTGGATGAGCCCGTATTTCCCCCTGACATCAATGAATGGGCGCCGCCCTACATTCCGCCGGCTTATTGGCCAGGTATCGTCGTCGACGTCCCAACACCGGCGGCGACCGAACCGCCATGCGACGAGAAAACCAATCCTGAATGTCCGCCGCCGCCGCCCCCACCTCCACCATCGGACGTTCCCGAGCCTGCGACATGGGCCATTATTGTGGTCGGGCTTTTGGCGAGCATATTGCTACTGGGGCGCCGTCGACGGCCGCCGGTTGGCTAGATGATGGGACGATTTATTGAACTCGCCCGATGATCCAGCTTTTTAAGAACCGCGCCGGCCTCTTGAAAAACCGGATTCCACTTTTTCGCCCGACGCTCTAAACGTCAAAGAAGTACAATCGCTGCGAGACCAAGGAAAACGAAAAACCCTACTATGTCAGTTACCGTTGTAACGAATACGGCCGACGCAACAGCAGGGTCCGCACCTGCGCGTTGAAGACCTAGCGGCACGAGAATTCCGGCAAGGCCCGCTGCAAGCAAGTTGATGATCATGGCTGTGCCGATCACGACGCCGAGGCGCGTCGCCTCATCGCTCGGAGCTCCCGTCGCCGCGTACCAGATGGCAGCCAGCAATCCCATAATAACGGCGAACAATATTCCATTGAGACCGCCCACCAAAGCTTCGCGCCAGATGATGCGCGCCGCATTCGACGCTGTAAGGTCTTTCATCGCGATGCTTCGAACGGCGACGGTCAGCGTTTGCGTGCCGGCATTGCCACCCATAGACGCGACAATCGGCATCAAGACCGCGAGGGCGACAACCTTTTGAATGGCGCCGCCAAACACGGCGATTACCAATGAGGCGAGGATCGCCGTTCCGAGATTGACCGCAAGCCAGGAAAAGCGCGAACGCACAGTCTCGAGAACTGTATCGCTTAACCCGGCGTCAGACTCAACGCCGCCGAGTGCAAGCATGTCTTCAGCGCTTTCGGCGTGAACAATCTCAACAACGTCATCGACTGTAATCATCCCGACCAGACGCTGGGACTGATCCACGACTGGCGCCGAGATAAGATTATATTGTTCGAATTTATAGGCGACGTCTTCCTGGTCCATCGTCACGGGGATAGTCCAGATTTCATCGACCATGATCTCGCTAATCGCTACGTCGCGCTTTGTCTTTAACAGGGTTGAGAGCGGCACCGCACCGATTGGTTTGAAAGCTGGATCAACGACAAAAACCTCGTAAAACCGGTCAGGCAATTCTTCCTTCCCGCGCAGGCGATCAATGATCTGACCTACGGTCCAGTAAGACGGCGCAGCGAAAACCTCCCGCTGCATGATACGGCCGGCGGACTCTTCTTCGTAGTCAAACGCCTGATTGAGCGCGAGGCGATCACTAACCGGCGTCTTTGCAAGAATCTCGGCGCGTTTTGCTTCGTCGAGCTCTTCGAGAATGAACGCGGCGTCATCGGTGTCGAGTTCTGCAACAGCTTCCGCGACCGCCTCAGGACGCATCGCCGACACGATTTCTTCAGTGAGGCCTGGATCGAGTTCAGGCAGCACTTCAGCCGGCAGCGATCCGCCCAGCATGTCGATAAGCGCAATCCGGTCTTCGTCATGCAGGAGACCGATTACGTCAGCAAGATCGGCGGGATGGAGCTCATCAAACAGCTCCTTGATTCGCGCTACGTTATGCGCCTCGATTGCATCCGCAACAGGCCCGACATAACGCTCGGCAAGCGTTATTTCTTCACTGTGGTCTTTCTGCGGCGGCGCGCCTTCTGGATCGACGCGCTCGTCGAGATCGACAGGATCAGACATCTTCCCCTCCCGACGGCGTGGCGAGCTGAGACTCGCAGAGGGTTAGGTGAGCCGCGCTGCAAGCGCAAGCGGCATCAAAGGGATTGGTTCTGAATTTTCAGCGCCTTAGCCGCGGAAATTGAAGACACCGCTGATGATGATAGCGCAGACGATAGCAGTAATGACTGCTGCGATAGCGGTCGTCGTCAGCATTTTCCGTTTGAGTTCCGGGTCAGTCGGCGCCCCTGGGTCGGCGCCGATGACGCCATCGGGCTCGCTCTCATGCCTGCTTTGAACGCCAGTCGGCAGCACGGCAAAGAATGTTACCCACCAAACCAGGAAGAAGATAACACCGACGGCGACTGGATGCATGGCGCTATACCCGCTGAATCAATGTGGCGACACCG
>JAWKVJ010000051.1:0-14514 GCA_041398085.1 Parvularculaceae bacterium
TCCAAAATCCTTCCCGAAGCGCTGCGCGATCCGGAGGAATAGCTCAATACAAGGGCGGAGGAGCGCTGATTGGTCTCTTCCGCTCTTTATGCGCGGGTATTAGTTCGCCTCAATAAGGCGTTTGAGAAATACAGGAACAAATTTCAGGAAACCGCCGCCATGACCATTCGTTGAAATGTCAATCCGGGTCATGTTTCGCCCCTTTGTTCAGGCGCCCGCCAGCGCCTTGTTTCCTGCAATCCCGCACATGTGCGGGAACGATCATCGACTATACTCAAAACTTGATAAGACGTCGCGAATTCAAAATTGATCCGTGTTCGTCATATTTCTCAAAGATGATATGTCCGCGAACGCGATGTTGTCCAGCAATTGATTCGTTTTTTTTGGGAATTTTTGTCGCGCATGCACGTTGACTTTAAGCAACCGACGAAAAAACAAACGCTTATGATTTTGTTCCGTATCATCGACGGAAAATTACCAAGAAGCGCACGAACGGCGTCAGGCATCAATTGCGCTTCGAAAGCGACGCTCGCATATCAACGGCGAATTGAAAAGCCCTGCATCGCAGTCAGCGATGCAGGGCTTCAAAAGCCGAAAAACTGTTCGCGATCAGGCCGACAAGGCTTTGACGCGCGCAGCGAGGCGGGAAATCTTGCGCGATACGGAATTCTTGTGCGCAACGCCTTTCGAAACCGAACGCTGCAGCTCCGGCTGCGCGGCTTTCAGCGCCGCTGCGGCGGCCGTTTTGTCGCCAGAAGCAATCGCTTCTTCAACTTTGCGCACGAAAGTTCGAACGCGCGACCGGCGCTGTTTGTTGACTTCGGTGCGGCGCGCAATCTTGCGCACCATTTTCTTCGCCGACGACGTGTTCGCCATGGGGTGTCCGTTCCCGTCTGCCGCGAAACCCTTGTTCCGCGCCGTTAAATTCTGTTTGAGACGCGCCCGTCAGGGGCGCGAGAGGCGTGGCTTATAGCGACGGGTATCCCGCCCGTCAACGACCCCGTAATCGCCTGTTTTTCGGACATTATCGTTGGCAGCGCGTGCAGGCGAAGGTCGAGCGCCCGCCCTGTACATAGCGCCTTATCGGCGCCCCGCAGGCAATGCAGGCCGCCCCTTCCCGGTCCTAGACCTGGAAGCGGTGCTGGAAATAGCCAAGCTCGCCGTCGGCGGCGGCGAAGTCCTTGAGGCTCGACCCGCCGGCCTCAATCGCCTCCTCAAGGACCCCTTGGATTGCAGAATGGAGCCTCCCGACCCTCTCCGCGCTGACGGAACTCGCTTTGCGGCGAGGCGATATGCCGGCGCGAAAGAGGGCCTCACAGACATAGATATTGCCGAGACCAGCGACGACGCGCTGGTCGAGCAGGGCCGACCTGATAGGGCTGAGCGGCCCTTCAGCGCCGCGGCCAGCACCTTTGCCGAAATGTCTCGTCGAGCGGCTCCGGCCCCAGCCCTTCAAGATGCGAAGAGCGATCAATCGCCTTTGTTGGCGCAAGGTCCATGAATCCAAAACGGCGGGGGTCGTTATAATCTATCACCTGCATGCCCGCCGCGCCTTTCATGACGAAACGCACATGGTCGTGACGGGATCGTCCGTCATTCGACAGGTGAAAGGCGCCAGGCTTTAAAGTGCGTTTCGCGTCGCTGACCGTAAATCTCCCTGACATGCCAAGATGCATGATCAGCGTCTCCCCGGTCGAAAGGTCGCAGAGCAGATATTTGGCGCGGCGGCGAAGCGCCAGCGCCCTGGCGCCTTTTACGCGGCTCACAAAATTTTCCGGGAGCGGGAACCTCAGATCCGGCCGCCGCATTTCGACATCCGCGAACATCGCGCCCGCCATTGCTGGTTCAAGGCCGCGCCGGACCGTCTCGACTTCGGGAAGTTCAGGCACGTTGTCAGTCCTCACAAATTCGAATGTCGTCTTCCGGGCCGCTTCGGCGGCCGATAGTGTCGGCGGCTGAGGGCTGGACGTTGATCACGCAGAAAAAGTACCGGGCTTTTATCAGTTATAGCCATGCTGACGAAGCATGGGGCGGCTGGCTGCAGCGGAGCCTTGAGCGGTTCCGCGCGCCGTCGTCGCTTGGGCGCGGTTTGAATGAGTCAGGATCCGATGCGCGGCTTGCGCCGGTCTTTCGCGATCGCGAGGACCTCGCCGCCGCCGGCGATCTCACCGCCGCGATCCGCCAGGCGCTCGCCGACAGCGCGTTCCAGATTGTCTTGTGCTCGCCGCGCGCGGCCCAATCGCGCTGGGTCAATGAAGAGATCAAACTCTTCCACAAACTGAACGGACCTGGCCGGACTTTCGCGATCATCATCGACGGCAAGCCGGGCGCATCGGATATTCCCGGGCGCGAAGCTGAAGAATGCCTGCCGTCGGCGCTGCGCTTCCGTCTCGACGCCGACGGCAATCTTACCGGTGAGCCGGCAGAGCCGCTCGCCGCCGATGCGCGCGAGAGCGGCGACGGCAAGCGCAACGCCTTGCTGAAAATCGCCGCCGCGATGCTCGGCGTCAGTCCTGATGAAATCGTCGGGCGCGACGCACAGCGCCGCCGCCGCCTGTTCCACCTCGCCGCAGCGGGCGCGATGACCATCATCGCCGCGCTTTCAGCGCTCACCGTCTACGCCTTCGACCAGCGCCGCTACGCCCTCGCCCAGCAGCTAGCGGCCGACAGCGAACGCAAGGAGGCCGAGCGCCAGCAGCAGGAAGCCGAAAAGCTCATCGACTTCATGCTCACCGACCTCAAGGACAAGCTCGAACCTGTCGGCAAGCTCGATATCCTCCAATCCGTCGGCGACAAGGTGCTTGATTATTACGCGCACCAAGACCTCGAAAAGCTTGGCGATGACGCGCAGGCAAGGCGCGCAAAGGCGCTCATCCAGCTTGGCCAAATTGAGCAAACAAGGGGCGAATACAGTACAGCGCGAAATTCGTTTGAGGCTGCTTTCAATTCTACAAAGCGATTGTTGGATCAAGATCCAGGGGACGCTCAACGCATTTTTGATCATGCTCAGAGCGTCTTTTACCTTGGCGATTTAGCGCGGCACTCGGGCGAATATGTTCGATCGCAGAATTTTTTTGATGAGTATTACAGCATGGCGCAAAAATTGGTTGGAATCGACCCGGCAAACAGGAAATGGCGGCTTGAGGAGTCATACGCGCTTAGTAATATCGGAATAAATTATTTTGGACGGGGTGAATTTGCTGTCGCGCGGTCTTACATGAAGCGATCAGTCGAGACTCGTCAATCGCTCTTCGCCGAAGATCCTGACAGTCGATCGATGGCGCTTTCTTATGCTTACTCGTTGTCGTGGCTTGCCCTCAATGACCTGAAAGCCGGGCTCTATAATTCCGCCTGCAACACTTTCGATAGGCAAATAAGTATCTATGAATCAATGCTTTCACAATCACCGGACGATCAAGACATCCTCTTCACGCTTATGCTTGCCAAGCAACGACGAGGCCAAGCGAAATTCCTGTCTGGCGATATTTCAACCGCAAAAATCTTACTTGATGAAGCAGTCAAGGTTGCAGTTAGGCTTCGAAGCGTGATCCATCCAATGCGCTCTATCGCGCGAATGTCGGAATGATTGCAATAATTCGTTCTCAATTGAGTGAATCGCAAAAGCAATATGGCGACGAGCTTAACTTTGCTCAAATGGCCCTTGAATATGCACGTGACTCTCACTCCAAAAATCTAGGCGAATACGTTTTTGGAGCTGGGCTTGCAGCACACTTGAGCGCCGCTTTGCACTTGGGATTGGATGATATACGAAGTGAAGAGGCTGAATCGTTCCTAGATAGTGCGAGCGCTGTTAGCACCCCCGTCAATCAAATACGGCGCTCAATTGCAGAAGTGGCGCTTGCCCTCGGCCAATATCGTAAAACGCACGGAGACCAGAAAGCGGCGAACTTGCTTTTTAAAATCGGCGTCAACTCGTTCGATCGGACTGATCAAACTCAACCTGAACTCCTCGTATTAGAGGCTGCCTTAAATTCCGAACTTGGCGAAAACGAAAAAGCGCGCGCGCTGATGAGCGACCTTGGCGAATTAAGTCCAATCTACCCCGATTATGCAGCGCTACTGGAGAAGCCTTGCTGCAAGGATTTGGCGCCAGCGGCAAACCGCGATCTGCGCGCCGCTGCGAATTAGGCGTCAGAGCCGAAAATCAATGCTTCCCAAATCATGAGACCAATTCTTTCATTGGGCCGTTCACGGGCGAAGTGGGCCCAAGGATATTCACTTCAATCTTGCAAGTTGGGCCTTCCAGCCTCCCGCCCTTGACGATATGGTCGGCGGCCTAGGGCTGGAACTTGATAGAACAGAAGAAATACAGGGCCTTCATCAGCTATAGCCATGCTGATGAAGCATGGGGCGGCTGGCTGCAGCGGCGGCTTGAGCGCTATCGCGCGCCGGGCGCGCTTGGGCAGGCGCTGAAGGAGCGAGGCGCATCGGCCCGCCTGTCGCCGGTTTTCCGTGACCGCGACGATTTGCCCGCCGGAGACGACCTCAACCAGGCGATCCAGCAGGCGCTCGCCGAAAGCGAATTCCAGATCGTCATTTGCTCGCCGCGCGCGGCAAAATCGCGCTGGGTCAATGAAGAGGCGAAGCTTTTCTACAAGCTGCACGGGCCGGGCCGGACGCTTGCGATCATCGTCGACGGAGAGCCCGGCGCGTCCGCGACGCCGGGGCGGGAGGACGAAGAATGCCTGCCGCCGGCGCTGCGCTTTCGCCTCGACGCAGACGGGAACCTGACCGGGGAAACCGCCGAACCGATCGCCGCGGATGCGCGCGAAAGCGGCGACGGCAAGAACAACGCCTTCCTGAAAATCGCCGCTTATGCGGCATGTTCGGCGTCGGCCTCGACGAGTTGAAGCGCCGCGACGCGCAGCGACGCGCCCGCGTTTTGCAAGGTGTTGGCGCGCTTGCCGCAAGTATCATCGCGCCGTTGTCTGCCACGACATTTTTTGCTCTCGAGCAAAGGAAGCTCGCCATCGCGCAGCAGCACGAGGCGGAACGCCAGCAACATCAGGCTGAACGCCTTATTGATTTCATGCTGACCGGGCTTCGTGAAAAACTTGAGCCTCTGGGCAAGCTCGACATCCTAGACGATGTCGCCGACCAGGCGCTCGACTATTACGATTCCCAAGATTTATCTGCTCTAGACGGCGACTCACTTAACCGCCGGGCGCGTGCGCTGATGTTTGCTGGGGCAGTACTTCAGCGCCGCGGCGAACTCGACAATGCGCTAAAAGCTTTTCAAGCCGCAAAAACGACAACCAGTGAACAGCTGCGCCGTGAGCCCAACATCCCTGAACGAATTTTTGATCATGCGCAGAGTGTTTTCTACGTTGCCGATGTTGCCAATAATCGGGGCGACTTCAATTCAGCAGAGAGCGGCTATCAGGAATACTACCGCCTCGCAAAACGACTAGTTACAATCGATCCAAAAGATGAGAACTGGCAACTAGAGCTTGCTTACGCGACGAACAATCTCGGCTCCGCACGATATCGATCCGGGAAATTTGACGAGGCCGCGGACTATTTCCAAAAATCGGTGGAGATCAGGCGCAGTTTGTTTAGGAAAAACCCGGAAAACAAGAACGCAGCCAAAGCCTATGCCTATGCGCTATCCTGGAATGCATACAATGAACTCTCTTTAGGCCAATTTCAAAGTGCAATTGACGATTTACGCAATCAAATCGACATTTACTCCCCTATTTTGAAGACAGACCCGGATAATTTTCCTATCTTGGATAAACTCGTGACCGCGCGACGGCGACTTGGCGAAGCGCAAATAGCTCTTGGCGACCTTAAAAATGCCGCGTCAGACCTGGATCAAGCCAGACTGATTTCAACCAGAGTTCTGCAACGCGAACCGGACGATAAACTCTGGCTTGGCAATTCCGTAGTTGTGGAAATCGACCGCTCAGAATTGTTCACCTTGCTTGGCGACGATGCTGCGGCCGCCAAATCCGCAGATCGCGCCATCGAGCTGGCGCAAGCATTTCCAAGCGGACCCGATGGCGACCGAGACGATAGGTCCAATAGAGCAATCGCCTATGCGCGCCGGGTCGTGGCCGATGACCTGTCTCCGGCGCGGGATCAGGCAGCGAAGAAACTATCAGATCTAGTTAGGAATATGATTTCATCTCCTCACGAATACAGAGATGACTCAATCGGAGAATCGTGCATCGCTCTGGCTTCATACAATCGCGACAAAATCGGGACACAAGAACTACAACAGCTAATTAATCATTGTCGCGACACCCTCGTAGCACGGGAGGGAATCTTATCAGCGGATTCGCTTGCGTCTCTCTTCATCCTTTTTTGCGAATCTGGGGATGAAACGAACGCAACAAGAATTGCGAACTCTCTTGATAAAATGGGGTTCAGGCGCCCTGATTATCTGAATTTCAGAGAATCCTTGCAAATACACAGCGAGCAATGACATCTTCTAGATGAAGCAATAGGGGGTTTATATCTATGGCAAGAGGCCAAATCACTGCCGATATCACCGTCAAAGTTACCCAAGGGGTCGATGGCGCATACAAGTTCGAATATTCAGGACAATTTGCGCAGCCGAATGGAGACCTCAATTTCGCTGCGGGCGTCGCGCGCAAGAATGCCGTCAAGATCGTTTTTGGTATCGCGAATGGCTCCATCGACGGCATTCAGTTCAAGTCGAACAATAATGCCAATGACGGCCCGTATTGGATCGTGGAGAAATCCAAAGTCGGCGCGGACGGGTGCCCGCAAGGCCCATACATGGGAGACCAGTTCAGCGGAATAGCGACCACAGCTGGCGGCCGTCAAATGCATGTCATCAACAAAAACGATGACGGCAAAAAATATCGGTACATGCTCAGATTTGACCTGAACGGCGTAACCGTCGTCCACGACCCTGACAACGATAATGGCAAAGGTTGATTTTGCGGGAGACTAGGACTGTCGGATTTCATGTTTTCATACAAAAACCCCGGCGGTCGCCCGCCGGGGTTTTCATTTGACCAAATTTGATTCGGACTAGTTCTTGTCCTGGCCTTTGAGCGCGGCGCCCAGAATATCGCCGAGCGAGGCGCCCGAATCGGCTGAGCCGTATTGTTCGACGGCTTCTTTTTCTTCCGCCACTTCGCGCGCCTTGATGGAGAGCGAAATGCGGCGCGAGACCTTGTCGAAGCCGGTGACGCGGGCGTCGATCTTGTCGCCGATCGCAAAGCGCTCGGGGCGCTGTTCGTTGCGGTCTTTCGAAAGATCGGATTTGCGGATGAAGGCTTTCGGGCCGCCTTCGCCGCCGACCTGAACTTCAACGCCGCCGGTTTCAACCGCCGTCACCGTGCAGGTGACATCGTCGCCGCGGTTGATCTCGCCGACCGAATCCATCGGATCGGAGCCGACCTGCTTCACGCCAAGCGAAATGCGCTCTTTGTCGGCATCAACGTCGAGCACCTTGGCTTTGACCATGTCGCCTTTCTTGTAGTCCTTGATCGCTTCTTCGCCCGACCGGTTCCAGTCGAGATCGGAGAGGTGGACCATGCCGTCCATCTCGTCGGTGAGGCCGACGAAGAGGCCGAACTCGGTGATGTTCTTGACTTCGCCTTCGATGACGGAGCCGATCGGGTGCTCTTCGGCAAAGCGCTCCCACGGATTGTCGAGGCACTGCTTCAGGCCGAGCGAAATGCGGCGCTTGTTCTCATCGACTTCAAGCACCATTACTTCGACTTCCTGGCTCGTCGAGACGACTTTGCCCGGATGGACATTTTTCACCCAGCTCATTTCCGAAACGTGGACGAGGCCTTCAATGCCTTCTTCCAGTTCAACAAACGCGCCGTAATCGGTGATGCTGGTGACGCGGCCCTGAACTTGGCGCTGACCGGATATTTCGCGGCGACGCCCTGCCACGGATCGGGCCGGAGCCGCTTGATGCCGAGCGAAATGCGGTGCGTGTCCGATCGATCTTGATGATCTTGACGCGAACCGTGTCGTTGACGCCGAGCACTTCGACGGGTGGTTGACGCGCTCCACGACATGTCGGTGACATGGAGAAGGCCGTCGACGCCCGGGCAAGTTCGACGAACGCGCCGTAATCGGTGATGGCGGTTCTTGACGACGCCTTCGCGCTCATCGCCCTCGTTCAGTTCGGCACTGACTTCCTGGCGATGCTCGGCGCGGTCCTCTTCGAGGATCGAGCGGCGCGAGACGACGATATTGCCGCGGCGTTTGTCCATTTTCAGATGCGGAACGGCTGCGGGATGTTCATCAACGGGCTTGCCGTCGCGCACGGGGCGGATATCGCACCTGGCTGCCTGGCAGGAACGCTGGACAGCGCCGCCGAGGTCGACCGTGAAGCCGCCTCGACGTGGTTGAAGACAGACGCCTGACGCGCGCTTCATCCTTGAACTGGTCTTCGAGGCGATCCCAGGCTTCCTCGCGGCGCGCCTTGTCGCGGCTGATGACCGCTTCGCCATTGGCGTTCTCGATGCGCTCGACATAGACCTCGACCTTGTCGCCGACTTTCAGCTGGCCCGGCATGCCGGCCTGGCCGAATTCCTTCAGCGGCACGCGGCCTTCGGTCTTGAGGCCGACGTCGATGACGGCGACGTCCTTTTCAATAGCGGTCACAACGCCGGTGACGACGCTTTCTTCAAAATCCTGGCGGTCGAGGAGCGAGGCTCGGAGCATCCCGGCGAAATCATTGCGCGAGGGGTTCATCGATTGGGCTTGAGCCATGTGATCAGACAGTCCTTTCAATCCAAGCTTTTCATGCCGACCGGTTCATCCGGCGGTCTTCCTCGGCGCGCATTGCCGCGCGCAAAGGCGATCAAAGCCTTTTCAGGGTTTAGGTTTGACGGCGCTGACGGTGGGACGGACACACAGAACCGCTTCCAATGCCGCCCGCGAGGATGAAGACCCTGGATTGGGCGCTGGGGTCGAACCCCGGCCCGGTCAGCCCTCGCAGCGCTCAAAAGCGCCGTCGATCACGCAGCGCCGCCGCGAAGGCCGCCCCTATATCCAAATGAGTCGTATCTAGCAACTCGGCGTCGGGGGCCGCCGTCATCGGAGCGTCGGAACGGCCTGCGTCCCTCGCGTCCCGTTCGGCGAGGTCGGCCCGGACGTCGTCTTCCGTAAGTCCCGGCCGGGAGGGATGCAGCTCCAGCCAGCGGCGGTGGGCGCGAACTTCAGGGCTCGCCACCATGAGAATCGACGGTCGCGTCCGGGCAAACGACCGTTCCAATATCGCGGCCGTCGAGAATGGCCCTCGGCTGCCGGGGGCCGGCTGCGAAACGCTGGAAATCGAGGAGCGCTTCACCCGCGGCTCGCCGCATAACGCTCGCCGCGGCCCTGACCTCGCGGGTGCGGATGTCGGCTTGATCGCCGCGAGCGAAAAGGCGCGCGGCGGACCCGGCGGCGGATGGGACTGGCCTGGTCCTCGCCATTCAAGAGGGAGCCAGGCAACTCCCCCGATAGAGCGAACCTGTGTCGAGATAGGCGAAGCCATAATAGTCGGCGAGCGCCCGGCCGAGCGTTCCCTTGCCGGAAGCCGCTGGCCCGTCGAGCGCGATGACGATCGGCTTTCTCATGAAAGGCGCATTAACGGATCGCGCGCGTGCAGAAGCAAGACTGGCGCGGCCTCCGGAAAATTTGTGCGCTAAGGCGCAATAAATTCACCGGCCGCGGCGGCTAGGGCCCTTGTTCGCAAAGGGGGCGACGCCATATGTAAGCGCAATGCGGCCGCCCGGCGTCTCCTCCGCGCAGCCGCCGCCGGGCTTGTCAATCATGGACTTTCCTTTCCGCCCACTCACCGTCCCTGAAGATTTCCGCTTTCAGTGGTACGATCGACCGACGCTCGTCAATGATAATGGTGTCGTCATTCATCCCCGCCGCCGTCATTGTTCCCCGCGCGAACCGCGGCAAGGCGATCGCGATCGGCATCATCGCCGCAACACTCCTGCGAATTGTATTCGCCCTGCTGACGACGACCCTTCTGGCGATCACAGGATTGCTTTTCGCGGGCGGCGTGCTGCTGCTCTGGGTTTGCTGGAAAATGGGGCGCGAGCTCATCGAGACCCGCGCTGTCGGCGGCGGCGCTACCGCGCTTGGATCGCCGCCAGCGCCGATATCCACACAGCAAAAGACCCTGTCAGCGGCGATCCTGCAAATTGTCATCGCCGACATATCAATGTCGCTCGACAACGTCCTTGCAGTCGCCGGGGCCGCGCATGACCACCCTTCGGTGCTGATATTCGGACTAACGCTTTCAATCATGCTGATGGGCTTTGCGGCGACGTTCATCGCCGGCCTCCTCGAACGCCATCGCTGGATCGCCTATGCGGGGCTTGCGGTCATCCTGCTCGTCGCTGGCGAAATGATCTGGCGCGGCGGCAAGGAAATCTGGAGTTCATACGGCGCCAGCTTGTCGAGCAACGAAATCGTGTACGGCGGCCGGCCGCCTCACGTCTGGCGCTGATGCGGAGGCGCATCCAAATCCATTCACGCAACGAAATGACAGACGCACTTAGTCCCTAGCGTCAATTCTGGCGCCAAGATTTTCCATCAAGGGTACGAATTGCGGAAAGCTTGTCGCAATCATCGCCGCATCGTCAATCGATACCGGCTTTGCTGAGGCCAGCCCCATAACCAGAAAGCTCATCGCGATGCGGTGATCCATTTGCGTCGCCGCCGCGCCGCCGCCCGCGACGTCGCCGTTTAAGCCTTCAACGCATAACCAGTCTTCGCCGCTCTCGACCCTGACGCCGTTCGCTTTCAGCCCCGCCTCAATCGCCGCGAGGCGATCGCTTTCCTTCACGCGAAGTTCGCCGACGCCGTCCATCCGCGTTGTTCCCGACGCGAAGGCGGCGACTACAGCGAGGATCGGATATTCGTCGATCATTGAGGCTGCGCGCGGCGCCGGAACGTTGACGCCCCTCAGCGCTGAATGTTTGGCGCGGATATCCGCGACCGGCTCACCCGAAATCTCGCGAGCGTTTTCGAATGTTACGTCGGCGCCCATTTCGCGCAGAGTTTCAAAGACGCCGGCGCGCAGGGGATTGATGAGCACGTTGTGGACGAGGACTTCAGATCCTGGGACGATGACCGCCGCTGCAACAAGGAAGGCTGCGGAAGAAGGATCGCCCGGTACGTCAACCGTTGTTGATTTCAACTTTTGGCCGCCGCCGAGCCGAATGCGCCGGCCTGCCGCCGCCTCAATCGTCAACTCGGCGCCGAACGCTTTCAGCATTCGTTCAGTATGGTCCCGCGAGGGCGTTGGTTCATCGACGACAGTTTCGCCGGCCGCGCCGAGCGCCGCGAGGAGGACCGCCGACTTGACCTGCGCGGATGCGACCGGACGCCTGTAATTGATCCCATGGAGACGCGTCGCCGTAACGACGAGCGGCAAACGACCGCCAGCCGCCGATTCGATCTTCGCGCCCATCTGCGCGAGCGGTTCGGCGACCCGGCCCATCGGGCGCGAGCGCAGACTCTGGTCGCCGTCGAACCGCGCATTGACGCTCTGCCCCGCGGCCGCGCCAAGGACGAGGCGGCACCCCGTCCCCGAATTGCCGAAATAAAGGGGATCGGCCGGGTCGCGCCATGAACCGCCCTTGATGCGCCAGATTGGCCCAAGGGCGCTCAAATCCCTTTCGACGGATGCGCCGAGGGCCCGCATCGCAGACGCGGTATGAAGGACGTCGTGTCCTTCAAGGACGCCTGTCGCGAGCGTTTCACCGTCCGCGAGCGCGCCCAGAATGAAAGCCCGGTGGGAAATCGACTTGTCGCCGGGAGCAAGCGCCTCGCCCAGAAGCGCGCCGGCGGCCCGCGCCGTCAATCCGCCAGCCCTTTTCCCGGCCATCGCCGAACGCCTTTCCGCTGGGGCAAAATCCGATGAGGCAGCCGCCATTGGCGCGCAGACTTCGCCCTCGACCCTTTAGATCGCGCATTTTTCGGAGGCCAGCCGCGCGAAACCTGCCCTGGCGGCGGAGGTTTTGACAGGGCCCGCAGGAAGTGGCAACAGACCGCGCCAATCGATCCGCCATGAGAGGATTCTGTTTCCAGTGACCAAGCTAGGACTCGGCGTCAAACGCGATTGCCCGGAATGCGGCGCGCGCTTTTACGATCTCAACAAGGAACCGGCGCATTGCCCCAAATGCGACAATGAATTCATTCCCGAGCCGCTGCTGAAGCCGCGCAAACCGCGCCGCGAAGATGAAGCGCCGGAAGCGCCGGAAGCGCCAGCCAAACCAACCGGCGAAGTTTCGATGAGCGACGCAGAAAAGGAACAGAAGGCGCCGCAATCGAATAAGAAGCCGGGCCTTGACGATGAGGCGGGCGAAGACGAGGACCTCGACGATATCGAAATTGACATCGACATCGATGACGACGACGACGACACGCTTCTTGAAGAAGATGAAGACGATGATGACGACATGGGCGGCATTATTGGCGGCGGCGACGAAGACGAAGTCTGACGCGTCGATTTTGACTTGCCGGGGGGCAGCGCGGCCGCTAGGTTCCGCGCTCCCAAACGGGCCCCGCCGCCCGGCGCCTTGCAAAAGGCGCATTAAATGGCGGACCGGAGGCTGCGGATATAGCTCAGATGAAGCGCTTGAATGGCATTCAAGAGGTCAGGGGTTCGACTCCCCTTAGCTCCACCAGCCGCCCATCGCGCAAATATCGCGCGAACAAAATTGAATTGCGCATTTTGTTATTCGGTTCGAACGGGCAGGTCGGCCGCGAAGTGCAGGCCGCAGCCAAAGACTGCGACCTCATTGCGCTGACGCGGGTCGAGGCCGATCTTTCGGTCGATGGAATGGCGGCGGCGGCGATTGAATGCCTTGCGCCTGACGCCATCATCAACGCTGCGGCCTACACCGCGGTCGATAAAGCAGAAGCCGACCGGGAAGCCGCCCGCCGCCTCAATGCGGAAGCGCCAGCCGAAATCGCCAGAGCCGCCAGCCGCATCGGCGCGCGGCTCATTCATCTGTCAACGGACTATGTCTTTTCGGGCGACAGCCCGGCTCCTCTCGACGAAACGGCGCCGACCGGCCCAGTCAATTACTATGGCGAGACGAAGCTTGAGGGCGAAATGCTCGTCGCCGAGCAGGCGCCAGGCGGGGTCATCGTCAGGACCTCCTGGGTATTCGCCCCCCATGGATCGAATTTTGTAGGCGCCATGATGCGGCTGTCGCAGACGCAGGAAAGCCTGCGCATCGTCAGCGACCAGACCGGCGGGCCGACGCCAGCAGCGGCGATCGCCGCCGCAGTCCTGAAAATTGCGACGGCTCGGAACGGACCTGCGGGCCTCTATCATTTTCAGGGAGCGCCATCGGCAAGCTGGGCGGAATTCGCCGAAGCGATCTTCAAAGCGGCCGGATGCAACACGCGGGTCGAGAAAATTGCAACCGCCAACTACAAGACGCCCGCGAAACGCCCGCTTACAACGATCCTCAATTGCGAAAAGATATTACGTGACTACGGCGTCGCGCAGCCCGACTGGCGGATAGGCCTTCGTGAGACCGCGCTTGCTCTCAAGAACGGCTGAACGCAGCAAGAGGCCCTGATTTTGCGGCTGCCGCGTAATTACGCGCCGGCGGATTTGAAATTATTGAAATAGGCGATTGTTTCGTCGAGCGACTTCGACGCTGCGTCATCCCAATCGCCCGCAGTCGACAGATTGAGCGCCGCGCCGTCGCCGGACAGAACAAGGACAGTCGGCGTCCCGCGGATCTTCGAAATTCCAAACCGCTTGGCGACATCGAGGTTCTTGTCCTTATAGCCGACATCGACCCAGACGGTTTCAAACCTTGCTTCAAGAAGCGCCGACAGACGAGGCTCCTTGAAGTTCGCCGCGAGCGCGCGGCTGTCATGGCACCAGTTTCCGCCGAAGACGACGAGCACCAGCTTGTCGCTCCGCGATGCGCGCTGCAATGCCGCTTCGATATCAGCGTTTGCGTCAGCCGCCTCATTGAAGGGATGCGGCTCACTGACGGCTGCAGCCGCGCTCTCGGTGAGATCAACGACATGCATGATGTGCCGCCGCGCAAAGGCGGGCCCGGCAACGCTCGCCGCAAACACCGATAGAAGAAGGATTCTGGAAAGACGCATCATGCGAAATATCGGCTCAAGCGCTCGCCGGCCGCTTCAATCACGTCGCGTTTCTTGCAAAAGCAAAAGCGCGCATAGGATTTCGGCGCATCCTGATCGTCGCCATAGTAGAACGCGGAGACAGGAACGGCGGCGACGCCGGCCTTTTCCGTGATCTCCCGGCAGAACGCCATATCGTCCGCGCGGCCGACGGAGCGAATATCGACGGTTGCGAAATAGGTTCCCTCGCAGGGGAGAACGTCGAAGCCGGCCCCCGCCAGGACGCCAACCATGAGATCGCGCTTTTGCTGCATGCCGGCGACGAAACCTTCGTAATAATCATCGCCGAAGGCGAGGCCTTCCGCGACCGCGATTTGAAGATGCGGCGGGCATGTATAGGCGATGAATTGATGCGCTTTCATGACACCCGAAATC
>JAWKVJ010000052.1:0-14219 GCA_041398085.1 Parvularculaceae bacterium
TAAAATCAGGATCGGGCTCGATCAGCCTCCGCGCCGCGCCGAGGTCGTGTGGCGTTCGGCGACGCTTGCCGGCCTCCAGTTTATTGACGAACCTCATTAAAAGCGGCGATGGTTTCAATGATCGCGGCGATTTCGTGAGGCTTTGAAAGTCGGTGATCGCCGCCCTTGATGAGGCGCACTTCAAGGTCGTCCGTTTCCAGACATTCTGCGAATTCTACAGCATGGCGCCATGGAACATCCGGATCGTCCATGCCTTGAATGATGCGGATCGGACGGTGAATCTGCACCGGTCCGCCGAGCAGAAGGTGCCGGCGGCCGTCTTCAATCAGCGCCTTAGTAATGACGTTCGGCTCATCTGAATATTGGGTAGGTTCAAGCAGGCGGCCTTCGCGCATCAGCGTTTCGCGCTGGGCCTCGCTCATCTGGTCCCACATCAACCGTTCAGTGAAATCGGGCGCTGGCGCGATGAGGACTAGACCGCCAACTCGCGAAGGGCGGCGCAGCGCGGCGAGGGTTGCAATCCAGCCGCCCATAGAAGAGCCGACGAGGACGACATAGTCCTTGGTTAGCTGGTCGATCGCGACCAGGGCGTCGACAAGCCAGGACGATATCGTGCCGTCTTCGAAGTTTCCTTCTGACGCGCCGTGTCCTGAATAATCAAATCGCAGGAATGAGCGCCGGTTCTGAGCCGCCCACTCGGAGATTGCTTCGGCCTTGGTTCCGGTCATGTCGGATTTGTAACCGCCAAGCCATATAACGGCCGGGCCGTCACCGGGCACGCGCCGATAGGCAATACGCCCATGCGCGCCATCGACAAATCCAGTTTGTTCCTTGTGAGCCATGCCTGATCTCGCCTAAAGGTCGTTGCCGCCCCTTTTTTGCCCACGCGGCAAAAAAAGGCAAAAACCAAGTCCAATGCGGTTCGAAAAGACTGTCCTGCAAATTATCCCGGCCCTCAATGAAGGGGGCGCGGAACGAACGACCGTCGAAATCGCCCACGCCATCTCCGTAGCTGGGGGGCGCGCGCTTGTCGCGACGTCTGGCGGCAGGCTTTCTGGCGAAATTGAACGGGCCGGCGGGCGCATCATCGAGATGCCCGTTCATTCCAAGAATCCGCTTACGATCATCTCCAATCGCGGTCGCCTAATGCGGATCATCGACGATGAAAAAGTCGATATTCTCCATGTCCGCAGCCGCGCGCCGGCCTGGAGCGCGCTTCTTGCAGCACGAGCAACGGGGACGCCGCTAGTGTCCACCTGGCACGGCGCTTATCGAGAAGGAAACGTTATCAAGCGGTTTTACAATTCCGGCCTCGCGAGCGCAGATCTCGTTATCGCCAATTCGGCGTATACGGCCGGTCAAATTCGCCAGTCGCGGGAATTGGGCGCTAGATTAAGGGTTATCCACAGGGGCGCCGACCTTTCCGTGTTCGATCCGGCCTCGGTTGAGCTTTTGCGCATCGAAAAGTTGCGCGAGGTATGGGGAATAAGCGCAGACGTTGCGTTTGTCGTGCTAATGCCGGCGCGATTTTCCGACTGGAAAGGCCATGACGTCGCTCTCGAAGCTGCGCGCCTTCTCAAAGACGATCCGCGCTATGGCCTCGCCGGAAATTTCCGGCTAATTTTCGCTGGGGACGATGGCAGTCGACGCGAATTCGCGGCTGGCATACGGCAATCGATTGGGGATGCGGGGCTTGGTGAGGTGATCCGGCTGGTCGGACATTGTGGTGACATGCCGGCGGCGTATGCGCTCGCTGACGTTGTCATATCGCCATCCACCCGGCCTGAAGCTTTCGGCCGCGTCGCCGCAGAAGCTGGCGCGATGGGCTGTGTCGCAATTGGCGCCAACCATGGCGGCGCGCGCGAAACGATCATCGACAACGAAACCGGTTTTCTGACTGAGCCTGGGTCCGCCGCGTCTCTCGCCGACGCTATTTCCAAAGCCGCAAGACTGGGCTGTGAAGGGCGTTTGAAAATGGGTGAAAAAGCGCGCCGGCGCATTGTCAGCAAGTTTTCCACTGATGCGATGGCGGCTGCAACGTTAGAGGTGTATCAAGCGCTTCTTCTTCAGAAGAACGAGGCCGCCGCCGGGCGAGTGTGAGTATGACGCGTAAGGGCGACAATATTCTGGTTATCAAAACGGACGGACTGGCGGCGTTTGTCGCCTCAGAACCGCTTTACCAGGCGATCCGCGATGCGCATCCGGGTGCGCGCATTTCATTGTTGACGCAGCCGCATCTACAGCGCGTTGCGCGTGCTTCACCCTATTTCGATCAGGTTGCAGCGATGCCGGATTTCCGCGACCCTGTCGCCAAGAAAGCGTTTGTCAAACAGGTAAAAACTGCGCGCTTTTCATACATTTACGATCTCGCCGCCAATGAGGATGCGAAAAAGCTTTACGGCGCGCTCGGCCTTTTTAAACCGAAATGGCGTTCGGTTGCGCCGGCATCACGCTCGGCGAGAAAGCGCGGAGCCCCGGAGGAGGGGCTGCCCGACACGTCGAAATTTTCAAATTCGATCGGCCTTGATGTTCCTCCGAGGCTTCCTGATTTCAGCTGGGCGCTCGCGACGCGTAAGGATTCAGCGAATATGCAGCCCTCTTGGTTCGGCGTTTCAGGCGTATACGGATTGCTGATGCCTGGCCTTGATGAGGCGCGGCGCTGGCCGGCCGAGCACTATGCCGTTTTTGCACGCATGATGGCTAAAAAAGGGATCATGCCGGTCATGATCGGGCCAAAGGACCTCCATCCTTTCGCCGATGAAGTCGCTCATGAAGCGCCAGAACTTGTCGACATAACCGGCAAGGCTGACCATCTTCAGCTTGTCGCGCTCGCGCAAAGCGCCGCCTTTTTCGTGTCGGATGCGGCGGAGGAAATCCACCTCGCCGTGAGCGTCGGCTGCGCCGGCGTCCTCATCCGCAAATCCGGCGAGGAGCATCTCGCGCCCAAGGGGCGTAATGTCATCACGCTGACGACGCGCGAGGATATGGGCGAGGCGAGCGCCGATTTCGTCTGGCGGGCGCTTGAAAATATGGGCCTTATTCCGAAAGGATCTGCGTCTCCGAAGGCCGCCGTGCGTTGATCTTGGCGGTTTTTACCTTATATACCCGCATTCTGGCCGTTCGGGCGTTAAGCATCTTTTCGCCCTGAGCGGTCATTCTTGATCTATCGTTTTGAAGCCGCCGAAGGAGATAGGGTTATAGCCCGCAGACCATTTGTCCAAACGCCGCCAAAGGGAGACGGACCTCGCGTCAATGAAGAAATCAGCGTTCCGCAGATTCTCCTGATTGACCACGCTGGAGAGAAGCGGGGCGTCATGCCCACCGCTCAAGCGATTGAAATCGCGCAGGAGGCGGGCCTCGACCTTGTCGAAGTATCGCCGACGACGCAGCCGCCGGTTTGTAAGATCCTCGACTACGGCAAATTCAAATATCAGCAGCAGAAAAAGAAGGCGGAAGCCAAGAAGAAGCAGAAAGTCGTTGAGATCAAAGAGATCAAGATGCGGCCAAACATCGATGACCACGATTACGAGGTCAAAGCCAAGGCGATGCGGCGTTTCTTCGACGAGGGCGACAAGGTCAAGGTGACCTTGCGGTTTCGCGGCCGTGAAATGGCCCACCAGGAACGCGGCATGGAACTTCTGGAGAAAGTGAAGGCCGACTTTGACGAGATCGCCAAGGTCGAACAGATGCCAAAGCTCGAAGGCCGCCAGATGATGATGGTGATGGCGCCACGTTAGACGCCAAGCATTCTAATTGGAATAATTTCGCCATTTCGGCGACTCCCCCGCCCGGCATTCCCGCGGCGGGGGAATTTATATTGATGGCTCAAAGCTTGCTCTGTATCTGGCGGGGTAACGCTGCGCGGGAGCTCGCGCGCATGTTTCGCGCGGCGGGAAATGGGTTTGCGTCGATGATCGACACCATAAAGGCGATGATAACGGCCTCGCCCTTCGCGGCGACAGCTGTCTCATTCCTGACAGGCGTTCTCCTTGGCGCGTTGTTTGGCCGCCCCATCAAGGCTGACATCCCCGCCGAGGGCGATCTCTATGACGGAGAACAGTCAGGCGATCCCAAGCGGATCGGCGATCTCCGCGCTGAGCTTGAAGCCGCGCGGCTCCTTCTCGACGCAGGCGATGAGCATGATGAGGGTATCCGTACGGAAATTTTGAACCTCGACCAGGCCGTCAATCGCGCTAATGGCCGGCTGAAACTGCTCGTCCGGTCAATCCGCAACGCGAAGAACAAGGACTAGAAAGGCGCTGACGCCGCGCCTCTTGCCGCGCCGCCAATCCTTTGACAGCATCGCCGCCGCAATTTGCGGGAGGGGCGAATGGGCGCATCGGCGTCATTCCACGAAGAGCTTATTCTTTCCGGCGTGATGATTTTCATCACCGTCTTTTTCCACGCTGTCGTCATCTCCGCCTCCGCATCGGTATTCCGATCGACAAAGATGCATTTCTGGGGACCGGTCCGGTTTGCCTATGATGCATTCATGCTGACGATAGCCGGTCTCGTCTTGATGGCTGCCCATGGGGCCGAAATCTGGGCCTGGGCGCAGCTCTTCTTGAAGCTCGGCGCATTTCAGACATTTGAGGAGGCGTTTTATTTTTCGTCCTCCGCCTATACGACGCTTGGTTTCGGTGACGTCTTGCTGCCGGATCAATGGCGGTTGCTCGCCGGCACGATCGCCTCCGATGGTCTCTTGCTCTTCGGCATGTCAGCTGCGTTCCTGCTTGAAACGGCGGCGCGCTTGCGACTCGGCGGCGATAATCGCCGCTAGTCTTCCTGCCTCGATCAGACTGCCGATTCCTCGCGAGGCCTCAATATATGCGTCATCGCATTGGCAAGGGGGATATAGGCGATCACTACCAATAATGATGCGACAAGGAATGGCGCGCCCGGAAGGCTTATTGGTGCATCCGGCGCTGTAAAGTAACTGAAGATCTGCGTCATCATCACCGGACCGATGATCATGGCGAGGCCGTTGACCGCGCCGATTGCGCCTTGGAGTTCGCCTTGCACATTCGCTGGCACGCTTCGCGACATGATTCCCTGCAATGCGGGCGCGGCAAATCCGCCAAGCGCTCCAAAAGCGATGAGTGCATAAACCATCCAGCCCTCAGTGACGACGCCATAACCGAAATAGGAAATCATGGCGATCGTAACGCCTAAATAAGCAGCGCGCTTTTCACCAATTCGCGGAATCACAATGCGCGTAAGGCCGCCTTGGACAATCGCTGCGCTAAAGCCGACGGCCATCAACGATAAGCCGATATCGCGCGGCGTCCATCCAAAACGGGCTTCGGCGAAATACGCCCACACGGCCGGAAAAGAAAACTGTGCGAGTGCAAGCAGAAAGATGACGCCGGCAACCGGCAAAATGGCGGGATGTTTGGAGAATTCCCTGAAAGCGCCGAAGGCATTGGCGCGCTTCCATGAAAAGGCGCGCCGATTTTCAGGCGGGTTCGTCTCGGGAAGAAAGAAATAGCCATAAATGAAGTTTATAAAACCAAGAGCAGCGACAGCGAAAAAAGGCGCGCGATGGCCGAATTGTTCGCCGATCATGCCGCCAAGCGCCGGCCCGATGATGAAGCCGAGGCCGAAGGCCGCGCCCATCAATCCAAAATTGGCTGCGCGTTTTTCGGGCGGCGAAATATCGGCGATATAGGCATTGGCGGTCGCGAAGGTTGCAGCGAAAGCTCCGGAGAAGAGTCGCGCGATCAGCATGATCAGAATCGAAGGCGCGAGCGCCAGAATGAGGAAGTCGCCGGAATAGGCGATCAATGAGATCAAGATGACGGGCCGCCTTCCGAACTTGTCGGAAAGCGAGCCCATAACCGGCAGCATGATGAACTGCATTGCTGCAAAAACGAGCGAAAGAATTCCGCCCCAGCGCGCAGCGTGCGAAAGGCCGCCGCCGGTCACATCCATGATCAGCTGCGGCATCACCGGTATAATGATGCCGAAACCGATCATATTGATCATGACCGTGATGAAAATGAAAAGCAGGGCGTTTCGCCCCGGCGCGCGCGCGGCCATATATTTCTTCTTGCCCGTGTTAAATGTCTTTGTAGTCCGCGCCTTCGCGCGCAGTCTCGATCGGCGTGATTTTTATAGCAGTAATCTGGTTGCGCCGCCTGCGCAGAATGCGAAAGCGAAATCCGTGAAAGGAGAAGGTCTGGCCGATTTCTGGAATCGCTTGCGCTTCGTGGATGACGAGGCCGGCGATCGTCACAGCCTCCTCGTCGGGAAGCGTCCAGTCCATGACGCGATTGAGGTCGCGAATTGTGACGTCGCCATCGGCGTTGATTGATCCGTCGGACTGCGGCCGGACCCCTTGCACCGGGCTATCATGTTCATCCTCAATCTCGCCGACAATTTCTTCAAGAATGTCTTCGAGCGTCACGAGCCCCATGATCGAGCCATATTCATCAACAACGAGCGCGAAGTGCTCCTGGCGCTTTTTGAAATTGTCGAGCTGTTCCTGAAGGCTCGTCGTTTCCGGCGCAAAATAGGGTTTGCGCGCAATGTCGGCGATCTTCACCTTGGTTACATCGCCATCGAGCTCCCAAAGCGCGCGCAGCAGATCTTTCACATGCAGGACGCCGACAATATTATCGCTGGTGTCGCGATAGAGCGGAAAACGCGTGTGCCCGGCCTTCAGCGCATGCGCGACGAGCGCATCGGTCTTTTCATCGATGTCGAGCATGTCGATCGACTTTCTGTGCACCATGATTTCTTCAATGCGGATCTCATCAAGATCGAGCGCGCCGCGGAAGATATCTCGCACGTCCTTCTCAAGACCGCCTTCTTCATGATGAAGATCAATGGCGCCGCGAAGCTCATCAGTCGCTGAAAAAATTGCACCGCCCTTGGCGAGGCGCAGGCCCATCATCAAGAGCGCACCGCGAACGATAATTTGCAATATGCGTGTGAGTGGCGCTAGCGCGTATACGATCCAGCGCATTACCGGTGCAACGATCATCGCAAATTGGTCGGGCCGGGCGAGGGCGGCGGTTTTGGGCGCGACCTCTGAAAAAATCACGACAAGAATTGTCATGACGATCGTGGCGGTTGAGACGGCGAGGCCGCCGGCGCCGAACAATTTTGCAAACAATGCGCCGGCAAGAGCGGTTGCGAAAATGTTGACGAGATTATTGCCGAACAGAATAGCGCCGATCAGTCTTTCGCGATCGCGAATGAGGGCGTTAACACGGGCGGCGCTTTTCACGCCGTCGCTTTCAAGCTTGTGCATGCGCGCCCGCGATGTTGCGGTCAGCGCTGTCTCCGAACCCGAGAAGAAAGCCGAAACCAATAGCAGGGCGATAATCGCTGCTGCGATTGCGATGATATTTGGGTCTATATCTGGCATAAGCTTGATGAGGTCGTTGATTTGCCGGGCGCCCTAGCTGGCGCCGCAAGATTTAAGAAATGCGTGGACGGAGGCGGGGTCTGCATCTTTTGAAATGAAAGCCTCGCCGATCCGCCGCGCCAGGATGAGCGTCAACGCGCCTGCTTCGACTTTCTTATCCTGCATCATGCTCGCGACAAGCGCATTGGCCGAAAAGGTGCGGCCAAGTTCGGCGAGCGATGAAGGAAGGCCTGCCTTTTTTAGGTGCGCCTTTAAACGCAAGGCGTCGTCCTTCGGACAAAGATCGAGCGCAACCGAGTAATCAAAGGCAAGAGCCATCCCCGCTGCGACGGCTTCTCCATGAAGGAGCGCGTCGGAATAGCCAGCCGCAACCTCGAGCGCATGACCAAATGTGTGACCAAGATTGAGCAGCGCCCTTACGCCTTGTTCGCGCTCGTCTTCGGCGACGATTTGCGCTTTTGCCTCACAGCACCTTTTAATCGCGATCCGTTTGGCGCCGGCATCGCCTCGCATGATGTCATCGACGCGGTTTTCAAGCCAGGCGAGGAATGGTTCGTCGCCGAGCGCTGCGTATTTGACAACTTCTGCATAGCCGGCCTTCAATTCTCTCTCAGGCAGCGTCGACAGGGCGTCTACGTCAGCAATGACAATTGAAGGCTGATGAAATACGCCAATGAGGTTTTTGCCGTGCACGGAATTGACGGCGGTTTTGCCGCCGACTGAGCTGTCAACTTGAGCGAGAAGGCTCGTCGGCGCTTGCGCAAACCGGCAGCCGCGTTTGACGATCGCCGCCGCAAGGCCGGCGATGTCGCCGACAACCCCGCCGCCAAAAGCGACAATGAGGTCGCTGCGCTCGACATTAAATGCAATCAGTTTTTCCGTGAGCCCCTGCAGGTGTGCAAAGTCTTTGGTCGCCTCGCCTGAGGGCAGGACGATTTTCTCAAAAGCGACCCCGCCATGCTTGAGGCCGGCGTAAAACCTCGCCCCTTGCGCAGCGTCGACATTCTCATCGGTTACAACGACAGTGAAAGGCCGCTTCAGATACGGGATCAAAATCTCTCCGCCGCGCTCCAGCAAGCCCTCGCCAATCTCGATCGCATAACGACGTGCGCCGAGGCTGACTTCAACGATCTCTGCAGTCATGACGCTCCTCTCTCAGCTTGTTCAGCTTCAAGCCATTTTGCGATTGCATCAATGATAGCCTTCACCGTTTCGCTATGGGCGCCGGGCTGGCTGTCAATCGCGATATCGGCCTTGGCGTAATAGGGCGTTCGTTCTTCGAGGAGCCGCGCGATTGTCGCATGCGGATCGCCTTGGCGTAGCAGCGGTCTGGTTGGCCGGCGCGTGGCCCTTTTAACGAGCGTAGCAATGTCAGCGCGGATCCAGATGGTGAGCGCTTTATCCTTCAGCGCCTTACGCGTTGACAGGGCGGTCACGGCGCCGCCGCCAGTTGCAAGAACGACCGGCTCGCCGGAAACCAGCCGCTTGATGACTTTTGCTTCGCCGCGGCGGAAGCTTTCCTCCCCATGCTTGGTGAAGAGTTCCGCAACTGACATGCCGGCGGCCTTTTCAATCTCGTTATCCGCATCGAAAAAGGGAAGAGACAAGGCTGTCGCAAGACGCCGTCCGACAGTGGTTTTGCCAGCGCCCATCATCCCGACGAGCGCAATCGGTCGGTCCGGACGCGGCATGGCGCGGGGTTTTTGCTTCGCAGCGGGCATGAGATCCTAGTCTGTAATCAGTCCGCTGGCCCCGCGCCAGAGGTCCGTTTGGCGCGCATAACTGGTTAATGCAGCTTCCGGCGCGATTCCGCAGGGCATTTTCCCGCGCTGGCCGGTTTTGTCCGGCGCGTGATATCTGTATGATTGGGCGGGCCCGCCAGCGGCTCTCCGCCGTCGGCGCTGAAAAGGAGTGTTCGTTTCCGTGCGTTTCGTGATCATCGTCCTCATCATCGCTGTTCTCGCGATTATCGGCCTATTTGGCTATGGGCTCACCTTGAGGCCCGACACGCACACGATTGAACAGGACGCGGTCCCGGCCAGCCATGCGTAAGGCGCTGTTCGTTTTTGTCACCGCCACGCTTCCGGCCTTTGCCTTCGCGCAGGAAGCCCCGGCGCCGCAACCGCTTGTACCCCTTGCGCCAATCGAACAAGCGCCGCTCGCCAAAAGCGTCTTTGCGACCGGGGTGCTCGATAAATCTTCTGGCGCGCTTCCCGACAAATTATGGCGTGGCGCTGACGCAGAGTTGTTAAAGACTCTAATTGAAAAAGCGCCGGCGCGCCCGGCGGCGCCGTCGATCAATGCCGCACTGCGTCTCGTGCTCGAATCAGCGGGAGATCCGCCGGTCGGGTCATCCGCCGAATTGGGCGGCGCCAAATTGATGGCGCTTGCGCGCGCCGGGTTTGCCGATGACGCACGCACGATCGAGAGCCTCTCAACAGGCGACAAGGGCGAGCCGACGATTCTGGAGGCGCTTGCCGTCGCTGACTTGCTCAGGAACGACCCGGTTGGGGCCTGTGAGAAAAACCAGCGCATTGCCGGCGCGCTCAATGATGTCGAAGCAGTCAAGTTACGCGTATTTTGCTATGCGCGCGCCAATGAGCTTGACGCCGCGGAACTGGCGCTTTCCGTGCTGCGCGACCGGGGCGATCTCAGCGAGACGGATGTTGCGATCCTGACGCCGCTGACCGCCGGCGGCGCCTTGCAGCGCCCGGTCGCTCCAATTGACGCGATCCATTATGCGGCGCTTCGGGCCATGAATATTTCGCTGACGCCGGACCTGCTTGGCGCTGCTGACGCCGGCGTTCTTGCAGCCATAGCGAATAATGCTGAAGCTTCCGTTGAGCTAAGGCTCGAAGCGGCACGCCGCGCAGCGGCCATGGGCGCGCTTGACGGCGCCGCTTTAAGAACGCTTTTCGGTTCCGTTTCCATTGACGTCGCAACCGTATCCAATGCCGATGCGTTATTGCGATTGCAGCTTGACGACGTATCGACATTAGCGGCTGCGTTCCAGAATGTTGCGTCCAAATCCGCGCCGGAATTTATTCGTGACCGCGCCGTTATGATCGCCGATGTTATCAACCGGTCGCAAGGCTTTTCACGAAAATATGCAGCATCGCTCCTTTTCGCCGATGACATAACGACGCTTGAAGGTGCGATTGTAAATCCGACTGAAGCGCAAGCCTTTGCGCTTGCCCGCTTGATGGTGGGCGACGCCGCCGGCGCCGAAAGATGGCTTTCGAATGCGGCGGAAGGCGACAATCTACCTGCGCTTGCCGGATATCTTTCGCTGCTCGACAGCGCGGCATCGGCCCGCATCGCCGCTGCGCTCGGCGTCGCGCCCGCAAAACCGAAATTCATTTCGGGCGTCGGCGTCACTCATGATGCTGCGCTTGGCGATATCGTAGCCGCTGCGCTTGGCGCCGCCTCGACGGGTTCAGAAGGACAATCTGCGCTTGCGGCGGTGGCGGCTTCGACTGCGGCGGCGAAAGGCGATGGCGTCGCCCGCGCAATCGTTAAGAGCGGGCTAGCCAATGCCGGTCTTGAATCGCTGGCGCGCCGTTGGGCGTTTGAAACCGCCTATCGTTCCGCATCGCCGTCATTGTCAGCAAGCGAGCCTGCGCCAGCTGCGTCTGGAAAAGCAGAAACGGGCGAGGGGAGCGTGCCGGCGCCAAGTCTTAAACCAAAGAAAGCCTCGTGAACGCGGCGGCGAAAGAACCTACGCCGATCCCGGATGATGACGAGCGCCTAATTGCACTCTTCCTCGATATGATGCGCGTTGAGCGCGATGCTGCGGCAGCCACTATCCGCAATTACGGCCGGGATCTTGAGCGTTTCGGTTTTTTTATCCGTGGACGTCATGAATCATATTTGACAGCAGGCGCTGACGATATTGCTGCGTTTCTCGATAAACTGGCGAATGATAAAATCTCAGCAGCGACGGCGGCGCTCAAGACTTCCGCCATCCGTCAGTTCTACGCTTTTCTCTATGATGAAGGACTGCGCGGCGATAATCCGTCGCGGCTCGTCGAGAGACCAAAGACGCGCCGTCCTTTGCCTAAAATTCTGTCAGCAGAGGAGACAAAGCGGATTGTCGAAGCGGCAGAGGGCGATGATCCGAAATCAATCAGGCTGCGCGCCATGGTTGAGCTGCTTTATGGCTCTGGCCTTCGTGTTTCGGAATTGTGCTCATTGCCGTTGTCGGCGCTAGGCGATGATATCGTCATTGTCCGCGGCAAGGGCGGCAAGGAGCGCATGGCGCCGATTGGGGCGCACGCCCGTGCAGCGCTCGATGATTATCTCGAGATTCGCGAGGATTTCCTGAAACACGCGAATGGCGGTCAATCGCCCTTTTTATTTCCTTCGCGCGGTAAAACAGGCTGCATGACGACGGCCCGATTTGCGCAATTGTTAAAGGGTCTCGCAGTGAGGGCGGGGGTGGAGCCATCGCGCGTGTCGCCGCATGTATTGCGCCACGCCTTTGCAACCCATCTTCTTGAGGGCGGGGCCAATCTGCGCGCTGTGCAGTCTATGCTCGGCCATGCCGACATTACGACAACGGAAATTTATACTCATGTCGCCGAGGACCGATTGAAGGACCTCGTTTTCACAAGCCACCCACTCGCGAGGAAACGAAAGGGTGGAGCGAGTTGACGGCGAGGTTTCCGGTCTTGATACGCAAGGACGGTCGGCCTAAGGCTGTTTTCTAAATTTGCGGAAGCAAGACATGCTCAAATATCTGGAATTTGAAAAGCCGATCGCCGAACTCGATACGCGTATTGAAGAATTGAGGCGCCATTCTTCGAACAAGGACGGCTCGGCGAAAGAAAATGTTGTTGATGAAATTCGCCGGCTTGAAGCGCGTTCGCTGGACGTGCTTAGCGAGACCTATTCAAACCTGAGCCGGTGGCAGAAAACGCTTGTCGCGCGTCATGCCGAGCGCCCACATTTTTCAGATTATGTAAAGCTGCTCGTTGAAGATTTCACGCCTCTCGCAGGCGACCGCTCTTACGGAGAAGATGCTGCGATTGTCGGCGGCCCGGCGCAGTTTCGAGGGCGATCGGTCATGTTGATCGGCCATGAGAAGGGCGCCGATACGGCAAGCCGCGTCAAACATAATTTCGGCATGGCGCGCCCTGAAGGCTATCGCAAGGCAATGCGGTTGATGGAAATGGCCGAGCGTTTCAACATGCCGGTCATAACGCTTGTCGATACGCCGGGCGCTTATCCGGGGCGCGGCGCGGAAGAGCGCGGTCAAGCCGAAGCAATTGCGACCTGTACAGAAAAATGCCTTGCGCTCGGTTCGCCGCTAATCTCGGTTATTGTCGGCGAGGGCGGTTCAGGCGGCGCGGTCGCGCTCGCCGCGGGCAATCGCGTTTTGATGCTTGAACATTCCGTCTATTCCGTGATTTCGCCCGAGGGCTGCGCCTCGATCCTCTGGAAAGATGCAGCCGGCAAGGGAGAATCGAAGGCGCCGGATGCGGCCGAAGCGATGAAGATTTCAGCTCCCGACCTCCAATCCTTCGGCGTTATCGACACGATCGTTCCCGAACCTGTCGGTGGCGCGCACCGCGACCACGAGTTGACGGCTGAACGTCTCGGCGATGCAATCGAGGAAGCGATTGGTGAGTTGAGCGGGCTGTCGCCGGACGAGTTACGCCGCAAACGCCGTGACAAATTCCTGGCGATCGGACGGGTTGGTCTCAGTTAGCGCACAATAAAAAAAGGGCCGGCGAAACCGACCCTTTGGAAATCTGCGTTTGAACCGCCGCCGCTCAGTCTTCTGCGGCGACCGACACAAATTGCCGGCCCTTGGCCTTTTTTGCGAATTCAACGCGGCCGCCTTTGAGCGCGTAGAGCGTGTGATCGCGGCCCATGCCGACATTTGCTCCGGGGTGGAACTGCGTGCCGCGCTGACGGACAATGATGTTGCCGGGAATAACGCTTTCGCCGCCAAACTTTTTCACGCCAAGGCGTTTTGATTCTGAATCGCGTCCGTTCTTCGACGAGCCGCCTGCCTTCTTATGCGCCATGTTCCGTCTCCTTTATTCGCCCGCGCGGTCGCGGTCTGTTTTTGCGCGCGGCGGCTTGCCGGCGACGAGTTCCTTGGCTTGCTCGACCCATTCATCGCGCGCTGCACGGCCGTGGAGTTCAAGCGCCTCATCCATCTTCGCAACATCGTCTTCAGACATTGCCGCGATCTGTTTCAGTGAGGTGACGCCATACCCTTCAAGCTTTTCCTTGAGCTTCGGCCCTACGCCGCCAATCAGCGAAACATCGTCATTGAAGTCAGCAGCGGGGGCCGCCTCTTTTTTCTCGGCCTTGGGCGCAACCTTCTTGGGGGCTGCTTTCTTTTCAGCTTTTTTGGCCGAAGGTTTTGCGCCGTCGGTCAGGATATCGGTGACGCGTACGACGGTTAGAAGCTGGCGATGGCCCTTCTTGCGACGCGAATTCTGGCGGCGGCGTTTCTTAAAAACAATGATCTTCGGACCGCGCGTCTGTTCGACGATCTCGGCGGCGACGGAGGCGCCGGCAATCAGCGGTGCGCCAACCGTGAGATCAGCGCCATTGCCGATCATAAGCACGTCATCAATCGTGATGATGTCGCCTTCTTCACCGGCGAGGCGTTCAATTTTGAGGACATCGTCCTTGGCGACGCGATATTGTTTGCCGCCGGTCTTGACGACTGCGTACATCTTTCCAACTCCTGGCGCGGCCGGGCGATCTCGCTCTCAGCGCGCGGTTGCTTTTTGGCCCCGGGTTCTGTCGCCCGGTTCTTATGGGAGGCGGCTCGTTAGCGGACCGGCAAGGTTCCGTCAAGGAGGCCTTTGACGGCAGGCCCAGGCGG
>JAWKVJ010000053.1:0-13454 GCA_041398085.1 Parvularculaceae bacterium
TTTTCAAGCGCCTTGATGCGGCTTTGCGCCTGCTTCGCTTTTGACGCCTTGGCGCGAAACCGGTCGACAAAGGCTTGCATGTGGCGGCGCTGGGCTTCCTGTTTAGCGCGAAAGGAAAGCGCGTTGGCGCGGGCTTCGGCGCGTTTTTTCTCGAATGTGTCGTAGTCGCCGGCCGAGACTGACAGCTTGCGATTTTCAAGAGCGAGAATATGCGTCGCAGTTCGGTTTAGAAAATCGCGGTCGTGACTGACGATCAACGCTGTCTTCGGGTAACGGCGGATGAATTGCTCAAGCCAGATTGCGCCTTCAAGGTCGAGATAATTGGTCGGCTCGTCGAGTAATAAAAGATCAGGCGCGGAGAAGAGAACGCCTGCGAGCGCGACGCGCATGCGCCACCCGCCTGAAAATTCGCGCGCCGCTTTTCTCTGGTCGGCGCCGGAAAAGCCAAGACCGGAAAGGATCGCGCCGGCCCGCGCTTCGGCGGAATGAGCGTCGATATCGGCAAGGCGTAAATGAATATCGCTGATGCGGTGGGGGTCGCTCGCGGTTTCGACTTCTTCAAGAAGCGCGGCGCGTTCGGTATCAAAGGAAAGGACAATGTCGAGGAGGGAGGTCTCGCCGGCGGGGGCTTCCTGCTCGACGCCGGCGATGCGGCGGCGTTGCTGGATAAAAACCTCGCCGTCATCCGGTTGGATCGCTCCGCGGATGAGCTTCAAGAGGGTCGATTTACCGGCGCCGTTGCGGCCGACAAAGCCGACCTTCCAGCCCTCGCTGATCGCCGCGGTCGCTTTTTCGTATAGCGGCCGGCCTTCGATCCGATAGGTCAGGTCGTTGAAATGCAGCATCTTCGCGCCTGTCAGTCCCGGCCCTATGCCCGGATGGGCCTCGCCATAGCCGCGGCGCCCGGCAGGGGCAACGGTCAGGCGAGCATCATCTGCGGTCGCAAACGCTTGCCGTTGCGCCTTCCTGTTGATAGGGAGGCGCCCAATTTCCAATCCTGTTTAACCGATGGAGTCCCCAAATGGCGCTCGAGCGCACATTTTCGATCATCAAGCCGGACGCGACTCGCCGCAATCTCACCGGCAAGGTTATCGCCAAATTCGAAGAAGGCGGCCTGCGTGTTGTTGCATCAAAGCGCATCCAGATGACGCGCAAACAAGCGGAAGGTTTTTACGCGGTCCACAAGGAACGCCCATTTTTCGGCGAGCTTGTCGACTTCATGATTTCCGGCCCCGTCGTCGTGCAGGTGCTCGAAGGCGAGAACGCGATTGCGCGCAATCGTGAGATCATGGGCGCGACCGATCCGAAGAAAGCGGATGCGGGAACGATCCGCGCTGAGTTCGCCGAATCGATTGGCGAAAATTCGGTTCACGGATCCGACGCCCCGGAAACAGCGGCTGAGGAGATCGCGTTCTTCTTCGCTGAATCCGATATCGTCGGTTAAGCAGGCGCGTCTTGACGGGAAATCTGGCAATCGATCTGGCGATCTCGCTTGGCGGGATCATCCTTATGGTCGCCGTTTCCTATTTCCTCGGTGCGTGGCGGACGGTCAAAATTGATGCGGCCGCCGCCGCCGATCGGCTTTCATTCGACGAGCCTGATTTCAAACCGGCCACGTGGCGCGTCAGCAGCGACGGCTTGGCAGCCGCCGCCGCGTCAGTGAACGGCGGAGAGACGGCGCTTGTTTTCGTCCTTGGCGACGGGCTTGCGAGCCGCCGCTTCAGGAGCGGCGCTGCGCCGGTAAGACAAAATGGGCGCAGCCTTGTCTGGCGACTCGGTGAACCCTCCCTGCCGAAGGTGACCGTCACGGCCGAAAGCGAAGACATCGCTGCTGATTGGCATTCAGAATTCAAGGCTGAAGGCCTATAATCGGTCTATGGAATTCCCTGACGTTGTCGCCCTTGCGGTTCCATTTTTCGTTCTGCTCATCCTCGCTGAAATGGCGGCGTGGAAGGCGACGGGGCGCGGCCGCTACGAAACGCGCGATTCCGCCGCCAGCTTAGTGATGGGCTTCGGCAGCCAGATCGCGCCCTTGCTGGGCGGCGGCGCGCTGGTCTATGGCGCGTGGGTCGCCGCCTATAATTATCGGCTTATTGATATTCCAAATACGTGGTGGTCTGTCCTGATCGCCTTCGTGCTCGACGATTTCCGCTATTACTGGTTTCATCGGATCAGTCACGAGCGCCGATGGTTTTGGGCGAGCCACGTCATTCATCATTCATCGCAGCATTACAATTTAACGACCGCGCTCAGACAAACATGGACCGGACAAATTCTTGGCGGACTGTTGTTTACAACACCGCTCGTGCTCATCGGTTTTCATCCGGCGATGCTCATTTTCGTAAGCGGCATGAACCTCGTTTATCAATTCTGGATTCATACCGAGATGATCGACCGGATGGGTCCATTCGAACTCATCTTTAACACGCCGAGCCATCATCGCGTTCATCACGCGACCAATCCCAAATATCTCGACGCCAATTATGCCGGCGCACTCATCATCTGGGACCGGATGTTCGGAACCTTCGTCGAGGAGGACCGGGCCGAAAAGCCGCGTTACGGCATCGTCAAAAATCTCGGCACCTTCAATCCGTTCATTATCGCCTTCAACGAATGGGCTGGCATCGTCAAAGACGTCGCGTCTTCGAAAAACCTCGGCGAGGTGATGGGGTATCTGTTCGGTCCGCCGGGCTGGTCCCCGGATGGCTCGCGGATGACGTCGGCCAAAATCAAGGCGCGCTGGGCTGAATCGCGAGAACAGGCGATTGGCGGCGAAAAGGCGGCAAGCGGCGGATAATTGCGGGCTCGCCGCCGGAATTAGGCCTCATTCGCCCCAACAAGGCCCCCATTCTTTCCAAACCCCGCCCGGAAGAGCGGCCAGTCTTCCTCCCATCGAACAAATGCTGGGAGAAGAAGAATGGCTATCGTGCTGGCTCCGAAATTTGCAATTCCTGCGATCGCCGCGGCAATCGCCGCCGGCGCAGGGCTCTGGAAAGAGGCTACGCCTGAGTCTGGGTCAGCCTATGGCGCGACGATCACCCAGCTTGACGCGTCGATGGTAGCCGAAGACGCGGCCCTTCGTTTTGAGCGCGCTGACTTCGACAATAGCGGCGCCCTCGACGCTGACGAATATGCGACGCAGGCCCTGGTGACCGCCGAACTGGCGCGCGTCAATCACTTTGCGCCGATGAGAATCGGCATGTCGGTTGGCAAGGTTGCGCTGCCGGCGAGCGTTCCAGCAAACGTTGACGCGAAAGAGCGTGAGGCGATCTTGCGTTCGGCGTCGATCGTTTTTCAAACGATCGCAAGCGATGACCGGAAAATATCGCGTCAGGAATTTGTCGGCGCCGCGCTTGAGCAAATGCTCGCAAGCGATATGGACCGAAATGGCGCGCTCACCGGAAGCGAGCTTTCCACCTTCGCTATGCGGCAGGCGAAAGCCGGGATTGCGGCAAGCTAGGCGCTTGCCGCCTCATCCCATGCGATCGCTTCGTCGACCCATTTGCCGAGCATGTCTTCAAGCGCCGGTTTTCGGATCGGTTTCGGCAAAAAGTCGTTCATGCCCGCCATGCGGCAACGGTCGCGGTCTTCTTCAAGAACATGCGCTGTCGCGGCGATAATCGGTGTTGGCTGTTGGTTGCGCTCAGCCTCTAGCTTTCTGATCTCAATTGTTGCTTCAAGGCCGTCCATGTCAGGCATGGACATGTCCATAAGGATCGCGGCGGGACGATGTTCAAGGAACATTTCTATCGCCTTACGACCGTTTTCAGCGATCAGCACTTCGTATTCAGATGCGGGAACCAGGTTTTTTACAACAAGCTGATTGACGACATTATCTTCGGCGACAAGGATTTTCGGCCGGCCGTCGGACGGCGCCGCTGCTGGGAATTCAGCTTCTTGCATTGCGACCGATACGCGGCCGATCGATTCTGATGCATCCTCGGCGAGGATACGCGCCAGCACATCCATCAGGGCTGAAGGCCGTACAGGTTTGGCTATCGAGGTTACAAAACGCGCTTTCGACCCCAGCTTATTGACGGTTGGCGTATCAACCGATGATAGAAGAACGACCGGAATGGCGGCAAAACGCGGATCTTCCTGAATTCGTGCGGTGAGCGCGGCGCCGTCCTCTTCAGGCATATGAAAATCCATAAGGATGGCGTGGAAGCGATTGTTCTCCGCCACCGATTTTTCAAGCTCAAGCATTGCAGCTTGATTGTCGCCAACGGTGACAGCGCTGAGGCCCCAGCCATCCGCCAATTCCTCAACGACCCTGCGATTTACGGCGTTGTCATCGACGGCGAGAATTCGCGCGCCGTCAAACGTGCTGGCGCTTATTTTCGGCAATGACTTGATGTTGTCATCAATAGGCAGGGTCAGTTTGAATTTGAACACCGATCCCTTGCCGATCTCGCTCTCCGCGACAATTTCGCCATCCATCAAACCGATGATGTTCTTACAAATGGCAAGACCAAGCCCCGTTCCGCCAAAGCGCCGGGTTGCTGAACCGTCGGCCTGCTCGAATTTATCGAACATGCGCGGAATTTCTTCGCGCGCAATCCCTATGCCGGTATCGACGACGCTTACTTCTATATTGGCTTTATCGCCGATGCGTTCGCCGGCGACGTTTATCATGATATAGCCGTGGTCGGTAAATTTGACGGCGTTGCCGATCAGATTGCCCAGCACCTGGCGCAGGCGGGACTCATCAGCGATTACGCCTTCAGGCAGGCTGGGCGCATAGCGCACGATCAGTTCCAGATCCTTCTCCAGCGAGCGCGCCTGCATCAAGGTCGCGACTTCATAGACCGTCTGGCGGAAATTGAACGGTCGCGGATTGAGTTGGAGTTTGCCGGCCTCCATCTTCGAAAAATCAAGAATGTCATTGATGACCGTCATTAAGGCGCCGCCTGATGAAACGATAATCGATGCGAGTTCGCGCTGGCGCTGGTCAAGATCGGTATTGAGGAGAACTTCAGCCATGCCGAGAACGCCGTTCATCGGCGTTCTGATTTCATGGCTCATTGATGCAAGGAATTCAGACTTCGCAGCGCTTGCAGCAAGCGCTTCGCGGCGCGCCGTCAAGAGCGGTTTCACAAGAATGCGGTGAATGACGAAGCCAAGAATGACAACGAGCGCGAGCATTGCAACAAAGGCGGCGATCGCTGCGGACCGGCGAAATTCCGTCAGGCCTTCAAACGCCTTTTTCTGATCTACAATGACCGCCAGCCGCCAACCGAGATTATTTTCAGAAGAGACGTTGATCAATTCAACAAATTTTGGCGCGCCATCCATCGACGTGCTGGCCATCTCGTCATTCCTGAGGCTGGCGGCGCCGTCGAACATCTCATTGAAATTCTTGCCGACCATCATGCGATCAGGATGGGAAAGGATGAGGCCGTCCTTCGAGACGAGAAAGACATAGCCAAAGCCGCCAATCTTGGTGTCGGCGAGAACGCGGTTCAACTCGTCGGTCGCGAAATCCGCGCCGACAACCCCTTCAATTTTACCGTTTCGATAATAGGGCGCGGCTGCCGTTATCGTTTCAACATTCGTCGATATGTCTAGATAAGGCTCGGTAAGCGTCGCTTCGCCATTCGCAAGCGCTGCTAGATACCAGGGCCTCGTTCGCGGATCATAGTCGCTTGGAAGCGTCGGGTCTTCGGGCCAGATATGATAGGCGCCGTTCGCTTCGCCGTAATAGGTCCAGATAAACTGCTTTTGATAAACGCGCTGTTTCAAAAGTGCGAGATCATCGCCGGGCATTGCATCGGAAGAAATCTCGTCGGCGAGACCGCTTACAAGATTCATCCGCTCTGCCAGCCATTTATCAACGCCCCATGCCGTTGTCTGGCCGACCGCGCGAACGTAGTTGGATATTTCTTTTTCCCGCAATGAACGTGCGGTGGAATCATATTGCAACGTAAAGACAGAGAAAATGATGGCGACCACAGCAACGCCCGCCGCCAACGCCATGATCATCAGGCGTGCGCCGGAAAGCTGTTTCTTTTCCTGCGAATTTATTGGCGGCAAGATTATTAACCTCTGATTTACCAAGCGCTTGTCCCCGGCAAATTTTACATATCCCGGTTAACAACAGAGAAAACGGCGGTAAAAATCATACGTGACGCGCGCGTTGCTATCGCTCTAGGAAGACGACAGCAGCAAATCAATTATGCTGAGTGATGGTGAAGCGGTCGCTTTCTCGCCAGGTCATCGTGATCGGGCGCCCGATCCGCCGCCGCGATGAAGTGACCGTTGGATATTGGCTGTAGGCGAGGCGACAAAACACCTTACCTGCTGCCCAAACTTTGGACCATTTAGTGCTGGAATTTTCCAATTATGATCCCGGTGACGGGAGAAGGAAATTCAATGAAAAGATCCAAATTCACAGGCGCGCAGATCGCCTCTGGCTGCGGCAGGTGGAGGAAGGCGCGCCGGTTTCGGAGGCTTGCAGCAAGGCGGGAATAGCCGAGGCGACTTTTACAACTGGCGTAAAAAGTAAGGCGGGTTGATGCCGTCAGAGATGAAGCGGCTGAAACAGCTGGAGGGGGAAAAGGCAAGCTTAAGAAGATTGTGTCTGACCTGTCGCTCGACAAATCCATGCTCCAGAACGATATTCGCCGAAAACTCTAAGGCCTGATCGTCGCCGGTCGCTGGTTACTGGCCGATCGCCGCATAGAAGGTCAGCGAACGCCGCGTCTGTCGGGTTTAGAAAGTGACGCGATCGACCCAGCATACGAGCGCCGACGCGGCGAGCAGGCCTATCTCAAGAAATGGACAAGGAAATGGCTGAAACGCCCGTGCGCTTCAGTTGTAAGGGCGAAGACGTGGCGCCGATGCTCGACCAAGCCTGCAAGGTGTTTTGTTATCCGAAAACAATCCGTGTCGATCAAAGCTCCAAGTTCATCTCCAAAGACCTTGATTTGTGGCGTATCAAAACGATGTCGTCCTTGACTCCTCCCGGCCTGGGAAGCCTCTGGGTGCCTGGGAGTCGAGTGACCAATCGCTGTAAAAAACGCTAAAACTGGAAAAAGAAAGGGAGGACGTTGCTATGTCATGCTTGGTCGTTACAGCGGCGGCTTCCGTCGGCTCCTCTGCGACGTCGTCTGATTGTGCATCCTGCCGCCCGCAAGCCGCAGCAGGCAGGAGTACAAATGATATCACGGACATTCGCAAAAGAGTCATAATTTGAAAAGCCTCTTTTCCGGATGACAGAATTATCCGTAAGGTAATCGAACAAGGAAATATTTTCTATCCGGAGTGATTGGCGGCCATTATCATCCCTACACTGTATAATATCTATAAGCTGCGATCATTATCTAAACTGAAAACGGGATGACTCAATGGCTTGATTGTTCCTCGCTAACGATCAATATGTCGCGAGAGCGACATTGCGAGGCGGGAGAATGGGCGATGGCGTAAAGGCGGCTTCCGAGCAGTCTGGGGCCGGTTCCTTAACAATATTGCAGTCGGAGCGGTGGTTTTCAGGACTGGAGCCGTCTGTTCAGAACTCCATACTGCGCAGCGGGTTTAGAAAGCGCTTGAAGCGTGGTCAGATTTTGTTTCGACAAGGCGACGAGCCCGCCGGCCTTTTTGGCGTTCTTGACGGTCAGATACACTCCCAAGCGGAAAACCATGACGGCAAAACCGTCGTCCTTGCGGTGTTTCACGCGCCGGATTGGGTGGGGTTTTTGGCTTGTGCAGAAGGAAAACCTTATACATTCGATGTCGTCGCCTCAATTGACAGTGAGCTTTTGTTTGTGCCGCTTGCCACGGTGCGGTCGCTCTTATGCGCAGACCCGAAAAATCTTTTGCAATTGATTGCACCGCAATTGAGCTCAATGCGGAAAATCTACAGCTACCTCATGAATACGCTACATCATAAGCCAATCGAGAGACTGGCTTTCTTGCTTATCGATTTCAGCCGGTCGCCCTGGTACGAAGAAGGCGACATTCATCCTGTGCGTGGTTTATCACAAGAAATCCTGGCTGCCTCGGCGTTCACGACGAGGCAAGACGTCAACAAATTTCTGGGGGAGTTGGAGAAACAAGGGCTTATCAAAAAGTCTTACGGCCAGATTGAAATACTTGATGCGGCAAAATTAATGCAGGTCGCACGAATGAAAAGTTAGCCGTGCTTTCTGCTAAATGTCGGTATTCCGACAGACTCGGTTCGTATTCTTTTTATAGTTAAATCTGGCGCGAAGTCGCTTAATCGTGCGTCGTTCCGATCATTTTTAACACGCCGTCGTGGCGGGAAAAGCGTGATGTGCTTTTCTGGGGAGGCTTGTATGAGGATCTCAAAAGTAAAGGCGCGAATTTCATGTTTGATCGCCGCGTTAATGATGGTTTCACCGGCTTTTGCACAAAGCATCGCGCTTCATGTGGATAAGAACTGTAAAGGGCCGGCGTTATCGACGACGGTTGGCAACAGCGACGTCAACTATCCTGTGGATTCGATCAGGGTCAGGAGCGGCGAATGGGAGGTTTGCAGGGATAAAGATTTCCACCACTGTGTCGAAGTGACAAAAACCGGATGTTCGGACCTGAATGAGATTCAGTTCTGGGGTCAGGTGCGCTCTGTTCGTCCGATGGCGGCCGCAGCGCCAGAGGCGGAAGCAATTATCTATCGGGATCGTGACTTCAGCGGTCCAGCTGTCTTCATCAAGAATGAGAAAACCGACATGGACTGGATGGGCCACGGCATCTCTTCCATCCGCGTAAAGAAAGGCAGATGGCAAGCCTGCTCAGAGCCCAATTTCGCCGGCTCCTGTCGTCTGATCACAAAAGATACGCCCAGTATCGCTGCAATCCAGTTGCCGGAGATCGGCTCCATCAGGCCGGCGCCCGCCATTGAAGGACCAAAACCAGTGCTGACGCTACATCTTGCGCGTAAGTGCAAAGGCCCGGGACGCTCGAAACATTCGTCTGATGGCGATATCAACTATCCAACGCGTTCCATTAATATCTCCACCGGCTGGTGGGAGATTTGTTCAAAGGAGAATTTCGGCGGCATCTGTAAGAAGATTTCTGCTGGCTGCACCGAGAGTAAGGATTTTGGCTTTATCGCGCAGCTTCGTTCTGCGCGCCCTGTGGTCGTAGAAAATCAAAAGCCACAGCCGAAATAGCGGCAGGGGACTTGCGGCTATGCGCTCGGCTCTTGGTGCCGGGTGAAAAATAATGCGACGGCGCGAAATTTGGCGTCGCCGCGTTTTTTGCTGAACCTGTAGCGCAGGGCGGCTGTGTTTTGTGTCTATACTGAAATTTCATGCAGGAGTTTTTGCGCCATTGATCCGTCCGCACGTAATCGTTTTTATGTCTTTCCTGATCGCAGCTTGTTCGGGGCAAACTGACCTGAGTGAACCGGAAAATATCGTCGGAAATCAGGTAGTCCCGGGCGAAGCAGCTGCGACGGCGGTGATAGGTCATCCGTTTGCGGAAATTCAGTCTCAGCTGTCTTTATCGCCATGGATAAGAGGGTCTTATTCTGCGGGCGATGTCAGCTCGGAATTTGTCGCCTTTCTTGACGGCGACATGCCGATCGCGATTTTTGAACAGCAAGATTTTGGCGATTATGGCGCGGCGCGCGTCGCACATTATTACGACAGCGGAGCCTTTTCCGGGTCGAAAAAATGGGCGCGTCAGCTTTCAAACGCCGGCGCGCCATCTGACGGCTGGTATGAATCCGAAATGACGATCGTGATTGAAAACGGGCGTTTTGTGTCCGGCGAGAAGACGGTCAATGGCGAGCCGTCGGAGCCGGACGAACATGAAATCCGCAGCGCGGGCCGGGTGGGAAACGAAATGAAAGCCCGGGTAATCGCCATCCTGGAAGGCTATGCGCCAAATCATCAGACAACGCCGAACAGACAACTCATCCTATGGGGAACCTTGGAAGCGGACGAGCCTGTGACGCTGCCGGCGGGAACAATCGCGCGCATTCAAATTCGCGACGCATCGCGCCAGGACATCGCAGCCGAAGTCATCGCTAGCGAGGATCGCGAGATCAACACGCTACCGACGGATTTCACTATGGCGGCGACGCGAGCGCTGATTTCAAAAAACGCAAAGCTTGGCGTCTTTGTTCAGATCGTTTCAGGTGATGATCTGCTCTACATCACCGCCGAACGCGCTGCGCTTGATCCGTCAGAGTCGCCCGCATCGGTGACGGCAAAGCTCATCAGGGTCGGCGATTTCAATCCGCCGGAAACTGCGCCTAGCGCAGGCTCCGGCGGCATGATGATCACGCCGCCTCAGACAGCTTATGTGTGCGGTGGCGAGCGCCTGCTGATCGCCCTTGAAGCCGGCGCAGCTTTTGTCACCTTTCCCGATAAGACAAGCCTGCGCCTACCGCTTTTGCCTGCGGCTGAAGAAAACGGCGCTGCGACCTTCACCAACGGCAAGATGACCGTGTTGTCGCGACGAGACAAAGACGGCGCGGCGATTATTGATTTCGCGCGCGGGCGTGCGGCGTTTGTGCGTTGTTCCCCGGCATGACTGAGATCGCCTTCGCGACTATAGCGCCGCCCGCCCGCCGTCTCATGCTTTTGGGCATTGTCGCGCTTTCCAGCATTCTGTCACTATCATTGTCGCTGAGCGCCATGGCGGCGGCGCCCGTCGTTGAAACCGTTTATGGATCTGTTCGCGGCGGCGATAGCGACGGCGTTTACAGCTTCAAGGGGATTCCTTTCGCCGCAGCGCCGGTTGGCGACCTGCGCTGGGCGCCGCCAGCCGCGCCGGCACCCTGGAACGGCGTTCGTCAGGCGACGGAGTATAGCGACGCCTGCATTCAAAAACCTGGGCTTTCGGCGGAAAATGGAGGTGACCCCGGAAGCCTCAGCGAAGACTGCCTTTATCTCAATGTCTGGTCGCCCAACCTCGATCCTGCCGCGAAACTGCCAGTGATCGTCTGGATTCATGGCGGCGCTTATGTGTTCGGCGCTGGCGGGCTTGATGTTTATGACGGAAGCCCAAGCGCCAAGAAAGGCGTTGTTTTCGTCAATTTCAATTACCGGCTCGGGTCTCTCGGTTTCTTTGCGCATCCGTCATTGTCTGAAGGCGCGTATAATTTCGGCCTTCTCGATCAAGTCGCGGCGCTTGAATGGGTGAAGGCCAATATCGCGCAATTTGGCGGCGATCCGGAAAACGTCACGATCATGGGCCAATCAGCGGGCGGCAAAAGCGTCATGGCCCACCTTGTCTCCCAGCGGTCGCGCGGGCTTTTCCAGAAAGCTGTCGCCATGAGCGTTTACATCCTTGCGGATGCGACGTTGGAAAAAGCGCAAAGCGTCGCCAATCATGTCGCGAGCGCTGTCGGGTTAAATGGCGCTGACGCATCATTGGCTGAATTGCGCGCCATACCGGCAGAACAGTTTGCGGAGATTGAAGACAAAGAGGCGTCTTTCGGTCCTGTGCCGATTGTCGGCGGCGTGATGTTGCCCAAATCCATGGCCGAGTTGTTCGCTGAGGATGACGACGCTCCCGTGCCGTTCATGATCGGCAACACCAGCGATGACGCCAGCGTGATCTCCGCCTTCGGTCTCGATCCGGCGGAGATCATTCGAAAGCTGGGCGTAGCGGGCGTCGGCCTCAAAGTGCTCTATCGCAATATGTCAGAGGAAGAACGCGCACGTCAGGCGCTGCGCGATGTCGTCTTCACCATGAATACGCGCTGGTCGGCGAGCCGGCATTCGAAACAGGCGCCCACCTGGCGTTACTATTTCGATTATGTGGCGACAGCCGATGAGGCGACGCTGCCCAATGGCGCGCCCCATGGCTATGATGTGCCGTTCATGCTGGATACGGTCGAATATGCGGACGGGCTTGGTAAGCGTTATTCCAAGCGCGACCTCGCCGTCGCTAACGCCATGTCCGGTTATCTGATTGAATTTGCGCGTTCGGGCGCGCCGTCCTGCGATGGCTGCCCGAAATGGACCAGCCATAAAAAACGTCGCGACCGTGCACTTGTCATCGGGCGCGACGTGATTGAGCTGGAGCGCAATTTCATGCGTCACCGGCTCAATGCGCTGATCAATGTATCGAAATTCATCAATACGATTTTTGGGTGACGAAAAAAAACCTGGCTCGCATATCGCGGGCGTTAAACGAGAGGAAAAGTCATGAAACATGCATTTCTGATGACAGCGTCGGCAGCATTGTTGTTCGCCGCCGCCTGTGAACACACGGAAAAACCGCCGAAGGACAAGGAGGCAGCTATGCCAGCCGATTGCCCGGTGCTCGACAGCCGAGAGTGGAAAGCCTGGGTTGACGCCATGCCGGGCATCGGGTCGAAACCGACCCTGCATGTGGCTGGTGAAGTCGACATGCCGACGCCGGGTTATACGTTTGACTGGGAAGCCGGGCCAACGGATCGGAGACTTCCGCCCGCGCAGCATATAAACCTTGTGGCAACGCCGCCGGATGGCATGGTTACGCAAGTCGTCACCACCGAGACGGTGAAGTACGAAGGCGAGGCGATGGCTGGTGGATACCGAGCGATCCTCGTCCATTGCGGTGACGGCGTAATCGCGGAAATTACCGAAGTTGGAAACACCCAGTAAGTACGAAAACAGTTATTGAGCGTTTTGGGCTCTTTTTTTCAATGTCGCGTGGGTTTGGCTGAGTAAGGCTGCGCCCTCTAATGTAAAGCGCGTGCGCATCCTCGCGCTCATCGGCGACTGCACACGTGAATGTCTCGCCTAACTCGTCGATAATTCGTTATCAGACGTACGCACCGCGCGCCAGCTTGATAGCATTTGCGGTTGCCTTTGCGTGGCTGCAAGCGACAATTGCACGGAGCGGACGTCGAGCCCCATTCTTCAGTGGGTGGAAGAGCGCTTGATCGAGTGGGGCTACATTTAGCTGGGCAGGCCAATGCAGAACGGTTTCGTCGAAAGTTTCAACGGCAGGCTGCGCGATGAATGCCTTAACGAGTTTCTTTTCCTATTATCGTCTACGCCCACTAGAAATATTCGAGAAGCAAACTGGGGTCGCGCAAAGAATTTTGTATAACCCACTGATTTCTTTGTCTAGAAATAGTGGCTCCCCGAACTGGACTCGAACCAGTGACCCGCTGATTAACAGTCAGCTGCTCTACCAACTGAGCTATCGGGGAATAGCCTTAGGAGCGCGGCCTATAGCAAAGCCTCGCCGCCGAATCCACACCGAATTTCGGGATTTTTCCAGCCCCAATAGCGAGACGGCCGCGCCTTGGGGGGTGCGCGGCCGGTACTCACTATCGTGGGGTATGGTGGGGTATCTTCTTGGGAGAAGATTCTTGAACCATGAGCTGCATTTCTTAACGCAAGGTTAACGTAAACAGCTGCTTTCGAGTTTATTCCGCGGCGGGCCTCAGGACAGGCGGCGGGTCGCGGCGGGGCATCCTGCGGCCGGTCAGTTCCAGTTCCTCGCGTGAGGCGCCGAACCCGACAGGGGCCTGTTTTTCGCCGGTC
>JAWKVJ010000054.1:0-13258 GCA_041398085.1 Parvularculaceae bacterium
CATCATCACCCTTCAGGGCGTCACCGTAGCAGAGCTCGACGCCAGCGACTTCTTCTTTGGGTAAAAGAAGATCACTTATACTTACATATACAAAATACCTGCTTGAAACGAGCCATACGACTGCTAGAATATTTTTGTCAATGTTTTGAAACGCCTATAGGCAATCTTCGCGCTTTCGGAGAAAATTAGGCGTTTGTTGCGTGTAATCATTGGGAGTTGAATCCATGGCCGCGATATCATTCGCAAATCTCTCCCAGAATTTTTCGATGGCGGATTCGGACGTAACGTCTTTTGTCTCAGCAGGTGTCGCTGCCCCCGGATTCGCCTATTCTTTCTTATCGAGCAGCGCTGATCTGGATATCGCCGGGAGCGGGATAACGACCAGCGGCGGCCTGCCACGCGGCGGAATTGCGACGTCACTCCAAATCGATCTCAACAATGACAATGAAAGCGCTCCGGAAATATCGATTACCGGGCTTGGCGACACGATAGGCGGTGCCATCGGCGCGGACGTGGCCAGTTTTGAAATCGGTGTTGGAAACGCAATGGAGCAAAATGCGGCATTCTGGGCCGCCGCGCTTTCCTGGGCCGATACGTTCGACTTCAATTTGGCCGACAATTCTGTTGCGATTGAAGTTTTTGGCGACGGAATTGAAACTGCTGGCGTACCGGGAGGAGCCGATACTTTTTCGGCAGGACTGTCGGTGCTCACCGGCGCGTCAGTCATCGTCGGCGATTATGCCTCAGCGACAGCGGACGGCGCCTACGGCGGCGGAAACTATTTCACCGTCTCCGCGTGGAAAGTAATCGGAAACTACTCGGTCGTCGCGGTTGGAAACGGGACAGCGACGGCAGATAATGATGGATTTGACCCGGCCAAGCTCTCCGATAACTCGCCAGGTGCGTTTTGGTTCATTGGCGATGCGGAACATGTTGTAAGCGGAACGTTGGACGCTGGCAGTGACAGGATAGATCTTTCCTTGACTGATGTGTCCGGCTTGACGAGTTCGGTAATCGTCTTGGTCGGCGACACGGTCAGTGTTGACTTTGGCGCGACAGTTTATGCTGGCAGCGATACAATCCATGGCTCCGCGGCTGACGATTTGATTTATGGCGACGACGCCTCAAATAGTTCAGGCGTCCTCGGCGGCAACGACTCATTGGCTGGAAACGGCGGGAATGACACAATCTATGGCGGCGGCGGCTACGACGTCATCGACGGCGGCCCGGGTGCTGACTATATCGATGGGCAAACGGGCCTCAATCTCGTCCGGTACGATCTTTCCCCTGGTGGCGTGTTCATTGATTTGTTTGCCGGAACCGCCGCCGGCGGAGACGCGCAGGGCGATACGCTTGTATCAATCTCCGATCTTTACGGGTCGAATTACGACGATACCTTGATTGGCGATAACAAACTCAGCGGAAATGATTTTCGAGGATTTGACGGCGATGACAGCCTGGTAGGGCTCGCCGGTCCTGATACCCTATTCGGAGGAATTGGTGCGGATACGCTGGATGGCGGCGACGGCAATGATTCATTGTTTGGCGCTCAATCCGATAGCGATGTCGATGCAGATATTCTTATTGGCGGTAATGGTGACGACCATCTCGATGGCGGCGCTGGCCCGGATTTGCTGGATGGCGGCGCCGGGTTCGACACGCTAGGCTATATCCGTTCGACCGCAGCCGTTTATGTCGATCTGGTGAATAGCATTGTATGGGGCGGTGCGGCCGACGGTGACACCGTTTCGGGTTTTGAAGGCGCATTCGGAAGTGAATTCAACGATACGCTTTTTGGCGATAGCAGCGGCAATTATTTTCTTGGCCAAGGAGGAGATGACAGCATATTAGGCGGCGCGGGAGCCGACACTATAGTCGGCTTCAACGGTGATGATTTCATTGATGGCGGCGAGGGAAATGATGTTCTTGATGGTTATTCGGACGATGACACCATATTTGGGGGGCTGGGCGACGATTCAATTTCCGCCTATTCCGGCCTAAACCTTATCTACGGTGGCGATGGCTCCGACTCGATTCTCGGAGGATACGATGCAGATACGATTTTTGGTGATCCGGGTAATGATTTACTGCAAGGGCATTTTGGGGATGACCATATTTACGGCGGTATCGGGGATGACACGCTCATTGGCGGTCGGGACGCCGACACGCTTGACGGTGAGAGCGGCATTGATACGGCTAGCTATGTCGGGTCGGGCGTCGGCGTCTTCGTGCGGCTGACGGACGGCGTCGTGAACAATGGCGATGCGACGGGCGATGTGTTGACATCGATCGAGAACGTCATCGGCTCGTCTCACGCCGACCAGTTGATCGGCGACAATGGTGCGAACCGCCTCGATGGCGGCGACGGCGACGACGTTCTTCGCGGCGGGATCGGCAATGACACGCTGATCGGCGGCGCCGGCGGCGACTCGCTTGACGGCGGCGCGGGTATCGACACGGTCGACTATTCGGGCGCGAGCGCGGGGGTCTTCGTCAATTCCTTCAACGGGATCGCCAATAACGCCGAAGCGACGGGCGATCACCTGACGTCGATCGAGGTGGTGATCGGTTCGGCTTTTGCAGACAATCTGATCGGCAACGACGCCAATAACGGGATCCTCGGCGGGGCCGGAGACGATGTCCTGCGCGGCGCGAACGGCGCGGATGTCCTCAATGGCGGCGCCGGGTTCGACACGGCGGCGTATTTCGACTCGGCGACGGGCGTGTTCATCAACCTGCAGACCGGCGCGGCGAATAACGGCACGGCGACCGGGGATACGCTGTTCAATATCGAGAATCTGTTCGGCTCCTACCACGCTGACCGTCTGATCGGCTCGCAATACCAGAACGTCCTTCAGGGCTGGAATGGCGCGGACACGGTCACCGGCGGCGCTGGCGACGACACGTTCATCTTCTCGCTCGGCGACGACCATGACACGATCACCGACTTCGTCGCCGGGGCGGCGACGGACGACGTCATCAATCTTCAGGGCTTCGGGACCGCATTCGACACATTCGCGGAAGTCCTTGCGGCGGCGAGCGACAACGGCGCCGACACCACCATCAACTTCGGCGGCGGCGACATCATCACCCTTCAGGGCGTCACCGTCGCCCAACTTGACGCCAGCGATTTCACCTTCGGGTAAGCGTGCGCAATCAGCGCGACAACACGACTGGATTGTTTGGCAATCAAATACGGGGTCAGCCGTCGCCTTCTTGCTTGCCCGCGGGAAGCCAGAACAGGCACACTTCGCGTTCCTTGCCCCAAGTGTAATTCGTAAAGATCGTCAGATTACGAGCGCCCATCTGACGCACTAGGGACTTCGAAATCGTATTGATATGGCCGGGGGTCTTCAGCGGGCTTTCCTGCCAGGGCGCCGCAATAATTACGAAATCATTCGCCAGCACTTGGAGCCGCCGCACAAATTTTAGCGGGTTCGGCACATGTTCAATGACATGAGATGCAATAACAAAATCCCATTTGCGATCGTCGATCTCAAAAATATCCTGTTTCAGAAACTCAACGCCTGGAGCGACCAGGCGACGCAGAATGGAGAAACGGTCGACTATATCAACTGCCGTGACGTTCAGTTTCAGCCGGCAAAACGTGCCGGCGGCATGCGTCGAGGCGAGGAGATTGGTCCCGCCGAAATTCTCCGGGCCGACATCGAGCGCGCTTTTCCAGACGCCTTCCGGGAGATGTTCGTAGAGTCGATGGATGTAGGGAATGATGTCAATCATGAACAACGTCGACTGAGGAATCGCCTTGTCGATGAACCGATCAGCATCCGTGACGCCGGTCGCTTCAATCGCTTCAATCATCAGCTTCCGCCGCGCATCATTGCTTGCTTCAATTCGGGCAATAAGGTCTGATTTATCAGGCATAAAATCCGCTCCCGGAGGCGCCGTCGCGCGTATTATTCGCCAATCCCCGAGGAATCGGCTAAGCGACGCATAGATCAATCCGACTTGACTACGTCCAGCGTCTCTTCATCGCAGATTACTTCATCCTGGTCTATGCCCGCGCGCGCAACGCGTCCCGGCGACGCCGGTTCGCCGTTGTCCGTGACTGCATAGTGCTTCATGAACATGCGCATGGCGTGACCGACGCCAATCGGATTAACTTGCCGCAAATCATCTTCATAGTACCGACCCTGATTAAAATTCCCGGTGATGATTTCATAAGAGGGAAAATAATCGATCCAGTCTGCCGAATCGGCGATTTCGCCGGCGGCGGCGCGCAACACTGATTTCGAATATGTCGTTGACGTCAGGACATGACGGTTTTCATAAGTGGCGATCAATGGCACCGGGGAAACCGTGAGAATAGACTTCAGTGCGTGATTTCTTTCCTTTAGCCGCTTCATAACGGCCGCCAGATCCTCGATGACCTCCTGAGTCTTGAAATTGTAAAACTCATGCTCATCGGGGTCATATTGGCCCGCAACCGCGCCGGGGACGAGAGGATAAACAGTTCCGTCGCGGCGCGATCGCCAGCATTCAGTCAGACCAAGCGTGAAGACGAATACGTTCGCTTGTTCAATCATCCGACGCACCGCTTCCAGGTGCGTATCGCGGCTTTCGCGATATTCAGCCTCACCCGCAAACCCATCCGGCTCAATCGACGGACGCAGCGGGTCGGCGAGTCGATTGTCAGGACGAAGCCAAGGCGAATGTTGCGGCGAGCGGACGCCATAGGCTTCATCGATAAGCTGACGCAGCTGACGCACCGTATAAATGTTGCCAAAACGCGCTGAGAACACGCCATATCCGCGGCGATCACGCTCCGCCGGCGTCAGGTTCGAGCCGTCTTCCGGCACAAAATAGTTGAAGCTGCTGCGACTCAGGATGCGAGCGATGTGCTGCGCAAAACAGCTGCCAGCCGTCGCAACGCGCATATCGGGTGAAATCTTGAACTTCGTATCGGCGACCGGATCGACTTCGTGCGGGCTTTTCGAAGACAGGCAGCGACGCCAGAAATTGCGGTCTGGCAGGAGTTTATATGGGTTGTCTGATTGTTTCATGATATTAACGAGAACTGCTCATAGACGGGCTTCATCGAGTCATTGACGCGCAACGTTCGTTTGTCGTGTTCAGCGTAAGCCAAAAACGAATCGTGCACGAATTTTTCGAGTGAAATGGTTTTGTATGAGCCATGGACTTTGAAGATATATGACCCTTCGCATGCGAGCGACAGAGCGATCGACGGAAAGACGGGCACAATCGACGCCGCCATGAGATTGTCATTAACAATGCAATTCGGGATGTCGATGCGTCGCGTTTTCGCCTTGTCAAGCGCGCGTTTCGCGATGTCAAAAAGACACCGAATTTGCGGGTGGTTGAATGAATGCATGAAGGGGCCGGAACGCGACCAACGGACGAAGTCCGCCTCGATCTCGATTCCTTCCTGCCGAAAAGCCGATACAAATTGATCTTGCGCTTCGGCCCAGCCTACGAAATATCCAAGCGCCGAGAAGACCTCGTCGTTGTATAGCGCAAGAGTTTCCCGTTCAGAAAAGCCCTTCATGAATCCGCCAAACGCGATAAGGGAATGATAGGCGTCGCATGGCGTGAAGACATTTTTGGCGCCGGCTTTCACATAAGTCAGATCAGGGTGATACCGGTCGAAAAAAACAAACGGAATCGCGTATACGTCCGCCTTTGGGAAGCGTTCCTCGATCTTGTCGCGGAACTCGGGAGCCGTGAAGACGATGTCGGGATCGGTCGGCTGATTGTCATCCTTCAGCTGCGCAAATGGTGCGCCCGACACATTTGCATCGGGACACAAGACTGACATGCAATTCACCAAGCCGTAGGATTGGCAATTTGTGGAGATGAAAATCTTCATTTAATTCGGGGGCCCAATCGAGATTTTCCTGAATTATATGCGTTTTTGTTGAATGTCAGCAACTTTAATCTTCGGAGTCAGCGGCCGCGAAATACGCATGCGCGCCTCGCGTTTGGGTCGTCTCGATCGCGCAAAAACTTGGCCAGTGCTCCACGCCCGCGAATTTGCATTGATTATTGGTTTCAAGTATTGGGGCGGAACTGGCTAAGGCGATTCCGGGGTAATCTGTGCGACGCGCATGCATTGTATTTCCGATGCTCGATTACCGCAGCGCCAGCCTCATCGACTCGCTCAGCAAAGTCGTGCGCCAATGCCAGGAAACCGAAATCGTGGCGCTGTTCTATCAGGACAAGACCGCCGCGGCCGATGCGGCCGCCGCATTCGGAGCGCATCAATCGGTCTTCATCCAGCAAGTCGATTTGTCTGGCCAAAGCGAGTTAACGGCGATGGCTCGCGCGGTCGCGGATCGAAAGCTCGCGAGCTTTTACTACTTCCACAATGGCGTGGATCCACTGGATGTCCAGTCATTGTCCTCGCATTGCCGCGGTTCGAGAGAGATACAGTTATTCGATGTTTTGGCTCCGGCCTCATTCGATGCGCGCGATGACGAGGATCCGGCGACGCAGCGAAGAAAATACGGGAACATCGAAGTGCTGTCCCGATTGGATTTTTCCAACATCGCCGTTTCGCAAGCGATAATTGTTAGGCTGTTTGAGACTGCGCCGAATTTGGAAAATATTTCGGAGGCGGCGCTTTTTGAATGTGCAAAGAGCTGGAATGCGAATATTGCGGCGTCGGCAAAAGCAAACGAATGGATAGATCTGCGCATTTTGGCGCTTCGGCGCGCCTATGACTATTTTATCGAACGCGAGCCGGCTGTCGCAAATACGATCATTGGCTTCCTGAAGTCGCCGGGGTTCTTCGTGAAACTGTGCGAGGGCGCAAAATGGTCAGTCAAGGCGAAGTCGCTGGTCTATCACTTTGGCGATATTTTCGCAGAGGCGACGCACGCCCAGATTGACGGGGCGTTTTCTCCGTTCCAGGCGGGGTATGTCGATGTCGTCGGTGAAGGGTCCTACCGGGGGGCGATGGCAATCGTCGACCGGTTCACGACAAACAGATTGCCGGCTACGGCCTTGCGGAAAATAGATTTTACGGAACGCGAGCGGCCGTTAACGCCGCTCCCTGAAGGACAGCCACCTGCGTACAGCGCGCAATACCTGGAAGAGATCAATTCGGTAGACAACGGAGTTGGCGCCGGGCCGTCCGTACAAAAAGAGCGATTGGAGAGTGGGCAGGAACCGGGTCGAGTGCAAAATCTCGCCAAGCGTATTTCGCGGCGCATTCGCCGCGAACTCGACAAGAATTATACCGGCGTAGATCAAATTGAAGTCGCGCCCGTGCCAGCTGCGCAGCGGCGCACAATTGCTCCCAAAGGCGCGTTAGATTTTTCATTGATTGGCGCCGGCGGTTTCGGATCGCACAGGGACGGCTGGAATTTCGTGATGCAATCGCTTCTTGAGGCGGTTGGCCACCATGATGATGCGATCGGCTTTGACGGCTTCATGGAAAAATCGTTTGTATGGAACTTCGGCTGCGTCGCCGGCGGTCGGGATAAGCGATGGATCGGCGTAACGCACCGCCCGCGCGGCATCCCGCGCTTTTATGACTGGAAATCGCGGCTTCATTTCTACCAGTCGCCATACTATCACCTATGCGCAAATACGAATGTCGGGCTCATTACTGTATCGAGCGATCACGCCGAGTATTTGCGCCGCTTGCTGAATAAGCCGGTTGAAACGGTACTGCATCCAACCAATCACAATGTCGCAAAATGGCGACCGGACGCGTTGCAACGCGGTTCCGTCCAGCTAGTCCAGATCGGTTCATGGCTCCGCAAGCTTCATTCGATATTCCTGTTGCCGTCCGGGCCGTATCGCAAAGCAATCCTTGCAAAGTCACGCGACGATCTGTTTTCGAGCGCACGTTTCCAGGGGGAGGCGAAGAGCCTGAAAGCGGAGATTGGATTTCAGGATTCGGCATACGAATCGGCGGACGTGATCGAGTTTCTTGATGCGGCGAGTTACGACGCGCTTCTCGCCGAATGCGTGGTTTTCCTAGATCTTTATGATGCGACTGCGAACAACACGGTCCTCGAATGCATCGCCCGGCATACGCCGATCATCGTGCGAAAGCTTGGCGCAACCGTGGAATATCTCGGGGAGGAATATCCGCTTTACTTCGAAACGCTTGACGAGGCCGCCGCGCTTGCAAGCGATCCGGGGAAGTTGATGGAGGCGCATCAGTATCTGCAGTCATGGTCGCTGAAGCCCTGCTTTTATCCGGAAGCATTCATTGAGGGCGTGAAAATGGCGACGAGAAAATTGGCTGAGGCGTCGTCGTGAAAATATCATTTATTGTCATCGCCTATCAGGCCGAATCCACGCTCGGTACATGCCTGTCTTCGATCCTGGCTCTTGATGACGCAATTGAATACGAAGTCGTTATTATTGACGACTTCAGTGCCGATGGGACCGAGCGAATAATTGAGCATTTCGCATCGCAATTCGCCAATGTGCGCGCATTCAGAAATGAACGAAACAGCGGGCGGGCGGCCTCACGCAATCGCGGCTTGCGCGAAGCGGCGGGCGACTACATTTGTTTTGTTGACGCGGACGATTTCGTGAACGCGGTCTACGCGGACGAGTTGGCTTCGCATATCAGCTCGGGATACGATGTCCTTGCGACCGGTCGGTTTGATTTCGATAACGTCACGCGCACCGCCTATTCGACGAGCCATGTTGACCGGCTGTTTTACGGCCTTGATTATCTGGAGTCGGCGCTCGATTTTCCGAATTGCATCCTCGATAATTTCATCACGGGAAAATTCCTCAATCGCGAATTCCTCGCGCGGAACACCATTACATTCGGCGAAGATCGGAAGAACGCCGAAGACATATTATTTGCGACGCAGTACTGGCTCGCCGCCAAATCGGTGAAGTTTTTCAAGCGGCCTTTTTACGGGTATGCGCGGGGCAATTATAAAGCGAATTTCTCGACCCAAAAATGCGTCGACGTTTTGTCCAATCTGGCGAAGCTCAGAACGATCGCAGGCGAAAAGCCGCGTTTCCTCGTGCGCGAAATTCTGGCTAACAAATACGCATTCGGTCTCGTCGAAACTGCGCGGAGGGCGCGCGGCGTTCTTTCGAACCGTGAGGTGGCCGGTCACTTGTCCCGGCATTACGACGCCAGGATATTCGAAGGTATCGACCACCTGAGATTTGTTTCGGAACGGGAGCGCCAATTTGTGCGCGCTTGTGGAAGCGGCGATTATTTAAGCGCGGTGGCTGAAATAAACAGCTGAGTTAGCCATCGTTTCGATCAGGCGCTGGTTTCGGTAAGTACGAAAGACGATGCGGCCCCAAGCTCTGTATCCTCCTCCGGAGATGACAATGCCGGACAGGAGGCAGCGTCAGGCCGCGGCCGCGTGGGGCCGCAAAGGTTGACCGCGGATACTTTAAGGATAAACAATAGGATAGTGAGTTTATCTTCGGGGGCAGGCCAACAATCCTGCAGGTGCGATCCGGCCTTCCTTTGCGTCTTGCGCGAGAGGGTTAAAGGACTTGCTCAGGAATATTGTCTATAATCTGACGCTGGGCGGTGTGGGATATGACGGTCGTGGCGGACTGCAAATGCGACAGGCGATGAGCGCGACAAAGACTGCTTTGAAATTGACGCCGGAAATGCGCGCCGCCATGGCGGCGGCTCGACCGCTTCTGGCGCGCGCCGCTGCGTTCAGCGCGGCGGTGAATCTGCTGATGCTTACCGGTCCGCTCTATATACTGCAGATTTACGACCGGGTCCTTTCGAGCCGCAGCATGCCGACGCTGCTGGTCATCACGCTTCTCATCGTCGGCCTCTACGCCGGGATGTCTGTGCTGGACTTTGTCCGCAGTGCGCTGGTCGCACGCGCGGCGGCGCGGTTCGACGCAAAGCTCAGCGATGCGGCTTTCAACGCCGCCGTCGATGGCTCCCGCCTTTCTGGCGCGCAGGCGGGCGACGCGCCGCTGAAGGATTTGCGCACGATCCGTCAGGCTGTCGGGTCGTCCGCCGTCATAGCCTTTTTCGACGCGCCTTTCGCCCCGTTCTATCTCGGGCTCATCTTTCTCCTGCATTGGGCGCTTGGCATGACTGCGCTCATCGGGGCGTTCTTATTGATCGGGCTCGCCGTCTTGAATGCGCGAGCGTCGCGGAAGGCGCTCGCCTCGGCGATTGAATCGACGGCTGCGGGTGATCAGGCTGTCGGCGCCATCATCCGCAATGCGGCTGCATATGACGCAATGGGCATGCGCGGGGCGCTGAGGGAGATCTGGCGGAAACATGCTGCAAGCTCGCAACTGTCAAACGCGGTCGCTGCGGACGCCATTGGCGGTTACGGAGCGGCGACGAAAGCCGGACGCATGATGCTCCAGTCGCTGATGTATGGCGTCGGCGCCGTCCTCGTCATCCGCGGGCAGACGACGGCCGGCATTATGATCGCCGCATCAATTATCTCGGGCCGCGCGCTGGCGCCGGTCGAACTCGCGATCGGACAATGGAAGCTCATTGGCGGCGCGCTTGTCGCCTGGCGCCGGCTGGAAAAGTTTCTCACGGCCGCACCCAAACAATCGGAAAAAATCGAACTTCCCGCGCCAAATGGGCTACTCAAGCTTGATCGGGTCTATGTCCAGCCCGCAGTATCAAAAAAGCCGATCGTCAAAGGCGTCAGCCTTGAAGTGAGGCCAGGTGAAGCCCTCGGGATCATCGGACCGTCGGGCGCAGGAAAGTCGACAATTTCGCGCGCGATGGTCGGCGTCGAGCGCGTCGTTTCTGGTGATGTAAGGCTCGACGGCGCCGATCTCCTCGCCTGGTCGCGCGATGAAGTCGGCAAGCATATTGGCTATCTTCCGCAAGAGACCGAACTCTTCTCCGGCACTGTCAAACAGAACATCGCGCGCTTTGACGCGGCCGCATCCGACGCTGATATCGTCGCAGCGGCTCAGGCAGCCGGCGCAATGCAGATGATTCTTGCGCTGCCCGACGGATTTGAAACCGATGTTGGCGATCGCGGCCAGCGCCTCTCGGCGGGTCAGCGCCAGCGTATTGGTCTTGCAAGGGCGTTATTTCGTGATCCCGTCCTTATCGTCCTGGACGAGCCCAATTCCAATCTCGACGCTGAAGGCGATGTTGCTCTTTCTAACGCCATTCTCGCCGCCAAGCGGCGCGGGGCGTCGCTTGTCATCGTCGCCCACAGGCCGAACGCAATCGCTCATGTTGACCGCCTATTATTACTGGTTGACGGTGAACCGCGCGGCTATGGTCCGCGAGACGAAGTTCTTGCCAAGATAGCGCCCGGCGTCGCCTCGATTCCGGCGGGGGCCAAGAAGAATCCCGAAACGAACAGTAATGTTACAGCAAACCGCTCAAACCCATAACGAACGCGACGACGCGCACCATTTTGCGCGGCTCGGCTGGATTATCGCAGGGGTTGTGTTCGGCGGCCTCGTCATCTGGTCGATCATCGCGCCGATTGACAGCGCCGTTATCGCGCCGGGCCAGATATCGGTCGAAACGAACCGGAAGACAATTCAGCATCTGGAAGGCGGCATGATCCGCAAAATCCTCGTCAAGGAGGGCGAAGAGGTGGAGGCTGGCCAGCCGCTGATTGAACTCGATGACACGGTGGCGCGCGCCAATGTTGACGTGCTCTCAGCGCAGTTGGCCGAAGGCGTCGCAAGGCTCGCGCGGCTTTACGCCGAACGCGACGGCGCTTCAGAAATTCCGGCTGACTCACTTGCTTACAAGCTCGCGCCGGCAGGGCTGGACTACGCCCCGAATCTTGCTGGACAACGAAAACTCCTCGAAGCGCGCGAAACGACGAAGAAGACGCAGATCGCCCTTCTGGAAGAGCGGATCGTTCAACAGGAAAAGCGCATTAGCGGCTTCAGGAAACAGTTGAAGTCGCTTGCGGCGCAATCGCGTTTGATTGGCGAAGAGCTTGATGGCGTCAAGCAGCTCAACGCCGAAGGCTTTGCGCCAATGACGCGCGTGCGCGAGCTGGAGAGGTCAGTTGAAGCGATCGCCGGCCAGCAGGGCCAGCTCACCGCCTCCAGTGCGGAATCGGAGAGCGCTATTTCCGAGGCAAGGCTCGAAATTGAAAAGCTGAAGCAACAATCGCGCGAGGATGCGATCAAGCAATCGCAAGACCTCGAAGTGCAGGTTGCAAGTCTCAACGAAAAGCTGACCGCGGCGAGAGACGCCCTCAGGCGAACGGAAATCCGCGCGCCTGAAAGCGGCGTCGTTCTTGGTCTCAACGTCCACACGGTCGGCGGCGTTATCGCGCCGGGGTCTCCGGTAATGGAGATTGTTCCGAAAGGCGACACGCTGCAAATCACCGCTCGCATCTCTCCAAGAGATGTCGATAAGGTCAAAGCCGGTCAGGAAGCGGTCATTCGCTTTACCGCGTTCAATGCGCGCTCGACGCCAGAAGCGATCGGCTCTGTGCGTCAGGTCTCCGCGGACAATCTTGTCGATCCGAAAACCGGCGCGTCCTATTTTCTCGTATTCATCGACCTTCCGTCTCAGGATGAATTAAAGGCGATTTTGCGCGATAAGAAGCTCGTGCCCGGCATGCCGGCCGAGAGTTTTATACGCACCGGTTCGCGGCCTGCGATCACTTATCTGCTCCGCCCGCTCACTGACGCTTTTTCCCACGCGCTGCGCGAAGACTGACGATCGGCATGCGCATTCTTTTTCTTCATGACAATTTCCCGGCGCAATTCGGTCCGATCGGAACCTATCTCGCGGGGAAGGGCTGGGAGGTTGTCTTCGGCACACGGCGCAAAGGCGCGGCGTCGCCGGTCATCAAAACCTTTAACTACAAACCGCACCGCGAAGTGACGAAGGGCGTTCACCCTTACGCCGGCACGTTTGAGAAAGCTGCAATAAATGGCCAGGCGGCGGCGCGCGCGTGCCTCGAGCTGAAGAAGCGCGGATTCTCACCGGATGTAATGGTGGCGCATTCAGGTTGGGGCCCTGGCATGTATCTGAAGGATGTGTGGCCGGATGCGCGCTATATCGGTTATTTTGAATGGTATTATCAGCCGGTCGGACCCGATGTCGCATTTCTGAAGGGTGAGAAAAGACCGTCAGAAGACGATTTGCTAAGAACTCGCGGGCGCAATGCGCCGATCCTCATCGACCTCGCGGCCTGCGACTTTGGTCTCGTTCCAACCGCCTATCAAAAGAGCCAATTCCCGCCGGTCATCTCCGACAAGTTGAAAGTGCTGCATGATGGCATCGATACGCAGACTTGCGCGCCGAGGCCGGGAGCGAAGCTCGTACTGCCAGGGTTTGATCTTTCCGATGCGC
>JAWKVJ010000055.1:0-13220 GCA_041398085.1 Parvularculaceae bacterium
ACGAGCGGACCAGCACATTCATGACGATCGAAACAGCGCATCAATCAGTCACCGTCCTCTTCGAACAGAACCAGACTTTCGAAGTGCCGAAGTACCAGCGCGAGTATGCGTGGGATGCGGATGCGATTGAGGACTTCGTGGAAGACCTTGGCAAATGTCTAGAGGTAAGGCTTCAGGACGGAAAGAGAAACCATTTTTTCGGCGGGATTGTCAGCGCCCGGTTGAACGTTCCCGGTTCAAGCCGCCCAAGCTATGAGGTGATAGACGGGCAGCAGCGGATTTCGTCCTTTGTCATGCTTGCGGCTGCAGTCGTGTTTGCGATGAAGGCGATATCGGCCGATATTGAGGCCAAGAAAGAACCTTCTGAAGAGGACGGAAAAGCACTCGATTATTTGAAGCAGACCATAGCGAAGATCGAGTCCTTATATCTGACTCACCGCTATGCCGTTGGCCTCGAATATAAGGTTGTTCCCAAGCTTACTCTCTCAAAGGCGGACAACGCATTCTTCCAGGCCATTCTGGCGGGAAACGATCCAGCAACTGAACGTCCCTCGCATGAGCGGATCAAGTATGCCTGGCAGCGACTGAACTCATTCCTGGCTTCGGCACTCGGGGCCGAAGGAACAGCCTCGGCTAAGGCAACCAGGCTTCAGCACCTGATTGACCACGTGCTCGCTGAGGACTGCACGGTTATCTTCATGTGGTCCGACAACCGTTCCGAAGCGTACCGCATATTTCAAGTGCTCAACGACCGGGGCGTGAGTCTGACGAACGGCGACCTCCTGAGAGCCAGGACTCTCGAACTCCTCGATCACAAGCCTGTTGAGGCGACGCAGAACGAGCTTGCCGAGCGTTGGGACAGCACACTGGCCTATCCTCCCTCCTCGATTGATGACTATTTGCTCTGGTACTTCGGGTCGTATGAGGGGATCAGACCGAAGCAATCCGATGTGACGGACAGCTTCATGGAGGTGCGTTTCTCGGAAGCATCGCTCGCCAAGCCAATAACGCAGGCTCAGGCGACCAAGGTTCTGGCCGAGGTAAAACGGATCGACGACGACTTCGCGCTCCTGAACCAGCTGAATAGCGGTGAATGGCCGTACATCGACCAAGCTGGCGTTAAGCAATGGGACGTGGAGCGTCTGAGCCTCCTGGTCGGGCATCTGAAGCATACAAACGCCATGCCGTTGCTCATGGCGTTGCAGTTGCTCGAACCAAAACATTTCGCGGAAGCGGTGGCGTCATTGGAGCGGTTCGTGTTCCGATACAAAACCATTGGAAATGCCCACATCAGTCCCGCCACGAAGCTATACCACGAGCACGCGGTCACTTATTCGAAAGACCCCGGAGCCTACAAAGTCGGGGCGCTCCGGACGGCCTTGAAAGAGCTGATTGAGAAATATGCTTCCGGCAAACGCTTCTCTGCGGCCATAAAGCTGACTCATGCTCCCCCCGTGGAGGCAACGGTCATATCCAGTGTCTGGCGTCGCGAGTCGGGGACTATCTCCAGTGGTATGAGGAGGCGGAGGGCACCCCTGTCTGCAGGGACAAAACGCGGGTGCTGGATATCGCAAACACGACTACGGAGCATATTTATCCGCAGAAGCTCGATGCCAAAGGACCGTGACCAATCGAGCTGGAACCAGTCAAGCATGCGCTCGGGAACGACAATCCTCGGGCCAGGCGAATGATGCGGTCGGGAACAAAAATTTCCCCGACAAGCGTAAGGCATTCGAAGGTCTAACCTTCGCATCAATCGACAAATCGCGAAGAATATGGCCTGGACGAAGGACGCGAAGTCGATAAGCGCACCATTTTGCTGGCTGAAATCGCGGAGAAGATTTTTTGCCTTAGGGCGCGCTACTCATACCGCCCATAGAAGGCAGGTCGTTCGCCCGGGCGAGTCTCACGGCCCTCAGCCATTCTGCCTTTTCCTCAAGCGCACGTTATGCACGGCATCGATTCTGCGATTAGTTATCAATCCGCATCGCGTCGCGTCTGTACGATCCAGCGTGTAGGCGTTGCGCTTGAACTCGGCCCCAGAAAGCAGGGCCTTCATGTCGGACACTGTGTCTGCAGCCATGATCAGCGTGGAGTCCGAGCGTGTGGACATATTTGCTGGTCACAGAGCCCTTGGCATGACCGATCAGAGCAGCGATCGTGATCTCGGTGAAGCCGTTCGCAATGCTCGCGAAACTGTGCCGGAGCACGTGAGGTGTTACGTCCCAAAGCGGCGTGTCCTTGAACAGCTATTCCAACTCTGCGGGAAGTTGCCGACCGCGTTGTCGATGCCCTGGCCGGGAAGAGGGCGTAGGTGCCGGTTCTCTGAAGCGCTGCGTCTCCAGATGCTCCACGACTGGAAGCCCGACCGGACGAACCGAGGAGCCTTCCTTGCTGTCGATCAGTCGAAGGCAACTTCTTTCGAGGAGTCAACCTCACTCCATTTGAGATTGACGATTTCGCCGCCTTAAACACGGCCGTCATGCAATCAACCGGAGGATCTCGGCATGTATCCTGTAGCGGTCGCTTCCCTGCGCCTCCCGCGAATACTGCCCAGAGCCCGATACTCAGCTTCGCTAAGTCGGCGGTCGCGGACTTGATATTTCGGCTTACGGGTTATGCGTCGGGTTGTGCTCGATGACGCCAGCTTCGACGGCATATAAGAGGAAAATTCCGCCAAGCAGTCCCATCGTCGGATCGCGGTGCCACGACCGCCGCGAACGATAGCCTTTGCCGCGGAGCTTTTCGGTTTTCATGGTCACGCGTGTTTCGCCGGCGATGATGTCCTTCATCAGGTTATTCATGTCCGGCTTGGTGATGTCCCGTACACGTCGCGTTCCGAAGGGGAATGATGTGCCTGCGGATACGGCCGACATCGGTGGCGATGGTGGTGTCCTTCTTCGGTAAGCCCTTTTGCCTAGAAATGAAGTGGCCTCCATGTCGGCGATGTACTGCTCTTACAGCTGCTTGATGGTCAGTGCCTTCCGGTCTTCTTCCCGTTCTCCTGCGGGATCGTCACCATGAGCGACCCGTAGGTGCGATTTCGCCTCGCGACGCGGTGTCTCCGGGCTCCACACGCCATGAAGTCCGATCGTGTAACGACGTGACCGTCCCCGTGAACGGTACTGGATTACATAGCTCCGCTTCCCGGACGCGAAAACGCGCAGTCCGAACCCTGGGAGTTCATCGTCCCAGATGACGTAGTCCTTGCTGCCTGTCTCGGCCGCATCGGTAGGCCGTTTGGTGATCTTTGCCATAGTCCCAGTCCCTGCCAGACCCGACTTTCGCGTAAGCACCACGTAAGCACTTGGGGACAAATTCGGGCGTATTCTCGGATAGAGACTTCGGAGAACGAATTCTGAAAATCAATGCATTTCAGGTGGTTATCGTGCTCTGGCGTACCCTATCGTACAATTCGGATAAGGCAGTGAACCAGCCTCCGAAGGCAGAGGCCAGAGGTTCGAATCCTCTCGGGTGCGCCATTCCCTAACCAATTGTTTTCGTATCGCTTTCTCGATCACCAAAGAGTTAGGCAAGTACCAGTGGAGTTCAATGGATGCCCGTTGTCCATCTCGAGCGCACGCTTCGGGCATGGTATTAGTAAACGATGGTAAGCAAAATTCTATTTCTATGCTCGCAAAACAAACTTCGCAGCCCAACTGCAGAGCAAGTTTTTTCGACTTGGGACTCGATCGAATGTCAATCAGCAGGTCTCGCTTCTGATGCCGCCGCACCTGTTTCGGTCGAACAGATAGAATGGGCGGACATTATTTTCGTGATGGAGAATTCCCATCGAAATAAACTTGGGAAAAAATTCAAGCCGTATTTGAAGAATAAGCGTGTGATCGTCCTCGGAATTCCGGATGAATATGCCTTTATGGACCCAGAATTAATTGCGATCTTCCGAGCAAGAGTACCGAAATTTTTGCGCAGATAAGCGCCAGCGCTTCCAAATCAACGCCGAAGGCGTCCCTATCCGACGTTAGGGTCCGAAACTATCGGATCATGCGGTCTTCAGCGGCCTATTCCGCACCGCAGCCCAGTACTGCTTTTCACCCTCACTGGTGCGCCATTTAGCTCAAGAAATTTCAAATTGCTGCAGACCATCACTCGATCCGCGTCAGGAATTCCAGCGGCCCGAGCTACCGTTGCGCTCCCGCACGGAGTGATTATGCGCGGGCGATGGCTCCGGGTACGCCTGAAATTCGACAAAATGCCCGCGCGACTACTTTTTCCGCTAGCGGAAAGTCTTGTCGAAACACGTGCGTCACCGTCCTATACGATGGCGGCACCGCCCATCCAAAATGTCGATGTCTGCATGTCTTCGGTGTGGAATTCGACCGGCGAAGGCGTGCGGTCGCGGCCGACAGGGCTCGCCATCCGCAGCGAGCGGGACAATACTGGCACGCGTCAATGCCGATGATTTGATCTGGGAACCACGCATGTCCGAATCAGAACTGGTCCAAGCAATGGGGATGTACTTCGGCCTCGTCGCAGACATGCTGACCTTGTACCTGACATCGACCAGCGGGTTCCTGATCACAGCCTATCTGGTCGGGGCGAAGCTGACGCGACAGCAGCTGGCGATAGTGTGCGGCCTGTACGTCGTATTCGCGATGGTGGCCTCTTATCTGACGGTCGGCTACGGCCTGCGGGGCATTTATTATGCGGAACAGCTCAGGGCCGTGTCGCCGGGGACACCGCTCTATTCCACAAAAGTCGTACCCGTCGCTATTGCGATTGTGCTGATGTTCGGTATCGCTGCATCACTGAAGTTTATGCGGGATGTCAGGCGTCGAGGCGTGTAGTCGGCGCCCGCACGCTGATCAGCGGGATCGCCTGCGCGTGCACTCATTGCGGGCTGCGAACGCCTGGCTGTCGCCAATGAGCGGGCGCCGCCGCTAAAGGCCGCCGCCGTCAAGTCGGTTGCCTCGTTTTCGGTAGATCGCCCAGTTCCCGGTTTCACTCTCACCGGTGCGCCATTCTCTGAATATTGATTGCGTAGCACCATCGCAGCTTCTTGCGACGGGGAAGCCAGAAATCAAATCACACTGAAAGCCCGACATCGCCCTCGACGATCTCGCGCCGCATTTCCGGCTTCGCGCCTTTTTGCCAGCGGGCGACGCGATGGATGACGCGGTAACGAAGCGGTCCGCCGTCTTCAGTTTCCGCGCGTTCGAGCGGCGGCGGAATGCAAACGAACTCGGTCTCGAGCTCATCTGCCGAAGCGCGCACGGTCGCGTAGCCATAGCCGCCGAAGTCGGCGAAGGCGAGATGTGGCGCGTTATCGGGATTGCGGGCGGCGCGCGCCTTATCCGGGTCGTCCGTTTCATGAAGCACGAGCGCCGCACGCACGCCATGAAGCAGCGTCGTGTTGAGCGCGCATTGCGTCGTTCCGTCAGGCCGGTCGTGCACGTTGAACGGGCGCAAGGGATTGTCGCGAGGGAAGGTGAGCGCCTGCACCTCCGCCGTATTCGCCTGCGAAATCGAGCCGGTGATGAATTCAACGCCCACCGGTTCATACGGCCGCGGCGGCAGCGTCTCGCTCAAATAGCCGGCCCAGAAGGAATGCTTGTCGCCGACAACGGTCGCCAGGCCGGTGATGCCTTCATTGCGCACCATGCCGAAAATTTCAGCGTGCTCGACCACATAGGACCTGTTCAGGTCGCCATAATCAGTACTCGGCCACATCGCAGCGAATTCGGCCGGCAGGTTTTGCGGATCGGTGCGCAAGGTGAGCGTCCCGAAGGAATGGCCCCAGATTTTCCATGGCGCTTTCGCAGCGCGCAGGCGTTCCTTCAACCAGGCCATCTGCTCAAGACCAAGATAGGCTTGCGGCGGCTCATTCATTTGCGGGTTGGGAATCTCGGTCTCGCCAATGCGAATAGTGGCGGGCGCCCCGCCCGGGTAGTCGCGGCCGGCCTCCAGAATGTCGTTAGCGGTCTCCGGAAAGAACCCGAAATTCAACGAAGGCAGGCCGGAGCCGTCGATCGGCGGCGACATATAGGAACGATTGTCGGTCAGGATCATGTCGATGTTCTTGCCGAACCGGAAAGCGCGATAGATGCGCAGCGCATTGATCGCGGCGAGGTTGTTCGGTTCATGGCTGACGCCGCGCGCGTCAAATTCAGAAAGCGCCGTGTTCGTAACGGCAGGCGGCTCAACGGGATCGCCTGCGCCTTGCTTGATGACGCGCGCAGGCTGGTATTCATACCAGGCCTGGCTCGCCTGCACCTTCAAGGTCTGCGCCGGACGCGGCGGATCATTGAAAACGACTTGTTGGCTTTGATAGCCCTTCCACGAGAATTCATGATTGTCCCAGACGGGCACGAACGGCCAGCGCGCTCGCGCATCCTGCAAGTCAGGATCAGCGAGATAGCTGCGATAGGCCGTGCGGTAATCTTCAAGATCGGTCGGGAAATGGAAATTGCGTATCTTCTCGCCGTTTGGATAGCGGAGATTGCCGCGCAGGCGCCGGCCGCGGTCGAGGCCGTTCGGCGCGTCCTCGGGATATTTGACAATTTCGTAGATGAAGTCGCCGAGATGCAGAACGAAGCTCAGCTGCTCCTTGCGGGGACGGCGCGCATCTTCAAAGATCATGCGCCTGTAGGCGTTGAGCGCGCTATTGGTGACGTCCTGACAACTGACGAAAGCAAAGCGCACGGGCCGTTCATCATGCGCCGCCGGCGCCGTCAGTGTGCGGCCGATGCGGCTCGTGTTCCCCGCTACATCGACGAAGCGATACCAATATTCGCGCGCGGGCTTTAAGCCGGCGGCGAGGAAGCGGCAGGTCCAGTCGGCGGCGGCGCTTACCTCGACATCGCCGCGCGCAACGACATGCGCGAAAGCTTCGTCGCGGGCGACTTCGACCATCAGCCGGTGTGCGCTGGCGCCAGCGTCCGGCGCGCGGCGCGTCCACAAGATCACGCTGTCCGGCGCCGGATCGCCTGACGCGACGCCTTGCGGATAGAGATCGCGTCGCTCCTTGCGAATTTTTTGGGATGCGCGTGCGCCGCCCGGACCGAATGCGAGCGCTGCGCCAAGGGCCGCAGCCTGCGCCAACAGCGCCCGGCGTGTTGTTTCTCCACTCATTGATTCCACCCCGCATCATGAAGCGACGCGGGAACGTCCGCGCCGCATCTAAGAAAACCCGATCGGAATTTGTCGGTCCGCCCGGGAGCGCGGAACAAGCGGAAATCGACGGGGCGCCAAAAAACGGCGACGAACGGACTAGAACATTCAAAGCGACGTTCGGCGCCATATCAATTCAGATGGAACGCAGGTGCAGCATTCTTTTCGCCATTGGCCGGGTTGGCCCGCGTAGCCATGAGAAAAAGACCCGCCTTCCGGCGTTTCGATTTTCTTTACCGGGGCCCTTCAATCTTGAGCCGGAGCTCCGGCCGAAACGGCGCTGTCGCGAGCGCGCGGAGACGGGGCTTGTTGAGGAGCGAGGCGTCTGAAAAAGGTCAATAATGCGAATACGCGCTTTTGCCTCGGCGGGCGCTACGCCGCCGGAAGAAATCATGTCCGAAAAAGCGCCATTTGGCGTTGTTTTTCAAACATTGCCGCGCCGTAATGGCGCACGGACTCTTATCGTGACGTGTGCTACTTCCGCGCCTGAGAGAAACATGCCAAACGACCCTAAGACATTTGACCTCAAGGCGCATCAAGGCATTTGGGTCGCCGCTTCGTCACCCCATCAGCGGGGTATCGCGATCCCGCTTACCTTCTGCGTTTAAGGAGACGGTTTTGACGACTCTTGTCACTGGCGCAACCGGATTTGTCGGATCTGCCATTGTTCGGAAGATTCTTGCGCGCGGCGACAATGTCCGCGTCCTCGTTCGGGAAGGGAGCGACCTCAACAATCTTGAGGGTCTTCGCGTTCGAACGGATGCCTGGAGATTTGCGCGACGCGCAATCATCGGCCGCCGCCTGCCGCGGGGTGGAAAGGCTGTACCACGTTGTTGCCGACTACTGGCTTCGGGGCGCGCGATGTGGAGATTTTCAATTCAAATGTCGATGAACCAACAATGTTCTGAGAGCGGCGCTTGATGCGGGCGTTCAGAAAATTGTCCACCAGCAGCGTTTGCACAATCAGACTTCGTCCCTGCGGGGCTCCGTCTTGTGAAGCTGATGTCGCGACTGCAGACGATACGCTTGGCTCCTACAAGCAGTCGAAGTTTTACGCGGAAGAATGCTGCCAGCAGCTTATCGCGCTTGGCGCGCCGATCGTCATCGTCAATCCATCCACGCCGATCGGACCGCGCGACGTGAGCTTCCAGCCCCGACCGGGCGCATTATTGTCGAGGCGATGCGGGGCGCGATGCCCGCTTATGTCAATACCGGTCTCAATTTCGTGCATGTCGACGACGTCGCTGAAGGCCATGTGCTGGCGATGGAAAAGGGAAAGATCGGCGAACGCTATATTCTTGGCGGCGAAGACCTTTCTTTGAAGTCGCTCCTTTATATGATCGCTGATATTGCCGGGCGCACGCCGCCCAAATCGAGCCGCCGCCGCGCCATATTCCCGCTCGCCTGGGCGGCTGAAAGCGCCAGCATGCTTACAGGCAAAGAGCCTTTCGTGACCGTAAACGGACTGCGTCTGGCGAAATACTGGATGTATTTTTCGTCTGCGAAAGCGCAGCGCGAGCTCGGCTATAAATTCAGGCCCGTGCGCGAAGCGTTGAGCGACGCCATCGACTGGTTCGCCAAGGTTCGTCGTGATCGCGCAGCTTCGAAGCGTTGCGGCCTTCATCAATGCCCGCGCCGACTTTGTCGTCAGCACCGGGCTGCTGCGGCTCGACACTGCTTTCGAACATTCTCGCGGCGCATCCTGGGATATATTGAGTCTGTCTGGAAGTCTTGTGGCGGCGAATTCGCTTGCCTTTGTCGGCGACAAAATGACGGGCTGCGTTTTGGCGGCGATTTTCAACGCCGCGCAAGCCGATGTCGAAAATACTGACGCCAAACCTGCCCCAAAGAATCTAAGCATGAATTTCGGAATTCCTCATCCTTACGCAGGAGACGTTGCCGCCGATCCTTTATATGGCGCTGTCGAGCCTGCCGGGCGATCCTGACGCGCTCTACCTGGACCTGCAATCGTCGATGAACGCGCGCGCCAAGGCGGCGCTCGCAGATCATTATCTGTCGATGTTCGACTGGCTAAAAAAACGGTTTCAGAAGAAAGTATGGGTCGAAAGGTCGGGGGCGTCGCTAATTTTTGTTGCCGCTCTCGTCCGGCTTTTTCCGGATTCGAAGTTCATTCATCTTCATCGGGACGGGCGAGAAACAGCAATCTCGATCCAGCGCTATCCGCCGTTGAGTCTTCTGGCAAAATCGTGGCGTGACGCCGGAAGATTTGGTCTCGACATGCTTGCGCCGCCTTTTCGCCTCGGCGACAGCCGTGCGCTCGCTATGATGGAGAAGATGGCGAGCCCCTTTCATCGCGGCGCCGGAGCGCTTGCTGACCTTGAGACGGCGGGCGCCTTCTGGTCGTCGATGGTGCTGACCGGGTTGGAAGCGCTCGACAGCGTGCCAGCCGATCGCAAATTGACGGTTCGATATGAGCGTCTCGTCGCCGAACCGGAAAACCAGTTGACCGAAATTCTGGATTTCATCGATCCGGAGTTCTCAGGCGCCGATTGGATCAGAAGCGCTTCTGGCCTTATCGCTCCCGGCGCCAATAATTCTGAGGCGCTCACCCCCCAAGAATTCTGCGCGTTGACGAATGCCTGTCGCCCCGGATTGCTGGCGCTCGGCTACGAGGCCTGAAAGGACGGCGATTGTTCGTCGCGGCGTCGGCAGAGGGCCTTGGGGAAAACAGCAATACATTGACTCTGAAAGGTAATTTCCAGCGGCTAAAAGCCGATTGACTCTATTGTTCTTGTTTTGTTCCAATCCGGTCCCGTTGCCGAGACCGTTATGTCCGCCGCCCTTAAAAACGCCGCCGCCCGCAGCGCCGCCATCGAAAAACTAAGAGCGCGCATCGCCCGCCTTGAGCCGGCGCGCCGCGCGGGTCTCGCTGCGATTGAGGCTGAGCCCTGGCGCGCCGCGGCGCCGGGCGCACTCTATGAGATCGCCGGGAAAGACTGGCGCGACAGCGCGGCTGCGAGCGGTTATGCGCTGGCGCTTGCGGGCGCAATCGCGAAAAAGCGCGCGGGCGCCGTTCTCTTCCTCGCGCTTCGCCATGAAGAGCGCGACGCCGGCCGGCTCTACGCGCCGGAAAAATCCTTATACGGAATTGACGGCGGACGCTTCGTCTTCTGCCTCGCTGGCGATGTGAAGGCGCTCCTTTGGGCGGCGGAAGAAGCAGCGCGCTCGCCGTCAACGGCGGCGCTCATCATCGACATCGGAAAACCGCACCGGCTTTTGACGCTGTCGGCGACGCGGCGCTTGCAGCTGGCGGCGGAAAGCTCCGGCGCGACGCCGCTCCTTTTGCGAAACGCCGAAGACAGGGAGCCGAGCGCCGCCTTGCGCCGCTTTCGCCTGTCGCCGGCGCCGAGCGCGCCTTTTCCTTATGACGCGCGCGCGCCGGGGGCGCCGCGCTGGCGCGTCGAGATTGATCGCTGCCGTTTGGGGATGCGCGGCGACTTCGTGGTGGAATGGGATGAAGAAAGAGGAGAACTTGCAACGCCGCCGGCGGTTCATGTGCCTTCGCCTGCCGCGCTGGCCGACGGACCGGCGCGCCGCAGCCGGGCTGTCGCCTGAAGGAACGGCGCCGTTCGTTCTTTACGAGAAGAGCGCCGGCGCGCTGAGAATTTATGCGGCGTGCGGGCGCGCTTTTGCGCTGGGGCTTCGTCCCGGCATGGCGCTCAGCGATGCGCGCGCGCTGACGCCGAATCTTGTCGCCGAAGCGGCCGATGTCGAGGCCGACCGCGCAGCCTTTATCAAGCTTGGCGACTGGCTGACGCGCTATTCGCCGCTGGTGACGCCTGTCGAAATAACGGGGTTCCTCATCGACATTACGGGCGCGGCGCATCTGTTCTTGGCGAGGACGCGCTCATTGATGAAGCGCTCTTGGTCTTGCGAAATTCCGCATCGAAGGGCGGGCGCGATTGCGGGCGAGCCGCCACGGGCGGAAGGGCGGCCGCGTCCGCGCATAAAAAGCTTGTCGTTCCATCCGGCGAGGAAAGGCGCGCTCGGCGGCGATACCGGTCGCGCGCTCCGCCTCGATGGGCCTTCAAGATCGCTGAAAATCTGGGATGTCTTGGTCTGGAAAGCGATCGGCCAGTTTACGACAAGCTGCCAGCGGCGCTGGCCGCCAACGCGGCTTCGGCGATGAACCGATGGGCAGGTAGCCTGATCAGCGCGAAAAGCCAAGAACTCTGACGCCGCGCCCGTCCAGCCCATGCCCAGACGAAGAGGGCGTCGCTCGGTACGGTCGTCGAGCCGATCACGACGGAAGAGCAGATCTCATCGTTCTGCGCCCTTGCCGGGCGCTTGAAGGAAATCGCTGCTGCGCGCGGGCAAGGGCGGGCGTTTCGAATTTGCGCTTTATCGCGTCGACAATGCGGTCATGCGTCTTTCCATCGGCACGAGCGCGCCTGCGCGCGCGGCGGCGCATGTGATCCGTCTCTTTTCAAACCGGCTTGAAGACATTCATTCCGATCTCGACGCCGGTTTCGGTTTCGATGTCTTGCGTCTTTCCGCGCATGACTGCGCGACAATCGCAGCGCTGCAGGCCGACGCTTTTCTTGAGGAGCGCGGGGAAGATTGCGCGGCCGCGCTGATCGACCGCCTGTCGGGACGGCTCGGCGAGAAAAACGTGATGACGCTTGGCGCTGTCGACACGCATTTGCCCGAGCGCGCCGTTTCCTATGCGCCGGCGCTGCGCAGCGAAGCAAAAAGCAAGGCACCGCCGCCGCTTGAACGGCTGCGCCCCTTGCGGCTTCTTGCGCGCCCTGAAGCGATCGCTGTCATGGCGGAAATTCCTGACGGCCCGCCGCTGCGTTTTGAATGGCGGCGCGTTTCCTATCGCATCGTCAAGGCGAGCGGGCCTGAACGCATCGAAGATGAATGGTGGCGCGAAAAGGGGCGGCCCGCGCGCGATTATTATCGCGTCGAGACGGCGGAAGGACGGCGCTTCTGGCTCTTTCGCGCCGGGTTTTACGGCGATGAGAACAAGGCGCCTGAATGGCGGCTGCACGGGTTTTTCCCATGACGGGCTATGCGGAACTCTCGGCGCTTTCAAACTTCAGTTTTCTGCGCGGCGCGTCGCACCCTGACGAGCTTGTCTTCCAGGCGGCGAGCCTTGAGCAAAGCGCCGTCGCCATCACCGACATCAACAGCTTCGCCGGCATCGTTCGCGGCCATGTCGCAGCGAAAGAGGCGAAGTTTCCTTTCATTGTCGGCGTGCGTCTTGGCTTCGCTGACGGAACGCCGGACCTTCTCGCCTATCCCGAAAACCGCGCCGCTTACGGCCGGCTTTCAAGATTGCTGACGCGCGGCAAAAGGCGGGCAAAAAAAGGCGCGTGCCATTTAACGCTCGCTGATGCGCTGGAATTCGGGGAAGGGCAGTTTTTCGCGCTGGCGCCGGATGATCCGGACGCCGCTATAGCAGCGCTTGATGAAATCCGGAACGCGTTTCCAAAACGCCTGTGGTTGGCGGCGAGCCGTCGCTTTGACGGCGCTGATCGCGCCCGCCTCAATCATTTTGCAGATGTCGCCGCCCGTGCGCGCGTTCCCCTGCTGGCGACAAACAACGTTCTTTATCATTCGCCCAGACGCCGCCCGCTGCAGGATATCCTCCATTGCATCCGCGAGCATGTGACGATTGACAGGGCGGGCCGCGCCCTTGAAGCGAACGCCGAGCGTCATCTGAAAGCGCCGGCGGAAATGGCGCAGCTTTTCGCCGATCATCCGGCGGCGATTGAAGAAACCGTGCATATTGCAAGCCGCATCCGCTTTTCGCTGGACGAGCTGCGCTATGAATATCCGGAAGAGACCTCCGGCGAGAGCGCAACGCCGCAGGAAGAGCTGGAGCGTCTCGCCGCGCTTGGCGCAAAGGCGCGTTACCCGAACGGGGTTCCTCAAAAAGTCGCGGCTGCGATTGAGTATGAGCTCCGGCTTATCGGCGAGCTTTCCTATGCGCCTTATTTCCTCACCGTTCACGACATCGTCGTCTTTGCGCGCAGCATCGGCATTCTTTGCCAGGGGCGCGGATCGGCGGCGAATTCGGCCGTTTGCTTTTGCCTCGGCGTCACCTCGGTCGATCCCGACCG
>JAWKVJ010000056.1:0-13089 GCA_041398085.1 Parvularculaceae bacterium
GAAAATGAGAATGACGAAGGGAACAAGCCCCATTTGCGTCGAAAAAGCGATTGGTCCGTCAATGCCGTGGATTACGTAATCCGTATGCGGATAGGAGAGCATGAAGACACAGATGATGGACACAATAAATGTCCAGTACATCACCTTGCGGGCGCCGATTTTATCGGAAAGATAACCGCCATAAGCGCGGAAGAGACTGGCCGGCACTGCGTAGAACGCCGCAAGCATCCCCGCTGTCTTGATGTCGAGCCCGTAAACGCCGATCAGATAGCGCGGCAGCCATAGGGCGAGCGCCACGAACGCGCCGAAAACAAAGAAATAATAAAGCGCAAAACGCCAGACCTGGAGGTTTCGCAACGGCTCCAGTTCCATCAGGGCGGAGCGCGGTTTTTCGCCGCGCGCCTTGCGCGCCAGCGTCGCCGGGTCTTCTTTCGTAACCAGAAAGAACAAAACAGCAAGCGCCATTAAAATCACTGCATATATCTGTGCAGTGCGTTCCCAGCCGACGGCGACGAGAATGAATGGCGCTGCAAAGTTCGTTATGGCGGCGCCCACATTGCCCATGCCGAAGACGCCAAGCGCCGTTCCCTGCCGGTCATTGGGGAACCATTTGGACGTATAGGCGATGCCTACCGCGAAAGAGCCGCCCGCAAGACCGACGCCCAGCGCCGCAAGCAGGAACATCGGATAAGTGCTGACTGTCGAAAGTAGCCAAGCGGCGATGGCGGCGAAGAACATGACAGCAGCGAATACTTTTCGTCCGCCAAACTGATCGGTCCAGACGCCGAGGAATATCCGGCTGATGGAGCCCGTCAGGATCGGCGTCGCCACAAGCAAGCCGAATTCGGTTTCGCTCAAACCAAGATCAGCTTTTATCTGTACGCCAATGATCGAGAATATCGTCCACACGGCGAAACACGCCGTGAATGCAATTGTACTTGCGCCGAGCGCTCTGTTTTGCTGACCGCGGGTCACGCCTGTCAAATATTCCATCACTCCGCCTCCGGGTCGATCAGAATCTTTGAGGCGTTTGTGCGCTGAAAATTTTCCTTCCGGTATTCGACGTCTCGTCACGCATCGTTCGTTTGCGGTTGTGAGTCATGCGATTTGACATATGAAGCCGCCCACTTGATCTGGGTTCGCCTCTCCTCGTCGAATGCCATATTCAGTCTTGACAATTATCAAGACGCATCCAAAACTTTGTCAAATTTCTTGCTGTCCCTACCTCGTAAACGACCGGAGCCCGAGATTGCGTGATGAAGACAAACAGATCGTCCGGAATTTAAGCCTCTTCCACGACATGGATGCGGGCCGTTTTGACAATCTCGTCAATGCAGCATTCCTCCAGCGATTCCCGGAGCGCGTTGTCCTTATCAAGGAAGGCGAGCCGTCGGACTTCCTTCATATTGTGATCGACGGGGTTGTCGAACTTTTCGCTACCCTGGATGGCCGCGAAAGCACGATGACCGTGCTGAACCCCGTTTCCACCTTCATTCTCGCGGCGGTGTTGAAGGACGCCGTTTACCTGATGTCCGCACGAACGCGCACGGCGTCGCGCATCCTGATGATTCCGGCAAGGAACGTTCGCGACGCCATGGCCGAAGACGACGCCTTCGCGCGATCTATCGTAAGCGAGCTCGCCAATTGTTATCGCGGCGTCGTGCGCAATCAAAAAAACCTCAAACTGCGCACAGGCGTTGAACGTCTTGCAAGCTATCTGGCGCATCAGCATGTCCGACAAGGAACTTCGGGGCGCTTCACGCTGCCTATCGACAAGAAAACCCTTGCTTCCATGCTCGGCATGACGCCGGAGAATCTGTCTCGCTCGTTTTCGACCTTACGGAAGATCGGCGTCACCGTGTCCGGGCCTGATATCATCGTCGAAGATGCGGAGGAGTTGATCGAAACCGCCCGGCGCGCGCCGCTTATCGATAATTTTCCGCCACGCTGTGAAGACTCAGCAGGAAAGGATTAGCCATGTCAGAAAAGCTTCCAGCCGCCGCCGGCAACATCGCCGAAGCCTATCCGGAAATTTGGAAAACTTACAGTGCTTTCGGCAAGGCGATTTCCGACGCAGGTCCGCTCAATGCAAAAACCCGTCGCCTCGTCAATCTGGCGCTCGCAATCGGCGGGCGCTCGGAAGGCGCAGTTCATTCCCACGCACGGCAGGCGTTGTCGGAAGGGCTCACAAAAGAAGAAATCAAGCATGTCGCATTACTCGCCATGACAACGCTCGGTTTTCCGCAGGGCGTCGCGGGGCTCAGCTGGATAAGAGATATAACTGACAGAAATGATGGTATGAAATAACTTGCCTGAATGCGGGGTGCGGTCCAGTCATCTATTTCTAATTTCTGCTTTGCGCGCATAGCTGCCATCCAATCGTCGGGTGTGGTTTAATTTTTGCGCGTTCGTTTCACCGCCGAACGGCGTTTTTTGCCGCGTGCGATTTCAGTTGCAAGCGCGTCCATCTTCGGTTCCCAAAAGCCGCGAAAACGCTCGAGCCAATCGTCGATTTCGCGCAGCGGTTTAGTCGAGATTTTGTAGTAACGCCGCGCCCCCTCCGCCCGCACGCCTACGAATCCAGATTCCCTCAACACTCTTAAATGTTGAGAGACCGCCGCTTGTGTTATGCCGAATTCATCCTGAATAACATCAACGATTTCGCCCGACATACGCTCTCCATCTGCAAGCAACTCAATGATGCGCCGTCGCACAGAGTCGCCGAGCACGTCGAAAGCATGCATTACGTAGCCTCAGACTCGCCGGTGTAAAAGGCTGCGATACGCGCAGCCCAGCCGCGCGCTTTCTCCGGCTCCTCTCCAGCGGCAATAGCCGCTTCGCTCCATTGCTTGCTGCTTCCCCGCCCAAAGGCTTTGCCTTCCGCGCTCGCGGCAAATGCTTCCTCGTCGATTTTGTCTGCTTCGGGATCTGCAACATAGAGCGCCAAACCCAATAGGCCGAGTTCCCACCCAACGCCCACAGCGCCAGGACCGTACTGCTCCCAATGAGGCGTGACTTTTGACGTATGCGTCAACGTAAGACGAGCAGATTTGGGGCTTTCAGCGCTAAGCGCAACATCCACCCAGCTCACATCGCCGCCGAATTCCCAAGTGAGCGAGAACATCCGCGGCGGTTCGCATTGGACGATCTCGCCGCCTGCATTGTTTTCCACTTGGTAACGCCCGCCAATTTGCAGGTCGCCCTCGACAGGGGCGAACCAGCGCGGCAAGCGCTCCGTACTTGTCACCGCGTCCCATAAATCATCGATGGTTGTTTCGTAGGCGCGGCTCAAAATCACCGCCCGCGCTTGAGCGCCATGCTTTTCGAGCGAAACAACCCGGCGCTCAACAGCCCCCAGATGGCGATCGATATCATCCAGCATGATTGCTTCCATACAAGTTGAGACTTATATAAGCACTCACTTATATTATTGCAAGCTATAAAAATTCGAACTGAAATTGACGTCTGTCGGCTACGAGCAAATGCGCTTAGGCAGTGTTGCGATCTACTGGCGCTCATGCCGGCTTTGAGAATTTAGACAACAAAGTAGACGTATCTCAGCGAGTCCGCTTTCTGCGCGAAAATCGGAAATCTCTCATAAAATCCGCCAGACTTCCATGCTGGTCTCATCCCGGATGAGATCGATGCGCGCGCCATCGAAATGATAGGCGAGCGCCCTCCCCAACACCGGGATTGAGATCACATCCGGCCATAAGGCCGCGACACACTGGCCGTCCGGGTCGCGCACGCTGGGATAGGCGACGCCGTTCGATCCATCTGCCCGAAGCTCGCGCGCCAGCGCCTGTGACGCTGTGTAGTCGTCAGGGTCCAGGCTCCCCGCGAATGCGTCATCGCCCCTGATGTCATGAATGCGCGCATCGATCGAACCGACCAGCTCGCGGAACTGGCTGAACCAACCGGGCCTCTCCTCCGTGTCTGCATAGAACCGCGCGCGATGATAGGTGGTCTCGGCAACCGCCGTTTCGAAACGGTTCGCTGCGTAATAGGCGCCGAACGTTCCGTCATGAAACCGCCCCTGAAATCGCGGACTGATATGAACAAAGGGCGCCATTACATAGCTCGCACCAATGCCGCCGACACGGCGTTCGGCCGGTACAAGCTCAAGCCGCCCGATGCTTGCCGCGACGCGCGCGTTTGATTTGGATTCGCCGGATGCAATCGCATCCCATTTCGCGGGATCGGCGATATCTTCAAAGAGATCGATTGGCGGATGCCGCGTCGAAATGATCCGGTGAGTTTTGCGCCAGCGCAGGCGCGTGACGCGCGGCAGTTTCATCCGCGCGCAGCGTCGAGATAAAAGCGCACGTCGAAGAGATCCATGATCTGTCCCTGCAGCATGATCTCAAGCGCCGAACGACCGCCAAAGGCTTTGTTGGGCTTTTTCACCCAGGCATAGACCCGCGCGTTTTCGGTGAAGAGAATCCGCAAGGCTTTGTGGATGCCCATGAGGATCGAAAGCCTGGTTTTCTGGTCCACCGTGAGGCGGCCGATCTCGCCGCGCTTCCAGCGATTATAGGTCGCTGTCGAAATCCCGCCGAGCAGCGTGCAGGCTTCCGCGTCAGTGAGCCCCCACAGGCGGAAGAGATTGACGGCGGCCTCCGCCATGGCGAGGCCTTCTTCATCACTGATACCGTAATCGCCCGCGGCGAGCGGAAACGGCGCCGGGGCTTCCTCGGGCGGCAATCGGTCGACGGGTTGCAGTTTCATCAGATTCATCCTTTGACCTCCATATAGGACAAAAATACGCTTTTGGCAAGACTTTTCATATTCCTATCAATTGATAACATCGGCAGAATCCCTCAAATCGCCTGCTAAACCGCCGGTCCGGCCCGGGTTTTCCCGAAGGTCCAGACGACCCCGCCGCGGCGCATGATTCCCGATATCTCCATGCCGCGGCGCGCTTCGAGCGCCGCCCGCCACGGAACCAGGCTGAACTCCTTCGACCGCTCGACCACAGCAAAGCGCCCTGCCGGCAAATTCACCGATTGCCGGTAAGCGCCGGTCACCCGTTCGCCCTCGACCGGCTGCGCGAAAGATTTGCCAAGAGATTTCGAAAGCCGCGCCCCTTCTGCGGCAACGGCTGCGCGTTCCATCAACCCCAGCCGCTTGCGGTCGATAACGAGGTTTGCGCCCTCCTCCCGCGCCAGACCTTGCGCGATCAGCCAGCCGCGGCGCGCCGCCATGGCCTCGCGCATCTCGGCGCCGAAGCCGGCGCCAATAGTTTCAGGGCTTGGCTTTCCTTCAAGCGCATCATCGAGACCGGGCCTGCCTTCGGTTTGAAGGACGCCGAGTTAAGGTGTTTAGATCAAACCGAAGGCAGGCCATCGCGAGCTTCCGTGCGAAACGTGAATTCAATCCTCGGCGGCAAGGCATTCATTCGTTTTGAACGGCGAACATTTGCGGCAGGAGCTGGCTAAAGGAAATATCCAACGTGAACAAACCGGAAAAGTTTTCCCAATTCGTTGTGCTGAATTTTGGTACCCCGGTGGTACCCCGCAACGAAATGTCAGAATTCACAAAAAATTGGAATCGTTTAATGCGTTCATTTTCCTGAAGAAAATGGCGCGAGTGACGGGACTCGAACCCGCGACCTCCGGCGTGACAGATCTGACATTAATATCCACAATGTTGCAAGGTGACGATTTCTACAACAAAACAAAGCGTTACCCACGAAACCATGTTCTGAATGAAAAGAATGGGCTTCTTTGGGGCCTTAAGGCGGAATGATTATAAGATCACTAAGGCTTGCCGGCACTCAGTTCACATATTTTCCGAATATCGGCTCGGTTAAATAGGTGAGGAGCGCAAGCGCAAGCGTTCCCCATACGATCATAATCAGCCCGTCAGAGCCAAGCGACACGACCCGAAAGCCGACCAGCAAGACGGCGACGCCGCCAACGATAAAGACTGGGCCGGAATAATAACAATGTCGTCTTCGACATCGTCTTGCGTTTAATACACATGCAAGCCCCATCCAGAAAAACGAGCCGCTCATCATCATAATGATGATTGGAAAAGGAACTACCTCGCTCACAAGATTCGTAGAAAACAAGATTGCAAGCGGCAAACCCCAGGACCAGAAGAAAGGAAGTGCCTGGACGACGTGATCGTTTCTTATTTCGTCAACCAAAACACGCCCTCCCAGCTTGTATAGGCGGACACTTCACATCGCCATAGGAGCAGTAAACGCAGCAATCGCCGGGTTTTGGCTTCAGGACGGCGCCGCAGCCTTCGCAATCGTAAAACCACTGACATGCATCAGTTGGCATTTCGTCGGTAGACTGATGCCCGCATTCAGGACAGGTGATGGTCGATCTCAAAATGACCTTGCTCATTGATTCACCCAGCGAAGCAATTGGGGTTCATAGAACGGCATGACGTAGGCGGCGACGAGGAGCGCCGCCGCAAGGGCGAGCATAATCACAACACGTTTGCTTGGCCGCCGCCCTTTCCAGAATGCCGCGACAATCGCCACTGCAAGCAGAATGATCGCCGCGCCCATAAAATAATGTTGAAACCGCGCAAAGAAGGCGAACTTGCCGACAAGAGCCGCGCTGACGCCAAGATTGATCAGGATGAGCGGCAATACGCAACACGACGCGCCGATGAACGCCCCGAGGCCGGAAAGGGCCCCGCCGCCGGCGATCCATCCGCCTTTCCTGCGCGTTTTGGGTTTGTTCGGGTCTTCACTCGTCATGTGGTTCATCGTAACTTCTGTAGTCGCTACAGGATCAAGGGCGATGGACCAATACAATCTGACAATCGGGAAGCTGAGCGATCAAACCGGCGTGAAGATCGAAACGATCCGCTATTACGAAAAAATCGGATTGATGCCGCCGCCGCCGCGGACTGAAAGCGGTCGCAGACTTTACAACAACGCCCTCGCCGACCGGCTTTGCTTCATCCGGCGCGGACGCGAGCTCGGTTTTTCGCTCGATGATATCCGTGCGCTCCTGGGGCTTGAGGACCGAAAACCCACTTGTGCAGAAGTCTTTGAAATCACCTCCACGCATGTGGAGATGATCAGGACGAAGATATCGGATCTGAAAAAGCTTGAACGCACCCTTTCGACGGTCGCCAAAGGCTGCAGCCGTAACAGGACGCCCGATTGCGCGATCATCAAGACGCTGTTCTCCTGAGAGGCTTGAGAAAAGGTGTCTTGGGCTGTCATGGGCAGCGGCTTGTCCCACGCTTTTTCTGCGGTCCCGCAGCGCTTGAGCAGGGCCCGATTCTCTGCCGGAAGAAGTGAATCTGGCGCTTTAATATTTCTCAAATTTATTGGTAATTAACCCCTTTTATGCGACTTTCATAAACTTCTCCCTTGCCATAGCTTTGAAACTCGCCTATTTTGTTGGCTATGGCCCAACAACGTCAGGAACGATTAAAGCCCCTGCTCGACGACCTGCCGCCCGGCTATGTCGCCGATGCGGCATGGCTGACAGCGCGCGGCATCGACCGCAAATCGATCCTGCAATATGAGCAACGCGGCTGGCTCGAAAAGCTCGCCCGCGGCGTTTACCGCCGGCCTGACATACACCGCGACGGTAGCGGCCGCGATTGGCGCCGCCTCGTTCTCTCTCTTCAGCGGGTGATGGAATACGAGGTTCATGTGGGCGGACGCACCGCCCTGTCGCTACACGGCTTTGAGCATTATCTGAGCCTCGGCGCCGAGGCGGCGCCGGTCTATCTCCATGGCCATGTCCCGTCCTGGCTTGCGCGGCTGCCGAACGCGGACCTGTTCGAAACGAGAACTCTAAGCCTCTTCGGTGGATCAAAAACCGGCGTCGACGGCGTCGGCGACGAAAAGCAATCATCCCCGTCGCAACGATTAAACGATCTCGTCGTCTCAACGCCCGAACGGGCGATCCTCGAAATGCTGAACGAGCTGCCGGCGAACGAAAGCTTTCACAATGTCGATGCGATATTCGAAAGCCTCGCCAATTTGCGGCCACGGCTTCTCGAAGCCCTGCTCAAGGAATGCCGCAGCGTGAAAGTGAAGCGCCTGTTCTTCGTCTTCGCCGACCAGCACGATCACGCCTGGCGACAATATCTGGACCCGGATGATTACGATCTCGGATCGGGCCCGCGCGCGCTCGTCGACGGCGGGCGGCTGCATCCGCGTTACGCCATCACCGTGCCGCCAGAGCTGATAGACGGTAAGGAAAGCGATGAGTCTAACGATGGCCCGTGAAACCTATCTCGCGCAGGTGCGGCTCTTGATGCGCCTGCTGCCCGTGGTCTCGACCGAATCCGCCTTCGCCCTCAAGGGCGGCACTGCGATCAATCTATTCTATCGCGACATGCCGCGCCTCTCCGTCGATATCGATCTCGCCTATCTCCCCATTGAAGATCGCGCGACGTCGTTGAGCGCCATCGACGCTGCGTTCGACCGAATCATGGCGCAAATCAACAAATTGCCTGGCGTAAGCGCCCAGCGCATCGCCGGCGGCGGCGGCGGCGATACGCGCATCCTGGCGAATGCGGACGGCGTGACCGTTAAAATCGAAACCTCGCCGGTGATGCGCGGCGCCATCGGCAAACCGCGACTGATGCGCACCACCGACGCTGTCGAGGATGCCTTCGGATTTGTTGCAACAAATGTTCTGGCGTTCGAAGATCTTTACGCGGGAAAACTGCACGCGGCGCTCGATCGCGAGCACCCGCGGGATTTGTTCGACGTCAAACTTCTTAATGAAAACGAAGGCCTCACGGACGATCTCTTCCGCGTTTTTCTCGTCTACGCCGCCTGCTCCAGCCGCCCCATGCATGAACTGCTGGCGCCGAATGAAAAAGACATTGCTGATGAATTCGCTCGGGAATTCGCCGGCATGACGGTCGACCCGATCAATATCGACGCTCTTCTCTCCGCGCGAAAACGGCTTATCGGCGACATCCAGGCGCGGCTTAAGGGAAACGCTGCCGATTATCTCATGACGCTGCAGGCGGGCGAGCCGGATTTCACGCTCATCGGCCTGCCGCAGGCCGCGGACCTGCCGGCGATCAAATGGAAAATTCTGAACTTGAAGAAGCTGATTGCAGAACATCCGGATAAGCATCGTGCTCAAAGCGAGGCGCTGAAATCAATCATCCGGGATTGAGAGCGGCGCCGCCTTCTTGTGCGAACAACCTCTACCTCACCGGGCAAATGATGCCGGTCAGTACATCTGTAGCGTCTCTATTGGCAATATTGTTGCACATTATTATCAGTTCACCGACTGCTCCACGGACCCCAGCTCGCCAATCAGATATGTCGTCTTTTTTGGTTCGTTGTACGCCAATAATCGTAATGCATTAGCGACGACAATGAGCGTCGATCCCTCATGCACCAGAACAGCGGGCCCGATGCCAAGTCCGAAAAGCGTCGCAGGAATAAGAACCGCAACAATGCCCAGACTGACCCAAAGGTTTTGACGGATCGTTCGGCTGGTCGCGCGGCTCAGTCCGACGGCGAATGGCAGCGTTTCAAGATCATCCGCCATAAGAGCGACATCGGCCGTTTCTAGCGCCACATCCGAGCCGGCTGCGCCCATAGCGACGCCAACGGTTGCGTTCGCCATGGCTGGCGCATCATTTACGCCGTCGCCGACCATGGCGACGCCGCCTGATTCTTTTAGATCCTTGATTTTCTCGACCTTATCGTCGGGCATAAGATCGCCGAAGGCGTGATCGAGACCAACTTCGCGCGCAATCGCGTCCGCGACTTGTTGATTATCGCCCGAAATCATCATCATTTTCGAAACGCCGATATCGCGCAGGCGTTGGATCACACGCCTGGCGGCGGAGCGCGGCGTGTCCATCAAGCCCAGAGCGCCAAGATACGCATCGCCCCGCCGGACAATCATCGTTGTCCGCCCCCGCGCCGACATGCTCTTGACGGTCACGCGAAGATCGTCCGGCAGCGGCGTTCCATTTGTCTCAGTAAAGAGAGCCGTTTTTCCGATGTGAACGAGTTCGTCATTCAATCGCGCGGAAACGCCTTTGCCAGTGATGCTCTTGAACTCCGTCGCATTGCGTTCAATGGCCCCCATTCGTTCTTTGACATCGCGGACGATCGCCTCGGCGAGCGGGTGGTCGCTTAACGCTTCAACAGCCGCGGCGACACGAAGAAGCTCCGTTTCCGTTATGCCGGCGACTGGCGTGATTTCAACGAGCTTCGGCTCTCCGGTTGTGAGCGTGCCCGTCTTGTCGAATGCAATTGAATCGAGCCTGCCCAGCGCTTCAAGCGGCGCACCGCCCTTGATCAGCACGCCGCCGCGTGCGGCGCGGGCGATGCCGCTGAGGATTGCGCTGGGCGTTGCGATGGCGAGCGCGCAAGGACTAGCTGCGACCAGCACCGCCATCGACCGGTAAAAACTTTGCGCGGGGTTTTCGTCGAGAAAGAGCCATGACAAAGCCGTGATGAAGGCCAGCATGACGACGCATGGAACAAACACCTTCTCAAACTTCTTGGTGAAATATTGCGTCGGCGACTGCCTGGTTTCAGCGGCGCTGACCATATCGATAACGCGGGCCAGTGTCGTTTCAGAGGCTCGCCGGGTCACCTGAATTTCGAGGCTTCCGGCGCCGTTAATCGAACCGGCGAAGACCTTGTGCGCCGGTTTGATTTTATCGGGATTGTCAGCCGCCTCGTCTTTATCGGTCACTGGCGACTTATCGGCCGGCGCGCTTTCGCCCGTAATTGGCGCCTGATTGACGCTGCTTTCGCCCTTGATGACGAACCCGTCGGCGGGAATACGGTCGTTCGAGCGAACGATTACAATGTCGCCTGGTTTCAATTCGTCGACGGGTACTTTCGTTTCCCTCCCGTCCCGGCGAACAAGCGCCTCCTCAGGCGCAAGATCGGCGAGCGCTGATATGGCGTTACGGGCTCTCGCCATCGCGTAATTTTCAAGGGCGTGGCCGATGCTGAACAGAAACAGGAGGAACGCGCCCTCCGCCCATTCGCCGAGGACAGCCGCGCCGCCTGCGGCGACGAGCATAAGAAAGTCGATCTCAAATTTGCCGTGTGAAACTTTTCCGATTGCTTCTTTCAGCGTGAAATACCCGCCGAAAAAATATGCAGCCAATAACAAGCCAAACGCAACGCCGTCAGGCATCGCCGATATTTTCGGTCCGAGCCAGCCAGCAAGAAGTGCGGCGCCGCATATTAACGAGAAGACGAGTTCAGCCCTGCCGTCCAACAAGCTGTTTAGCCAATCGTCGTGCTGATGCTTGTCTTGCGTGGCTTTGTCGGTCGGCCGGCTTGTTTTATTCACGGCAAAAAAACCTCTGTTGGGCAATTAAGTTAGGACAATGCAAGTAATGCGACCGGCAGGTGTGGAAGCGTTACCTTTATTGAAAAGAAACGGCGGAGCCGTCGGGCTTGGGGGACGAACCCGGCGGCTCCTCTGGTTACGCCGGACGACTACACGCGCAGGAAGTTGGCGCTATCGCCCGCTCGCAATTCGAAATGACAAAGACGAACTGCGAAACCAGATACAAGTGACTTAGATCGGAATAGCGGCCGTGATCTTGCTCACATAAATGAATCCCGATTCCTCCATATCGGTTTTCCCGTTAGCGCGTATCAGATCGGCGGCTTCGGAGAGCCGGTCGTCTTCGCAGACAAGCTCCAGCTTCACCTCGGTGATCACGCGATCGCCAAGCTCGGTTGAATATTGCTGTTCTTTTTCGTCGAGCGCTTTGACCATGCCTTTGACATCGACGGCGGTCATGTTCGTGAAACCGCCCTTGCGCAAGGCGCGAACGACGCTCGCCGCCCGGCTGCGATGAATGAACGCCTTGATCTCAATCATGATGCGCTTCCTTTCATTCGGCTGCTTTTGCATGCGCGTCGGCGAGGTCGAGATCGCCCCGAGACGGCGCCGGCTCAGATTTCCGACCGCGCATTTCCATCCACTCATAGATGACCGGCAGGAGAATCAGCGTCAGCGCTGTCGACGTCAGCAAACCGCCGACGACGACAGAGGCCAGAGGCCTTTGCGTCTCGGCCCCGACGCCGGTTGACAAGAGCATCGGTATAAGGCCGAGAATGGCGACGCTCGCCGTCATCAGCACAGGCCGCAAGCGCAGTTCGGTGCCGCGCCGAACGGCGTCGCGAACACTGAAGCCGGCGTCGCGCTGTTCATTAATGAAACTGACGAGCACGATGCCGTTCAACATGGCGACGCCGAAGACGGCGATGAAGCCGATCGCCGACGGCACGGACAGATATTGCCCGGTGACGAAGAGCGCGAAGAGCCCGCCGCTTGCTGCGAAGGGAACGTTTGCGATAATCAACGCGGCGTATTTCACAGAATTGAACGCCGTGTAGAGCAGCACGAAGATGAAAAAGATCGTCGCCGGAACAATCAAAGACAGTTTCGCAAGCGCGCGTTGCTGGTTTTCAAAGGCGCCGCCCCATTCGATCCAGTAGCCCGGCGGCAAATCCACATTCGCCGCGATGACGTCGTTGGCGTCCTTGACAAAGCCGTCGACATCGCGCCCGCGCACATCCATCTGGATGACGGCGTAGCGCTGCAACTGTTCGCGGCGGACGAAGGAATAGCCTTCCGCCGAAGTGACCGTTGCAACCCGTCCGAGCGGAATGATCGCGCCGTCCGCCGTCTGCAGCGGAATATTGCGGATCGATTCCATGGACGCTTTCGATGCATCTTGAAGACGCGCCGTAATGTCGAATCGCCGGACGCCGTCAATGAGCGTGCCTACCGGTTCAGCGCCGATGCCAGTCCGCACGACATTGAGAACGTCGTCAGCGTTCATGCCGTAGCGCGCGAGTTCAGCGCGATCGACCTGAATGCGGATTTGCGGCTTGCCGATATTGGCTTCGAGAGAAAGGTCAGCCGCGCCCGGCACGCCGGATATCGCCTCCTTGATGTCTTGGCTAAGCCGGTCGAGTTCGCCAAGATCCTGACCGTAGATTTTGGCGGCCAGCGTCGCACGCACGCCGGAGATCAACTCCTCAACGCGCATCTGAATCGGCTGCGTGAAGGCGACGACCGATGTCGGCACGGTTTCTTCAAGCTTTTCGCGCATGTCATCGGCGAGCGATGCGACCGACCGCTTGCG
>JAWKVJ010000057.1:0-12557 GCA_041398085.1 Parvularculaceae bacterium
GCGGCGGATCTCCGCTTCCTGTTTTGCGCTGTCGGCGCGCCAGAGCGCGCGCACCAGCGCGCCGGTTTCGCCAAGGATGACGTCGTCAATGTGGTGGAGTTCATGACGTTCAACGCCAAGCGCCTTTCGCATCGCCGCATTCGCCCAAGCGATCTGACCGGATTTTTCCAGCGCGAAGACGGGCCGCAAATAATCCGCATAGGAGGCGGCAAGCGCGTCATGCTCGCGCTCCTCGATCGGCAATTCGCGAAGCCGCCAGGCGACATAATCATCGCCGGTTTCAACCGGCCGCGTTGAAACTTCAAAACGGCGCCGCGCGCCGCCGCCTTCAAGGCCGATCTGCTGATAGACGATTTCTTCAGCCGCGGCGGCGCTTTTTGCCGCCCGGCACAGGCGGAAGACTTTCGTCGCTTCAGCGCCCTGCTGCGCGAACAAGCGATCAATGCGCGGCGGCAGGCCGGCTGGACCGGCAACGCCGGCATCGCGCGCCAGCGCAAAATAAGCGCTGTTTGCATAAACGACGACGCCGTCGCGCCGAGTGATGAGGCGCGCATCCTGATCGGCGTCGAGAATGCGTTCGGCGATCTGCAAGCCGTGCAGCATCGACTTGCCGGCGAGCTCGGCGGCTTCATCCGCCGAACGGCCCGAAACGCGTTTCATCGCCGCGCTCGCCATCATCGCCGACGGCGCAGGACGAAACGCGGCGAGCAGGAATACGAGCGAAATGGCGCCGACGATAAAGGCCAGAACATAACCTGCCGGACCAAGCGCGCCGGTCGCCAAAACATAAGCCGCGCCGCCGCCAGCGACCGCGAGGCCGCCCCAGAGCGCGCCGATCAACGCGTGCTGGACGAAGCGAGACTGTTTTTCGGCGCGGCGCGCCTCGCCCGCCTCCTTGTCGGCCGCAGCGCGCGCTTCAGCCTCCGCCATCATTTGCGCGATGTCGTCCCTGTCCGGCGGACGCGGCGCGTCATCCGAATTAGCGGTTTCAGGCGAGGATGCGGCGTCGGCGCTTTTTGCGAGCTCTGCGTCTTTTTCCTCAAGGCGGGCGGATTTGGCGGCCACGGGGCGGCGGCTCCTTTCAGAACGGGAACCCCAACCTATGGGCCGGTTCGCTGGCGCCGGCTATATCGCGATGGATTAATTGACGGTTTTTCCGGCGCCTCCGCCTGCGGCGTTTCGGGCCTGGCCCATAACGAAACCGATCACCTTGGCGACCGCCTCGTAATGCTCGACCGGGATCTCTTCCTCGATCTCGACCGCCGCGTAAAGAGCCCGCGCCAAGGGCGGATTTTCCACAACCGGCACGCCAGCCTCGCTCGCGACAGCACGCAGGCGCAAAGCAAGATCATCAAGCCCCTTGGCGACGCAGACGGGCGCTGGCGCGTCTTCCGCGTCGTATTTCAGCGCCACGGCGAAGTGGGTCGGGTTCATGATAAGAACGGTCGCGTCCTTCACCGCAACCATCATGCGGCGGCGGGCGCGCGCTTCACGCTGCTGGCGCTGGCGCGATTTGATCTGCGGATCGCCTTCCTGCTCTTTCACTTCGCGGCGCACTTCCTCTTTGGTCATGCGCAATTTCTTTTTCCACTGACGGCGGGCCCAGGCGTAGTCAAGCGCCGAAATGACGATCATCGCCGCCGCGGCCGATGCGAAAAGCTTCATAAGAATGTCGCGTGTCAGCGCGAGCGCGGTTTTATGATCAGGCGCGAAGGCGAGACCTGTCAGCCGTTGGTGATCGGGCCAGACGGCAAGGGCGAGGATCGAGCCGACAATGGCGAGCTTGCCGACGCCTTTTGCAAAATTGACGAGCGCGGTCGGCCCGAATACCCGCTTGAACCCTTCAACCGGCGAGATGCGTTTCAAGGACGGCTTGATCTTCTCCGCCGAGAAAACCGGCCGCGCCTGACCGAGATGCGCCAACAGCGAAATCGCAACGACCAGCAGCATGACGCCGCCAAGGGCTGCGACAGCCTTTATCGAAACGGCGACAAAGAGCCTTTGCAGGCTGCCGCCATCGACAGCGAATTGCTCCGGATGATCGAGGAAAGCGGCGCCGGTTTCCGCGACCGATTGCGCCGCCGGCTTTGCAAACAGCCAGAGCGCCAGCACCGCGCCGGCAAGCGCCGCCGTCGCGATGATTTCCTGACTTTTCGGGGCGTCGCCTTTTTTGAGCGCGTCTTCAAGCCGTTTTTGTGTCGGCTCTTCGGTCCGCTGATGCTGGTCGGGCGCCTCGCTCATCGCCTCACCTCAAATAGGGCGCGAGCGCGTCTTCAAAGGCTGAAAGAAACGCCGTCATCATCAGGCCGGTCGTCAGCATAAGGAGTGTCAGCCCGAGCATCAGATTGGCGGGCGCAAGCATGAAGAAAACCTGCGCTTGCGGCATCATGCGGCTTAAGACGCCGGCGCCCGCATAAAAAACGACGCCGAAAACAATAAAGGGCGAGGCGAGGCGGACGCCGAGCGAAAAGGCTGTGGCGACAGCGCCGGTCATCGCCTCGCTCATATCGCCGATCGGCAAGGCTGCGCCCGGCGCCATCAACAGATAGGAATCGCGAATGGCGCCGAAGAGAAGATAGTGCGCGTCCGTTGCGAAAATCATCGCCGCGCCAAGCAGCGTCAAAAACCCGCCGACAATCGCGCCCTGGCCATTATCGCTTGGATTGAAAATCTGGGCGAGTGACAGGCCCATTTGCAACGCAATGATCTGTCCGGCGACGCTTAAGCCGCCGACAAGAACCCGCGCGAAAAGGCCCAGGAAAACGCCGATGGCGATCTCGCCGAACATCAATCCTGAAAAGCGCGCCGTGTCGGCTTCAAGCAAGCCCGCCGGATAGTCGCCAAGAACATTCGGCGCGATGACCGCGGTGACGGCGAGCGCCAGCGCAAGCCGCAAACGCGGGCTCAAGGCGGCGTCGCCAAGCGCAGGCGCGGCCATGATCATCGAGCCGACGCGCGCAAAGACGAGGAACGCCGCACCTGTATCGAAAGGAAGCGCGGCGAGCAGTTCAGCCGGGCTAACGGCTGTCACGGCAAGGCCCCGCCAGCGATCATTTCAAATATCTTGGTGGCGTAGCGCCCAAGCGTTGCACCCATAAAGGGCAGCGACACCGACAGGACGAGCAGCATGACGACGATACGCGGTACGAAAACGAGCGTCATCTCCTGCACTTGCGTCAGCGCCTGCAACAGCGCGATCGACAAGCCGACAGCAAGCCCCGCAAGCATTGCCGGCCCCGCCACAAGCAGCGTCACCCAAAAACCCTCGCGCGCCAGGTCGAGCAATTCAGCGCCCGTCATCGATAAAAACCCTCACATCAGCCCGGCAGATTTTGCCGGCCTGATGGTTAAGGGCGCGTCTAGGAATAGTTAGCGAAGGCTTAAAAGCCGCGCTTATTCAGCGCGCGGTCCGACCGGCGAAATCTCGCCGAGCTTCTGATCGCCGCAGCCTATCGTCACGACGCGGTAATTCGCATAGGCGCCGTCAGCATCAAGCGAAACATCAGTCGGCGTAATCACCTGCGTGACAATACCGTCAGGCGGCGCCGCGCTGAGATTGACGCGAAGGCCCGGCGGCATGGCGCGATCGGCAGGGCCCATATTGAGCGTTACCTCATAACCCGGCGTCGGCAGATCGACCTGCCCGCGAATATGCAGCGTTGAGCCGCCATCACTCGCCGTCGTCCATGCGTCCCAATTGCGGCTGTCCGATACCGGGCATGGCCGAGCGACCGCATCGTCATTCATCGCGTCCTCCGCAGATGACGCCGTTTCATCAGCGCCCATCGCATCAGCTGTCATTGTGTCCGCGGCTTCGGACGCGGCTCCGTCAGCCGCCGCATCAGTCGCTGCCGGCGCTTCTTCCTTTTTCGCACACGCCGCCGCCAGCGCAATAAGGGCGCCGGCCATCAATAATTTTCTCATGAGAAACTCCCCTTTCCAGCGCGAGCCAAACGCCGCGTTACGGGAAGATAGATCGCTGAAGCGTTGAACGCAAAGCGCCGGCCGTCAGATCGGCATGCGCATGATTTCCTGATAGGCCTCAATCACGCGATTGCGGACGGCGAGCGCCGTTTCAAGACTTGCTTCAGCCGCCGAAATTGCGGTGACGACATCGACAAGGCCCGCCTCGCCTGAAGCGACTTTCGTCGATGCGGCCTCGCCGGCTTTCAGCGTCGCGGAAGTTTCAGCAATCGCATTGCTGACGAGCTTGCCGAAATCGGCGCCTTGCGCTTCGCTCGCCTGAGCGCCGCCTTCAATGGCGGTTTTAGCGGCGGCTGCATAAGCCTTGGCGGCGTTTATTGCGTCAATCGCCATTGCCGGCCCCCCAATCTATTCTCAGGAAGGCGCCAGCCGCGAACAGCGCCAACGTTAAAACAAGCGCAATCGGAATGACGAGCGACTGCGCGCCCTGCATGACACCGAAGGCGGCCGCGCCGGCGACAAGCGCGACGGCGAGCACAAGAAAACGCGGCGCATGCGCCATCGCGCCTTGCGGGCGGCGGCGCGGCGCTTGCGGCGGATTATTGAGCGAGGGAAAATGATCGCGAATGCCCGGCGGCTCGGCGCGCTTGCCGAAACGCTCAGCCGGCGCTTCAGTTTCATCAGTATCGAGATCTTCCAGGGTCATCGCGGCGACCTATTCAAGAATGCGCAAGGTCGAGGCCGCCATCGAACGAACCTGTTCGATCGCGCCGAGATTTGCTTCATAGCTTCGCTGCGCCTGACGCAGGTCCATCATCTCGACAAGCGGGTTGACGTTTGGAAGCTTCACATAGCCCTCAGCGTCGGCGGCCGGATTGCCGGGGTCGAAGCGCAGCGTGAAGGCTGACGGATCAAGCTCGACGCGCTGCAATTTCACCATCGAAGCGCCGTCCTTATGGTCGACAAAGGTCGAAAAAACGGGAACCTGACGGCGATAGGGATCGAGCCCCGGCGCCGGCGCGGTCGAGTCCGCATTGGCGAGGTTTTCCGCAACAATCCGTATGCGTCCCGACTGGGCGCGAAGGCCCGAGGCGGCGACGGAAAGGGCTGTGCTGAGATCGTCCATCGCTCAACCCCTATTTGCTGCCGCGCGCGGCGAGGCGGATGAGATCGAGGCCCTTGCGATAGACGGTCGCGGCGAGCTGATAATTCATGCGCGTTTCAGAAAGCTTCATCATCTGCGTTTCAACCGACACTTCATTGCCGTTGAGCGATGCCTCGCCGTCGGGCGCGAGATGCGGCCGCAGCGCCCCTTGCGAGGAAACGGTCTTGATGTGGCGCGCATTGGTCGTCTTCAGCGCCTCGGCATTGGCGAGCTTTGAAAAATCGGGCGCGGAAACATCGCGCGCCACATAACCGGGCGTATCGGCATTGGCGATGTTCTCCGCCAGCACATTGGTGCGCGCGGAGAGAAAATGCAGCCGGTTCGCAAGGCCTGCAAAAAGCGGCGTGTTCATCAAATCCATAGCAACAGTTCCAGGGCTTTCGCCTTTCCAACCGGCGGCCATGCTCGCGCGTCATGGTTAAGGCCGGTTGAACGAAATCCCTCTTGCGCCCATATGCGCGGCGGTTAACAAAAGCTTACGTTTCAAAAGAACGCCCATGACGAAGAAACTCGGCCTTGTTCTTGGCTCCGGCGCAGCGCGCGGCTGGGCGCATGTCGGCGTCCTCAAAGGCCTTGATGAGCTTGGCGTCAAACCCGACATCGTCGCGGGCTGCTCGGTCGGGGCGCTGGTCGGCGGCGCCTGGCTGATCGGCGCGCTCGAAGAATTCGAGGCCTGGGCGCGCGAATTGTCGCCCCTGTCGGCGCTCGGCGCCTTCAATTTCTGGGTCAATCGCGGCGGGCTGGTCGACGCCAAGCCGGCCTTTGAAGCCTTCGCCGCGTTCGACCGCGATATCGAGGATCTGCCGGTGAAATTCGGCGCTGTCGCAGCAGATCTCGGCACCGGCGAGGAGGTCTGGATCACGCAAGGCTCGGTCATCGACGCCGCGCGCGCTTCAAGCGCCATTCCGGTTCTCTTTCACGCCGTCAAACGCGGCGAGCGCTGGCTCATTGACGGCGCGGTTTCGAACCCGGCGCCGGTGTCGCTGGCGCGATTTCTGGGCGCCGATTTTGTCATTTCCGTTGACCTTAACGCCGTGCCGCGCGTGCTCGACCGGTTCAACCCGCCGCCAGCCAGCGTGCCGGCGCTCGACCCGGTGCAGGAGTTCAAGCCTGTCGACACATTTTCAGGCGCGGTTTCGAATTTCATCGAGGAAACGCGCGGCAAGATTGAACGGCAAATGGCGATCGCCAAATCGCGCTCGCAGGCAAAGCCCCAGCTTTTTGAAACCGCCTACGCCTCGATCGATATTTTCCAGATGCACCTGACGCGGCTCCGCGCCGAGACAGCGCCACCCGACATTCATTTAACGCCCGATATGCGCGACGCCATGCCGAACTCATTCGACCGCGCCGATGAGTTCATCGCAGAAGGCTATCGCGCGCTGATGGAAAAGCGCGGCGATATTGAAAAGCTTTTGAAAGAAGCCGGGGCCGGACTGGAAACCAGGCGCAGCTAGAACAACCCGAAAAACTTCCTACGCGTTTTGAGCTTGATCGCGCCCTTCGGCGCCGATGAAAGCCAGGCGCCGTAATCGGCGTCGCGCCGCGAGACGCGCATTTCGGTCGACCGCAAACCGCGAATGAGATCGCGCGCCGATTGCGGCGCGCTTTCCTGTTCGGAATAGGACGACAGGGGCGCGGGCGGCGCATTGCGTTCTCCGCCTCTTTCCCAAGGGGCGACGTCTTTCTTGCGCTGGGCGCTGTTCATCGAACGGCGTTCGCCTTCCGAAAGACGGTGTTTCAGCGCCTCGAAGGCGATGATCGCCGGCTCGGTAATATTCTCCGGCATTTCGGGCGCGATGGTCGGCATCTCCGTGCGATGCGGCACGTCGATATTTTCAACGCCGCGCCCTGTCAGACGCCGGGTCGTCGACTTTTCAAAGGAGGACCAGATTTCTTTCAGCCGTTCGGTCATCTGTTGCTCCTCAAAGGTCCGGCTTGTCGCGCTTCAGCTCAAGCCCGCCATTGCGCGTAATGACCGCGACATCGATCGGCCCGCCGACAGTCTCGACCGAATGCATGACCTTTTGCTGGAAAGAATTCAGTTTGATCAGCGAGGCGGCCGTTTCGCCAAGCTCGCGCTTCGGCAACGAACCGATGGCGCGATAGATTGGGCGCGTATGCACCGCATATTGATAGGCGTCGATCGACTTGAAAAATTCTCTTAGCGCGTAGCCCATATTCTTTTCCGAATAATCGCGAAACAGCGCCTGGCGCTGGGCGTCGGATATCGGCGCGCGGCCGATGACGTCGCTGACAAGGCTCATCGAAAGCTTCAGCGTTTCGCCATACATGAACATCCGCAAATACTGATCCATGCCGGTAAGAAACGTGCGGATCATCCGGTCCTGCGCGAATGGCTGCACGACCGGCCCTGCATCCGACGTCATGTCAGCGGCGCGATCCTGTTTTCTTTTCAGAATGCCGAGAATGACGCTCGATGAAAGATATGACCGCATTGACGGGAATTTGTCGCGCGAGCCGAAGCCGGCGAACACGACGCCTGTGTAATGCTCGAAAAACGCGTCGCGGGTCACCGCGTAAACGGCGATATCGCGCAGGCGTTCGCGCGTTGCGTCCGATACGGTGAGCGCCCCGTAATCGTTCCGCAAGGAGGCGATCAGGCTTTCCATCAACTGATCGATTTCGCCGCGATAACGCCGGCGCACCTGCTCGCCCATGCCTTGCGGGAAACAGGAAAGATCGCCGCGCGGGGAATCGTCAGGATAACGCTGATAGTCTGCGTGAAGCTGGCCGACGACGAATTCAAAAATCGACGACAGATGGTCGCGAACTTTCGAATTCGATTCAGCGAGCTTTTGCACCTGATGGTCGAAATCCTCGGCGATCACCGTATAGACGACGGCGAGCAGCTTGAAGAATTCCGTATCCTGATGTTCGGCGGGAAAGAGGTCCGGGTTGCCGGACAGGAAATTCATGAAATCTTCGGCGTAGTCCTGCACCGTATCGAGCGCGCGGCCGCGGATCTGGTCGCGATAGAGCGAGATCACCGTTTCCCACGGCGTCGACATGATTTCGGCGTTGTTATAGATCATCACCGCAATCGGCTGACCGTCGACGAGCGGGAACAGCTTGTCCACCGACTGATAGGTTTTCAGATATTGGTGCCCGGTGATCGTAACGGCGCTGTCGGCAGCCATCGCCACGGCCTGGCGGTTCATCAACACCACTTCGGAGGTCATTCGCCCCTTATCCTCCCGCTACCCTCACTTCGCCGCGCGCAGCAAGGTGCGCGAAAGACGCTGAAATGCGCCTTGCGGCCCTCCCCGGCGGACCGCCTGTTAAGGGGATGTTAACGGCAAAAACCGGGCTTGGGAACGCCGGAGGCGCGCCCGCCTGTCGCCATGGGGCCACATAGCCAAAGAGCCGATACGCCCCGGCATTACCCTTTGATCGCCCAATTTTCGCCTCGGGTGGGCGCGGAACATGCTCATCTCGGCTGAAATCACGCGGCGCTCCGCTTCTTGTGTGATGAAGGTCGCGGACCCCTCGCCCATATCGGGCGAAACAGAAGCGTTCCCCTCGGCGAGAGAGACCGGCTGGAACGCGGGAGAGATGGAAATGATCGCGCTTACGGCTCCAGGCATTGCGCTGTTGGTTTTTATAGGTTTTGTCAGCCTGTTATTGACTGTTTACGCCATCGAGAGCGGCGTCCGTCACGGAGGCATCAGACTGGGCGGCTTGCGGTTCACCGGCCGCGGCCGGAAACCCTGCATTAATGGTTAATGCTTGAAATTAAAGACAAATTTCACGTTTTAGGGGTGAAAATGGCGGCCTGAGAGAGAGGCACGCCATGTTGACCAGCCCGTCGGCCATCATCCTGATCTCCTTTATCGCGTTCGTGTCGGGGACAGCGAGCATTCACGCCCTGACAACCCTCGCCCAGACGGTTCGCCAGAAGGCGCGCAGCGACATGAAGCGCGCCGCTGGCTGAAGCTTCTTTCGGCTAGCGCCGAGTGCGCGGGCGGCGTTCATAAACTTGCAGCGCTAACGGCCGCGCCGTTCCCAGCGCGAGGCGTCGAGGTCGAGCGCGGCGCGCATCGCTTCGATCGCGGCAAGTTTCTCCCCGAATTTCGACCAGTCGTCCTTCTCGGCGATCGGCGCCCAGATCGCCTCGACTTCGTCGATGAGCATCGTCACGGGCTCGCCCGCAAAATATTCATGCGCGAGCCGGTCATCGCCAACCGGTTCAAACGATTTCAGCTTTTTCCTGAGCGCGGAAAATTCCGGCGCGGCGTAAAGCGATGCGTGCGAACTTGTGGCGGCGCGCGCCTCACTCGACATTCCGCAGAACCAGTCGAAGAAGACGCGCTCAAACGGGATCTTCACCGCCTCCATCCATTGTAATAGATTGACGACGAATTCGAAGCCGTTCTCGCCTGGCGGCGCAACGCCGAGACGAGCGAAAAACGCTGCAGTCATTGATCTTTCGAAATGCTGCGGGAATTTTTCGAGCGCTTCGTTGAGCGCCGCCTCGCCTGCGACCAGCGTCAGTGCGCCGCCGAGCTTTGACAGATTCCACATCGCCGCGTCAGGCTGGCGCCCATAGGCGTAAAGCCCTGCATGATCGAAATAAGCGGCGGTGAAAGAAAAATCCGTAGCCGGAAGAAATCGCCACGGGCCGTAATCGAAGCTCTCGCCCGTCACATTCATATTGTCGGAGTTCAAAACGCCATGGACGAAACCGGCGGCCATCCATTCCGCTGCGAGACGCGCGGTTCGCTCGATGACGCGCTCGAAAAAAGCAAGGCTCGCCTCGGCGCCGGCGAGCGCTTCAAGGTCCGGGTCGAAATGGCGGATGCAATAGTCGACAAGCCGGGAAACCGCCTGCGCATCGCCTTCATAGGCGAGCCGCTGGAACGTGCCGAAACGCACATGGCTGTGGCCGAGCCGCACGAGCACCGCGGAACGCGTCGGCGAGGGTTCGTCGCCGCGATGAAGGCTTTCGCCGGTTTCGATGAGGCTGAAGGTCTTGGAGGTGTAAACGCCGAGCGCTTCAAGCATCGCCGTCGCCAGAACCTCGCGCACCCCGCCCTTCAGCGTCAGGCGGCCGTCGGCAGTGCGCGAGTAGGGCGTAAGACCGGATCCTTTGGTCGCCAGATCGAGGAGCCGGCCGTCGCCATCGCGGAGCTGGGCGAAGAGGAAGCCCCGCCCGTCGCCGATATCGGGATTGTAGGTGCGGAATTGATGGCCGTGATAGCGGAGCGCCAACGGTTCGGGGAGGTTTTCGGCAAGCGGCTCGAAACGGGCGAAATGGCGGACCCAGTCGGCGTCCGAAAGCGCGCTAAGGCCCACCGCGCCGGCCCAGCGATCATTGCGATAACGCAGGATGGAGGCGGGAAATTCCGCTGGCGAAACGACATCATAAAAGGGCGCGCCCTCCTCGCCGCCGAGGGCGGAAATGACGGGCGACGGCTGGTAGGGCCCGGAGGGCGTGCGGGATTTCATGGAAACGAGGTGGCGAGGACCCGCCACGCCTGTCAAGGAGAGGCTGAAAGGCCGGTCTTATGCCCCCTGCCGCTACAAGCCTAGCCCACTGGGCTTGCCCCACTGGGCTTGCCCGCAAGCCTTGATTGAATCGGCGCGATGAGGACCTATTTTGAAGATAACGGGGATGGAGGCGCAATCATGAAAAGCCGGCAGTCGATATTCGGGGCGCTCGCCGCCGCCCTCTATGGCGCCTTGGCGTTCTTCCCGCCTGTCGCCGCGACCGCGCAGGACGCGCCAGCCGCGGCCGATCCGGCGCCGCGCGCCGATGGCGTCATCCTCACCCTCGACGGACCGGTGACGCCGGCCTCCGCGCAATATCTCGCGCGCGAAATCGACCGCGCCTCGACCGCCAAGAAGGACCTCGTCGTCATCGAGATCGACACGCCGGGCGGGCTCGTCGATTCCATGAAGACGATCATCAAGGCGATGCTCGCCTCCGACACGCCGATTGCCACCTACGTTTCGCCGCAAGGCGCGCGTTCGGCGTCGGCAGGCCTTTACATCATGTATGCGGCGCAGATTTCCGCGATGGCGCCGAACACCAACACCGGTGCGGCGACGCCCGTAGAGCTCGGCGGCGGGTCGGGCGAAAGCCCGCTTAAAGGCGATGAGCCTGAAACGCCTGACAAGGTTGCGCAACCAGAGCCTGCATCGGGCGGCGAGGATGCCCAGCCTGCGGATGATATTCGCGATAAGGCTCCGGAAACATTGCGCGATGCGCCTCGCCAGCCGCTCGCCAATGACGAGGCGATGCGCGCCAAGGTGATCAATGATTCCGTCGCTTATATCCGCGCGCTCGCCGAAGAACGCGGCCGCAACGCCGACTGGGCGGAGAAAGCGGTGCGCGAAGCGGCGTCCGTTACAAGCCGCGAAGCCTTGAAACTCGGCGTTATCGATTATGTCGCGGACGACCTTGACGATCTGATGCGCCAGATCGACGGCAAGACGGTGACGACAGCGGCGGGCGAAAAGATTTTGCACACTGCGAATATTTCTTTCGAGCGGATTGAGCCGACCTTTATCGAAAAGCTGCTCGGCTTCATCGCCAATCCGAATGTCGCGGTAATCCTGATGTCGCTGGCGACAACCGGCATCATTATCGAAATGTGGAATCCGGGTTCGATTTTCCCCGGCGCGGTCGGCATTCTCTGCCTGCTTCTTGGGCTTTACGCCTTTCAGGTCCTGCCGTTCAGCTGGCTCGGCGCCGCCCTGATGATGACGGGCGCGCTGTTGATGGTCGTTGAGGCGTTTACGCCGACTTTCGGCTTAGTCGGATTGATCGGTCTCCTGGTTTTTGGCGGTGGTCTCTACATCATCTTTCCTGAAGGCTATCGGGTGTCGCCGCTTGTCATCACGGGCGTATTGGCGACCGCCGGCGGATTTCTCGCGCTTGTGCTGTTCGCGGTCGTCGGCTCGCGCAGCCACGGGCCGATGATCGGCGCCGAAGCGATACGAAGAAGAGAAGGCGTCGTCGATGACTGGAATGGCAAGGAAGGCTGGGTGATCGTTGAGGGCGAACGCTGGCGCGCGCGTTCCGACAAGCCGCTATCCAAAGGCGACAAGATCAAGGTTGTCGAGATTGACGGCCTCGTCCTGGTGGTCAGGTCGGCGAAGGCGGCGAGCCTTCTTTCCGGCCTGCAGCCGAGGCAGGTCTGAGGGCGATGATGGATTTCTTGCCTTCATTTTTCGCCACCCGAACCGGGATCGCCGCCCTTACGATCCTTGCCGGTTTTCTCGCGGTCGCAATCGCGAAAATTTACGGCCTGTTCTTCATGCGCTGGAAAACGCCTTTTCGGCTCGGTGAAAACATGAATGTTCGTCATGCCGAGGTCGTTGATTGGTCTAACGGCAAAGGAACGGTCATCGCCGGCGGCGAATTGTGGAAGGCGACGTCTACGGATGAATTGCGCAAGGGCGATCCGGTCATCGTGGCCGCAGTCGACGGATTGCTTCTCAA
>JAWKVJ010000058.1:0-11608 GCA_041398085.1 Parvularculaceae bacterium
AAGGTGCGGATGCCCCGCGCGCGATCTTGATCATCGACACGCTGCTTCTGAATGAGGCGGATCTGACCGCGTATGACCGCTCAACAGCCTATCAAACGCGCGCCTCGTGCAAGGTGACCCTTGGCGATTATGCGGGCGGTCTTGACGATTTCAAGGCGGCGCTGGATGCCAGCGGGCTGCCCCCAAATCAGGCTCGCGAAGTGAGCCGCTATATAGGCTATCTCCATTTTGATCTCGGTCACTATCGCGAAGCCATTGACTATCTGGCGCCGATCGCCGGCCCGGATTCAGAAGATTTCAGGGCAAATCTCTATCTAGCGACCGCCTATGTTGAATTGGGCGATTATCAATCGGCTGAGATTTACGCCCTGCGCGCTGCGGAGCTGAAACCTGAAAACCAGCAAGCGCGCGCCATTGTCGCGAAAATCAATGATGCGCTTGGCGGTTCAGGCGAGCTCAAACAATTCGAGTTCGACCCGGTTTAATGCGGGCCTTTGCCGATCAGCACGAGGAAAAGGAGCATGAGGACGATGGTGACGCCCTGCGCCATCACGCGAAAGCGCATCAGCTTGTTTGAGTTCTCTTTCGCGAAGGTTCCGCCCTTGGCGAGCGAATAGATGCCGAGCCCCAGAATGACGAGGGTCGCGGCAAGGCCAACGGGGATCAGGAAAAAGACGAATTTGCTCATAGCGGGCTCCTCAGAACCCCATACGTAGAGCTTTTGGCGGCGGATTGCACGCCCGGCCGAGGGGGCCGCGGCGTCGCAGTCATGGGGAAATCGGGACGCCAACGAGGCAAAGCCGCCTGTGAAACGCCGATTGCAGCTTTCGCCGAGCATCCTCCGCTATTGCCTATTCATGCTGCGTGCGGTCCAATCTTGCCTGTTCGCATATTCAAGCGGACTGTCAAAAGGACGAAAGAGCGCCATTCGCCCACATCTGATGAGGAGCGATTTGAAATGTCGTGTATTGCAAAAATTCTTCTATTTCTTGCCGCCATGACTTCGGCGTCCAGCGTCGGGGCGCAACAATTCGAGCCCTCTCCAAAACAGCCGCCGAACAAAGAGCTAACGCCGACGGCTCCAATCTCGCGCGGGGCGAGCGCCGCATCCGCTCAACACGCGCCGCCCATTCAGACATCGACATCGCTGGCGTCTCCTGCATCGAATGCCGGCACTGCCTGGATTACGCCGTTTGTGAGCCTCCCAAGATCTAAAGATATCGAACGAGGAATTCCGGATATTGCGCACGAAACGCATGCGGCGATCTATGTAATCAATCCGGACACGCGCTCATCCGCGCAAATCCAGATTTTCTGTTATGACCGCGAAGGACACCTTGCCGGACGATTGCCGTTTGATGAAGACAAGACTAACGCCTACACGATTCCGCCCTTGCAGGTGCTTGTGCGACATCTGTGGCAGACGTCTGTTTGGACCTACCAAGCAGCGCGCGCACGAGAAAATAAAGAAGCATGGCGCAAGGACGCCGTTGACGGCGTTTGGTGCTATATTTCTGCGTCACAACCGGTTTTGGCGCACGGCGTCTATTCCGAACAGAATAATTCAGGAAAGTTCGCCGACTACCCGTTCGACTTTTTCAAGGTTTCCGCCAACAAATAATCTCTAAACAGAAGTGATATTGGCGCGTTAGGACCGCAAACTTGATTGGCGAGGGCCGCAGTCGTGATGGGCCCTTTCGACTCAATCAGACATTGCCCTTGCCGAGAAAGACGTTGTCGTTTGGCGTCTTTGACTTTCCAGGCTCCGTTTTGTGGGCGTAGACGGAAATTGTCGCGCCTTCGACGTATTTCTCGACGTCGCCCGAACGGGTGAATTCGCCTTTGTAGAAATTGCCGTCCGCCGGCGACAGGAAGGAATAGGCGACCGTCGCACGCTGGTGAATGTTGTTCTCGCTATAGCCGAATTTCTTCGCCGCGAACGGCGCCATCGTGCAATCCATATAGGCGAGATCGTGCGTGTCTTTTTCGACGATTTTGCGGCGGCCGTCGCGCAAATAGCAGTCGATCTTTACTTCCTTGATGGTAGCGTCGACTTGCGTGTAATTCTTCTTGATGTCGTCGGCCTGAACGAACATCGTTCCGCCGATCAGCGCGCCAAGACCGCCGAAAATTGCAACTTGCCGTTCGAACATGCCGTCCCCGCTCCATTTCTCCGGAAGACGCTAGCGGGGAATGGTGTTCGATTGGTCAAAGGACCCGCCAATATATACGGTAAAAGAAACCTTTCCCGGCCAATAGCAATTGAACGCGCGCTGAAAACTGAACGGATGGAACGCCCCAGCTAATCTCGATCAGAGCAGATCGGGGCGGGGCAATGACTTTCGGCAAACGCGGCGTGCGCGTCAAAGCGCATAATGACGTCAATGGCGGCGCTATCCACCGCGGACGCGCAAACGCGGCGGGCGGCCCGCCTGATTATGTTCTCAATTATTCGCTCAATGATTCCGCGCTAGGCGCCGGCGGCGTATTTCTTTTCGGCTGGTTGCTTGAGCCCTATTTCCGCGGCGTTGAGATGGATATGAACGCCATATTCCTATGCATGCTTTTCGGCATCGGATTTCTCGGCTCATTGGTCGTCGTCTTCATGGGCCTTTCGGGCAAGACGAAGCTGAGGGTCGATGCAAGCGGATTATCGCGCGACCAGCTGTTTGGGAAAGCCGCATCAGATGGGAAGACCTCGAAGGTTTCGAGATCATGTCTGTCAACTACAACAAGATCATCTTTGCGAAAGCGAGCAAGGAGGGCGGTCTCACCTCGTCGAAAAAGCTGACGATGCCGAAAGAGGCGTTCAAGTCGAAAGATATGGAATTGCTGAACTGGGCCGCTTTCCGCCGCCCTGACCTCGCGCATCTGTTTCTAGGCGTCATGTCTGAAGTCGGCGCAAGGACGCTGGCGCGCCAGTTCATGCAGGAAGGCGCAGCGTCCTAATCCTTCGGCACTGTCCAGCCGTTCAGGATCTTCGAATGCCAGGCCGGAAGATAAGGCTCGGGCTCGACGGGTGTTCCTGCGGCGAGGATGACTTCCGGCTTTTCCTCGATTGAGGAAAGCGGGAAGGAATTGAGATCCGCGAGATAGCCCCTGAGGTCGGCGTCCGCGCTCCTCAACGCCGAGGCCGCCTTCTTCAGGCCGCGCGGTCGCTAAACGATTTCAATTCGGCGAGCGTGAAATCCATACGGACGTCATAGGTGCGCTCCGCCTGGTTCCTCAAGAAACGCTGCGCGTTATACCACTCGGTCTTCGTCTTGTCGTCCGTACACGTTGCAAGCTCAAGGCCTTGCGCGCCCCAGCGGCGTTCCGCGCAATGATAAGGATCGAAGGAAAGGTCCCAGAGCCGGTTCTGCACATGGCCGAGATTGAGGCGAATGCGCGAATTGTCCGAGCGCCAATAGGTAAAGGTGCACGCTTCCTTCTCCTCGACATAAGCGTCCCAGAGATCCTTCGCGAGATTGTCGCCCTTGTAACTGACGCCCGGGTCGCCGCTCTTTATGTCGGCGACAAATTGCGCGACCGTGCGCTTCAGTTCGATGAACGAGACTTTAAGGCGCGCGTCGCGCGAGGGCGTCGAATAGCCTTCCCACGGCCCGTAGGTGCCGTAAATGTTGGGCGGCAGGCGATCGGGGTGCTTCTGCTTCGGGAAGCCGGCGGCGACAGCGCGTTCAACCGCCCATTTCCGGTCGCGCACCGAGCCGCAAATCGTCTCCAGCCCGAGGCGAAGCTCCGTAATCGGATTATAGGCGAAGCCGGGCGCGGCGAGCTTCCTGCGGACAAAGTCGTAATAATCGACATTGCGGTCATTGACGACGAAATCGCCATAGCGCCAGTCGCCCGACGGATTGGGGCGGTTCCCGAGGAACTGCTCCATCGAATAATTCGGGATTTCGTTGTTCTTCGCCGCGACAATCTTGCCGCCGATGTAGGAGCCGTCGTCAAGGCGCGTCGCGCCGACGAGATGAATGGGCCGCCAGCCTTTCAATCCGGCGCCGAGCTCGGGTTTCGACCGCAGGAAATTGGCGCCGAAGACGGTGCGCGTCACAGAGCGGTCGGGATGAGAGGCGATGACGAGAATGCGCCCGTCATCCATCACGTCATAGATGATGCCGACATGGCCGTAGATATCGTAAGCGAGCGCGCCGGGGCGCACGGCGTCGCGGTTGATCGCCACGGGGTAGAAATCGTCGAACAATTTGCCGTTGCCGCTGTCGGGATGCGTGCGGAACATTGCGGTCGAGACTTCGCCGCCGATGCGGCCGATAAAGGCGGCGGCGTTGATCGGCTTTGAGCCGATCGCATCGCGGCGCGAAACGACGACATTGCCGTTCGACGAATAGCGCAAATCTTCCGGCTTGCCGTCGGCGGTGCGCATCGCGTTCTGATAAGAGAAGGGTAGCCTGTTCTTCCACGCGAAATAGGCGCGCAGGATATAGGCCATGTCGGCGCAGTCGCCGTCGAATTCGGGATCGTCAGCGTTGAAATAAGGGTTGGCGCTGTCGGCGAGACAGCTTTCAAGATTGGTGCAGGACGAACGCCCGATCGCCTGCACGAATTCCGAATAGCGGTTTTCGTCGGCCGCCGACCATTCGGTCGCAACGATGCGCCAGGCCTCGCCGCGATTGACCGCATGAAAGGAATTGATCGGCGAGACCGCCGCCGCGTCATCGGCAAAAGCCGGCGCCGCGTTCGCCGTCAGCGCCGCCCCCGCCGCTGCGCATAAGAGCGCCTTCAGGCCGCCCTTGCGCCTTACCCATCCCCGACCATCCATGGACCGGAAATTAACGAAGGAAATGGCGGCTGGGTAGGGTGCGCCGGCAACACTGGCCCCGGCGCCGGCCTTTGCCGCGCTCGTTTACCCTAACCGGTTGCAAATCAAGGGAAAATCGGACGATTTCCGGGCGCCCTGTCGGGGAAATCGGATTTTCAAGTCTTTCCGGGGGCGAATCGGATTCCGATCTTTGAAATATGTGACGCCTTGGAGGGATTAGATGCAGGCTTTTGGATTTTTATCGCTGGCGCTCGTCGCGCTCGCTTTCTTCATCCTGTTTTCGACGATCAAGATCGTGCCGCAGGGCTATCAGTTCACGGTCGAGCGTTTCGGCCGCTATGTGAAGACGATCAGGCCGGGGCTTCATCTCCTGACGCCGTTCATCGACCGCGTCGGCCGGCGCATGAACATGATGGAGCAGGTGCTCGACATTCCGGCACAGGAAGTCATCACCAAGGACAACGCGATGGTGACGACGGACGCGATCGCTTTCATCCAGGTGATGGATGCGGCGATGGCCGCTTATGAAGTCGCCAATCTCAACCTGGCGATCGCCAATCTTTCAATGACGAATATCAGAACGGTCATCGGCTCCTTGGATCTCGATCAGGTCTTGTCGAACCGCGACGACATCAATGAGCGTTTGCTCAAAGTCATCGACGCGGCGACGCATCCATGGGGCGTCAAGGTCACCCGCGTCGAGATCAAGGATCTGGCGCCGCCTGCCGACATCACCGAAGCGATGGCGCGGCAGATGAAGGCAGAGCGTTTGAAGCGCGCGGAAATCCTCACTGCGGAAGGCGAAAAGCAATCCGCCATTCTGCGCGCCGAGGGCGAGAAGCAATCTGCGATCCTGCGCGCGGAAGGCGAGAAAGAAGCCGCGTTCCGCAACGCCGAGGCGCGCGAGCGGTCGGCGGAAGCCGAAGCCAAGGCGACGGCAATGGTCTCCGAAGCGATCGCCAAGGGCGACGTCAACGCGATCAATTATTTCGTCGCGCAAAATTACGTCAAAGCGTTCGAGGCGCTGGCGACATCGCCGCAACAGAAAACGGTCATCGTACCCGCTGAAATGTCGGCGCTTGTCGGCTCAATCGCCGGCGTCGGCGCGCTGACGCAGGACGCCATTGCGAAAGCGCGGGGCGCGGGCTCCGTGCCTGACAGCCGGTAGCGAGTGAAGAGGCGCGCCGGTTCCGGCAATTCAGCGGGACCGGCGCATGAAGCTGGGAGGCTTAAATGGTTGAGTTCCTGCAAACGATGCCGTTCTGGTACTGGTTTGTGCTGGCGGCGATCTTCCTCATCGTCGAGATTTCGACCGGCACCACTTATTTCCTGTGGCCCGCAGCGGCGGCGGCGCTCGTCGGCTTCACCGACATCTGGCCGCTCAACGGCCATTGGCGAGAGCAGCTTGCGCTCTTCGCGATCGTCACGGTGCTGCTCATCATCTTTGCAACGCCGCGCGTCAAACCATGGCTCAACAAGAGCCAGGCCGACCATCTGACGCTCAACGATCGCGGCGCGCAGAAGATCGGCAAGCGCGTGATGGTTGAAGAAGCGTTCAGCGCCGGCGAAGGGCGCGTGCGTTACGGCGACAGCGTGTGGAGCGCCATGAGCGTCGACGGCGGCGATTTCGCCGAAGGCGCCGAGGTCGTCATCGTCGGCGTCGACGGAACGACGCTGAAAGTGAAGAGCGTTTGAGGCGTTGGGCCGTCGCCGCTCACCTAGCGCCTCCGCCGCTCATTCCCGCTGAAGCGGGAATTCAGGATGATCAATAAACAAGGCGACAGATTTCTCTGGGTCCCCGTTTGCGCGGAGATGAGCGGCAAGACGCCGGCCGGGGCGGGCGGGAGCGTTAACCCTCGCGTAACACATACAACTTACGGTAGTAATATCAATTATTGGCAATCAGCCAGGGAGAACCATGAAGCCGAGGCAGCAAGCCGCTGACGCCGCCGCCGCCGCCGAAACCGAGGCCATGCGGGCAAGGGCGGGCGACAGGATCGGGCGGATCATCGACAGCGCAAAGCGCGAGCTTGCGGGCGCGGCTTTCGCGCGGGCGGCAAAACGCGCCGCAACCCTGCAGCTTGGCGTCATCAGGACCGACGACGGCGGCGCGGTCGACTGCGATATTCTCGATCTCACGGCGTCCGGCATGCGGATCGGCCTTCGCGAGGAAATCGCGTTGCCCGATCGCTTCGTCGTTCTTCTTCCCGCGCGGCGGCAGAAATTCATTGTCGCAAGGCGATGGGAGCGCGCGCAATTCATCGGCGTAGAGATTATCGGCCGCAGTTCGCTCGCCAGCGCTCAAAAAGGCGCCGCGCGGCGGGAGTTGAACTCAGTCGCCGCCGATGAACGCGGCGGAACTTCTCTTGAATATGCGTTGATCATCGCATTGATCGCCGCGCTTCTCGTGCTCAATATTTCGCTGACCGGCGGAAAGTCGAGCGCAGCAATTCAAAGCGCAGCGTCGGCGCTTGACGGGTCCGCCGCTGCCGCAACGCCGTCTGCGTCTCCGTCTTCAGGATCATCGCCAAGCCCGTCGCCAGCCCCGACGCCAACCCTGCCGACGCCTGCATCGCTTCCATTCGCGAGCGGGCCTGACGCTGGCGCTGGCGACGCCGCCGCAGCCGCCGCCGATCCGCTGGCGAATGACGCGGGCGGCAATAACGGCAAGAAGAAGAAAAAGAAGGGGGCCGCGCCCGATTGAGTTCTGCGCAGACGATCAGCCGCGTGCGATTGCGGCGATCTTGCACGCGGCTCCAATCGAGTTCGCGGCTGCCGACATGGAGCCAGTCGCGCGGCTCGGGGTTTTCGCGCAATTGGCGTTCAAGAACTTGAATGTCGGCGTCGGATGGATCGCCGGATTCGCGCGGCGACGCGCCTGCGAAGTTCATCCGGCTCGACATTGAGCCAGCGCCGGTGAACGGAACGCCTGCGCGCTCGGCAAGCTGCGCTGCGTCTCCGCGCGTTCCTTCCTCGATGAAGGTCGCGTCGAGAATGACGCTAAGACCTGCGCGAAGTGCGCGCCGCGCGTCCTTCATCATCCGCGCATAAACGGCGGCGCCCGCTTCATGCGTGTAAGTTTCTTTCAGCAATTGCGTTTCGGGCCGCGCGCTTCTACGAGGCGTTTCTGACGACATCGCTCTGATGAGGACGCGCCCATCGGCGCGTCGATGAGCGGGGCCAGCGCCGCAGCGACGGAAGACTTGCCGCTGCCCGAATAGCCGCCGATCGCGACAAGGCGCGGCGCCGCGCGCGGCGCGAGGAAGGAAAGCGCAAGATCGAGATAGCGCGCAGCTTCTTCATGCGCGGCCTCGGGCTCCCCCGGAAAATCGAGCACCATCGCGCGCACGGCCGCCCGCATCGACTGGAAAAGCGGCAGAAGCGCCGCGCCGGAATAATCGCGCGTGAAGGCGAGATATCTCGACAGCGCGAGGGCGGCGAGATCAGCGCGGCCGAACCGGTGAAGATCCATCGTCAGGAAGGCGAGATCATATTGAACGTCGATCGTCGCCAGCGTCTCGTTGAATTCAATCGCGTCGAACGGCGCCGGTTCGCCGTCGATCATCGCGATATTGCCGAGATGAAGATCGCCATGACAGCGGCGGACGAAACGATGCCGCGCGCGCGAGGCGAGCCGCGCTGAAAGCCGCGCACATTCCACGCGCGCGAGATCAAGCCAGCGCGCGACATCCGCGCTGCGCGCGCGCCCGAGCTCGTCCTTCGCCATGGTCTCTGCAAGGCGCTTTATAAGCGCCGCCATATCGTCGCCTTCTTTCGCGCATTCGGCGCGGGCGTGAAACTCGGCGACGCGGTCCGCGAGCATCGCGGTCATGCGCGCTTCAAGGCGCCCCGCTTGCGCAAGCTTGTCGAATTCAAGCGCGCGATCGAAACGCCGCATCTCGACGACATGATCGGCGGGCGCGCCTTCGCCTTCCCATGAAACGCCCTTTGCGCTTCGGTAGAGCGGGCGCACGCCGAGATAAATCGACGGCGCGGTGCGGCGGTTCAACTCGACCTCGCGGAGCGCCGCCAGTTTGCGCTGTTCCGCCGTTCTGAAATCGACAAAGCCGTAGTCGACCGCGCGCTTTAATTTGTAGGCGCGCGCCGCCGTGAGAAACACGTGCGACAAATGCGTGTCGACGCGCTCGGGCGTCTCGCCGCCATGCGCCTCTGGCGAGCCGAGGAACGCGACAATGTCGCCCTGCGCTTTTTCATCCATTGATGTCATGGCGCGCATCTTCCTTGCGCCTGTTGGGGACGGCAAGCGCACGCGAAGGGAAGAATGGGGGCCGGCGCCAGTTCCGGTCAGCGCGAACGCCCGGCAATTTGATCGGCGCCGCGCCCTTTGAAGGACCCGGCGAATATTGAATTGGGCCGGCGCCAGTATTAGCCTTAAGGGAACAAAAAGAGGGGTAATCGATGCAAAGTTCTGTTCAATGGAAGCGAAGACTTGCGGCGCTGCAGGCAGGTCTCCTTGCAGTTCTTCTCGTTTTATTCGTTCCTGCGGCCGCCTTCGCCGAGGGCGATGCGGCCCCGGCGCCGCAAGCAAAACGCATCGGCGTCGTCTCGATCCTCGGCGATCTCCTCTATGACGATCACATCGGCTTCACCGCCTTCGGCAACAAGCTTGAAAAGCACGATGTCTCCGAATGGGGGCTCGACGATGTCTGGGAAGGAAAGATCGGCGCCGCGCTGGCTGATCTCTCCGGCGCCGAAATCGTTCCGCTCAGCGCTGACCGCGCCGCGCTTCGCGTCGCCTATCCGACGGCTGACGACGAAAAGAGCATCATCGCGCAATATCGCTACCCGAAATTGAAGCGCATAACCGAGACGTTGCGCCAGCTCGCCGCCGACAATCAGCTGGACGAGATCGTCATGCTGGCGAGCGACGCTTACGAGCTTGCGGGGTCGAACCAGTCGATCGAGTCCTTCGGCCTGGTGACCTTCGGCGGTTCCGGTCCTGGCTTTTATTACATGGTCGCCGATCTTTATCTGATCGACGGCGCAACCGGCGAGGCGAAGACGTCGAAGTCGCTCCAGGATGCGCACAGCGACAGGGAGCATTTCGGGAAGCTGCCGTCGATGAAGATTCCCGATGAGCTGAAGAAGACGCGTTTTTCCGCCTATACGGACGAGCAGAAAGCCGCTCTCGGCGAAGAGTTCAAGACGATGGCGGACGAGGCGATCCCGCTGACATTGTCAAAGCTGACGGCGCCGAAGAAATCTGCGCGTTAGGGCGCCCCTTATTCTGTCATTCCGGGGCGTCAGACACTTGCTCTGTCATTCCGGGGCGTCAGACTCCTGCTCTGTCATTCCGGGGCGCGAGAAGCTCGCGAACCCGGAATCCATCTTTCTTGTTCTTGTACATTGATTGGATTCCGGGTTCCGCCGTTTTTGAAATTTGACCGCCTTCGCGGTCGGGCCGGACGCTCCGGAATGACAGGAGAGGGCGGCGCTTTCCTCCCCCGTCCTTGCGCCGAAGGGCGCGACCTGTTCTCTCCTCCCCCGTTCACGGGGAGGTGTCTGCGAAGCAGACGGAGGGGCTTCAACCCGCGCAACAACCCTCAGTCAGCCGCTTTCAGCCTGACAGCTCCCCCGTAAACGAGGGAGCAAAGGAGGGTATTCGAGGGGAATGGCGGGTATCGCTTCGCGCGGGCCCGCCCTACGCTTTCTGCGACGATTCAAGAATTGATTGGCTGTTTGAAAATCGCTTCTTCGGGGTTCTTTATCGCCGATAGGACGTTTTCAGCCACTTTTTCGATCAATTTATCTCCCCAAAATGGGTCATTAATGTCGTAATAGATGACCCGAATTTGTTGCAAATCAAATGGTACGTCATCCGCGTTTGACGAGACTAGAACGACCGGCTTTTGAAGGGCGTGAGCTAACCCGAGTTCGTAAAAGACATTTGGGTTTCGGGTGGTAAGCTCTGCTATCAAGACCTTTGCGCTGTTTATTCCGCGCCAAATTTGATCAATGATCTTTCCTGTTCCGAATATCTCATTATCTGCCCGAACGGGTTTTAGCCCGGCCTTCTCCACAGCGGGCTCATAGATCTTTGAATAGTATGTGCCGAGATTGCCGGAAAACGGCATCATTACAAAGCAAGTATCGCTTGCGCTTACATGAGCGCCTTTACTCAATTTCTTAATGCGTTCTGATTTGCCTTCAAAGGCAGAAACATCCGAAGATATATCTAGTACGCGTTGCTTTCCCCCTACGTCCTCAATTAGGCGCGCTTTGTTTAGGCTTTCGAAAAATATAGTCTTAAATTCTGATGTTTTCCCGGCTGGTATCTTAAAGTTGTCGACCAGCGTGTTATCGAAAAACTGATCATCGGGAATGTTTTCGCCACGATAATGATTGTATACATCTGAAATGTCCGGAGCTTTCAAAACCGCCTCGCGCAACCCCGCAATTTCATCCTCGGGCGCTTGTGGCCTCAAGATTTTTTTTGCGAGGTCGGTAACGACGCTCTTTTTTGCTGCGGGGCTTGAAAGCAATCCATATTTTTTTGCCGAGCCAATCTCCGATTGGAATGGTCCATTATAACTGACGCCGACAAACCGTGCGGCGTCTTGATCCGAACATTCTTTTCCGGCGTTTTGTTCGAGTACTGCCTTCGGAATCCGCAGCGCTTGCGTAAGTGAATGGCGCGGGTACTTTGCCGGGTTCGGAATCTTCTTGCGTCTAGTTGTTTTCTTTTTTTCGGTCTTCTTTTTCATGGTCATCATTAAATAGATCCAAAGTATCAACGTCTCTGGACTTATAGTAATAGTCTAATCGATGAAAACAAGGGTGCTTCGAATGCCTCATTCCGGGGGCGTC
>JAWKVJ010000059.1:0-11269 GCA_041398085.1 Parvularculaceae bacterium
TCAGGATATGCACGAAGAGCGTCACGAACGAGCCGTAAAGCGCAAAGGCGCCGAAGATCGCGGTGCGGTCATTGGCGGCGTCGCCTTCCTGATAAAGCTCTTTAATCATCTGCGTCTCGTAGGCGGTGACGCCGGAGAAGACGAGCACGACGAGCGAGGAGACGACAAGGCTCATCATCGTCGAATGGAAGATGAAGAAGTTTGCGAGCATGGCCACGATAAGGCCGATCGTGGCCATGAAGAAAAAGGTGCCGAGGGCCGAGAGGTCGCGCTTGGCGGTGTAGCCGTAAAGGCTCGTGGCGCCGAAGACCGTCGCGGTGATGAAGAACGCCTTGTAGATTTCCTGCGATGCGCCCGCCTGATTAAAAGCGAAAAGCATTGGCGCGATCATCACGCCCCAAAGCACGGCGTAAAGCCAGAAGAGGCCATGAGCGGCGACTTTCGAGCCGGAGAAAATAACGCGCGGCGCAAACATGCCGATGCCGAGAATGGCGAAGAAGCCAATCATCATCGGTCCGCGCGCAATCGACAGCACGAGATTCGGGTTCGACGCGATGGCGAAGGAGACAAGGCCCGTTACGGCGATGGCGAGCGCCATGTAATTATAGACGCCCAGCATGTATTGGCGCAGGCCCTGATCGATGGCGCGCTCGCCCGTCTGGGGGATGGCGCCGTAATTCCTGCGGGGTTCGTTCATTGGTTTTTCAGCCTTTCCTCAAGCTTGGCGTATTCCGGCTTGAAATATCGGGATTTCGGCCTTCGGTTACAAGACCTTCAAGGGCGCTAAGACGCCGATTTTACGGTTAATTCCGGCGGAACCGCACCGCGAAAAAGCCGTCCATCCCACCCTGGTCGCCGAGCATGGAGGGGAGCGTGCGTAAATCGCCGTCGCGGGTGAGGGCGGCAAGGCCGCCGATTTCACCCGGTTCAATGGGGATGCGTTTAAGATCGCTGCGGCGTTTCAAGGCCGACGCCGCCTGCCGCTCGCCTTCTTCGGGCTGCAGCGAGCAAACGCAATAAACCAGAACGCCGCCCGGATTTAATAGATCGACGGCGTGATCGATCATCTTCGCCTGTAAGGCCGCGAGCGCTTTGACGTCGTCTTCGTTCTTCGCCCAGGGAATATCCGGATGGCGGCGGATCGTGCCGGTCGCCGTGCAGGGCGCGTCGAGCAAAATGGCGTCAGCCTTTTCAAATGGCGTCCATTTCAGAATGTCGAATTTTATCGTCTCGGCGGTGAGTTTTGTGCGCGCTAGATTGTCGGCGACCAGCTTGAGCCGCTCGCCTGCTTCATCGACCGCAACAATTTGTGCGCCGGCCGCCGCGAGCTGCATGGTCTTGCCGCCGGGCGCTGCGCAAAGATCGAATACGCGCTTGCCCCTGACGTCGCCGAGCAGCTTGGCGGGCAATGCGGCGGCGGCGTCCTGCGCCCAGAAGCGCCCTTCTTCAAAGCCTGGCAAGGCGTCGATGCGTGTTCCTGGCGCAACGCGGACAGAGCCGGTCGGCAGCAAGGTGGCGCCAATTTCCGCAGCAAAAGCGGGCGCGTCTGCGGGCTCGCGCAGGGTGAGGTCGATCGGCGCTTCAGCGGCGTTCGCCTTGGCGATGGCGCGCGCGCCTTCCGCGCCGAAAGCGCGCTCCCAGCCGCGCCACATCCAGCCCGGCGTGTCGATGCGCTCCGGCAAATTCTCAATCGCCGCCGGCCCTGCTTTCGCAATCTTTCGAGCGACGGCGTTAATTAGCGCGGCGTAGCCCGCCGTTTCACGAAAATCTTTTGCAAGCGCGACGGCGAGCGAAACGGCGGCGTGATCGGGCGTCTTCAGAATGAGGCTTTGCGCAGCCGCAAGGCGGATAATGTCGGTTGCGCGCGCTGCGCGTTTTGGAAGCGGCCGGTCAATGAATTTGCCGATGACATGATCGATCGAACCGCGCCGCCGCAGCACGTTTGCAGCAAGCGAATGGGCGAGCCCGCGGTCCGGCCCTTCAAGCGCGTTAAAGCTACGGCATTCGGCGAGCGCCGTATCGAGCGTCCGGCCACCCGCGACGAGGATAAGAATGTCGAGCGCGGCCCGTCGCGGCAGATAGCCGGGCGGCGGCGGTTCTTTGGCCGGCTCCTTGTCACTCCGGTCGCCGCCGCGCTGCGGCTTGGCGTCCCTCGGCCCGAAATCTCGCGGCCCCCTGTCGTTTGGCCCCCTGTCGCTTGGCCCACGCGCCTTGCCGCCCGCCGGTCCGGGGCCGCGGCCTCCTCTTGCGGGGCCTTTGGGATTTCGTCTGAATTCGCTCATCGGTTTTGCTCAGCCGCAGGGCTTCAACCATGTGGCGGGCGCGAAGTCACGCTCGATCTTCTCTTTTGCGCGCCGCTCCAGCGCATTTCCATTGCGGCGGATTGCCTGTAGGATCGCATCCGAAGCGCCCGATGGGGCGGCCCGTCATGATGCGGCGGGCCGGGGTTTGGGCGTCAAATCGTGAGGTTGGGGATATTGCCATGAAAAGATTCGTCGCCGGACTGGCGGTTTTCAGCGCCGCGCTCGCCATTTCAGCCGGAGCCGCTAATGCGGCCGAGCCGGCGCCTGCGCCCGAACGCATTATCGACCGACCGAACGATACGATGCCCAATTTCGACTGGGTCAATTTCCGCGACGTCCTCGCCGGTCTCAACATCGTCGCCCAGGAGCGAAAGCTTTCAGACGGCTCGCCCTTTATCGCCGCCTCGATCGGCGCTGAGCTGAGCTTCATGATCGTGCCGCTCGCCTGCCGCGGCGCCAATCACACCGATTGCTCCGGCGCAAACATCATCACCTTTTTCACCGGCGGCTACGCCAATCCGCAATCGGTGTCGGCGTTCAATCAGAAATACCCCTTCACCAGCGCTGGCATGCTCTCGGATAATTCAGGCGCGTTCCTGAGCCGCTACGAGATCGCCGACTTCGGCATCCCGCGCGGCAATGTTCAGGCTTCGCTTGAAAGCTATTTCGCTATTGCGCAGCGCTTTCGCCGCGAGATTACCGCAAGAACGGTGAGCGCGGACGGTTATGCCGACGACATGTCCGCCTCGATCCTCAACGTGCGTTCGGGCGAAGCGATCGGCGTTGATGCGCGCGTCGCCGATGACGGCTCGCTCGGCGCCGTTCACGAGGCGAGCTTTGAAGCGACGCCGGAACTTGTGAAGAAACTCCTCGCGGCGCAAAATGCGCCGCGCAACAAGATCCGCAATATCACCAAGTAGAACAGTTTAAAGCGACGCAAAGGGCCCCGGCCAAGGCCGGGGTTTTTTGTTTGGGGATTACGCTGTCGTCAGCTCGTGCAATTGCCGGCGGTCACGCAATATTTGACCCTTGCCGTGCGCCGCGGCCAGTGCGTCGATACCTTGTCGATCGTTACGGCGCCAATAATGTGCTGCGATATCGGCGAGGAATATTGATAGTCGGTTTTGGCGACGATCAGCGAGGAAGTGTCGTCGAGAAGCGTCTTGTCGATTGAGCCCGTATAGACGGAACCGGCGGCATAAGGCTGGGCGCCGTCCGATCTATAGCTCCAGTTAACTTTCAATTGGTCCGTGTTCTTGTCGAGAACGACGCTCATTATCGTGAACGACGCGTTGACCGTTCCGTCGCTGATAATCGATTTTGCGCCTGTAAAAAGGTCGTCGAGATCGCTCTTCTTGACCTCCGTTTCCTGTGCGACAAGGTCTGCAAGCGTGGTCGAGGCGAGCAGCGTCTTGCGGCTTGCCGAAAGCGCGGCGGAGCCCTCGATGACGCCGAAAAACAGAACGATCATCACAGGCGCGATGAACGCGAATTCAACCGCAGCGACGCCTTTGCGGCAACGTGCGAGCGCGTCCGGCAGTCTGCAAGCTGCAGCAATAAAAGAACAAAGCTTCGTCATGATTCAAACGGCTCATTGCGGAAGATCGACGTTGAAATGATCTTGACGTCGCCGCCTTTGGCTTTTTGCAAATTCATGCCGAGGCCGGGATTGATGCCCTTATGCAGGAAGCAAACGCGGACGCGGACGATGTCGCGCGCCGCGCCGGAATTATATGGGATGTTGTTGACGTCGTTGGGGTCTGCATCGCGGCAGACAGTCTGCGACGCGTCCGCGGCGAGCGCGGCGAACGAGTTGAAACGCTGCACGTCGACAGTAAGTTCGGCGTTGCAGTTGCCGAAGAGTTTCACGACTTTGCAGATCTCGTCGAAAAAAGCCTCTCTCGTCATTGAGGAATCCTGCGCCTGCCCGGTGCGGATCAGTCGCGCCGCTTTGGCGTTGGCGGCGTCAACGGCGGCTTCGATGAAATAGAAATAGCCGGCCTCGATTACCGAAAAGGTGAGCGCCAGAAAGAGTGGCGCAACGATCGCAAATTCGACCGCCGAAGCGCCGGCCCGGCACATCCAGAAACGCTTGCTTAAGGTTTTGCGGCGGCGAATTCCCATTGTGACCCAACTTCGGCCGGCGGCGCGCCGGGACAACCTTTCAGGGAATCTACGAAGCAAAATTCGCGCCATTGGGGATGTCCCGCTCACTGACATCTCCCCCGCCGCGCATGATGGCCGAAGACTTTTAATCCTTGGTTGGTCAGGGCGGTTACCCGGGTATTAAGGGCGACACGGCGTCCGCGCCGGCGCCGACTTGCGCGGTTCGGCGCGGCGAGGCAGTTTGCTGCGCTGCCGAAACACGAAGAAGGGATACATCATGACCAGCGAACGGGGCGGGCTCGAATTCACCGAAGACCTTGATGAAAGTGCGAGCGCCATCCTGACCGAGGAGGCTTGCGCCTTTCTCTGCGAGCTGGTCGATCGATTTGCTGACGAACGCGCCGAGCTTCTGACGACCCGCCGCCAGTGGCAGTCGAAAATCGACGCCGGGGGGCTCCCGGATTTCCGCCGCGACACGGCGAGCGTCCGCGCAGGCGACTGGCGCGTTGCGCCGCTGCCGAAAGATCTCCTCGACCGGCGCGTCGAGATCACCGGCCCCGTCGACCGGAAAATGATCATCAATGCGCTGAACGCCGATGTGAAAGTCTTCATGGCTGATTTCGAAGACGCGTTGGCGCCGACCTGGGCGAATGTCGTTTCCGGTCAGCAGAATTTGAAAGATGCGATCCGCCGGACGATATCTTTCACCGACCCGAAATCCGGCAAGCGCTATCAGCTTGAGCCCGATCCAGCGGTCCTGATCGCCCGCGTGCGCGGTCTTCATCTCGATGAAAAGCATGTGAAGCGGAACGGCGAGCGCATTCCGGGCGCGCTGATGGATTTCGGGCTTTACTTCTTCCACAACTGGAAGGCGCTGAAAGAGATCGGTTCCGGGCCCTATTTCTATGTGCCGAAGCTCGAACACGCCGAGGAGGCGCGCTGGTGGGCGCGCGTGTTCGCCGCCGCGGAAGACAAGCTTGGCTGCGCGCGCGGCTCGATCAAGGCGACGATGCTGATCGAAACGCTGCCCGCCGTTTTTGAAATGGACGAGATCCTCTTTGAGCTGAAAGATTATGCGGCCGGCCTTAATTGCGGCCGTTGGGATTACATCTTCAGTTATATCAAGACGCTGAAAACGCATGGCGACCGCATGCTTCCCGATCGTCATTCGGTGGCGATGACGAAGCCGTTCCTCGACGCCTATTCGCGCCTCTTGATCCGCACCTGTCACCGCCGCGGCGCGCTCGCCATGGGCGGCATGTCGGCGTTCCTTCCTGCAAAAACGCCGGAGGAAGACGCGGCGAACAAGGAAAAAGTGCGCGCCGACAAGCAGCATGAGGCCGATAACGGCCATGACGGCTCGTGGGTGGCCCATCCCGCGCTCGCCGATGTCGTCAATGACGTTTACTCAAATGCGTTCAAACCGGGGGCGACAAACCAGCTTGACGTGACGCGCGGCAATGATGCGCCAGTGACGGCGGCAAACCTCCTCGAAGCGCCGGAAGGGCCGTATACGGAAGGCGGGCTCAGGACGAATATCCGCGTTGCGCTTCAATATATCGAGGCCTGGCTTGGCGGGCTCGGCGCCGTTGCAATCTACGGCTTGATGGAGGATGCGGCGACGGCGGAAATTTCGCGCGCTTCAATCTGGCAGTGGATCAAGAACGGCGCGAAGCTCGACAGCGGCGAAAAAATGACGGCCGACCTTTTTAAGCGCGCCTTGAAAGAAGAGATTGACGTCGTCAAGGGCGAGGTTGGCGCCGAACGCTGGCGAGAGGGTCGTTTCGGCGAGGCGGCGGCTCTGCTCGAAAAGCTCTGCCTTGAAGACGATTTTGCAGAGTTCCTGACGCCTCGGCGCTTATGAACAGCTTTAATCGGCAAGGCTTCCGTCAATTGCAAAACAAAAGCGCCCGCCGGGCGCGCTTTCTTTGGTAAAGAAAAGAAGGCGCCGAAAGCCGCCCTTCCTCGCTTCGAGCGAAGCCCCCTTAGTTCATGTTGATGCCGAAGCCCCAACGGCGCGGCTCAAGGAAGAACAGGTTCTGAAGTTGCCGGAGCCCTGGCCGACATCATAGGCGCCGGTGATAGCGTCGTTATTGGTGAGGTTCTGCATGAAGAAGCGCATCGACCAGCGCCCGTCTGTCGGACCGAACTTCACCTGCGCGTTGACATAGGCGTAGCCGTCAACAAGGTCCTGCTGCGTGTTGAAGATGTTCGTATAGAACTCTGTCCGGTAGTAGGCGTCGACGCGCGGCGTCAGCGAGTAGTTACGCCAAACGGAATTTCATACTGGATGCCGCCGGCGATCTTGAATTCCGGCGAGCCCGGAAGCTCGTTGCCGGTGACGTCGGTGTCGACGCCGCTTACGACCTGATAGTTCGACCGAGCGCCTGGTTGAGCGAGATCAGCGCGCCCATCGGGCCGAGCGGAAGCTGCGCATCGTTCAAGACGCCCTGCAGCGAGCTGCAGACCGAGAAATTGCTCGCCGTCAGCGCGTCGAACCCTTGCGCAAGGGAGGCGCCGCGCCAGCCAGCATCGGCGATAATGACGCCAGCGTCACGGTTGGGTCGATAATATTGCCGCCGCCATTAAGCGCCAGCGCGCAATTCGAACCGTTCGTGATGTCGGCGAGCAAGACGTAGCCTGGCGCCGCCGGTCAGGTTCCTGACGTCGATCGTTGCGAAAATCGCCGATCTTGGTGTGCAGGTAAGAGGCGTTCAAATTGGCGATGAACCGGTCGGTCGGACGCCATACGAATTCGCCTTCGATGCCGTAGACCTTGGCGTCGATATTGTCGTTGACCGAAGTGTTGGCGACAATCCGCGAAACCTGCAGGCCGGAATAGTCGTAATAGAAGCCGGTGGTTCGCCTCCGCAGCGAACCGAAATTCGACTTCACGCCCGCTTCTGGGAATTGATGATTTCCGGCTCGAAAGTGGCCGCGACGAGCGCCGATGTGGACGCCGGGTTGAAGCCGCCCGGCTGTAGCCGCGCGTCCAGGACACGTATTGACGTGCTGTCGTTCGGCGTCCAGCAAGGACGGCGCGGCCGGTCGTGGCGTTGAAGTTGCCGCGCGAGTACCCGGTAATCCTGAACGCCTTGCGGGTCGCCCGGGCAGGCCGCCGGTTCGCCAGGACGGCGTTGTTGAGCAGGGAACGAGCGGGTTTGCGTCGAGGATGCCCTGAACCGAAGGCGTTCCAGAACGGAACGATCGGGAATGGGCCGGCGTTTGACGCCGAAGTCAGCAGCGCTTCGCGTTCGCGCGAGCCTTTCGTATCCCAGTTATGGCGAATGCCGCCCGTGAAGCGGAGCTGGCTCGAGATATCGATATAGAGCTCGCCGAACAGCGATGTCGAATTGAGGAAGACGTCCTCAGCATCGTTGTAGAAATAGGGAACATAGAGGCTGTAGCCTTGGTTCGCGGCTGCGGCGGCGGCAAGCGGGTTCGGCGCTGCGCCGACCGCTGAAAGCGTGCCGAGCGTGTAAGCGAAATAATCAAGGCCCGTCGTCGCAACGCCATAGTCGGCGAAGCCGTTCGATTCGGCGTGGTTGGTGCCGAGAAGGAAGTTCACCGGACCGTCGAAATCGGTGTTGATGATGCCTTCAACCGACCAGTAATCCGTCTCGCCGATCGACAGGTCGATAGCGCGGTAATTGTCGGCGCTATCCTGGATGTGGCCGCCGATGAAGCCGACGCGGCCGTCGGAATTGGTGACGCCGACATCGAAGCCTGAGACGGGGAAGCTGACCGGGCCGGCAGGGCCGCCGGTGAGGTTACAGATAGCCGGCAGACCGCCAAGAGCGACCGGCGCGCAGATGACCGGCGGACGGTTGAGCGTCGGGCCGACGCCAGCGTCGAAATCCTGGCTCGAGGAAACTTTCGAATTGCCCCAGCCGCCATTCAGCTTGAACGAGAAGTTCTCGAAATCATGCTTTAGATTGAGGATGAAGATCGACTCTTCGGCGTCATATTGCGGCTTGGTGTCGATAATGACCTGGCGCGGATCGGTCGGCTGCTGCGTGCCCGTATAGGACGACGCCGGACCGGACAGGCTGAAGAGGCCGTAATTCGCCGCCAGCGGGCTGCCTGCTGCGAGCGCAAGGGCTTCGCCTGACGTGTTGGCGAAGAAGGTCGCGCGGAGATCTTGCGGATCATAAGCGCGCGGGCCGGACGGATCGCAGCCGAGCAACGGCTGCAATGGTCCTGCTTCGCAGGCCTGTTTCTGCGAACGCGTGCGGCTGTCGCTTTCCCGCATATAGTTGGCGGTGAAGTCGATCGTCGTATTGTCGGTCGGCAGCCAGCGAACCGAACCGCGAAGCGCGTAGATATCGCGGTCGTCGATATTCGAATTGTCATAGAGGTTCGTCGTGTAGCCGTCGCGTTGGATCGTCGTGCCGGCGAGACGGAAAGCGAGGCGCTCGGAGAGCGGAACGTTGATCGCGCCCTGAACTTTCACCGAATCGTAATTGCCGTATTCGGCGTCGGCATAGCCCGAGAAACCGTCGGTCGACGCCTTGCGGGTGATGACGTTGACGACGCCGCCCGTCGCGTTGCGGCCGAACAGCGTTCCCTGCGGGCCGCGCAGAATTTCGAGGCGCTCGACATCGAAGAACTGCTTGAAAAGCGGGTAGATTCGACGGCGAGCGCGGCTGGCGCCGCGAATTGAAATCGACGACGAGGTGAACTGGCACTTGGTGAAGGCGAAGTTCGGAATGTTGAACTGGATGTCCTGGAACGTTTCGAGCTGCGCGTGCTGAAAGATCGTCGCCTGAAAACGCGGAAACGGCGATCGGAACGTCCTGAAGCGATTGCTCCTGACGCTGGGCGGTGACGACGATTTGTCGCTGATCGATTGGTGGCGCTGGCGGCGCCGGCGGCGACGGCGCTTATCCCGCTGCGCCAAAGCAGGCGCGAGACGTAAGCGAAACGGTTGAGAATTTCATTGACGACCTCTTTATTGCCCTCCCGTCGGGGGGCGATTTTCCGCCCGGTCCCGCTGGTTAACCGTCCTGATGGCATCACTATTCGCCCCAAACATCAACCGTAAAAGTAAACGCGCGCGCCAAACCCGCTGCGGTTTTTCGCTGTCACAATTTTACAACAAGATGTTGTTTAGGTCGGTCTCATATTGCGACGCAGCATGTTCGTTTTCATTGAGAATTTCGACCTCAGTGACGGTGCTCGAGTGACCAAACCAGGCGGCAAGAAGTTGCTTAATGGCAATTTAATAGAGCGGGTACTCGAATTTAGGAGAATGGTGGGCGCGGCTGGGTTCGAACCAGCGACCCCTACGGTGTGAAGGCGTTAAAGGCAGTACACGGAATTTCTTGGAATTACCGTAAATATCTGTTTATTCTCGCTTTTTACGAACGCACTCTATCGGCGTTTTCTCGGGAATGTCGCAGAATTCGACCCCTACTGGATGCTGTGTGGATGCTGGAAATTCGAGGGATCGATGCCGACAAAACTCACAAAACGCGTCGTTGAGGGCGCGAAAGCAAAAACCAAAGACGCCTTCCTCTGGGATACCGAAATCGCCGGGTTCGGCGTGAAGGTGACGCCCGGCGGCGGCAGGATTTACATCCTGCAGGCGCGGCTTGAGGGGCGCAAGCGGCGATTCACGATCGGACGCCACGGCTCCCCTTGGACGGTCGATGAAGCGCGCAAGGAAGCGGTCCGTCTTCTCGCGACGCTCTGCGATGGGGTCGACCCGCACCAGGCCGAACAGGCGAAGACCATCCGCGTTGATGCACTCTGCGACCTCTATATGGAGGAAGGCGCATCGCGAAAGAAGGAATCGACCCGCGAAACGGACCGGAGCCTCATCCGCCGCCATATCAAACCGCTGCTCGGGCGACGGCTGGTCTCGTCCCTGACCAAGGCCGACATTGAGCTTTTCATGACGCGGATCGCGTCGGGCCATACGAAGGCCGATATCCGGACCAGGCCGCGCGGCCGGGCGATCGTCAAGGGCGGCAAGGGGACGGCCAACCGAACGCGCAACACGCTGAGTTCGATTTGCACCTTCGCGGTCGATCGCCAGTTCCTGGCTTCCAATCCTGTGTTGGGCGTCAAGGATTTCAAGCTTCCGCAGCGCGAACGGTTCCTGTCGATGGCGGAGTTTGCGCGATTGGGCCAAACGCTTGACGAGGCCGAACGCGACGGCGCGAACGCTGTCGCCGTCGCCGTGATCAGGATGCTCATGCTGACCGGCGCCAGAAAAAGCGAAATCCTGAAGCTTGAATGGGAGTGGGTCGATCTCGAACGCGGCGCGATCCGCCTGCCGGATAGCAAGACAGGCGCAAAGGCGATCATGCTCGGCACAGCCGCTGTTTCGATCCTCAAGGATCAACCGCGAACGAGCAGCCCTTTTGTTTTTCCCGCGACCACCGGCGACGGCCATTTTGTCGGTCTGCAACGGGTCTGGTCGAAAATCCGAAAGTGCGCCGAGCTCGACAATCTCCGCCTGCACGACTTGCGACATTCATTCGCCAGCGTCGCGGCCGCCTCCGGCAGCAGCCTCTTCCTGATCGCCAAACTGCTCGGCCATTCACAAATGCGCACGACGGAGCGCTATGCGCATCTCACCGAACACCCGCTCCGGGTAGCGGCGGAATCAACGTCAAACGAAATTGCAGCGGCGCTGATGCGTAGGTGAATTGGTCGGGCGTCCTCTCTTTAATTGTGTACGTGGGCAGCGGACTTCGGCTTCTCTGCACAGTTCACGGCGCATTTGGTCCTAGCAGTTGTGTCGGATGCGGACGATTAGGACGATTGCGAATTTTCGGGCACATTCCTCCTTCATAGGAAATGTGCCCGAAAATTCGCATCCCGTCCGGTTCAGCTTCAGGGGGCAGGACCAC
>JAWKVJ010000060.1:0-11051 GCA_041398085.1 Parvularculaceae bacterium
CCCTATCGCTTCGCCGCCGATCGCGTTCCAGGCCTTGAAGCCGGCGCCCGCTATGTCGCTTTCATGGCGAAAACCGGACGGCTCGAAGATGCGAAAATCGGCCTTGCAGAACTGGACCGCCGCCTCGTCAAGATAGCGCCTGCGCTTCGCGGCGAGGCGCGCGGCTGGCGCGATCTTGCGGCCAAGGAAATCAGCGCCCAGGCGCATGGAAATTCATAAGGGATGTCATGGGACTTAGTTGCGGTATCGTCGGTCTGCCCAATGTCGGCAAATCCACCCTTTTCAACGCGCTGACCAAAACCGCGGCTGCACAGGCGGCGAACTATCCCTTCTGTACGATCGAACCCAATATCGGCGACGTCGCGGTGCCGGAGCCGCGCCTTGAGAGGCTTGCTGCGATCACCAAATCGCAGCAGATCATTCCCGCGCGGATGCAGTTCGTCGATATTGCCGGGCTTGTGAAAGGCGCGAGCCAGGGCGAAGGACTTGGCAACCAGTTTCTGGCGAACATCCGCGAAGTTGACGCCGTCATCTATGTGTTGCGCGCCTTCGACGATGACGACGTAACCCATGTCGCCGGCAGGATCGATCCAATCGCTGATTTCGAAACTGTCGAGACCGAGTTGATGCTCGCAGATCTTGAATGTCTCGAAAAGCGCCGCGGGCCGCTCGAGAAAAAAGCGAAGGGCGGCGACAAGGAGGCCAAGGCGGCTTTGTCGCTTGTCGACCGCGCGCTCGACGCGCTGAAAGACGGCAAGCCCGCGCGCAGCGTCGATGTCGCCGCCGAGGAAGCCAAGACTTGGCGCGGTTTGCAGTTGCTGACGCAAAAGCCCGTTCTGTTCGTCGCCAATGTCGATGAAGCGTCGGCGGCGACGGGCAATGGTTATTCAAACGAGGTTGAACAGGCGGCCAAAAAGGAAGGCGCAGCGTTCGTGGCGATCTCTGCGCGCATTGAGTCTGAACTTGCGCAACTCGACGACGCCGATCAGGCCGACTATCTCGCCTCGCTCGGCCTCGAAGAGCCGGGACTAAACCGCCTCATCCGCGAGGCGTTCCGTCTCCTCGGCCTTCAGACCTATTTCACGGCGGGCCCGAAAGAGGCCCGCGCATGGACCATCCCCAAAGGCGCAACAGCCCCGCAGGCGGCTGGCGTCATTCACACTGACTTTGAGCGCGGGTTTATCCGCGCTGAAACGATCGCCTACGACGATTACGTCTCGCTGGGCGGCGAAGTGGCGGCGAAAGAAGCAGGCAAAATGCGGCTTGAAGGAAAGGAATACGTCGTCAAGGACGGCGACGTAATGACATTCCGGTTTAACGCCTGAACCATTCGTCCGTTTCAGGATCAAGTCGAGGCGGCTGTTCGACCGGCCGTTTCAACCATTCATCCTGATCTGTAAACAGCTTGTCATAGGGTTTTGACGTCTTCCCGAGACCAGCGAGACCGTCATAAAGGATCGACCCCTGCTTTGGCGCAAGCGCGCCCTTGTCGCCCTGAACGCCAGTCAGCGGCCCTGTCGCGATAGGCGTAGATCTGCCCGTAATAGACCCACTGAACGCCGTCATAATTAAAGAAGCCGTCGACCTGATAGGCGGGCGCCCCGGCAAACGCCATCGTCAGGATGCAGCGTTGCTCATCAAGAGTAATCAGTATCCGCGGTCGAGATTGACGCGAAGGCGCGAATTCTCAACTCGCAGCGATCGACGCGCGCACGAAATCAGGATATTCCCCATAGGTCTTGTAGGCGTGCCGCCGGCAGCTCTTCGGCAGGCGGGAAAGGAAATTGCCGCAGCACGCATCCTCGTTGGACGGGGGCGCGTAGGCGATAACCGACGGCGCGGCCAGGATGGCGGAGATGAACATGGGAGACCCTATACCGGGCCGGATAACGCCTTTCTTCAGGCTGGCGGCGAAAGCGCCCGCCCCGCAACGACGCCGAGCCTTGCGACCAGCGCCGGGTCGCGCGCCTCTTTCGGGGTTATGATCGCAAAATCGAGAACCCTCTCAATCCCCGAGCGGCGACGGCGTTCGACCCGAGCCTGGCGACATCGCCAAGAAGGCGGCGCGCTCCCTCCGTGTTCTGGCGCATGATTTCGAGAACCGCCGCAACTTCGACCGGCTTCTCCGTTTCGCGCCAGCGGTCATAGTCGGTGACCATGGCGACTGTCGCATAGGGAAGTTCGGCTTCCCGGGCGAGCTTTGCTTCCGCATGTTTGTCATGCCGATAACGTCGGCAGCCGGCGGCTTTTGTAAAACAAAGACTCGGCAACGATGAGGAGTGAGGCCGTCTATGCAGACATAGAGTTCCGCCGCGGCGGTGCAGGATAGTGCCAGCGCTGCGCAGAACTGAGCGCATCGCCGAGCGCCAGACAGCAGGTTTCGCCATAGACACATGCGCGACGCATCCTGTTCCGAAAAAGCTGTTGGCGGCGGCCTGAAGTACGGTCGATAAACTGGTCGGCAAGGACGAAAGCGCCCGGACTAAGCTCTTCGCGAAAAGATCCGCATGCGGATAGCGAAATGACGTCCGTTGCGCCGAGCGCTTTAAGCGCGTGGATATTCGCCGGTAATTCGATCTCCAGACGGCCGAGATCCGATAGGCGGGACCATGGCGCGGCAAAAATGAGCGGATACGCCGCCGAGCGCCATGGTGTCCCAGCGGCTGAAGGATCGCTTCGGCGTCTTGCCGGTGGTTCAATCTCGACATCGTCGAGATCGCCGAGCGCGTAGACCCGGAACCGCCAATAATGCCGATTACGCGCTACGGCTCGAATCGTCCATAAACCGTGAGATGCGCGCGCGTTTCCAGCAATCACCAATTCTTCCTGCGGCTTGATAATGGCGTCGGCGATGACTGCGTGTTGAGCGGCGAATTTTACGGCCTCGACGTCTGCCGAGTTCGAGCGAATAGCTGAAATGGCGCTTAAATTTCGGCTTCAGCCGCATCGAAATCGTGACTTAGGGCATCGCGAACGAACATATTCGCTTTCGAGCTGGCGAGTTTCAAACCGCTTGAACGGCGCTTCATTGATGACCCCAGAAGGAACCTCGCCTCTTCAATACGATCAATGCGCGCGTCAGCTACCACGACAAGCAGATAAGGCGCCGCCGCGGCGGTGACATTGGCGAGGCGATCGTGTTGCGCGGCCATCGGCGTCTCCGCATCCAGATTGACAGCAGACCTAAAACAAAACGGCGGCTCATGGCGAGCCGCCGTCTTAATTGAACCCGCCCTGTCGACCTGGTGATCGACTTTCGACCAGATCGCGCGGTACGAGAAGAAAAGGATCAGCGTCAGGATGAGAGATAGCCCATCGTGACGACGCCAAGGCTTTTACGCTGTTCCATCTTCGGCTCTGACGCCCAGGCGAGGAATTGCACGACGTCGTGCGAATATTGATCGACGAAATCCCCGGCGCTTGCTTGTCGACATAGTCGACTATGCCGTCGGCGAGCAGCCCAGCCGCCGGCGAACGCATGCCTGCAGGCCTTCGCTGTGCGGATGGCCTTCGGCGTTCTTGTATTCCGGCTTCAGGAATTGCGACATGTCGCCGAGGAAATAGGGTTATAATGCTGCGTCAGCGCGATCGACACGGTCGGCGGCGTGTCTTCAAAGCCCGTCAACAGGCTGTAGACATAATTCAGGCCCTCGTGGCGCGCCTTGATGATCGGCGCGGGTCATGGGCGGAAGCGCGCCGCCCATTGGCCGCACGCGCCGCCTGCTGTTCGTTGGCGTATGGGCGGAATCTTGTCCGACGGGAGCCAGGACGGCGAACAATTTCGCCTGACCATGTCATCCAGACCGTCTTCGACCTGATATTCGGCCGCGATCGCTTTCACGACCGGGTTTTGTGCTGCGACCGAGCAATTGACCGTTTCGTACATGCCAAACCGGGCAATGCGCCAGGAAGAACAGGCCGCCCTTCTCGCCGAGATTTCGGAACGAGAGTTCGCTGACTGGATGGCAGCTCGCAACGGTCTTGTAGACCTGAAAGCCGCGCTGCACCGCACTTGTCATAGGTTCCGAACGGACCTCAAATCCATTCGACTGTCTTGTGAGGAAGCGTTTTTCCTCCCGACGCATAGGCGGCGCCCGCAAGGGCGAAGACGGCGCCGGAAAGGGCGGCGAGGATCGTAAATGCGGTCTTCTTTTTCATTGCTGGCGCCCCTCTATTCCGCCGCCTGCTGGATCATCGTCGATTCGGACGCCCCGCCATGTTTCAGGACCGATTCGGCAATAGACTTCGGCAGCGGCTTTGTTTTCTCAAAGACGCCGAGAAGCGGCAGGATCACCAGGAAGAAGATGAAATAGTAAGCCGTTGCGATCTGCGACGCCTGCACGAACCAGCCCTCCGGCGGCTGCGCCCCGAGATAGCCAAGGAACGCGCAGTCAATGACGAAGAGGACGAACCACAGGCGCGCGACCGGACGGTAGCGCATCGAACGGACCTTCGACGTATCGAGCCATGGCAGGATGAACAGAACGCCGATCGAGGCGAACATCGCAATGACGCCGCCGAGCTTCGACGTAATCGGGCCAATGTTGAAGGTGATGGCGCGCAGGATCGCGTAAAACGGCAGGAAGTACCATTCCGGCACGATATGCGGCGGCGTCACCAGCGGATTAGCCGGGGTGTAATTGTCCGGGTGTCCGAGGCCGTTCGGGTTGAAGAACACGAACGCCGCGAAGAGCAGGAAGAACACCGCGATCGCGAAGCCGTCCTTCACCGTATAATAAGGATGGAACGGAACCGTGTCCTTCTTGACGTCCTTTACTTCAACGCCGGTCGGATTGTTGTTGCCCGGAATGTGCAGCGCCCAGATGTGAAGGATCACAACGCCGAAGATCGCAAACGGCAGCAGGTAGTGCAGTGAGAAGAAGCGGTTGAGCGTCGCGTTGTCGACAGTGAAACCGCCCCAGAGCCAGGTGCGAATGGATTCACCGACAATCGGGATCGCCGAGAAGAGGTTTGTGATGACCGTGGCGCCCCAATAGGACATCTGTCCCCAGGGAAGCACGTAGCCCATGAACGCTGTCGCCATCATCAGAAGGAAAATGACGACGCCGAGAATCCAGAGGACTTCACGCGGCTCCTTGTATGATCCGTAGTAGAGACCGCGGAACATGTGGATGTAGACGGCGATGAAGAACATCGACGCGCCATTCGCGTGGACATAGCGCATCAGCCAGCCGTAATTGACGTCGCGCATGATGTGTTCGACGCTTGAAAAAGCGAGCGTCTTCTCCGGCGTGTAATGCATCGCCAGGACAACGCCGGTGATGATCTGCACGACAAGGCAGACGGCGAGGATGCCGCCGAACGTCCACCAGTAATTCAGGTTTTTCGGCGTCGGGAAATCGACAAAACTGTCATAGCCGAGACGGACGATCGGCAGGCGCTTGTCCAGCCAGCGTTCAATCGCCGTACCGGGCTTATAGGTCGAGACATGGCTCATCGGTCGTTCTCTCCTAGCCGATGCGGATCGTAGTGTCGGTGAGGAACTCGTATTTAGGAACGAGCAGGTTTTGCGGCGCCGGGCCTTTGCGGATGCGGCCGGCGACGTCGTAATGCGAACCGTGGCACGGGCAGAACCAGCCGTCATAATCGCCGCGCACTTCGCCTTGCGCCGTCCCAAGCGGAATACAGCCCAGATGGGTGCAGATTCCGACGACGAGAATGTAGCCCGCCTTGAAGACGCGGTTCTTGTCTTCCGCGTCTGCGTTCGAAGGCAGGTTGTCGTTTCGGGCGACCGGGTCCTTCAACGCAGAAAGCGGGGTTTCTTCGGCCTCGTTGATCTCTTTTTCCGTCCTGTGACGGATGAAGACCGGCTTGCCCTGCCAGACGACCTTGATCGCCTGACCGACCTCAAGGCTCGAAAGGTCGACTTCCTTGGTCGACAGCGCAAGCACCGACGCGTCCGGGTTCATCTGGCTGACCAGCGGAACCACGACGCCGGCGGCGCCGACGACTGTGGCGGCCCCAGCGAGAATATGAATGAAGTCGCGGCGGGTCGGTTCCGCCTCGTGCGTATCGTCGATCGCGCTCATCGCCCTCTTTTTCCTTCGGCCCCAGATGCGAGATGGCGGCGGCGCGGCGGCCGCATGCCGGCTGGATTTTTTGTCCCTCTCGCATGAGTTACTAGCCAAAGTCCAGTGCGCGACCTAGTGCGGCCAAGAGTCGCTTGGGGCCGGAGGCTTCCGCAAAAAGCGCCTGTGGAATAATGAGTTGAGGAATGATGCGACTGGCGCTTTTTCAGCCTGAAATCCCCGGCAATGCGGGCGCTGCGATCAGGGCGGCCGCCTGTTTCGGCGCCGGGCTCGACATAATCGAACCTTGCGGCTTTCCCGCCGATTCGAAGGGCCTCAAACGGGCGGCGTTGGATTATGGCGCCCTCACCGCGCCAGTACTCCATGCTTCATGGGAAGCCTTCCTGAGAAGTCCCGAGCGGGCCGCGGGAAGGCTCGTCCTCCTGACGACGAAGGGCGATGCGCCAATCTGGGATTTCAAATTCGGGCGCGCCGACACCCTCCTCACCGGGAAAGAAAGCGCTGGCGTCCCCGATGAGGTAAGAGCGGCCTGTGACGCGGCGCTCGTCATCCCGATTGCAGCGGGCGCACGGTCTTTGAATGCGGCCGCAGCAGGGGCGATCGGTCTTGCTGAGATGAGACGTCAGATAGGCTGGTGAGATGACATTGGACGAACTTCAAAGACGGAAATCGACTGCCTCACGCTGGTTCAACGACCTGCAGTCCCAGTTAATTGCCGCCTTCGAGAGACTCGAAGACGAAGCTGGCCCGCTTTACGCCAGCATCGCGCCTGGGCGATTTGCGAAAAAACCGTGGCGGCGTGGAGACGGTTCAAAAGACGACGGCGGCGGCGTCATGGCGCTGCTCCGCGGCCGCGTCTTCGAAAAAGCCGGCATTCATTTTTCGGAAGTTCATGGTGAATTCTCCGAGGAATTCCGCAAACAGAGTCCGGGCGCCGAGGACGATCCGCGCTTCTGGGCTTGCGGCGTCTCGCTGATCGCCCATACGCGCAATCCGCACGCGCCAGCTGCGCATATGAACACGCGCATGATCGTAACAACGAAGCTCTGGTTCGGCGGCGGCGGCGACTTAAATCCGATGATGGACCGCTATCGCACCGATACGCATGAGGATACGCGCGGCTTTCATGCCTCGATGAAAGAGGCCTGCGACGCTCATGGCGCTGATTGGCACGCAAAATACAAGAAATGGTGCGACGAATACTTCTTCTTGCCGCACCGGAATGAACCGCGCGGCGTCGGCGGCATCTTCTACGACCGCCACAATTCCGGCGATTGGGAGAAGGATTTTGCCTTTACGCAGGATGTCGGGCGCGCCTTTCTCGACATCTACCCAAAACTCGTCGCACGCCGCATGAACGATGCGTGGAGCCAGTCTGATCGAGACGAGCAATTATTCCGCCGCGGCCGCTATGCGGAATACAATCTTCTCTATGATCGCGGCACGACATTCGGCCTCAAAACAGGCGGCAATGTCGAATCGATTCTCTCATCGCTGCCGCCGCTTGCTACATGGCCATAAAAAACGCGCCGCCTTTCGGCGGCGCGTTCCCGTTCCTCCCGGATACGGGCAAGTAGCGCGGCTGTTCTTGCTTCTTAGCGGCCGCGCATTCCGGACAAGCCGGAAATCAAGGTCAGAAGTCCTCCGCCTCCAGCGAGGTACGTTCCCCACTGGATGGCGTCCATGTGTTTGTCGCTGCCAAGATTCGTCAGCAAGTAAAATCCAAGCCCGGCGATTACGACAACGCCCGCAAGCGTCGTTATCGCGCTGGTGAGTTTTCCGACGATCGGCAAAAGCCCGATAACGCCGAGACCAGCGGCGACAACTGAAACGAAGAACGCCGCGAAAATCGCCATGCCGAGCGCCCCGCCCTGAGGCGCGCAATCGCCCGTCACCGAAAAATCCTTGTTCTTCCAGCAGCCGATCGTGCCGCCGATATAGTCCATGCCGGTTACCGTGTTGGCCTTTTCGATGCTGCCGACGCTCGTCGTCTCGCCTTTATAGAGCGGCGCTAAAGAAGAAGAGCGGCGATGACGGCGAGCGGAAGAAGAATCCTGATCTATGATGTGCCCCGTTGACCCAGCCCCTGAAGGCTTCGCCATAATGGCCGAGAAGCGCTGCGACGGAAGCGTCAAGATCGGCAGCTTAACAGTACCGTCGCGTTCATTGCACTGCGGCAATCAACGCGGCCGGGCCGCCGGAGAGGTCAATGGCCGCAAAGAGTTCAAGATGGCGGCGATTCGAAGACCGGGTCTGTTCTGTTCGACGAAGGCGTCGACGGAAAAGGCCGTGGCCTCATTGCTGAAGCTGCGCGTAACGGCGCGGATATCGCCGCTTTTGGCGAAACATGGCTGCCGGGCTATCCGTTCTGGGTAGAGGGCGCGGTCGAGGATCTCCTGGAAGGTGAGCGCAGAGTATCTCGACAACGCCGTCATTATTGGCGGCCCGGAGACTGAAGCCCTTTGCCTGCCGCCGCCAAGGAGAGCCGGCATTGATGTCGTCATCGGCGTCGCCGGAAAGACCCCAAGACGGAAGAAGCAGCCGCCTATTGTACGGCGCTGAATAATCCAACACCGCGAAGGGAACATTCTCGGCCGTCATCGCCAGCAAAACAAACGCACGCCGAACGCATTATCTGGGGGGACGGCGACACGGGTCTTCGCGCCCACAAGCGCGACTACGCAAAAATCAGCGCACTCAACTGCTGGAGCATCAGATGATGCTGCCTGCCTGCTGCGCTCGTCGCTGAGGGAACGCAGATTCATTGCGCGCTCTGGCCCGGTTGGGAAAAGACCGTGCGCGCAGAAGATTATTGCTGGGCGCGCCAGCTTCTTCTTTCGCGCGCGCTTTCGCAAGCCAGGCTGCCTACGTTATTTGCGCAGTAAGCATTCGCCTCGAAAAGCACATCCTGATCGGCTGAAACCGTTAGGCGTCTGGAAACCCCCTGGCCAGTCGGCAATCTCATCGATCCGCGCGGCGAAATCATCGCCAAACCAGCTCGACGGCGAAGGTATTTTGTATGCGGAGGGCGGTCTTGAAATTGTGCGCGCCGCAAAAGCCGCTTGCGACATCGCCGGTCATTATTCACGGCCGGATATATTTGACCTCACCGTCGACCGCAGCCAGCGTCCGGCCGCCAGATTTTCAGGCGACGCCGATAGCGGGCCAGTCCAGCGCGGCATCTGGCTTCGCGAGCTGCGCAGGCCACTGGTAATCATCTAGAACGCGCTTTCGCGCAGCACCACCGGTGCTTGCCGCCGCGCATCATCAATGAGGCGAATGACCTCTCAGGCAAACATCTCCGGCGACGCCGCGGCAATCGCTTCAGAGCCAATTACAGCGTCGATGCTATAAAGGGCCTGCCGGTGCATCGAGACGACCGCTTTGCCCATCGCCATAGCTTCAAACACCTTGTTCTGCACGCCGCGTGCAATACCCTCGGTAGCCACTGCAAGGCGGGCGGCCTCCAGATAAGGGACGAACGTCTTCGACACGCTGACTCAATGTGATCTCGTCAACGTAAATCTGGCGCCAGCACGGCTGCAGACAACCGCGCGCCGACAATTCAAATTCGCCTCAGATCACAAATGCGTATAGAAACAGAGCGTATCTCTTACAAACCACATGACAACATCGACATTCGCCAATAATCATCTTTCGCTCAAAAACGACGTCAATTCCTTTAACGGGCGCAGGGGAAGCGCCAGGTGCGAAAAACTCCGTATCGACGCCGTTGCCGAAATAAAAAACCTCGCGCTGAACGCCGTCGCGCTGACCGAGGAGGTCTGCTTCTTCCTCTGAAATCGCGAATGCCGCGTCGGCGGCATTGATGATGCGCGTTTCTTCCACCGCCAGAAGGCGTCCCTCACGCGCATAAACGCTGCGCGTCAATCCGCGGCGGGCATGGCTATAAGCTGTCCATTTCGCGCTGTCCGCGTCGCAAAGATCGATAATTTTCCGCGCGCTCCCGCCCCCGTTAAGTAAGTAGGGCGCCATGGACGACGAAAACCCTATCTCCGCGACAAGATTATTCCGCCGCGCCGCCTTGACGGCTCGCATCATACGCGCGTCACGATAATAGGGCGTCGTCAGCGGTTCACCCGTCAGGAATCCTGACAGACTTCGCAGCGTCGCAGCAATTCTGTTTAGGCCGACAAGGCTGACGCTCGCACACACGCCTTTCAGATGCGCCTCATGCTGGAAATCAGCCGGATCATCCACAAAGGCTGCAAGATGCACATCGAAACGGTAAGTGAGGTGTTCAAGCGTATTCCAAGTTCTGATCTTGTCGCCCTTGTCGGGCGGGTATGGAATACGGTGCGCAAGATAGAGAATTTGCCGACGCGTCATGCGAAGTTCCGGGCGAGCATTGGTCCAACCACGTTCGCGACTGGGGTCGGCAAATGTTTCCATAGACCAACAAAGGCGGCGAATTTCGGATTATTCGGATTAACGTTCGGCGTTTCCTCAGCATTCACAAGCGCAACATGATAGGTGAGCGGCTGGGGGTCGAAACCCCAATATTTCTTGGTGTTGAAATGGGGCGAGCCGACCTTGCTGCGGCCAAAATCGAAAATTCGGACGCCGCGTTCAACTGCACGTTTCATGAGCATGTAATAGAGATAGTCATAGGCCCGAATATCGCGCGCCGCCGCCGTTCCGCCAATGAAATAGGGCATGACCCGGTCGCCGCGCCAGAACGAAAAAAGTCCGGCGACTGGTTTTCCCTCATTCAAAACAAGAGAGGCTTCAGCGTCCGCGCTGAAACGATCCTTGAGCGCGTGAAGGAAGCGGCGCGGCATGACCGGCGTGCCAAGTCTTTTCACGGCACCCGCATAAACGTCATAAAAGAGATCGATGTCGCCGTCAGACGTAAATCCGAATGCTGGGTCCTCTTTTATGCGCTGTGCCTTTTTGATTTCTGCACGGCGATTGCGCGGCAGCCAGGCTTTGATTGCGCCCGCATCGGCCGGTAGTTCCTTTGAAAACGCAGCGTAGACG
>JAWKVJ010000061.1:0-10107 GCA_041398085.1 Parvularculaceae bacterium
GTCGTCAGCGACAAAGGCGCGAAAACTGTCGTCGTCAGCGTCGAGCGGACTTTTGAGCACCCGGTCATGAAGAAGACGCTGAAGCGCTCGAAGCGTTTTCATGCCCATGACGAGGCGGGCGATTTCAAGGTCGGCGATCTCGTGCGCATTCAGGAATGTGCGCCGAAGTCGAAGCTGAAGCGTTGGGAAGTTATCGGCGCCGGCTCTAAAGGCTGAGCGAAGGTTTGGAGTTCGGCGGGTGTGCCGCCGTTTGAAAAGAGGCCGGGCCTTGGTGCTCGTGGAGGGTCGAAATGATCCAGATGCAGACAAATCTCGACGTCGCCGATAATTCGGGCGCCAAGCGCGTACAGTGCATCAAGGTGCTTGGCGGATCGAAGCGGAAATATGCGCGCGTTGGCGACATCATCGTCGTCTCGGTGAAGGAAGCCATCCCGCGCGGCCGCGTCAAAAAAGGCCAGGTGATGAAAGCCGTCGTCGTTCGCACGGCCAAGGACATCAAGCGCCGCGACGGCTCGGTCATCCGTTTCGACCGCAATGCTGCGGTTTTGATCAACAACAACAAAGAGCCGATCGGCACGCGTATCTTTGGCCCGGTCACTCGTGAATTGCGTAATGCGAGCCATATGAAAATCGTCTCGCTCGCGCCGGAGGTGCTGTAATGGCCGCCAAGATTAGAAAAGGCGACAAGGTTGTCGTTCTTTCGGGCAAATATCGCGGCTCGGAAGGCGAGGTCCTTAAAGTCATGCCGCATGATGACCGCGTGTTGGTGAAGGGCGTTAATGTCGTCGCCAAACATCGCCGTCAGACCGCACAGGAGCAGGGTGGCATCATCCGCGAGGAAGCGCCAATCCATATTTCCAACGTGGCGCTGTCGGCGGGCGGCAAGCCCTCGCGCGTCGGATTCAAGATTCAGGATGACGGTCGCAAGGTTCGTGTTGCGCGCCGCACCGGTGAGGTGATCGATGGCTGAAGCAGCGACATATACGCCAAGGCTAAAAACGCACTACCGCGAACAGGTTCGCGGCGCGATGCAGAACAAGTTCAGCTATAAGAACCCGATGATGATGCCGCGTCTTGAAAAGATCGTCATCAATATGGGCGTCGGTGATGCGGTTAACGACCGCAAGGCGGTTGAACAGGCCGCGCAGGACCTTGCGCTCATTTCCGGCCAGAAGCCGGTTATCACCAAAGCAAAGAAGTCGATCGCAGGCTTCAAGCTTCGCGACGGTATGGCGGTCGGATGCAAGGTGACGCTTCGCAAGGATCGCATGTACGAGTTTCTCGACAGGCTCGTCACGGTCGCGCTGCCGCGCGTTCGCGACTTCCGCGGCCTGTCCCCGAAAAGCTTTGACGGGCGCGGCAATTATGCGCTTGGCCTGAAGGAGCACATCGTGTTCCCCGAGATCAATTACGACCAGGTCGAGAAAGTGCGCGGCATGGATATCATCGTTTGCACCTCGGCGAATACGGACGAGGAAGCGCGCGCGTTGTTGTCGGAATTCAACTTCCCGTTCCGGAAATAACGGACGGACAGGGAGAAACTAGGCGAGGTCCGAAAATTCGGAAACCGGCCTAACGGAGGAATGAATGGCTAAAAAATCGATGGTTGAGCGCGATTTGAAGCGCCGTAAACTCGCCGATAAATATGCGGCGAAGCGCGAGCGCTTGAAAGAGCTCATCAAGGACCAGTCAAAGCCGGCCGAAGAGCGTTTCATGGCGGCGCTGCAACTTGCAGAGCTTCCGCGTAATTCTTCGAAGACCCGTATTCGCAACCGGTGTCTTGTCACCGGTCGTCCGCGGGGCTTTTACCGCAAGCTTAAAATGTCGCGCGTCGCGCTCCGTCAATTGGGCTCCGAGGGCAAAGTCCCGGGCCTCGTTAAATCCAGCTGGTAAGGGGATATCCGCAAAATGGCGATCAATGATCCTATCGGCGATCTGATCACGCGGATCAGAAATGCGCAAATGCGGCGACACTCGTCGCTGTCGGTTCCGGCCTCGAAGCTGCGTGGACGCGTCCTCGACGTGCTCGCGGACGAAGGTTATATCCGCGGCTATTCGCGTATCGAGAAAGACGGTGAAAAACCGGTGTTCGATATCGAATTGAAGTATTTCGACGGCTCGCCGGTCATCACGAATATCAAGCGGGTGTCAAAGCCTGGCCGCCGCGTTTATTCGTCGGTTTCCGATCTTCCGTCGGTTCGCAACGGACTCGGCATTTCCGTCGTGTCCACGCCGAAAGGCGTAATGTCCGATGCTGCCGCGCGAGCGGCCAATGTCGGCGGCGAAGTGTTGTTCCAAGTCTACTAGGCAGTCTTCAGGAGACGTGAGAGATGTCACGTATTGGTAAAAAGCCGGTGCCGGTTCCGAGCGGCGTCACCGTGTCCGTCTCCGGGCAGACAGTGACCGCGAAAGGCCCGAAAGGCGAACTCAAATTCGTCGTCAACGATCTTTGCTCTGTTGCGCAGAAGGACGGCGAGGTCGTCGTTACGCCGGTCGACAAATCTAAGCCGGCGCGTTCGATGTGGGGCATGAGCCGCACAATGATCGCTAATCTGATGACCGGGGTCACAAGCGCCTATTCGAGAAAACTCGAATTGGTCGGCGTCGGCTATCGTGCGCAGATGAAGGGCGTGAACCTGAATCTCGCGCTCGGCTATAGCCACGATATCGATTTCCCGGCGCCGGCGGGCATCAAGTTTGAAACGCCGAAGCCGACGGAAGTCATGATTTCCGGCATCGACAAACAGCTTGTCGGTGAGACGGCCGCGAAAATCCGCGCGCTGCGTCCGCCTGAGCCTTATCAGGGCAAGGGCGTGCGCTATGAAGGCGAGTTCATCTTCCGCAAGGAAGGCAAGAAGAAATAAGGCGCATTGAGCGCTTAGGACGGGATCAAGGCCATGACGGCGAAGAGAGTTCAAAAAGGAAATCGTGCGGGCCGCACGCGTAAGAAGGTGAAGTCGGTCGCCAACGGGCGCCTGCGCCTTTCGGTTTTCCGCTCGTCGAAGAATATCGCGGCGCAGATTATCGATGACGCCGCCGGCAAAACGGTCGCTTCGGCTTCGTCGCTGGACGCCAATCTCCGCGATTCGGTTTCGAAGGGATCGGACAAGGGCGCTGCGGCGAAAGTCGGCAAGGCTCTCGCTGAGCGTGCGATTAAGGCTGGCGTCAAGGACGTCGTCTTTGACCGCGGCGGTTATATGTATCATGGGCGCATCAAAGCGCTTGCTGACGCCGCGCGCGAAGCCGGCCTCAATTTCTAATCGGGTAAGGAGCGAACATGGCGCGCGAAGACAGACAGGAACGCGGCGATCGCCGGGGCCGCGGCCGCGGCGGACAGGATCGCGACGATCGCGACGAATTCGTCGACAAGCTGGTCGCTATCAACCGCGTTGCGAAGGTTGTGAAGGGCGGCAAGAATTTCGGTTTCGCCGCGCTTGTCGTTGTCGGCGACCAGAAAGGCCGCGTCGGCTTTGGGAAGGGCAAGGCGCGCGAAGTGCCTGAGGCGATCCGCAAGGCCGCGCAGGAAGCCAAGCGCAATCTGGTTCGCATTCCGCTACGCGAAGGCCGCACGCTTCATCACGATGCGCCGGGCCGTTGGGGCGCAGGCAAGGTTGTTCTTCGTTCAGCGCCTCCCGGAACCGGCATCATCGCCGGCGGTCCGATGCGCGCCGTCTTCGAAACGCTCGGCGTTCAGGACGTTGTTGCGAAATCGCTCGGATCGTCCAACCCGTACAATATGGTTCGTGCGACCATTAACGCGCTGCAAGCTCAAACGAGCCCGCGCAATATCGCTGCAAAACGCGGCAAGAAAGTTTCTGACATTCTCGGCGCCCGTGGCGGCGAGACGTCTGACGCCGACGCGGCGTAAGACGGATCGAGTGAAGGATTAAACCGATGGCCGCGAAAAAAGATAAGACCGTGAAAGTCCGCCAGACGGGCAGCCCGATCCGCCGCCCGAAAGAGCAGCGCGCGACTCTGGTCGGTCTTGGCCTCAACAAGATTGGCCGCATCAGTGAACTCGAAGACACTCCGTCGGTTCGCGGCATGATCGCGCGCGTTTCTCATCTGGTTGAGATCGTAGAATAGACTTTTGAAGCAGGGCGAGGCGGCCGGTTAACGAAACCGAACCGTCGCAAGTCCAAGGAGGCGAAATGAAGCTCAACGAACTTTCCGACAATAAGGGCGCGCGCAAATCGCGTATCCGCGTTGGCCGAGGCATTGGCTCCGGTAAAGGCAAAACCGGCGGACGCGGCGTCAAAGGACAGAAGTCGCGCTCGGGCGTAACGGGCATTCGCCAGTTCGAAGGCGGCCAGATGCCGCTTTACATGCGCATGCCGAAGCGCGGTTTCAACAAGCCGAACCGCGCCAAATATGCTGAGCTTAATGTCGGACGTCTGCAAACCGCGATCGACGCCGGTAAGCTCGATACATCGGGTAAGATTGACGCTGCGGCGCTGGTCGAGGCTGGCGTGTTGCGCCGCGCCCGTGACGGCGTTCGTCTGCTCGGCGTCGGCGAGTTGACCGCCAAGATCAATATCGAAGTCGCCTACGCCACGGCTGGCGCGCGCCAGGCCGTAGAGAAGGCTGGCGGCAGCGTCACCGCGACAGCGGCTGAAAAGTCCAAGGGCGAAAAGGGCGAATAAGCGCCATTGCGCGGGCACGATGCGATCGCCATATCGACCCTCGGTCCTCGTCGGGCCGCCATCGCAGGGGCGCTCGGCGCCGGATGAAAATGGGGGCGGCAGTAAACTGTCCGCCGAGCAAGCGGGGCTAGAAGGATTCCATGACGTCGGCAGCCGAACCGGTTCGCCTCGAACATCAGCCTTTCGTCCTTTGCGAAGGCGGAGGAGCTGAAAAAAACGGCTCCTCTTCACGCAGACACGCTCATCGTCTATCCGGCTGGGAACCTATTCCGCTGCCGGGCATCGGCGGATGCTTTCGCACAGCAATTCCAGTCACAGACTGGCGGCCTTCCTCGGCACGCTTAATATTTTCGCCGGCGGGCAGCCGTTAGCCGCATGGCGATCTTTACGCCTCAACATCTGCCGTATATCTCGGCGTCGATCATTCTTCAGCTTTTGTCTCGTCGATCATCCCGACACTTGAAGCATTGAAGAAGAAGGCGAGGCGGGCCGCCGCCAGATCCGCCAATATACGCGTTATCTCACCGTCGCGCTTGCAACACTGCAAGGCTATTTCATTGCTGTCGCTCCAGGCAAACACCGGGGGCATTCAAGTCGTCGATCATCCAGGCGCTGCTGTTCCTCCTGACGACGGTCATTACGCTTGTCGGCGGCGTTATGTTCCTGCTCTGGCTGGGCGAACAGATTACCTCCCCGCGGCATCAGCAATGGTTATCGCTCGTCATTTTCGCCGACATTGTCGCGGAACTGCCGCGCGCCGCCGCTGGCCTTCTGGCTTGGCCGCGGCACGCCGCCGGTGCGCAATCGCTGCCGGTCGCGGTCGTTCTCCTCGTTATCGCGTCTCGTTCGCGCTCATTACTTTTGTCGTCTTTATGGAGCGTTCGCAGCGCAAGATTGTCGTCCAATATGCCGCCAGGTTGGCATGCGCATGACGCAAGGGCGAGAAATCGCACCTGCCGTTGAAGCTCAATACCGCCGGCGATCATTCCACCGATCTTCGCCTCGTCGCTGGCCCCATTTCTGCCAGCGACAGCGGCGGCCCGACGGTCGGTATTCGCCTGAATGGCTGCAAACGCTGCCAGATCCTGTTCCAGCCTGGCAAGCCGCTTTACATGGCGCTCTACGCCGCCGGCATTATCGGGTTTGCGTTTGTTTACACGTCGGTGGTGTTCAACACGCAGGACGTCGCGGACAATCTCAAGAAATAGCGGCTTCATTCAGGGCTATCGTCCGGGCGCGCGCACGGCGGACTATCCTCGATCATATCCTGACGCGGCTCACCGTCATTGGCGCCGTCTATCTCGCCTTTGTCTGCGATGCCGGAATTCTTGCGGGCCGCTTATCCGTCGATCCCGGTTTATCTTGGCGTCGCTCCTTATTGTTGTCTCGGTGACGCTCGACACGGTTGGCCAGATTCAGGGTCATTGCTCGCCCAGCAATATGAAAGCCTCATCAAGAAATCAAGCTCCGGGGCGGCCAGAAGGCGATCTTTGATCTTCTTGGACCGCCGAGCCCGTGAAACACGCAGGCGAAACGCATCGTTGAGACGCGGGGCGTTCCGCAGCTCTCGACGACGAGCGTGCTGCGCGCCGAACAGGCCTCGGGCTCAAGGCAGCCGCAAGGTCACGGCGATCATGGATCGCGGCGATCGTCTCCGATGAAGTCATTGAAGAATCATTACGGCGCGCATCCGCAAATCGGAGCTGCAGAAGGGGTTCATCCTCGACAATAGCCGTCGCACGGTCAGTCAGGCGGAAATGATCGACCGCCTTCTGAAACGCCAGAAGCGTTCACTCGATGTCGTGATCGAACTCGCCGTTGATGAGGAAGAACTCGTCAACCGGCTTCGCCGCCGAATTGAGGACACGAAAAAGGCGGGCCTGCCGGTCCGGCCAGACGATAACGAAGAGACCTTCCGCAAGCGCCAGGCGGTCTATCGCGAACAGACCGCTCCTTTGATCCCGTATTACGTAAATCAGGGAAAATTGCGTCGTGTGGACGGCATGGGGACGGTGGAGGAGGTCGCTGAGGCGATCGACGCCATTTTGGACGAAATTACCGCGGCAAAAGGGTAAAAAGGCCGCGGGTTTGGTGTTGACGGCGGGGGCGGCGCGGCTATATCTACGCGCCTCCGCCAGACAGGCGTGTAGCCCGCTCGACCTCGCCTTTGCCCGGCGGGGGCGTTCGGGCCTCGTTTTGTGGGTTTTGGACCGCGAAAGCGGCCGCCGAATGGCGGATATGAACGAGGTAGGCCCGTGGCCCGTATTGCAGGCGTCAATATCCCGACGAACAAGCGCGTCGTCATCGCGCTTACTTATGGCTTCACGGCATTGGGCCGGCGCTCGCGAAGATATTTGCGAGAAAGTCAGCATTCGGCCGAGCGCCGCGTCAACGAGCTTTCCGACGCGGAGGTTCTTCAAATCCGTGAGACGATCGACGGCGGCTACACGGTCGAAGGCGATTTGCGCCGTGACGTCGCCGTCAACATCAAGCGTTTGATGGACCAGGGCTGCTATCGCGGTCTTCGCCATCGCCGCAGCCTGCCCGTTCGCGGTCAGCGCACGCATACGAACGCCCGCACCCGCAAGGGACCGGCGAAAGCAATCGCCGGCACAAAAGCGCCGGGCAAGAAATAACGAGGATTACGACGAATGGCGAAAGCTCCCGCATCCGCCCAGCGCGTTCGCCGTCGCGAACGTAAGAACATTACGTCCGGCGTCGTTCACGTGAACGCATCGTTCAACAATACGATGGTCACGATATCCGACGAGCAAGGCAATACGGTCTCTTGGTCGTCAGCCGGCACGATGGGCTTTAAAGGCTCGCGCAAATCGACCCCTTACGCCGCGCAGCTCGCAGCGGAAGACGCTGCGAAGAAGGCGATGGAGCACGGCCTCAAGACCGTGAACGTTGAAGTTATGGGTCCGGGTTCTGGCCGTGAAAGCGCTCTTCGCGCGCTGCAGGCCGCGGGTCTTACTGTCAACATGATCCGCGACGTCACGCCGATCCCGCATAATGGTTGCCGGCCGCGCAAGCGCCGCCGCGTCTGATTGTCGAGGCGGGCGTATCCCGCCGTCTTTATGAAATTCGGCGCCTTGCGCCGCTGGAGCATATCGAATGGTTGTCGAAAAAAACTGGCAGGAACTTATCCGCCCGAGCAAACTTGAAGTGTCGGCTGGCGTTGATCCGCAGCGACGCGCCACGATCGTCGCCCAGCCGCTGGAGCGCGGTTTCGGCTTGACGCTCGGCAACTCGCTGCGTCGGATTTTGCTTTCTTCGCTGCAAGGCGCAGCTGTGACGTCGATCCAGATTGACGGCGTCGTTCACGAGTTCTCGTCGATCCCCGGCGTTCGCGAAGACGTCACGGACATTGTCCTCAATGTGAAGCAGCTTTCGCTGCGCGCTCATGCGGATGGACCGAAACGGCTCGTCCTCAAAAAGTCGACGCCGGGTGTGGTGACGGCTGGCGATATTGAAGAGACTTCATCAGTTGAAATTCTCGACCGTTCACAGGTCATCTGCCATCTCGACGAAGGCGCTTCGCTCCGCATGGAGCTGACGGTGCAGTCGGGTAAGGGGTATGTGCCGGCCGACCGCAACCGTCCTGAAGATGCGCCGATCGGTCTTATTCCGGTCGATAGCCTCTATTCGCCGGTCAAGCGCGTTGCTTATCGCGTTGAGAACACCCGCGAAGGCCAGGTTCTTGATTACGATCGCCTGATCCTTGACGTTGAAACCGACGGCTCGCTGTCTCCGGAGGACGCCGCCGCTTACGCCGCGCGCATCTTGCAGGACCAGCTTCAGATTTTCGTCAATTTCGACGAGCCGAAGAAAGATCTCGGCGGCGGCATGCGCGAAGAGCTTCCTTTCAACCCGGCGCTATTGCGCAAGGTCGACGAGTTGGAGCTTTCAGTCCGTTCGGCAAACTGCCTGAAGAACGACAACATCGTTTATATCGGCGATCTCATCCAGAAGACGGAAGCGGAAATGCTCCGCACGCCGAACTTCGGCCGCAAGTCGTTGAACGAAATCAAGGAAGTCCTTGCCGCGCTCGGCTTGCATCTCGGCATGGATGTGCCGGATTGGCCCCCGGAGAATATCGAAGACCTCGCCAAGAAGTACGAGCAATAGGAATTGACCCGGCGGGTGCTCGAAACGCCCGCCGCAATCGGAGAGTGAGAAATGCGCCACGGTTTTGCGCTTCGTAAACTGAACCGCACGCATGAGCATCGTAAAGCGATGTTCGCCAATATGGCTGCGGCGCTGATCAAGCACGAGCAGATCACAACGACCCTGCCGAAGGCGAAAGAGCTTCGCCCGATCGTCGAGCGTTACGTGACGATGGCGAAGAAGGCAGGCAAGGATCCCAAGCGCGCGCTTCACTTGCGTCGCCTTGCAACCTCGCGCCTTCGCGACGAGACGCAGGCTAAGAAACTCTTCGACACGCTCGGGCCGCGTTATATGGAGCGCGACGGCGGCTATATCCGCATCATGAAGGCAGGGTTCCGTCACGGTGACAATGCGCCGATGGCCGTCATCGAATTCGTTGATCGTGACGAGAATGAAAAAGGCAAGGATTCAGGTCCCGTCCTTAATGAGGACGATGGCGACGAACTCGAATAGCGTTTGACCAAACGAATGATTTGACGGCGCCCGAAAGGGCGCCGTTTTGTTTTTGTGAGGTGATGCAGTCTATTCTGCCGGAAAATTTAATGGACTGAAAAAATGCCCAGAACCTCGACTTTGATTGCTTTGGAGGGCGTGCCGAACTTTCGCGATCTCGGCGGCGTGGAGTGCGGTGATGCGGCGATGCGTTCGGGCGTGCTGTACCGGTCGGCCCATCATGCGGATGCAACCGATGCTGATGTCGCAAGGATCGCGCAGATGGGTCTTAAGCTCTACGCTGATCTTCGCCGGCCCGTTGAGCGCGAACGCCACCCGACAAGACGCCCCGACAGATGTTCAGCCGACCTAGCCGCCAATTCGCAAGCGCGGCCGGGTGATGAAGCCCCGCATATGTCCTATCTTTTGAGCCCGGAGGCGTCTGAAGTATGGCTTGGCGACCGGTTGACGGAGTTTTACGCCGGCTATCCATTCGACCCAGGACTTAAAGAAGTGGCGCAGGCTACTTTCGAAGCGCTTGCGGCGAGCAAAACACCGGTCGTCATTCACTGCCACGCTGGCAAGGATCGCACCGGCTATCTCATCGCACTTATCATGGCGCTGCTCGGTGCTGACGAGGAAACGATATTCGCGGAGTATCTTTTCACCAACGAGGTTTACCCGGGCGAAGCCCGCGTCGATGAAATCATGGCGGCGTTCATGAAAGCGGTTGGCAAGACGCCAAACCGGGACCATATCCGTTTCATGCTTACGGCCGATGCGCGCTATCTTCGATCGTCGTTCGATTCTCTCCATCAACAGCATGGAAGCGTTGAGCGCTATCTCGAAGAAGAGCTTGGCG
>JAWKVJ010000062.1:0-10014 GCA_041398085.1 Parvularculaceae bacterium
GTTTTATTGGTCACAGCGCCTGGCCCCTTGCGGACTGATTGAAATTTTCGAGGCTGAGATTTACGCCGATCAGGTTAATGCCGCCTTTAATCCGTTTCATTCCGGGGCACATTTTGTACGCAGTTAACGATTCATTCAGCATTCGGCGCGTGCGGTCAGTGCTTGTATGCGCTAACAGGCGGTGATTGGAAGAAAGCTATGGCGAAGCAGGAAACTGAAATCACGCGACCGTTGGCGGGGCTCAATGGCGCCAAGCCGCCGGCGCCCGACTGGTTCGAAAGGGCGGTCAACGCGCCTTGCGAAGAAGGCGAAGTTGATGTCGGCGGCGCCGCCATTCGATTTACGGCGTGGGGCGACCGCGGACGCCGCGGTCTTGTGTTCATTCATGGCGGACGCGCGCATCGCAATTGGTGGCGTCCGTTTGCGCCGTTTTTCTCTGATCAATACAGGGTTGTCGCTTTCGACATGTCGGGAATGGGCGATAGCGACTGGCGCCCGGCCTATTCAGTAAATCAATCGGTCGACGAAGTCTTCGGCGTCATAAAGGCGTCTGGTGCTGGCGAGGGAGGCAGGCCGATTGTCGTTGGCCATTCTTTCGGCGGCTGGGTTACGCTTGCGGCCGTCGAGCGCGAGGGCGAGCAGCTCCTTGGAGCGGTCGTGATTGACAGCCCGATCGGCGCGCCGGACCCCGACGAAGGATATACGGTCAACCGCCGGCCGGAGGGGAATGAGCGCGTCCATCAAAAGCGCGTCTATTCGACCATAGAGGAGCCGGTCGCTCGTTTTCGGTTCCTTCCGAACCAGCCGGCCGAAGAGCTCTATCTCGTCGATTACATCGCCCGCGGAGGGCTCTTGAAGGCGCCAAATCCCGCGGGCGGCGCTGGGTGGACCTGGAAGTTTGACCCCAATCATGGAGCTAATTTCGAAATCCATTATGACCGGGATCTTTTTCTTGCCGCCCGCTGCCCGCTGGCGTTCATCTATGGAGAGAAGTCGATTTTCGCCGCCGGACCCGGATTTGAGCATTTAAAGGCTCAGGCGCGTCATCGCTCGCCCATGATCGTTATGCCGGAAGTCCACCACCATCTGATGATGGAAGAGCCCATCGCCTTCATAACCGCATTGAGGACGCTTCTGGCCTGCTGGCCGGTTCGGGTCGGCAATTGAGGCCAGGGCCAGCGACCATTCGGCCCTTGCCCATCTTCCTGAATTCGGCCAGAAAAAAAGCCTCGTTTCGAAGTCCGGAGACATTTTGACCATGACGATCGCCGACGACGCCAAAAATATGGACGCCGACACCGCCGAGCATGTGCGCATCTATAACGGCATCATGAAGAACTATGCCCAGATCGGCATTCCCTTCACGATGGCGCTGACCATGTTTTTCGCCCAATTGACGATGCGTAGCGGTCTTCTGTCGGCGATCGTGTGGTTTGTCGTCGTCTACGCCTTCGTTCTCTTTGTGGTGAAGACATTTTTCTCGCACTGACCGGCGTGATCGATCGCCGCGGAGAGGCCCATGAAAATCGCCGTCCTTAAGGAGACGCGCGCCGGAGAGACACGCGTCGCTGCTTCGCCGGAGACGGTGAAGAAATTCAGGGGACTTGGCGCAGAGCTCGTCATTGAGCGCGCCGCTGGAGAGGGCGCGAATTTTCCGGACTACGCCTTTGAAGAGGCCGGAGCAGCCATTGTCGGTTCGATGAGGGAGGCGCTTGTCGGCGCCGATCTCGCCATGATGGTGCGGGCACCCTCTGCTGCCGACATTCTCAGTAATTTCTCGAAGGGGCAGTCGCTGGCGGCGATTGTGTCGCCGCATGGAGCGAAAGACGTTCTCGATGCTGCAGCCTCGGCGGGCATCGATCTTTTCGCAATGGATTTGATGCCGCGCATTACGCGCGCGCAGTCGATGGACGTCCTGTCTTCGCAGTCGAATCTTGCGGGCTATAAGGCGGTCGTCGACGCCGCCGCCTATTACGGCCGTGCATTGCCGATGATGATGACGGCGGCGGGAACGATCGCCCCGGCCAAAATTTTCATCATGGGGGCGGGCGTTGCCGGTCTGCAGGCGATCGCCACGGCGCGCCGCCTCGGAGCGGTCGTTTCCGCAACCGATGTGCGCTGGGCCGCAAAAGAGCAGGTCGAAAGCCTCGGCGCCTCCTTCGTCACGGTTGACGAGGAGGCGATGAAGGGCGCTGAAACCGCCGGCGGCTACGCAAAGGAAATGTCGGAAGACTTTCAGCGTCGGCAAGCGGAATTTGTCGCCAAACATATCGCCAAACAGAACATCGTCATTACGACGGCGCTCATTCCCGGCCGCCCGGCCCCGCGTCTTGTAACCGAAGATATGGTGCGCTCGATGGCGCCGGGCTCTGTGCTCGTCGATCTCGCGGTGGAGCAGGGCGGCAATATCGCAATGTCGCGACGCGGCGAAGTTATCGATGTCGGCGGCGTTATCATTATCGGGTTTGAAAATATGCCGGGCCGCCTGGCGACGGACGCCTCAAGCCTTTATGCGCGCAACCTGTTCAACTTCGTCAGCGCCTTCTACGACAAGGAAGCAAATGCGCTTGCGATCGACTGGAATGATGAAATCATCAAGGGCGTTGCTTTAACTCATGACGGGCGGATCATTCATTCCGGTTTTGCCGCGCCGGAGCCGCCCCCGCCGGCGCCAAGCGAACCGGTTGCGACCGGCGACGCGCCGAACCAGACGGAGTGATCGATGGCTGATCCGACAACTGAAGAAGCCGCCGCCGCAGCCGCGCAAAATGTTGATGATGCCGCACGGGCGTTGAAAGATGCGGCTGACTCGGCGCAAGCCTCCGCGCATCAATTGAACGACGCCTCGACGCAGGCCCACTCGCTGATTGATCAGATCCATCAAATCGCCGCAGCCGCGACCGGGGGCCCCTCTGATTTCGTTTATCTCTCGGCGATTTTCATCCTTGCGATTTTCGTCGGCTATTACGTCGTCTGGTCGGTGACGCCGGCGCTTCACACGCCGTTGATGTCCGTGACGAATGCGATCTCGTCGGTCGTAATTGTTGGCGCGCTCATCGCCCTCGGTGCGGACATCACCCAGTCGGCGTTTGGCGGCGCCTCGAAGGCGTTCGGGTTTTTCGCCGTCATGCTTGCAAGCGTGAACATATTTGGCGGCTTTCTGGTCACCCAGCGCATGCTCGCCATGTATAAAAAGAAGGGATCGTAGAGGTTATGGGCGAAAACCTGCCGCCGCTCCTTTACGTCATATCCGGCGTCTTATTCATCCTCGCTTTACGAGGATTGTCTTCGCCCGAGACGGCGCGTTCAGGCAACCGCTTCGGCATGATTGGCATGGCCGTCGCTGTCGGAACGACGCTCTTTCTTCTGCAAAACAAGGGTCTATTGACCTGGGGTTATATCGCAGCCGCCGTCGCGATTGGTGGTGGCGCGGGCGCCGTCATAGCGCGGCGCGTGCAGATGACGCAGATGCCCCAGCTTGTGGCGGCGTTTCATAGTCTCGTCGGTCTTGCGGCCGTCTTCATCGCCTGGTCGGCTTTCCTCGCGCCGCGGGCGTTCGGCGTCGGCGAGCCGGGTGAGATTCACCTTCAGTCCGTTGTAGAAATGTCGCTCGGCGTCGCCATCGGCGCTATCACCTTTTCCGGCTCGGTGATCGCGTTCGCCAAGCTGAACGGCAATATGTCGGGAAAGCCGATCCTGTTGCCAGCGCGCCATGTCATCAACATCGCACTCGCGGTCTTCATCTTCCTGATGATTGGTATGCTGTTGACTGGACCGCAGACTTGGCACGTTTTTCTGGCTTTGACGGTTGCCGCGTTTATTCTCGGTTTCCTTATCATTATTCCGATCGGCGGCGCCGATATGCCGGTCGTCGTCTCGATGCTTAATTCCTATTCCGGCTGGGCTGCGGCCGGCATCGGCTTCACGCTCGAAAACATGGCGCTCATCATTACCGGCGCGCTTGTCGGTTCGTCCGGCGCAATCCTTTCCTACATCATGTGCAAGGGGATGAACCGGTCGTTCATCTCCGTCATTCTTGGCGGCTTTGGCGGTGAAGACGCTGCAGCAGGCTCTGGCGGCGGTGAGGATAGGCCGGTCAAGCAGGGCTCGGCCGATGATGCGGCTTTCATCATGAAAAACGCTGGCAAGGTTATCATCGTGCCGGGCTATGGCATGGCGGTTGCGCAAGCCCAGCACGCGCTGAAGGAAATGGCCGACAAGTTGAAAGCAGACGGCGTTGAGATCAAATACGCTATTCATCCGGTAGCGGGCCGCATGCCGGGCCATATGAACGTCTTGCTGGCCGAGGCTCAGGTGCCATACGACGAAGTCTTCGAACTTGAAGACATAAACGCGGAATTTCGGACTGCCGATGTCGCCTTTGTTATTGGCGCAAATGACGTCACCAACCCGGCGGCGAAAACCGACAAGACGTCGCCCATTTATGGCATGCCGATTCTGGACGTCGAAAACGCCAAGACGGTACTCTTTGTGAAGCGCTCGATGGCGTCAGGCTACGCCGGCGTGCAGAACGAGCTTTTCTTCCGCGACAACACGATGATGTTGTTCGGTGACGCCAAGAAAATGTGCGAATCGATCGTCAAGGCGCTCGACTAGAAATCGTCAGGTATTGAGCGTCGCCGGAACCCTGCGTCGGCCTAATGCCACTGCAGCGAGAATTCCCGCATGATATGGAAGCCGACCTTGTACTGGTTTTGCTCGCCATAAATTCGAATGATCGGCGTGTTGGCGATGTCGTCGAAGATGTAGCTGTAGGAGACGTATGGGTTTAGCGACCAGCGCTTGCCAATATTGATATAGGCGTTGAAGCTGCCGCCGATGTCGCGCATGCCGCGCTGCGCATCATAGGTCGGCAAACCTGATGCAAGCGACTGCGTAGGAGTCACTGAAAAATAGGTGTCCGCGTAACGCTCGCCAATCCAAGTTGCGTTTGCGGAAACAGACGTTGATAGGCGTCCATAACGGAAGAGCAGCATCGTTCCGGTCGCATCGACGATAAGCCCATCATGGCCGCCAATAACGCCTTTTCGAACCTTGAAACGGACGAGAAAACGATCGACGAATGTTGTCGCAGCGAAACCGCCGACTTCAAGTGTGTGGCCAATGTCGCCTAAGCCGACAAGCGCCGGGTTATCCTGTTCCTGACGATTGGACGTAAGGCGAACGGAAGGACCGAAGCTGAATCCTGAGAAGCCGAACAAAGCGAGGTCGGCGCCGTCATTGTCGAGAAAGACGAAATTGCGGAACCGGACATAGACTTCAGGGTCCGGGTAAAACTGGTAGTCATTCGAGCCGAAATAATCTGGACGATATTCCGGGCCGACGCCAACGCTAAGGTCGGTATTTTCCGGCGCGAGAAAGGTCAACACGCCGACCATATCGCGCAACGGATGCCAATTCTTGTCATTGTCGAACTCATCGTCATTGCGAATACGCTCGCGGCGCTCGGCGTCCTCCGGCCGCGGCTGCCCAAAAATCGGGCTGAGGCGCGGTTCGTCGAGATTTTGCTGGGCAAGGGCCGGTTCGGCGACGCCGCCAGCAAGGCAAAAAGCCCCTGCGGCTCCCATAAGCAACTTCTTCACGGCTCGTCGTCCCCTTACTCTTTTGCGCAGCCAGCTGCGAGCGTAGCCCGTCTCTCCCAAGAATCGCTGAATTTCCGGCTTCATGGAAGCCGGGCAGACTACTTTCATCCCAAGTGCGGCAAGATTAGCGCAGCAGGATTAACGCGAAATACCCGATATTGCGCCTTTTAGTCTTCATCAACGGCGTCATCGATCGCCTCGCCGGCGTTTTCGATATCTCTGCCAACCCCTTTGATTGTCTCGCAAGATGAGAGGAAGGCGCAGGCTGCAAAGAAAACCATGAGCTTTTTCATGTAGATTCCCAGAATCGCTAAAACCGGGCCTGATTTAACCGGCCCGGCTCTCGGCGCTCAAGACGCCTGTGGCAGAATTATCATTGGAAATTGGAAAGCCGCCAGGCGGTCTGGCAGGGGCCAGCGGGCCCCGAAACCGAGTCAGGTGCCCGACTAGCTTCCGATAGGAGGCTCTAGAGAGCGCCTTCGCGCTGCAACCGCTTGCGGATAAGCTTGCGGGCGCGGCGAACGGCTTCCGCCTTCTGGCGGGCCTTCTTCTCCGACGGCTTTTCGTAGAATTTCCGGCGCTTCATTTCACGGAACGTGCCCTCGCGCTGCATTTTCTTCTTAAGCGCGCGCAGGGCCTGCTCGACATTATTGTCGCGGACAACGATCTGAACCAGGGCCTGGTCCTCCTTCTCATAAACGCGAAAACGCCGCGTTCCGGCTGCCGCCGGGACGGGGGCGTCTTATTCTTTCCGATCCGACCCGGGTGCGGCTTTCCGGCCCCGAGGCGTGGCGGCGTATACCAAACAAGGGAATTAGTGTCCATATTGGTCGCATGAATAGTGAGAATTCTGAAAACCCTGCTGAAAACGTTAAATCCCGGGCTCGTCACGAGCCTTTTGAGAGGGAGAGGGCTGCAATCCTGTCGGCGGCGCTCGACGCGGCTCCTTTTGAGGGGTTTACGAACCTTTCCATCAAGCGGGCCGCCGCCGCCGCCGGGGTTTCGCCCGCAGCATCAGCGGCCGCTTTTCCCCGTGGGGCGGTTGATCTCGTTGAATACTGGTCGCATGAGGCCGACGAGGCAGCCGCCGATGCATTGCGCACTGAGGACGCGCAGGCGCTCAAAATCCGTGAAAAAGTAGCTCTCGGGGTCGAGGCCCGGCTCGATTATCTCAGCGCCCATAAAGAAGCCTCGCGCCGCGCCGCCGCCTTCCTCGCCCTGCCCCAAAATGCGCCAACCGGCGCGAGGCTTACCTGGCGCTCGGCCGACGCGATCTGGCGGGCCCTGAAAGATCCGTCGACGGATTTTAATTTCTACTCGAAAAGAGCGATCTTGTCGGGTGTTCTCACGTCAACATTTGCACGCTGGATGAGCGATGATAGCGAGGATCGGGCCGCGACGCGTGAATTCCTGAAAGCGCGCATTGAGAACGTCATGCAATTTGAAAAAATGAAAGCGAAAGTGCGCGATAAGGGATTTGATCCCGAGGGTATGTTCGGATGGCTCGCGAAACTACGCTATCCTGAGAAAAGTTAGGGGCGCGACATAATCCGCGTCACATGGCCCATTTTGCGGCCCCCTCTCGCTTCGGTTTTTCCATACAGATGGATGCAGGCGTTCTGCTCGCGTGAGAGCATTTTCCATCGTTCAGCTTCATCGCCGATTAAATTGTCCATGACGCAATCGGAATGCCGGAGCGGATCGCCGAGCGGCCATCCGGCGACGGCGCGAATATGCTGTTCGAATTGCGAGATCGCGCAGGCGTCCGTTGTCCAGTGCCCCGAATTATGAACGCGGGGCGCGAATTCATTGACGAGGACGTCGCCAGACTTCAGGACGAAAAACTCAACACCGATGACCCCGACATATTCGAGCTCTTCAAGCATCTTCGCCGTAATCGACATCGCTTCATCAATCGCGTTTTGCGGCGCCTTTGAGGGAACGATCGATTGCCTCAGAATGCCGCCCTGATGGATGTTGCGCGGCGGTTCGTAACATTTCACCTCGCCGTTCCTGCCTCGCGCGCCGATGACAGAAATTTCCATAGTAAAATCGACGAACCCTTCAAGAATCGAAGGCTGGGCGCCGATTTCGTCCCAGGCCTTTTTCTTCGCCTCTTCCCATGTAAGCGCGAGGTCGGCGTTTTCAGCGCCGATTGTCGTCTGTCCCTTGCCGTCATAGCCGAGCCGCCGGGTTTTCAGGATTGCCGGACGGCCAATGCGTTTAAGTCCGTCTTCAAGCGATTGTATGTCATCGACGGCGTGGAATGGTGCGGTTCCGGCGCCAATCGAGTTGATGAATTGCTTTTCGACGAGCCGGTCTTGCGCCGTAGCAAGCGCTTTCTCGCCGGGAGCGACCCTTGCGCCAAGTTTTTGCAGGATCGTCACGGTCTCTGCGGGAACGTTTTCAAACTCATAAGTGACGACATCAACTTCGTTGGCGAACAGGACGAGAGCGTTTTCGTCAATGTAAGAACCGATCGAAGTCGATGAAGCAACTTGCGAGGCGGGAGAGTTCTCTTCGGGCGTAAATATATGCGTCTTCAGCCCAAGCGGGGCAGCCGCGAGTGCGAGCATGCGGCCAAGCTGGCCGCCGCCAAGAACGCCGATAACCCCGCCCGGCTCGACAATCTTTGTTTCAGTCATGAACCGTCAGCGGAACTGAAGAGGTTTGTTTATCTCGATAGGCGGCGAGACGTTTTGCAACAGACTCATCGCCAAGCGCGATTATCGATGCAGCCAAGAGACCGGCATTTGCTGCGCCTGCTTCACCGATCGCCATTGTCGCGACCGGCACGCCCGCCGGCATTTGAACAATCGAATAAAGACTGTCGAGCCCTGACAGCGATTTCGATTGTACCGGCACGCCAATCACCGGAAGCGTGGTCATCGAAGCCGTCATTCCCGGAAGATGCGCAGCGCCGCCGGCGCCGGCGATGATGAGCTTTAAACCGCGCGAAGCCGCGCCCGAAGCATAGTCATAGAGTCGCGCAGGCGTTCGATGGGCCGACACAACTTTCGCCTCGAAGGGAACGCCCAGCTTTTTGAGGAGATCGGCGGCGTGATGCATGGTCGGCCAATCGGAGCGCGACCCCATGATCAGGCCGACAACAGGCGCTGCCTTGCCGGTGTGTTTCTTCGGGAGCGCTTTTCCCGTTCTCTTTGTCGCCGCCAACGGTGACTCCGTCCGCTAAAAGAGGGGGCTTATAGCAATCCGGCCGGAATGGGCAAATTACCCCGGATCGGGTAAAACGCGAGCGGCGGGAAAGCCGGGGCCATCCAGACGGGGCGCGTCGACCCCAAGCATTCCCGCCAAGCGCTTGCGATGGTGCTGTCTGAGAAGGGGACGTTACCGATCGATAGGCGCAAGGCGTATTGAATGCTGCGGCATTGAGCGCTGGAAGGCGCTTTGCGGCGGGCCGAAGTCTCCGCGCGATGAAGCGTTGCAGGGGACCGCGAGGCTCGGCTAATGCGGGCGCAAACGCCAGATTCTGAAGGAATCACACCCGGTATGAAGATCAAGGGACCAGGCACGGCACGTGCGGCGGATAACGTCGTTGCTTCTAGGACGGTCGGGAAAGTCGAGGGGCTCGAATCCGTGCCGCTCGCGGCCGAGGTTTCAATCAGCGGCATTCCTGAGGCTGAACTGACGCCGCGTGTGCGCGTAGCTCTGATGGCGTTAATGCGCGAAGTGGCCGAGTTGCGCGCGGCGCTCGCTGATTCGCAAAGGCGCATGGCGGAACTTGAACAGCTCGCCAGTGCTGATCCGCTGCTTGGCATCCTCAACAGACGCGCCTTTGTCGGGGAGCTCGGACGGGCGCTTGCGATGGTTGAACGCTATGGCCAGCCTTCAAGCCTGATCTTCATCGACCTTGACGATCTTAAGAAGATCAACGATGCGCATGGGCATGCTGTAGGCGATGACGCCCTTCAACACATCGCCGCGACCGTCAGCGCCAATATCCGTCAGACGGACATATTCGGACGCCTGGGCGGCGATGAATTTGCGTTGATTCTGACGAATACGCCGCGGGAGGGCGCTGAGGCCAAAGCGCGCGCGTTAAAATCGTTGATAAGCGCTGAATCGCTTGTTGGTGATGTCAAAGTTTCAGTCGCCTGCGGAATTGTTGAATTGAGCCGCGACACGACGCCGGAAGCCGCGCTAAGCGCCGCTGATAAAATCATGTATGAAGAAAAAAAGCGCCGTTCCTAGGCGATTATGTCGGGCGTTAGCTGGTCGCGCAGCGCCTGGATCATATCCTTCAGTTGCAATTTTTTCTTTTTAAGGCGCGCCAACGACAGGCTGTCATGCGCCGGCGATCCCGCGAGCGCGACGATTGCATGGTCGAGATCGGTATGTTCCTGCTCCAGCATGGCGAGGCGGATCTCCAGCGCGTCAATGTCTTCATTGG
>JAWKVJ010000063.1:0-9674 GCA_041398085.1 Parvularculaceae bacterium
TCATGAATAGGAGATAGAGGGTCGAGGAATATTCGACCTGATATCCGGCGACGAGTTCGGATTCCGCTTCGGGAAGGTCGAAGGGAGGCCGGTTCGTCTCGGCGAGCGCTGAGATGAAAAAGACGACGAACATTGGGAACAGCGGAATGAAATTCCAGTTCCAGAAGCCGCCGCCGGCGCGCATCTGCGAGTCGACAATGTTTGTGAGGTTGAGAGAACCAACGAGCAGCAGGACTGTGATGATGACGAAGCCGATCGAAACTTCATAGGAAACCATCTGCGCAGCCGACCGCAGCGATCCGAGAAAGGGATATTTCGAATTCGACGCCCAGCCGCCAATTATAATTCCGTAAACGCCGAGCGAAGATATCGCGAAAAGGTAAAGAATGCCGACATTGATGTCGGCGCCCACCAAGCCCGGCCCGACCGGCACGACCGCCCAGGCGATCACCGCAAAGATGAAAGAAATAATCGGCGCAATCACGAAGAGCGCCTTGTTGGCGCCCGCCGGGATGACAATTTCCTTGAAGACAAATTTGAAGAAATCCGCGAAAGACTGAAGCAATCCAAACGGCCCGACGACATTTGGGCCTTTCCTCATCTGCACCGCCGCCCAGACCTTGCGGTCAAACAAGAGGATGAATGCGAGCACCACCAGCAGCGCAACGACGAGCGCCAGCGCCTGAATAAGGGTCGGGATGAGCCACCAGAGCCAGCCTTGGTCGGTTGGCCGTGTCGATAGGAAAGTCCAAATTTGTTCCATGGGGGCGCGTCATAATCCGGTTGCGCGGCTGATGGAAGGCGTTGGCCGACGGAAAGAGCGGGCCAAATCCAGTCTTGCCGTCAACGGCCTTGTGACTTTGCTTGTCGCGGCAAGAAATGATCAAAATGGCGGAATAATGTCCCTTTTGGAGCGGAAATGCCCTACCCCTTCGCCGAAATCGCCTTCACGCCCGCTGTCAGGGCCGCGCAAACCGCAAACGGCTCCCGTGAATTCTGCGAGGCAATGGAAAAGTCAGATAGGGATTTCGTCTTCAGCGAACGCGAAGCTGAATTTCTTGCCGCACGCGACCATTTTTTCATGGCGACCGTTACCGAGACCGGTTGGCCTTATCTACAACATCGCGGCGGGCCCGCTGGCTTCATTCAGGTGCTCAGCGACAAACGGTTCGCATTTCCCGATTTTCGGGGGAACCGGCAATATGTCAGCGTCGGTAATCTTTCTGTCGATGCACGCGCGGCGTTCTTTTTCATCGACTATCCAAACCGCGCGCGGCTGAAAGCGCTGGCTCGCGTCACCGCAAAATCTGTTGATGACGAACCGGAAGTCATCAAACGGTTTTCCGCATTTAACTATAAAGCGAAAATCGAGCGAGTGTTCATCGCCGAGGTCGAGGCGCTAGACTGGAACTGTCCACAGCACATTACGCCAAGGTTTACTGACGCCGATCTGGCGCCGGCTATCTCAAAACTAACAAATGAAATAGACGCATTAAGAGCAGAAAACGAGGCGCTCAAGGAGCGCCTCGCGCTGGCTTAATGCACTGTAATGCGTCCGATCGGACTTGATTGCGATTTGGATATTTCGGCCGGCGATCCATAGACGTGGATGCGGCCAATACCGTTTAATTCGGCGTCTACGGACTCGCTGGCGTAAACGCGGGTTTCACCAATGCCCGACACATCGATCTTCACTTTGCGGCATTGAAGCTCTTCGGCGTCGAGTTCGCCAACGCCGGAGATATCGGCAGTGAGCGTTCCACAGGTTCCAGAGAAATCCACTTCTCCGACGCCAGACACGTCTATTGTGAAGTCTTCTGCATCGACGCCTGAGATATCGCCGTCGACAACACCGGCAATATCGACGCCATTGAGAGCCGGCATCGTAATCACGGCCGAAATAGAATGCTTGATAATGCGGCGCTTACCGTCCTTGTTCTTATGATCGGTATCCAGAACAAGAACGCCGTCTCTGACTTCCGCGGTCGTTCGGTCGAGGTCTTCCTTACGCCCGGAAAGCCGGACCGAATAATCTTCACCAACCGTTGTCTTAAGCTCAAACACGCCGGCTATATTGAGCCTGTCGAAGTCGCTAGCGGCGACGGTCCTTGAGACATCGTTCGACCGATCCCGATCTTCCATATCGGCAATATCGCCCCACGCTACCTTTACCGCCGCAAGAGCAATGCCAGCAGCAATAACCAATCCTATGAAAAACCCGATAAAGATGCGCATCCGCCCCTCCAGCGCAAATCCCCCAACAATTTGAAACCCTAATTATGGACCCGGATTTCAGCCAGAAACCCGCCCCGCTTTTCGACGTTTTTCGGTGATCCGTAAATATTAATTTCGCCCATGCCGGAAACTTCAGCGCGCGCGCGTTCGCTCGCGAAGAAATTCGCCTCGCCGATACCGGATACGCGGACATCCGCATTCTTGCATTCAAGCCTTTGCGCATCGAGTTCGCCTACGCCTGAGACGCGGGCGTCAAGATCGCTGCATGCGCCGGCGACATTCACTTCGCCGACACCGGACAGATGAATTCGGAACGCGCCAGCATCGACACCCGATATGTCGGCGTCAGCAACACCGGAAACGTCAAGGCGATCAAGGCGCGGCATGGAAATCACCGCATGAACGCCATTCTTGGTTCCCTTGTGATTGCGTTGGCGTTTTTTGGAATCAAGCACCAGCGAACCTTTTGAAACGGATGCTTCAACGCGCGCCATTTCCTCAGGCGATCCTGATAGCTCAACCGAGAAGTCCTTGCCGACAGTGACGTCGAGTTCAAACGCGCCGCCAACATCGATCGCAGAAAAATCCTTCAGATCCAGCTTTTGCGATACCCGTTCGCCTGCTTGGACGGCTGGTGCGGCGGCGAGGAAGATGGCGGCGGCGATTACTGGCAGGTGCTTCACGAGAACTTCTCCCTAAAAACGCGACTTTGAGGCTCCGTCCGGACGCGCCCTCGCCGCCCAGGCCCTCTTCATCTAACCCCTCAAGGCGCTGGCGGAAATCCGCCTCGCCGCGTTGCAGGCTCCCTTTAGCGTAATTGCTGCCGGAAATCCCGAGTTGGGCCGGACTCCGCTCGCAGAAATACGATTTGGCGGCGCGCAATAATCTGCTAAAGGGGCGCCACACCGCCAACCGGGAGGTTCCAATGCGCGTCGGCGTTCCCAAGGAAATCAAAAATAACGAGTTTCGCGTCGGCATGACGCCGGGCGCAGTCCGCGAATATGCTATGCACAGGCACAAGGTCATGGTCGAGACCGAAGCCGGGCTCGGCATTAAGGCGAGCGACGAAGATTACAAGAATGCCGGCGCCACTATCGCTCCGGATGCAAAAACAGTTTTTGCCGAAAACGACATGATCGTGAAGGTGAAGGAGCCGCAGCCGGTTGAATACGCGCAGCTTCGCGACGGTCAGATCCTTTATACCTATCTCCATCTCGCACCCGACCCTGAACAGACTAAGGGACTTATCAAGTCAGGCGTTACGGGCGTCGCTTATGAGACGGTTACGGATGATTTCGGGGGCTTGCCGCTTCTAGCCCCGATGAGTGAAGTGGCCGGACGTCTCGCCATTCAGGCCGGGGCCTACGCGCTTACAGCGCCCCAAGGCGGACGCGGTCTATTGATGGGCGGCGTTCCAGGCGTCCTCCCTGCCAAGGTGCTTGTTATCGGCGGCGGCGTGGTCGGCACCCATGCAGCCAAAATGGCGATTGGGCTCGGCGCCGAAGTGACGATTCTTGACCGTAATCTCCGACGCCTCGCCTATCTTGACGACATTTTCGGCGGCCGCGTCAAAACTCGCTATTCGACCTTTGAGGCACTCGATGAAGAGACGGACGGCGCAGATGTCGTCATCGGCGCCGTGCTGATCCCAGGCGCCTCGGCTCCGAAGCTCGTCACCCGAGAAATGCTGAAAGGCATGAAACAGGGCGCTGTCCTTGTTGACGTATCGATCGACCAGGGCGGCTGCTTCAGAAACCTCCAAAGCCACCACCCACGCAGAACCGACCTATGAGGTCGAGGGCGTCGTTCATTATTGCGTCGCCAATATGCCAGGCGCAGTGCCTTTGACATCATCGCACGCCCTCAACAATGCGACGCTCGCCTATGGCATCTGCTCGCGGACAAAGGGCTGGACGCTCTCCGGCCAGAACCAGCATCTGCGGAACGGGCTTAACGTCCACAAGGGTAAAGTGACCTGCAAAGCCGTCGCTGACGCTTGGTTTGCCTTTCACACCGCCGCTGAAGCCCTCGGATAGGACCAGTAGAGCACCTCACGACCAATGATCCCGGCGGACAGGCATTAAATTCCGGCAGGCCGTGCATTGCGACACTTGTAAAAGGCCTACAATCGGCGGCATAATGCCGCGAGATCGCTCCTGAAATCAGGAAAAAGGGTCAGGGAGAAGCCCCATGCGTCACATCACCAAGGCACTCATCGCCGCGTCCGCGGTGACATTTGGCGTCGCCCATGCTGCGCCTGCCTTTGGCGGCTCGGGCATGCGGCTTGGCGGCGGTTCTGACGATCGAGGACATGAACGCCCGACGATCAGCGCGGTCCTCAAAAATTTGAAGAAGGCGATGACGCTGGAAATGTCAGCCAAGACGTCGCCGATCAGTGACGAGGAATATCTCGACGGACCACCTTCGCCGAAAAGCTGCGACAAGGAACATCAGACTGAAGTCGCTCGCGCAGAATCGAAATCAGAAGATGGCGGCGAGAGTTCGGGCAAGAAAAAAGTTCGCGGCGGTGAACCGGTGTACCTCGCGTTTTGATTGTTAGCGCACGCCCGGATTTTTATTTGTAGAAGCGAACGAATAGCCGCCATGCCTGAGGCGCATAATGACGAGTGCTGCGCCTGTTAGCGCGAAGAAAAAGCCTGTCGTCGCGAAGATTCGTAAGAACGGATTATTGAAATCATCGCGTTCCCGATAATCCATGATGTGGAACATCCAGAAGAAATCGTAGAAACGCCAATATTTGTTTCGCCGCGCTAAAACCTTGCCGGTCTGCGGAGAAATATAAAGCCGGGTATCGTTCTTGTCGGCCAACGCGACGCGCCATATTGGCGTCGGACCTTTGTACTCGCCTGGGGGGGTGGATATTAACCGGGCGGAAGAAATCTCTGTGACGCCCGCATAGTCGGATAATGCGATTTGTCGAGCTGTTGCTGACGGCAGCGGCGACAACCTCGCGCCGGTGTCGGCGTCGAACAAAGCTGACGTCTTGTCACTGGCGACAACATACACCGGCCTTCCTAGCAGTGTCGTCAGCTCAACCTTCGTCGCGCCTTCCAGTTGGGAAATCACCCCACCAGGCGGAAAATAAGAGGTTGTTGCAAGTTCGATTGGCGCCTCGAATGCAGCTGTCGTCTCGCCGCGAACGAGGCTCAACGGCAGCCACGCCATGACAGCACCGCTTGTAAGCCAAAGAGTGACTTGCACGCCTAGGGCGAGTGCAAGCCACCTATGGGCGTAATGGATATAGCGCCGCACAATCATCGCTTATCGATCACGATTTGCGCAGCCGGGCGTCCGGCCTTGCTCAGGCGCGCGTGCCAGAGAATGTCGAGGTGCCGAAAGCGCCCAGCTTGACGTTACCGCTAAGCGAGTCGCCTTCGACTTTGCCGTCGAAATCGAGCTGGATTGGCATTGGCGAGGTAACTTTTGCCGACCATTTGACGGCGTCGCCATCAACGCTGCCATTCTCAATAGGAACCACGGCGCCGCCTTGCGACATCTGGCCGGTCAGCGAACCGCCGTCAGTTGCGAGGTCGAGCTCACCACCCTGCTCGCCCATCGGTGTCTTGATTTTGAGGTTCCACTTGCCGTCTACGGCCATGACCGATCTCCTTTATTGAGGCGCGTGACACGCCAATTAAATCGAACCCCGAAATGACAGATCGCCGTCTGTGGCGCAAGGCGAGGCAACAGCGGCAAAAAAATCATTCAGCTTCGGATGCGACACGCATCCCCATATAGCGCGCGCTCACTGTTTTGCTTATCCGGCTTCGGTTCGCGACCCGCATATCAGCGGCCGGACTTGACCAAGCCCCGCCTCTGATGACGCGAAGCGAACAATCGCCGGACCGATCAGGCGACCCGTCCGTCGGTGTATTCGTATAGTTGTTAATGTAGCAGTCTTCGACCCATTCGCGCGCATTGCCGAGCAAGTCATATAGACCAAACGCGTTGGCGCCATGGGCGCCTACTGCTTGCACGGATGACACAGCAACGCGTGAGCGATCAAACTTGTCGCCCCACCAATAGGCTGTCGTCGCGCCGCCGCGTGCAGCAAATTCCCATTCAGCCTCACTTGGAAGCCGATATTTACGTCCGGTCGTTTTACTGAGCCATCGCACATAGTCCTGCGCGTCGTTCCACGAAAGATAAAGAACCGGCTTATCGGGGTCGGACGCGGCGCCTTTCTTTGCACAAGCGCCGTCCTTGGCGCATGCATCCCATTGGCTGTTCGTGACCTCATATGCGCCAATCGCGAATGGCGGCACCGTCACCTCATGCTGCGGCCCTTCATAGCCATTACGTCCTGGCTCGGACCAAGGCGAGCCCATTTGAAAGACTCCGCCAGTCAGACGAACCATTTCCGGGCAGTCTGGACAATCCTTGAATGTCTTCGATGCGTTCGCCGCCGGCGCTGGCGTATCCGTGACCGCCGCCACCGCAGCCGCATTTTGCGCGGCGAGTTCCTCGTCTAGCGACGCAGCCGTAATGATGTCGCCATCGCTCGGAGCGGCTTCCGCCAAATCTTTCGCGTCAGATGCACCTTCGTCTCCGTTTGTCGCGAGCACATCGGTTGTGTACGCCTCGTCCACGCTCGCGTCCTGATCCGCCTCGAGATCTGTGGTAACAACTTCTTGCGCTGGTCCATCTGCTCCCGAATTTACTGTAGCTTCATTCGTTGGCGCCGCACCGTCGAGATTGCCCGCCGTCACATTCGCTTCCGTGCTCGCCACCTCCGCCGCGGTTGTGTTGGCTGCATCGCGGCCGCCACTAATCAACATGAAACCGACAGCGGCGAGAACGAGCACGCCAAGCACAATACCGCCAGCAATCAGGCCGCCGCCGGACTTCTTATTGTCGGACGAAGCAGCTTGTCGATGCGGCGGCGATGTTCGCGCCGCTTGCGGCGCTGGACGGGCTGCTTGTTGCGGCGGCCCCGATGGTGGAATGGCTTTCGACGATGCTTGTGCTTGCGGCGGTCTCGGCGGCGCCGGTCTTGACGCAGCAGGGCGCGCCGCCGCTTGCCTTGACGGCGCTGCAGCGCCGCGGTCAAGCGCCGCAACACGATTGGCGGCGAGCGCAGCAAAGTGACCGTTTGGATATCGTCCCAAATAGGCTTCGAAATCCGATCTGTCAGCACTGTCCTTGATCGAGTTCCAGAACGCAGTCTCAACCGTTGTGTCAGCCGCGTGCGTCGGCACCGCAGCCGGTTTTGATTCGCGCCGCGAAACAGCTGTCCGAATATCCTGAATGAACTCACGCCATTGCGGGTCAGCGCGGTCGCCTTGCCAATGGCGAAGGTCCGCAGTCTGAACAAGCTCAAACCGAATCGGCCGCTCGCAATCCTCAATGAGCGCCGGCACAAGCGACGTGCTGCGTTCGCCAACCGTGGCCTCAGCACGCACCCACTTTGAGTTGGATGATCGTTTCGACCAGAGAACGACAACAGCGCCGGCGTTACGGAGATTATGCTCCGTTACCTCATCATAGGTCTCGCCAGCCCGTAGCGCTGCATCCCACCACACTGAAAAGCCGTCAGCTTCAAGAGCGCCGGCGACAAGGCGGGCAATCTCACGGTCTTCGCGGCTATAGGATATGAATACGTCGGCGGCCATTTTGATCTCCGGGGCGACTTCCCTACTCTATCAGGAAATGATTGAACAGCGACGGGTGCAGGCCGTCGATTCGGCCAATCCGCTGCTATGAGGGGCCAATGGCGCTGACTTTCAATAATGACCTCCTCGTGGGAGCAAGCGACCTTGAACAGGCGCGGGAGGAATTTCCGCGCGTTTTCTTCGCGCTGAACCATCCAGCACTGCGAGACGCCTTTTTACCGATCGACGCCCGCGCCAACAAATCGAAATTGCGCAGCCGCCGATGGGGACTGATCGCTGTATTCATGGCGACCCTCGCCTTGATGATCGCCAGCGCCGAAGTCCTGTATCATGGCGCGCACGAGGAACTGGTTCGCGTGATCGCCATTGTCGGCGCGATTGCGGGCATTTGCGGCGTCATTATCGGCGTTTTCGGCGTCATGTTCCACGAGAAAAAGGAGCAATGGTTGGCCGACCGCCTTTCAACCGAGCGCCTTCGTCAATTTCATTTTCAGTCATTTGTCGCCTTCGCTCAGCAGATTGTTTCAGGCGCTACGGACGAGGCGGCGGCCAGAGCTTTTCTGGAACGCAGAAACCAGGAATATGCGGCCTTCAATTCAAAAGTCGTCGAACGCGCCAAGCATGAGCTCCATCATGTTGTCGAGGCAGACGACCCCGGCGAAGGGCTCATATTTCCTGAGCACGCAAAAAAACTGGATGCCGATCAGCCAGTACTCGATGAATATTTTCGGGCCTATACGGTTCTGCGCTTCGAACGCCAGATCGGTTATTGCGATTTCATGTTAAGGCGGAAGGGCGGCTTTCTAAAATATGCACCGGTCCAACAGGCGCGCATTCTCGGCGCCATCGCCATGTCTTGCGTCTTTGCCATTCTTGTCTTGCACGGGCTCGTATTTGTCGGCGCCATCGCTGAAATCAAGTGGATGAAAGGCCCGCCCATTCATGTTGCGGCTATCTGGTCGGCGATCGTCGCACTTGCCGCGCGTACAATTGAGGAAGGTTTCCAGCCGGAGACCGAAGCAGAACGCCTTCGCCAATACCGTTTGTCTTTAAGGAGAATTTTCGAACGGTTTAATTCATCTGCCGATACAGACGACAAGATTAAGGCCATGATCGACCTAGAAAAACTTTCCTTTGAGGAAATGGTGCTTTTTTTACGGACGAATTACGAAGCAAAATTCGTCATGTAGTCGGTCAGGTCAATTCCTTTGCCATCAGCAAACTTATCTTTTTCATATAGCTCGCCGGAAATAACCGCTGCACGAAAGATAAAACTCTTGCATCGCGACCGACGATCACCCGGCGCTTACGGCGTGCTGTTCCATCAAGAATAATTTCGGCGGCGCGTTCAGAGCTCGTAATCGCCATTTTGTCAAATCTATCATTTATCTCATTGCGGTCTGAAATATCAGACGGCAATGCGTCTGTCTTTGCGTTCCGGGCGATGGCCGTCGCAACCCCGCCGGGATGGACAGACGTCACGGACACGCCTTTTTCAGCCAGCTCTTCAGCAATCGTTTCATTGAAGCCGCGCACCGCAAATTTAGACGCGCAATAATGCGCCTGTCCTGGATAGCCTATCAACCCGAAGAGACTTGAAATATTAACCACACCGCCTCTTGTCGCCTCCAGTTGCGGCAGAAACGCCTTTGTCATTCTGACCACACCCCAAAAATTGACGTTAAATATTTTTTCAAACGAAGAGAGCGGTGTTTCCTCAAACCGGCCTATGCGCGTCAATCCCGCGATGTTGAATATGTAATCAGCATCGCCAAGGCTCTCTTTGATCCTGTCCGCATACGCTAT
>JAWKVJ010000064.1:0-9421 GCA_041398085.1 Parvularculaceae bacterium
TTTCAAGTTCGCCGGCAAGTTCCGGCCCACCCGATTTAACGATCCGGCCGCCGGCCAGAACATGCACCCGGTCCGGCTTCACATAATCGAGCAGGCGCTGGTAATGCGTGATGACAAGGAAACCGCGGCCATTCTTGTCACTCTTTGGCGAGCGCAACGAATTGACGACATCGCCAACCATTTTCAACGCGTCGATATCGAGCCCTGAATCGGTTTCATCCATGATCGCGAATTTCGGTTCGAAGATCGCCATTTGCAGCATCTCCATCCGCTTCTTCTCGCCGCCGGAAAAGCCGACATTGAAGGGACGTTTCAATTTCTCGTCTGAAAGGCCGACAATTTTCGCCTTGGCGCGAATGAGTTTCAAAAAATCCGCGGCGGAAACTTCTTCCTCGCCGCGCGCTTTTTTCTGGGCGTTAAGCGCGGTGCGGATAAAGTTCATCGTCGCAACGCCCGGAATCTCCATCGGCGACTGGAAGGAAAGGAATAGCCCTTTCGCAGCGCGCTCATCAGCCTCAAGTCCCAGAACGCTCTCGCCCTCAAGCAGAATGTCGCCCGATGTCGCTTCATAGCCGTCGCGCCCCGCGACCGTATAGGACAGCGTCGACTTGCCCGACCCGTTCGGGCCCATGATCGCATGCACCTCGCCCGCCGGCACGGCGAGCGTAAGGCCTTTCAGAATTTCCGTGTCGCCAATAGCGACGTGAAGATCATTGATTTCAAGCATTGTTGTTTTTCAGATTGGCTTCCATGAACGCTCTCAGCTTGTCGCGTTTTTCGATGAATTTCTCATGCGCTAGCTGCTCTTCGTAACGGCGGCTCATATCGAGCGTTCCGTCTTCGTAATGGCGAGCAAGTTCGGAGAATGAGCCGCGAAGATGCGCCTGCGCGCGTTCATAGGCTTCGCGCGCCTTTGTGAAATCCTCATAGAGGCGCTCCCACTCATCCCACTGCTTCTTTTCCATCGTAACTTCCTTCTTGTTTGGTCTAGTTCGCGGCCGACCCTTTGGGCTCGACAATTATATAGGACGTCTCGGACGCGCCGACATTCATGGCCTCGTGCCAAATGACGCCATCGCTTTTCCACGAGGCGCCGGCTTTCGTTTCAACAATGCGCACGCCGTCGGCATCGGCGATGCGCATTTTACCGCCCTCAAGGACGTAGCCGAAATGGGCTGCGTGAAAATGTCGCTCATGGCCGACGCCCGGCGGGAATGTGCATTTCAGCGCACGGAAATGGTCGTCCTCTTGCAGCACTTTGCAGACCTTCTCGCCCTTCCATCCGGCGGCGAGCGGGTCAGGCAATTGCTCTTTCGGCATGATCAACGCACCGCCCGAATTCGGAATCGGGTTTTGCGGCTCGCTTTGCGCGAAGGCCGACGCCGCCAAGGCAAATGAAAGGATGGCAAGCGCATGCTTCATCGCTTCACCGCCAGACATTCGATTTCGAGCGACGCGCCTTTTGCAAGGCCGTTGGCGCCGAAGGTCGAGCGCGCCGGCTTGTTGCCGGGAAAAACTTTGGCGTAAGCGGCGTTCATCTCCGCATATTTCGACATGTCGCCGAGAAAGACAGAACATTTGACGATGTCGTCGAGCGTTGCGCCGTGGCGCGCGAGCGTCGCCTTGTAATTTTCAAAGATCTGGCGCGTTTCGGCGCCGACGCCGCCTTCAACGACGGAAACGCCGCCCGGCGCGCGGCCGATTTCGCCCGACAGATAGATCGTGTCGCCGACAATCACCGCCGACGAAAAGGGGAGCTCGTCAGGCAAGGCCGGATCGCGGTCATATTGGCGCTCTACCGGCTTTTGCGAACAGGCAGCGAGCGCAAGCGTGGCGATTGAAAGGATTGCGAGTTTTCTGATCATTCCGGAATTGCCCCTTTATGGACCCATGCGTCGATATGCGCTTCATCGGCGGCGTTATCGGCGTCCGTGCCATGCAACAGAATTGCGCGCAGCTCTTCCGGAATCTCCGCCGATTCCAGATTTCCGTCTTCGCAAATGCGCGCATAGATGCGAATCGCCATGCCTTGCGTAACAAGCTGGTGGTTTGAAAGCCGAACTGCCTTGCATTCCCAATGCAGCGTCGAGCGCGTCACCTTGCTTAAATTGATTGTCGTCTCGATGCGGTCGCCATAAGCGGCGGGACCAACGAAGCGGAAATCAATCGAGCCCATGACAAAGGCGGTGCGATGATCGCGGATCGTCTTGTCCGCGCCATAGCCGATCGCGCGCAGAAGATCGTGCTCGGTGTCATTGAACCAGGCGAGCATCCGCGGGAAATAGACAAGACCGAACGGATCGGACTCGCCCCACGGCACCGTCAATTCGCGGCGATACTCAATCATTGATTCACCATCCGCACTTCCCTCTCAAGGGCAACGCAAATAACCATTACAATTCACCTGGCGTTACTGGTATGGCGCGCGGCGCGAAAGGAATGTCAGTTAGGCACTCGAGAAAGCCCAGCGCGCCGGTCTCTATTTCGTCCACATAAAAAACTGTGAGTTGTCGATCTCGGAATTGCGTAGTTTCCAATAGTTTCCGCGCCGCACCTTTCCCGCGTTTATTCACAAATAGTTTGCAATAAGCATTATCAGCGTCGCCGTTACGTTCCGGCATTGTTGAATAGGTAATTACCCGGGCGCTTTCGAAGCGTTGCAATAATTCCTCTAATTGCTCCGCCTTCGAAACGGCCGAAATCAAACGCCCCCGCGCATCGCATTTGAATTTTGAAGTGAAGCCCTTCCAAATTCCAACCGAGCCAAATTTTTCGAATCCTTTGCCGCCATTCAGTTTTCGCAAAAGCTCGCCTTGGCATTCCGGCGCGATCTTGCGCAGCGCGTCTGTCGGGGTTTCAGATTCATTCGCCGCCATAACCGCTTTAGTTCCCAAAAATGAAACCCCCGCGCACACAGAAAATGCCAAAATTCTATTCATCTTCGCCCTCGAAATAATCGGCCATTTGATCGCCGCGAGTCATCTTACGAAGCCGCGGTGTTTGCGGGTCTTCCGGATTAGCGGAATAGGCAAGGACCTTTCCGGAATCTGGGTATTCAACGACATCGACCGGAAACATGGTTGAGAAACACAGATAGCGCAGCGGCTTGTCGCTGGTGTTCATCATCTGATGCGCGCGATCGGGCCCGCCCGGCGGCGCGGCGACGAGATCGCCGGCGCGCACTTTGTAAGTCTCTTCGCCGAAGCGATACTCGCCCTCGCCTTCGATGACGAACATCATCTCTTCATTCATGTGATGGACATGAAACGGGAACGACTTCTTACCGGGTTCGAGCACCGTCATGCAGGCGCCGATCTTTTCCGCGCCGATCGACGGCCCCATGCGACAGAGCTTCGCGGCAAACTTCTTGTTCGGGCTCGCGAAATCCATGAACTCGGCGTCGGCGATATTGCGGATGGGGAATTTTGACGCGCTCATCACCCGACACTCCCTTCAAGGCTGACGCTCACAAGCTTTTGCGCCTCAACGGCGAATTCCATCGGCAGCTCCTGCAACACTTCCTTGCAAAAGCCGTTGACGAGAAGCGCAACCGCTTCCTCTTCGGAAAGTCCGCGCTGCTGGCAGTAGAAAAGCTGGTCTTCGGAAAGGCGCGAGGTTGTCGCCTCATGCTCCAGAATCGCCGCCGGGTTTTTGCTTTCGATATAGGGAACGGTATGCGCCCCGCACTCAGCGCCGATAAGGAGCGAGTCGCATTGCGTGAAATTGCGCGCGCCCGACGCGTTCCGATGGATCGAAACAAGCCCGCGATAGGTTGAGTTCGATTTTCCGGCCGAAATGCCCTTGGCGATGATCCGCGATTTCGTGTTCTTGCCCAAATGGATCATCTTGGTGCCGGTGTCGGCCTGCTGATGATTATTCGTGATGGCGATTGAGTAAAACTCGCCGGAGGAATTATCGCCCTTCAGCACGCAGGATGGATATTTCCAGGTGATCGCCGAGCCGGTTTCAACCTGCGTCCACGAAACTTTCGAATTCTTGCCGCGGCAGTCGGCGCGCTTCGTCACGAAATTGTAGATGCCGCCGCGCCCGTCCTTGTCGCCCGGATACCAGTTCTGCACGGTAGAATATTTAATCTCGGCGTCGTCTTCCGCGACGAGTTCGACGACCGCCGCATGCAGCTGGTTTTCATCGCGCATCGGCGCGGTGCAGCCCTCAAGATAGGAGACGTAAGCGCCCGGCGCGGCGACAATGAGGGTTCGCTCAAACTGACCAGTATTCGCCTCATTGATGCGGAAATAGGTGGATAATTCCATCGGACAGCGGACGCCTTCCGGCACATAGACGAACGTCCCGTCGGAAAAGACCGCGGAATTGAGCGTCGCGAAGAAATTATCGGAAGTCGGCACCACCGTGCCGAGATATTTCTTCACAAGGTCCGGGTGCTCGCGAATCGCTTCTGAAATCGACATGAAGATGACGCCGGCCTTGGCGAGCGTTTCGCGGAAAGTCGTCGCCACGGAGACAGAATCGAACACCGCGTCGACTGCAACTTTCGGCGCGCCTTCAACGCCGAGAAGCGATTCCGTTTCTTTGAGGGAAATGCCAAGCTTTTCAAAGTCGGCGAGAATCTCGGCCGGAACGTCGTCGAGCGATTTATATTTCGCACCGGCTTTCGGCGCGGCGTAATAATAATGGTCCTGATAATCGATCGCCGGATAATAAAGCATCGCCCATGTCGGCTCCTCCATCGTCTTCCAGCGGCGGAACGCTTCGAGGCGCCAGTCGAGCATCCATTCCGGCTCTTCCTTCTTCGCCGAAATATAGCGCACCGTATCTTCGGAAAGACCCTTCGGCGCCTTTTCCGATTCAATGTCGGTCGTGAAACCATATTTGTAGGTTTCAAGCGATTTGGCGGTCTCGATTGTCGCCTTGTCGATGCGGGTGTTGACTTCGCTCATCAGTTTTTCTCGTTCGGCGCGTGTTCTTTGGCGCGCGCTTCAAATTCTTTCATCATGCCGGCGAGCATCAACGCAAAGCCCGACCACAAGACGGCGTAAACCGCGCCTGAGACGACGGAAATAATCGCGGCTTCCGCCGTGTCGATCTTCGTCGTCTTGCCAGTAAGGATCAGCGCCTCGAATGCGAGGAATAAAATGCTGGCGGCGATGAGGCCGCGCAGCATGGCGCGTTTCCAGACCGGCTTTTCAGGTCTCTTCGTCATTCCATTCCCTCGGCGAGCAGCACGGTTGACTGCGTTGCAGCGATGCGGTCCTTGGCGATCTCCTGATAGTCAGGCGAACCGGCCCAGGCGAAAAAGCTTTTCTTGTCAGGGAAGGAGAGGAGCACAACGCGGTCGGCGTCCCATTTTCCTTCCAATACTTTTGGCGCGTCATCAGCAGCGAGCACCTTGCCGTTGAATTTTTCAAACACCGGCATGAAACGCGACATATAGCGGTCGTAAGTCGACCGGTCGTGAATCTTCAATTGAACGATGGCGTAAACGGTCATTTCCGGTTCCGTTCCCATTTTAGCAACCCATGAAAAGCAAAACCGGCGACAATTCCGCCAAGAATCGGAACCGCTAACATTGTGAGCAATAACCGCCAGTCATCGCCAAGAGTTCTGCCGTCAAAAATAAATCGTGAGACAGAACCCGCGGCCAAGATCGAAAAAAATGCGACTCCAAATTGCCAGCTCTTGTTGAACCTATGTGTTGGAGAGACTTTCATCACGCGGCCCTCATTTTTATGCGCCGGTAGGCTTGCGGCCATTCGCGGCAAAAAGCCTCGACGTCTTCCTCGGTTGAATTCCAACCAAGCGATATGCGAACACCGCATTTAGCGAGTTCATCGCTGGCGCCCATCGCAGCGAGCACATGGGAAGGCGCGGTTTTGCCCGACGTGCAAGCCGAGCCCGACGAAATGGCGATCCCGGCAAGGTCCATCGCCATCATCTGCGTTTGCCCGGCAAAGCCCGGCGCGGAAAAGGAAAGCGTGCCCGGGAGGCGCTCTGCATCCTTGCCCCAGATCACTGCGCCTTCCGCTACAACCGCCTGTTGAATGCGATCACGCAAATTCGAAATCCTTTTGGCGTCGGCGATTGTCGCAGCGGCGAGTTCTGCGGCAACGCCAAGCCCTGCGATTGCCGGGACATTATGCGTGCCGGCGCGGCGATTGCTCTCATGCCCGCCGCCGCGCATTATCGGATGCAGCGGCAGGTTCGGACCGGCGACGAGTGCGCCGACGCCGATCGGCCCGCCGAATTTGTGCGCTGTGGCCGCCATCAGGTCGGCGCCCGACATGACGAAATTGACGGGGATTTTTCCGACCGCCTGCGCGGCGTCGGCGAAAAAGAGCCCGCCCTTTTCATGCGCAATGCGCGCAGCCTCCGCGACCGGCTGGATGACGCCGGTTTCGTTATTTGCGGCCATGACGCAAACAAGAAACCCGCCTTCGCGAGCCGCATCATATTTCGATAACCGGTCTTTCAACCAGTCGAGATCGATGACGCCGGAATTGCACGCCGGGATCGTTTCGACTGGAACGCCCGTTTCATCAGCATTGGCGCGAACAGCCGGGTGCTCAATCGCGCTGACGAAAAGACGTTTGACGGCGCCCGTCTTGACGGTTCCATGAAGCGCGTAATGAATGGCTTCGGTGCCGCCGCTCGTGAAAATAACACCATTAACCGGCGCATTGACGAGGCTTCTGAATTTTTCGCGGGCCTCTTCGACAAGACCGCGCGCTTTTCGTCCCTCTTCATGCACAGAGGAGGAGTTGCCGACGGCGTGCATCGCTGAAGCCACAGCATCGACAACTTCGGGCCTCACCGGCGCCGTCGCATTGTGGTCGAGATAATGGCGTGTCGTCTTTGCGTTCATAACGCCGCGTTGCCTGCATTCATTGTTTCACCGCGCGCCGGAGAATTTACGGCGGCCATGCCGAGCACGCGCCGCTCGACAATATCAGCAAGCGTCACTGCATTCAGAAAGATCTCGATCTGCCGGCCGAGTTCGTCCCAGAGGTCATGCGTCAAACAACGCGCGCCGCCGCCCGCGCAACCGCCGGATTTTCCCTCGCACGCCATGGTGCGAATTTCCTCATCAACCGCCGCAACGATTTCCGAAACGCGGATCGCCTCGGCGCCGCGTCCAAGACTGTAGCCGCCCGTAACACCGCGCACGCTTTTGACGAGACCCGCGCGGCGCAATTTTGCAAATAATTGTTCGAGATAGCCGGCGGAAATTCCCTGACGCCCGGCGACATCTGAAAGCGCGACCGGTTCATCGCACGCGCCATTGGAGGCGATGTCGGCAAGCGCCTGCACGGCGTAACGTCCTTTGGTCGTCAGTTTCATCTGCGTGTCTCGTCTCGTTGCAGCCCAATCTCGTTGCAGCAAAGCCACAGACCTACGGAGAATTCGTCGCCCTCGCCAATTCTGTGGTAAAGGCCCGCCGTCTCCTTGAACCAGGAGCAGATCCAGTCCGCAGCGGGATATTAAACCCGACTAAAACAGTCAACTATCAAGAAGGACAAAATGTCGCGGAAATACTGAAGTTTTTCGCCAGATTTGATCCTAAATCCTACCATAACACTCACAAAATCTAGAGGTCGCCAATGCCAGAAGTGATTTTCGCCGGTCCCGAAGGCCGTCTTGAAGGCCGTTACCAACGGGGAAAGGGCGAGAATCCGCCTGTCGCGCTTGTCCTGCACCCCCATCCGCTTTTCGGTGGGTCGATGAACAATCGCGCGGTCTACGAACTCTATAATATGTTCCTGAAACGCGGCTTCTCCGTAATGCGTTTCAACTTTCGCGGCGTCGGCCGTTCGGTCGGAGAATATGACCATGGACAAGGCGAACTGGCGGACGCAGCGACCGCGCTCGACTATTTGCAGCAGCTTAACCCGAACGCGCCTTTCGCCTGGGTCGGCGGCGTATCTTTCGGGTCGTGGATCGGCATGCAGCTTTTGATGCGGCGGCCGGAAATCGTCGGTTTCATTTCGGTTTCCGCCTCGGCGAACCTATTCGATTTCACCTTCCTGGCGCCATGTCCGTCTTCGGGCGTCGTTCTTCATGGCGAACACGACAAAATTTGTCCGCCGGAAGAAACGCGGATCATGGTTGAGCGGACCCGCACCCAGAAGGGCCGCAAGGTCGAGTTTCAGGTGGTCCCGGGCGCTGACCATTTCTTTGAATCGCACATGGATGAATTGCTGGCGGCGGCGGACGGCTATCTCATGAAGCGCCTTGAATATTCAGAGCCGGAAGGCCCCTATCACGACTAGGCGCGCAGCCGCCGGGCGCACCGCACGAATCTTGCGTCACTTCCGCCTGGTGTCCAATAATGCGCTCACGGACCTAGGGGGGTCTCGCTCATGCTCGCGGCCATTAACCAACGTTTGCCAAGGCGACGGCAGTGCTATCAATGCATCCTGAAAGGGGTGGCAGGGTTCACTGGGCGCGGCGTTTTTCGTTACGCCGAATGGTCAAACGGTTCGGTCAGTTACGAAATTGACCTTAAAGGCCTTGCCGGCCTCAAGGCCGAATTCGCCGTCAATGGGGAGCCGTTGATCGGCCTGCCGCTCAATGAGGGCGTGTGCTGGCTCCAGTTCGATACCGCAAAGGGCGCAACGCCGCTCCGTCTCAATCTCGGCGATGAAATCGTAATCGGCCAGAACGGGCGCGACGTTCTCGGCGGACATATCGTCCCGATTAACGGGCTTCGCGCCGCGCTTCGTCGCTCGTTTCGTGCATTTCGGCGAAGAATTGCCGTTGGCGACATCCAATCCAGCGCTTCCGTGCATCAAAGCCAGTGACAAGCGCGGGAGGACCGTCTTCCTGCGCCAATAAAGGAAGACAGCCATGGAAGACATCTGGGTCCCGTTTTTTGTATTTGCGAGCCTCGCGATCATTCTGGTCGCGGCATTCTTTTTCAGCTACCGCAAACGTCGTATCGTCTATGACGCCATCAAGGTCGCGATTGAGAAGACCGGAACGGTCGACGCTGCGCTCGTTGAAGCGATTATTCGCGATCGCGTCGGCCCGAACGCCGATTTGCGTAAAGGCATCATCCTGATCGCGACGGCGCTTGCATTCGTTGCGCTAGGCTATTCAATTCCGGAGGAAGAAGCGATCCGCCCGATGCTCGGTCTGGCGTCATTCCCGGGCTTCATCGGCGTTTCGTATATTGCGTTCCACTTCTTTGCGCCGCGCGAAGCTGTAGTCTAGGCGATCGCGCGCAAGACGGGGCGAGCGTTGAAACTCGGCGATTGCGATCTTGTCAGCCTGGCGAAGGCGGCGCGTGGCGGCGCTGCCTTCGAAGAGCTTGTGCGCCGTCATCAAGCGGCGCTGAGGGCTTTTCTCATACGGCTGACGGGAGAAGCTTCGCTCGCTGACGATCTCGCGCAGGAAGCATTCATTAAAGCATGGCGCGCGATCGACAGCTTCCGGGGCGGCGCGT
>JAWKVJ010000065.1:0-9176 GCA_041398085.1 Parvularculaceae bacterium
TCGACGACAGCGTGACCCAGCGGAAGACGCCCCAAACAAAGGCGAGAAGGCCGAGGATGATCGTCAGGTAACCGATCTGGCCGCCCTGATTGATACGCTCTTGCAGACCCGGCGTCTCAACGATGAGGCCGAGAAGCTTGCCGAGCGAGGGGTCGATGACGCCGCGGACGAAGCCGTCGCCCTTGGCGTTTTCAACCGCGCGCGCCGCGCCGACGACCGAGCCTGCCGGCTGGCGGGCGAGGAACGAGAGCTGGCCGAGCTTTGAATCATAGGTGAGATACTTGCCGCCCGAGAACGCGACGAACGGTCCGATGCGGGTGATCTTCTCGTCGACCGCCGTGCCGTTCGCCTGCGCGACTTTGGCGTCGAAGGTCGAGACTTTCGCCTGTTCGGCGATCTGCTGAACGAAGGTCGTCCAGAGATAGCGAAGCTGGGTTTCGGTCGGCAGCGTGTCAGTCTGGGCGACTTCGCGAAGCTCGCCTTCGCGGCCCGGGAATTCTGCGCTGATGAGCGAGCCTTCAAGCTGCGCTGTCAGGTCGGCGGCAGCCGAACGCGCGGCGCCGAAGAGTTCCTGGAACTGGCCCTGCTTGTCGGCGAGCTCCTGGTCGAGCGCGTCAATCTGTTTCTGGTTGTCGGCCATCACGCCTTCAAGGCGCGTTGATTCCTGACCGGCGGCGACGACCTGCGAACGCACCTGATTGAGGAGCGCCTGCTGGTTGTTGCGTTCGGCGAGGAAGCGCTGTTCGCGCTGCTGGTTTTCCGCCGTTGAATCCGAGTGCTCCTTGCGAACCGCCTGGAGAACCTGATCGAGCGTCAATTGCTTGGCGGCGGGAGCCGCCGCGCCCGCATCCTGCGCGCCCGCTGAAGCGCCGAGCGAGATCGCTGCAACGCCGGCGATGATTGAAGCGCCTGCCAGTTTGAAGAGTTTCATGACTTTCGTTCCTTCAAGATCGCGTTGCGTTACTTGGCGCCCGTGGCGTCGGTCGGCGCGTGCACCGGCACCGGCAGCAGGCCGGGCGCGGTTTGCTCTTTCGCCATGCGGAGGCCGAGGCGGACGTCAGGCAGGTACGACTTCGAAAGATCGACCCAGCCCTTCTTGTTCACGTCCCAGATCTTCAGGACCGAATCATCGGCCGTCTTGAAGATGAGGGCGATACGGCCGACGCGCAGGAATTCACCCGAGCGCGGCGCGTTGCCGTCGATGATCTCGCCTGTATAGGCGCCGATCGTGCGGCCATATTCGTTTTCAATCTGGTAGGCTTCGACAATCAGGCGATAGCGCTGCGCCGGAGAAATCGTCGGATCGCCCATCACCTTGTTAAGGCGCTCAACGCGATCGTGACGCTCATCAAGGTTGAAAGGAAGGTCAGCGTCGACGACTTCGCCGAGCGTCGCCAGCATGTCTTCCATGAGAGGCTGCATGCCGCGCTGCAGGCCCGACACGTTGTCGATGTCAGCCCGCAGACGATCCATCTGGCGCTGCTGCGCGGTGATGTTGCGATTGAGCGAGGCGTTATAGCGCTTGGCTGCGTCGAGCTGCTTCAGGTTAGCGCGATAGTCGTTGACGAGCGCCGCAGTCTGATCGTCGAGTTGATCGACCCGCTGCTGCGAGGCCTTGGCCTCCTTCGCCGTCGACTCGCTCTCCGTGAGCGCCGCTTTGAACTGCGCGAATGCGGGCGCGCTCAGGGCGACCAGCATCGCCGCAGTTGATCCCAAAAACAGTGCTCTTTTCATCTTTGCCTCACCTAACGGTTTGCTACGGCGTCTGCGCTATTTTGATCCGTCGCCGGATCCTTTGATTTCATCAGTGGAAGGACGATTGAAGGGGCGCGTTCGATCTGCCCGAAACGGCGAATTCCCGACACCCCTACGTAAACCCCTTCGCATTCATGATTGGATGAAACGCACGGCAATTGCAATCACGTTATGGCGTGACCCCTGCCGCTATTCCCTCCAACACCCTCGATCATTCCGCACGGCGTTTCGACGGCCCCCTGCGGAGCAACCTTGCGTTAGCTTGTAACAAGCCTCTGGCTGCGGCGCTATATCCTGAAAATTCTAACGGAATTACGACAAAATTTTCATGCAACGCCCGTGCGCCCCTGAATTTCGACACGGCCTGGCGATCGATCTCGCACGCGAAATGGGCCGCAATCGGAAATAAGAATCACAGTAAACGCCTTGGTTTATTGGAAGGATTCGAAATGTGGGATTCGTCCAGATTTCGTGTGAGCAGCGGCCGCCGACGAAGCGCCCGCATACATTCCAAAATCTTCGTGATCGCTGGAAGGTGACCTCGGACGGAAGCCGCCGGCTGAACCGTTGGCTGGGGCGCCAGGATTCGAACCTGGGATGGCGGGACCAAAACCCGCTGCCTTACCACTTGGCTACGCCCCAAGAGGTCGCGCCTGATAGCGCCGACCTTTCCAGAAATCAACGGCGTATCGCGCTTTTCCGGCGAACCTCATGCTCCGCCTTCAACGTTCCCGAATCAGCGCTGAAACGGCGCGCGTTTGGACATTGCCAAGGGTTGGGGCCGTCGCTATAGGGGCGCTCCGTCGGAGTGTAGCTCAGCCTGGTAGAGCACTAGCTTCGGGAGCTAGGGGCCGGAGGTTCGAATCCTCTCACTCCGACCAGGTCTTTCCCGCACCCTATTCGAACCTCCATTCTATAGATTGCGCGCCCATGGCGCGCGGGGTTCGAATCCTCTCACTCCGACCAGGTCCTTCCCGCACCCTATTCGAACCTCCATTCTATAGATTGCGCGCCCATGGCGCGGCTATTTGGTTTTCGCGCCTTCGCGCGAAGTGGGGGTTCGAATCCTCTCACTCCGACCAGGCCTTAAATCCCGCAAAAGAAAGAACCGTCCCTATCCATCCCTTTTCAAGGGAGGGAATCCTGTTGCGCATGGCCATCCCTCCCTTGCAAAGGGAGGGCTTTCGTTCCCGGGCTTGCGAAGCAGGGCCGGCCTTGAACGAAAGGGAGGGTTTCGCGACCCGGCGTGAAGTTCTCAAAGCGATTCCACGCGCGCGCGGTTGCACATTGCTTCAATGCGAGTCCTATATCCCGCGTCCATCGGGAAGGAGCATCCATGTCCGTTCGAAATCTTGCAGCCCTGATTTTCCTAATTTCAGCAGGGTGCGCAGGCGAAAAGCAGCAAGCCGCGACCGATCCCGCGCCGATTGTCGCCGCCGAACGCGCCTTCGCAGAAGACGGCTATGACCGCGGCGTCAAAGCCTCATTCCTCGCTTTTGCAGCGCCCGACGCCGTCATGTTTGCGCCCGGACCTCAAAACGCGCACGCGCTGATGTCAGCAGCGCCCGATCCCGATCCTTCAAAACCGCGCAAACACCTTGTGTGGTGGCCGCTTTACGCGGGCATTTCTTCGTCGGGCGATCTTGGCTTCACGACAGGCCCCTACGCTTTCGACGACGCGCGCGCCGGACATTATTTCACGGTCTGGAAAAAGCAGCCGGACGGACAATGGAAATGGGTGCTCGACGGCGGCGTCGGCGCCGACGCATCGGGCCAGGCCGCGAAGGATTCGCCTGTCGCCTATCTGGCGAAAAGCACGGCGAAATCCGATTCCAGAAAGCCGCGTTCGACGACGTTCAAAAACTTGAAGCGGCGATCGCTGCGACGTCGGAGATCCGTTTCCGCGACGCGCTGAACGCCTATCTCGTCAATGACTCGCGCCTTCATGGAGAAGGCCCGGCGCTGTCGACCGACCCGACAACGCGCGGCAGCGTTTTCAGCATTCGTCCGGCGCGCGCAACGCTTCAAACGCTTGGCGGCGGCTCCGCTCGGGCGATCTCGCCTGGACCTATGGCGAGGTAAAATCAGACGCTGGCTGTCGGTTATTATGCCCGCGTCTGGCAGAAGCGCGACATCGGCTGGCGCATTGTTTTCGACGAATATCTGCCGCCGCAAACTGAATAATTCGGCTGGATGCAGGGCGCGGACGCCTATAGCCTCGCGCCATGACAAAAAAATCTCTCCTCGCCGCCGCCGCGCTTGCAGCGCTCACGCTCATCGCCTGCGCGAAAAAGAAGGCGCGCCCCTAGAGGCGCTGACACGATCATTTTCGGCGGGCCGATTTATACCGGCCTTGCAACGCCGCGGACGGTCGAGGCTGTCGCCGTCAAGGGCGATCGCATTCTCGCGACCGGCGCCAAGTCCGATATGCTCCGCTTAAGGAGCAAATCGACGAAGACGATCGATCTTCAGGGCGCGGCGATGTATCCGGGCTTCACCGACTCGCATGCGCATCTTCTCGGCATCGGCATGCGCGAACTGACGCTCAACCTTGAAGGCGTCTCGTCGATCAACGAGCTTGTCGACATCGTCTCCTCCGCCGCGCAGGACGCGAAAGACGGAGAGACGATCTACGGCCGCGGCTGGATTGAAACCGGCTGGCCGGAAAAACGCTTTCCGAACCGTCAAGACCTCGATCAGGCCTCGACCGGCCATACGATTGTGCTGGTGCGCGCCGACGGTCACGCGCTTGTCGTCAATTCGCTCGCGCTTGAAAAGGCCGGCGTCACCAGGGATACGAAAGATCCGAATGGCGGGCGCATTGAGCGCGACGCATCGGGCGAGCCGACCGGCATGTTCATCGACAATGCGATGAGCCTTATTGCGCCGCTTGTCGCCGCGCCTAGCGAAGCGCAAAAGCGCGAGGCTTATGAAGTCGGCGCCAAAGTCTACGCCGACTATGGCTGGACCGGCCTTCACAACATGTCTGTCGACCCCCGTGACCTTCCGATCATCGTTGATGAAGCAAGATCCGGCGCCATTCCGATTCGCGTTTACAACGCCATCGACAAGGAGGGCTTTGACGACCTCGCAACGAAAGCGCCGGAGGTTGACGAGACGGGCCGCGTCATCACCCGCGCCATCAAGCTTTATATGGACGGCGCGCTCGGCAGCCGCGGCGCAGCGCTCGACGCGCCCTATTCCGATCAGCCCTCAACGGACGGCCTTCTGACGCTCGAGCATGACGAGGCGCTGGCGATTTTCAAAAAGGCGCTGAAGGACGGCGTGCAGGTTTGCGTCCATGCGATTGGCGATCGCGGCAATCGCCTGCTCCTAGATTGGTACGCTGAAGCCTTCGCCGCCGTGCCGCCGGAAGAGCGCAAGGTGAAGGAGCCGCGCTGGCGCGATGAGCATTCGCAAATCCTCCATGTCGCTGACATTCCGCGCTTTCATGAGCTCGGCGTCATCGCGTCGATGCAGCCCTCACACGCGATCGGCGATTTCTATTTCGCGCCGGCGCGCCTCGGCGAAGACCGGCTCGACGGCGCATACGCCTGGGAAAGCCTTCTGAAATCGGGCGCAATTGTCACCGGCGGCTCAGACGCGCCGGTTGAACGCGGCGATCCGAGGATCGAATTTTACGCAGCCGTCGCGCGAAAAGACCTCGAAGGAAAGTCAGGTCCCGACTGGCGCCCTGAAGAAAAAGTGACGCGCGACCAGGCGCTCGCCATGTTCACCTCGGCGCCCGCCTACGCGTCGTTCCAGGAAGACGATCTCGGCGCCATCGAGCCCGGCAAGAAAGCGGACTTCACCGTTTTTTCAGAAGACATCATGACGATTCCGGAAGCGGAAATCCTGAAAGTCGAACCTGTCATGACAATTGTCGACGGCGAGATCATCGCTCATGGCGACGCCGATGAAGATGAGGACGAAGGCGCGAATGGCGACTGACGCATCACGGCGCAGCGTCGCGCGATAATGACCATGCCAGATATTTTCATCTCCTATTCGCGCATTGACAGATCCCGGATCGAGGTTCTTGCGCGGGCGTTGGAAGATGAAGGGTTTGACGTCTGGTGGGACCGGAACCTTGAAGCGGGGTCCGTCTTTGCAAAAGAAACCGAAGCGAAGCTTCTCGCCGCGAAAACCGTTCTTGTTTGCTGGTCTGCGACTTCCGTCGGCTCGATGTGGGTCGCGGACGAAGCCTCGGTCGGCCGGGAAAAAGGAAATCTTCTTCCTATTTCTCTCGACGACGTTCCCCCGCCGCTCGGCTTTCGCCAGATACAGACCCTTTCATTCGCGGACTGGGCGGGCCGCTGCGACAGCAGCGAATTTCGCGAACTCGTAAAGGCGCTTCGCGCGCCGGCGGCCGCCAAAGCCGCGCCCGCAGCCAGCATCAAACAGAAGATTCCTGAAAAGTCCGTCGCAGTCCTTCCCTTCGCCAACATGTCGTCCGATCCGGAGCAGGCTTATTTCTCCGACGGCGTCGCCGAGGAAATCATCATTGCGCTGATGAAGGTCGAAGGACTTCAGGTCGCCGGGCGCACCGCATCCTTTTCCTTCAAGGGCAAAGACCTCAATGTCAGGGCGATCGGCGACCAGCTGGGCGTCGCCTTCGTGCTCGACGGTTCTGTCAGAAAAGCCGGCAATCGGGTTCGCATATCCGTTCAGCTTGTTTCAGCGCGCGACGGATTTCATGTCTGGTCGGAATCCTTCGACCGGACGCTCGACGATCTTTTCGACGTTCAGGATGAAATCGCGCGCGCCGTCGTCGACTCGCTGAAGGTGAAACTTGCTCCGGCCCAGCGCCTCGTTGAAAGCGGCCGCGTCAGCGACGAGGCGTATCAGCTTTTCCTGCAGGGGCGTTATGTCATTCGCCAGCGTTATGGCGTCAATGGCGGCGAAGCGATTCTGAAGGCCGTCGATTTCTTCGAACGCGCTGTCGCCGCCGACCCGGCTTTCGCCCGCGCCTATTCAGGTCTTGCGCTCGCTTATACGTGGATGCCGCAATATGTCGCGATTAACAGCGATGAATCCTTCGCCAAAGCGATCGCTTACGCGAAAAAAGCGAGCGAACTCGATCCGGAGCTCAGCGAACATGTCGCCGGCCTCAGCGTTCTTTATCTCTACAAGCGCAATTACAAAGAGAGCATCGACGCCGCTGAACGGGCGCGCACGCTGGCGCCGCAGGATGCGACCGCGCTCCGCATCGTCGGCGGAACTTGGCTGCTGAACGGATATCCCGAACGCGGGATCAATTATCTGGATGAGGCCCTTCGCATCGATCCGACATCCGGCATGGAGGCCGCATGGTGCGCTGAGGGCGCCTATGCTTCGGGCGATTTCAAGCGCGCAAGGGACTTGTCGCGCCTTGCGATCGATCTTGGCTGCGGCTTTGGCGGGCGCGTGCTTGCCGAACTCACCGCCCGCGACGGGGACGCCGGCGCGGCCGGCAGGATTTTCGCTGACGCAATCATGGGCCAGCACGGCGCCGTCGGCTTTGACGCTGCGCGCCTTGCGATGCTGGCCTTTGGCGGCGCTGATGAGCGCGCTCTGGCGAATAAAGAAATCAGCGTGGCGCTTTCCGCAGGCGCTCCGGCCCGCGGACGTTCGTTTCTGACGATGCTGCTCATCAAGCTTGGGCGCTTTGACGACGCCGTCGATCTCTTTCTTGCCGAGCGCACCAATCATGAAGACGCGGTGCTTCTTGAGATGTGGCACCCAGAAAGCAAGGCGTTTCGCGAAAGCGCCGCCTTCCGCAGTTATGCGGAAGCAACAGGCTGGACGGCGCTCTGGCGCGAGCGCGGCTGGCCGAAAAACGTGCCCGCCTTCAACTGAGCGCCCCCCGGCAAGAGTTGACTTGGCCGCACAGGCGCCGCGATGCTCTCCATCCTCAATTTCGACAAGACCCGGGGAGAGGGCATGTTCAAACGCAATTTGCTGGTCGCAGCCGCGGCCATGACCTTCGCAGCTGCGCCTGCGCTCGCGCAAATCAAAATCAATCCCGGCGTCGCAGCGTTGAAGTCAAAGCCGGTCGATCTCGCAGCGATTGACAGCTCGCTGCCGCAAGCAACGCTCGCCTATTATTTCTACGGCGACGTCGCGCCGAAAACCGATGTCATTTATGTCGATCCGGCCGCCAAATATCGCGGCGTCGAATTCCGCACCAACATCTTCAAGAAGAGCGACGTGCATGCGGTCCGCTGGCAAGTGTCGCGCGCGCCCTTCGCAGGACCCCCGGCAAATCCCGCCGCGCTCGTCGACAGCGGCGTTTCGACAATCGGCGTTTTCGAAATCGATTTCGCCGACATGGCGAAAAAAGCCGGGCTCGACGTTCCTTCAGCGCCGACTGCGACGAAGCCGGGTCTTAAAAAGACCTTCGATCCGAACCGGCTGAAGAAACTGGTTCCAAAGGCGCCGCAATCCGGAGAAGCGCCGAAGCTTGATCCGTCCGTGAGAGCCGCGATCGCCGGCGCTGGCGCCGTCAAATTCTCGCCGCGCTTTTACGTGCGCGTCATTCCGGTCGATCCCGCCAATCCGTCGCGCATAATCGGCAAGCCGTCAGACGCGCTGCCGGTCATCTGGGGGCCAAAGCCCGACCGTCAGGTCGAAGCAACCGGATTTCAGACGGTATCGCAAGAAACGTTCAATCTCGCCGTCACGAAGTTCATCTATCACCCGTCAAAGACAATCGAGAAATGGCCGGCAGGCTGCGAGGAAATTCCGCGCGACGAGGGCAAGGACGCAATCGACGTCACCGGCGATGCGGCGAGCGCCGCGGTCGACCTCGTCAACTGGGCGTCAGAAGCTTATGGCGACCTCAAAAACATCGTCATTTCCGCCGTCGGGGATTTGCTGCCTTTTATTCCGCGCGAAGCGCTTTCGATCGCGCTTGATGTCGCGATGGCGTCAGCGGGCTTGCCGCCGTCGCTCCCCAATGTCGATCAATTGATGGAGGGCGGGGCGGATTATCTCGCCGTGCAGATGGCTTCGCAAATTCCAACGCCTGCGTCCGGCGTGCTCGCGGAAATGGCCGCCGATGAAGCGCGCGCCGAGATCCAGCGCCGCACCAAAGAAGCAATTCTCAAATCCGCGCATGACATTGCGTCCCGCCAGAAATCCCAGACCAAGTGGTGCACGCGTTATATCTCCGATCCTTATTTCGAAGTGAGCGTCACCAACAAGGGCGACAAGACCGCCGAAAAAGTCTGGCTGACCATGAAGCCGACGACGGCGCTTCTCGATCCCGTCACGATGGGCATTGAAAGCATCGCACCCGATGAGACGCTGGTCCTTCCGATCGCCTATCGGAGCGCCAAAAACATCCCGTGGAAATGGGTGTCGCAGATTCCCGAAAAGGACAAAGAGGCGGCCGCAAACCAGTGGTGGCGCGATTATTATGCGGCGCGCTTCGGCTTCTC
>JAWKVJ010000066.1:0-8931 GCA_041398085.1 Parvularculaceae bacterium
GACGCTGAGCCTGCATGCGAAGTCGATCAGGTCAACCGAAGCACCATACGATCTCGTGCGCAAAATGCGCGCCTCGTTCAATGTGTTGGGGCCGTTGCTCGCGCGCGAAGGCAAGGCGCGCGTGTCGCTGCCCGGCGGCTGCGCCATTGGTGCGCGCCCCGTTGATCTGCATCTGAAAGCGTTGATGGCGATGGGCGCGAATATCGAGCTCGATGAAGGCTATGTCGTCGCCGCCGCGCCAGGCGGCCTTAAAGGCGCGAAAATCGATTTTCCATTCGTGTCAGTCGGCGCGACGGAACACGCAATGCTCGCCGCGACGCTTGCCGACGGCGAAACGGTATTGATGAACGCGGCGCGCGAACCGGAAATCGTCGATCTCGCCGAATGTCTTCAAAAAATGGGCGCCAAAATCGAAGGCGCGGGCGCGTCAACCATTCACATCACTGGGGTTGAACGGCTCGGCGGCGCCAAACACAAGGTCGTCGCCGACCGAATCGAATTTGGATCCTACGCCATGGCGCCGGGCGTTGCGGGCGGTGAATTATTCCTGCGCAATGGCAGGCTTGACCTGCTCGGCGGCGCGGCGGGCGCGCTTTCAGAAGCCGGTCTTCAATTGACCGAGGAAGAAGGCGGCGTTCGCGTCAAGCGCCTTGGCGATCGCTGCCAGGCGGTTAATATCGTGACGCAGCCTTATCCCGGTTTTTTCACCGATCTGCAGGCGCAATTCATGGCGCTGATGGCGACGGCTGACGGCGTTTCCGTCATCAAGGAAACGATTTTTGAAAACCGATTCATGCATGCGCCGGAACTTGCGCGCATGGGCGCGCAGATTTCCGTGGACGGACAGACAGCGACGGTCCGCGGCGTCAAACGGCTGAAAGGCGCGCCCGTAATGGCGACCGATCTGCGCGCCTCGATGAGCCTTGTTCTCGCCGGCGTTGGCGGCGAAGGCCAGACGATCATCAATCGCGTCTATCACCTTGACCGCGGCTTTGAACGCCTTGAAGAAAAACTCAGCCATTGCGGCGCGCTCATTGAGCGCGTGAAGGGTGAGGAATGACAGGACTTGAAGCATATCGGCCCTTGCGCCTCGCCGTGGAGGACGCGGAGGACGTCAAGGTTCTCTCAACCGTCTTTCAGGACGCGATCATGACGATCGGCGATTTCGCGTTTGATCCCGCCGCGCGACGCTTCGCCTTTGTCGCCAACCGCTTCGTTTGGGAATGCGCTGGCGACAAAACGCGCGGGGTTTTCGCGCGCGTGCGCGCCGGCTGCCATTTCGACGACGTACTCGCCGTCAAGCAATTGCATTTGCGGTCGGACGCCAAAGACGCGGTCGTCGATCTGTTGTCGATTCGTTTTGAACCCGGTGAAGACGGCGCCGGCGCGGTTGTGCTTGATTTTGCGGGCGGCGGCGCGATCCGGCTGGACGTCGAAGCGGTCAACGCGGAAATGCGCGACATCTCCGAACCCTGGGCGACGCGGTCGCGGCCAAGTCACGACGGCTGATCATTAAACTGATTTCATGATTTTGCGGCGCGCTGTCGCAGAAGCCGCGTTTTTGCATCAAATCGGAGTGCGCGCGCTTGCGCCTTGCGCCGCGAGGTTCACTGTCGCGCGCATCACTGCGCGCCTTCGCAGGCGATGGGCCGCGAACGCAATCCGCGCAGCAAGGAGAAGCAAACATGAAATCGCTCCATCTAATTGCAGCCGCGTCAGCCGCATTCGCCATTTCCGGCGGCGCCGCATTTGCTGCACCGTCGAACGCAAGCGTGCAATCCGCGCGCGACGGCACGCATATGGCGCTCGAACGGCCAGCCAAGGGTCAGGCGTCGATCGTTTATAATGGCGAGAAGAAGCAGGCCGCCTGGTCGCCGCGCGATTCAATCTTCAACGGCCGCAAGCTCGACATACATTCGGGCGTTCCGAAATCCTCTGCGGGGAGCAGCACGCCGGCCTAAGGCGGAAAAGATTTCCGGCAGAGTTTCCTGCACGCTTTTTGCGGGGCGCTTGGCCGGGAATCGCCTATCGAAGCGGCGCGCTCAATGTGCGCCGCTTCAATCTCATCAGTAGCTATAGGAAATTGTCGCGCGCAACAGCCGGTCGGTTTTCACCCGTCCGAAGGGCGGGTTGGTCTCGTGGCGCAGTTCATAGGCGACCCCCGCAGCGAGCGATGATGTCAGCGCCGCGTCAAGCGAAGTGATCGACACGAGAGTCGTCGTCGGATTCGTCCATGTCGCAGAAAAATGCTGGCCGAATTTCAGCCCCTCGCGAATTGTCCAGTCGAGATCGGTTGACGCGAACACCGCAAAATTTTTCTGCACGGTGCGATCGTCATCGACGGGCGAGTAACGATAGCCGGGCCCGCCTTCGATTTTCCAGGTGAGGGGATCGGACTTGGCGATGAAATATCCAGCGCCTGCACCCGCAAAGAGACGATAATCAAAACCTGAAAACTGGTCTTCGTCATAGGCGAAGCGCGCAAATGAATAAGCGCGCTCGGAAAATTTGTAGTCGAGCTGGTAGGACGCGCCCCAGCGTTTCAGATTTTGAACGCCGCCGGTCGAACCGATGTCGATATAGCCTGCGATATTATGCGCGATCTTTTCGCCCTCGTGCCGCGCCTCCAGCGCAAAGCCGACCGCGGTGTTTTCAGAATTCCCGCTGGCGACGGCCGCCGAGCCTGCAATCTTTCCTTCCCACGCGCCAAATGTCGGGTTGATCTTCGGTTCGTCGGCGGGCGGCGGTGGAGGCGGCGGCGGCTCAAGCTCGCCGACGATTGGCGCGCCATAGGCGGCGATCGCATCGGCCGATTGCGGGAAAACTTCGCTCGCGGCGGAAACAACCGCTTTCACCTGCGCCGGATCGCCGGTTTTCGCCGCGGCGTCGACCATCGCTTTTGCAAGGTCCGGAAGCGTTGCGTCGCTTGCGGCGGACGCGGCGGCTGGTGCGGTCGCCAGCAAGGCGGCGAGGATCAAGGCTCGGTTCATCGGGACTCCCCACAATTGACTGACTGAAGTCTGGAGCGATTCTTGTCGTGTTCCTCTTTTCCGCGCGGGGCGTGACGCCGCAGGCGGGCCCGGTTATTAGGAAAGCCTTAGCGCCCGAGCGGCCATCTGGAGCGTCATGACTGACGGGGACGACAACAAGAGGATTGCGCGCATCGATCTCGATGAACGCAGTCTCGCGCGCGCCACCGCCGATATCGAGCATGAGCGGCGCGTCGCCATCTATGACCTGCTCGAAGAGAACTGTTTCGAACCGATTGGCGCAGGCGACGGGCCGTTCGATCTTTATCTTTCGATCATCGAAAAACGTCTCGTCTTCGATGTCCGCCGTCATGTCGGCGATGACGCGCCGGGCGAACCGATCGGCCAGGTGCACTTGTCGATGACGCCCTTCCGGCGGATCATCAAAGATTATTTCATGCTCTGCGAGAGCTATTACGACGCGATCAGAACGGCGGCGCCCGCGCAAATCGAGACGATCGATATGGCGCGCCGGTCGATGCATAATGAGGGATCGGAAATCCTGCGCGAACGTCTCGCCGAAAAGATCAACCTGGATCTCAACACGGCGCGGCGGCTTTTCACCCTGATCTGCAGCTTTCACATGCGATAGGCGAAGCGATGGTCAGATCGGTCCTCTTTGTCTGCAATATGAATTCGGTGCGCTCGCCGATGGCGGCGGCGATATTGGGAAAGAACGCCGCTGGCGCGATGAGCGTTGATTCGGCCGGCGTTTACGAAGGCGGGCCGGACCCCTTTATTCCGCGCGTTCTTTCGGAAATTGGCGTCGATCTCGGCGACTATGAACCAAAGGCGCTTGATGATGTTGAAACCTCACAATTCGACCGGCTGATTGCGCTAACGCCGGAAGCGGCGCAGGAGTTGCGCCGTCTCGCGCCGCATGACCGTGTCGAATATTGGCCGATCGACAATCCGACCGACGTCAGAGGCGGACGCGACGCGCTTTTAGAGGCCTATCGCGCCGTCAGAGACGATCTCGCCGCCCGCATTCGCGCGCAATTTCCTGAAATGCCGCAAAAGCCTTGATTTTGGAGGCCGCCGAGACCATTTTCCGGCCCTTCAGATCCGCATAACCGGCACGCCCCTCAAGGGCGACCCCAAAGGAGGGGGGATCGCCCCAAACGAGGACTGCATGGCGAAAGAAGAATTGCTTGAATTTGAAGGGACGGTTGAGGAACTCCTCCCCAACGCGACCTTCCGCGTGAAACTCGACCAGGGTCACGAAATAATTGCGCACACGGCAGGCAAGATGCGCAAGAACCGCATTCGCGTCCTTGCGGGCGACCGCGTGCAGGTCGAGATGACGCCATATGATCTGACCAAGGGCCGGATCACTTTCCGCTTTAAATAAAGTCGCGCGCTGATGACGGCGCCGTTGAAACTGTGCCTCGCCAGCGCCTCGCCGCGCCGGCGCGATTTGCTTGCGCAGATTTGCGTCGCGCCGGACGCCGTGTGTCCTGCCGACATTGATGAGAACCCAACTCCGGGTGAACTGCCTGCAAATCATGCGGCGCGCCTTGCGCGCGAAAAGGCGGAAGCGGCGCGCAAGACCGGCGGCGGCGAAGCGCTTTACCTTGCAGCAGACACCGTTGTCGGCGTCGGCCGTCGCATTCTCCCAAAAGCGGAGGATGAAGAGACCGCACGCGCCTGCCTGCAGCTCATTTCCGGACGCAGCCATCGCGTTTATACCGGCGTTGCGCTGGCGTGCGGCGATAAAATTTCAGAACGCCTCGTTGAAACGCGCGTCAAGGTGCGCCGCCTCAGCGCCGATGATATCGACGCCTATGTCGCGTCGGGTGAATGGCGCGGCAAGGCGGGCGGTTACGCCATCCAGGGATTGTTCGCGCGCCATGTCGTCTCGATCATCGGTTCCTATTCCAACGTCGTCGGCCTGCCGCTCTATGAGACCGCCAATCTCCTCAAAGGCGCGGGATATACATCTTGACCCGGCGATTGCTGATCGAATCGGGCGCGGCGGAAACGCGCGCCGCCTTCCTTGCCGGCGACGAGCCGACCCATTTCTGGTTCGGTCCGGCGCGCGGCGATGAAAGCCTGCCGCACCCGCCAGCGTCAGGCGATTTGTTCGCGGGTCGCATAAGAAGCGTTACGAAATCGCTCAATGGTAGCCTTTGTCGATATCGGCGCTGACCGCGACGGTTCTTGTGTTCAAGAGAACGAAAAACCGCCCGCGGAAGGCGGGCGCGCCAATCGTCACGATTCGTCGCCCGCCAATCAGCAGCCAAGAAGCGCAGCCGTGCTGGCCAATCGCCAGGAACGAGGACCTTAACGACGCTCTGATCGATCAGGCGCGGGAAATTGGTGTCGGGGGACTTGGTTGGGCCGAAAGACCCGGCCGTCAGGGCACTTTGCGTTTGCAGCGGATTTGATCGCGGCGGCGAATTAAAATTCTTGTCGGCGATCCGGCGTCAAAGACAATTCGCGAAGAAGATTGGGCGAACGGGCTTGCGCCGACCGTCGCCGGACGACTCGCAGACGTCAATTCGTCGACGACGCGCCGTCGCCGAAGACGCTCCAGGGTCGCGCGATGCGCTCCCGGGTACGGAGATTTCATTTATGAGACCGGGCGCCAGGATCCTCATCGACGTCGATTCCGCTGCGGCGGCAGACGCCGCCGTCAGCCTCTGTCAACGACCAAACGAATGAAGCCGCGGCGCGGCGCATTCTCCTTGAAATCGGCCGGCGCCAGCTCGGCGGACGGGTCATCATCGATTTCCTTCCCGCCTCGAACGCGGCGGCGCGTGCGAAACTTGCGGACACGCTGAAGGCGGGTTTGAAATCGATTCCGAAGTCGCGTTTTGGCAGGCTGAATGCGGATGGTCTTTGCGATCTGACGCTGCCGCGCACATCGCTTTCATTGCTCGAACAGGCGACCGAACCCGCCGGCGCCGGCTGGCCGGCTAAAGGGCGGCGCTTCACGCGCGACTGGTCGGCGAAAGCCGCGATTCGCACGCTTGAAGGCGCGCTTGGCGCGCGGCCTTCATCGCGGCCAAGGCTTATTGTCGGGCCGGAGATCGCTGACTATCTTGAGGGCGAGCGCCCGCAATGGGCGGAACGGTTGAAACAGAAATTTGGCGCGCGATTTTCAATCGAGCGATCAGCATCGATGGAGCCGAGAGATCATGACCTCGCCGAATAAGCGCGCCGTCAACGACAATCGCATTGCGCAAAAATGCCCGATCTGCTCGCAGCCAGCCGAAGCGCAATGGCTTCCCTTTTGTTCAAAGCGCTGCGCCGACGTCGATCTTCATCGCTGGCTGAATGGCGGCTATGCAATTCCGGCTGTTGAAGCCGAAGAAGGAACGCCAGCCGATTTTGACGAAGAATAGGCCCGCCTCCATACGCGACTAGGGGGGGGCGGAGGCGGGCCATGCCCTGTCTGCGGCTAAAGTTCAGACCGCTGCAGGGTGGGGGCTGGTTGCGCCGGTTATCCTGAAGGCGCGTTTACCCGAAAACCGGCGACCATTTTTAGGAATGCGCCTAGAGCGCGTCAGACGTTTTTTCCGGGCGAATGGTGACGAGCGCTGCAAATCTTTGCTGTTCGATGTCGTCGAGCGTTTCGTCGCCATTGACGTCAGCCTTGTCGAAGCGCGCGGTAAGGGCTTTCACCATTTCGTCCTTGGTGATCGTCTTGTCGCCGGCGGCGTAATCGGCAAAGGCCCGATCGGCCGGCTCTTCTTCGGCGAGCAGCTCTTGCGAAAGCTGCGGCTTATTTGCGGCGAGGGCTGCTTTTTCCTTCGCTTCAATGAACGCGGTGAACTCAGCCGCATCAACAGCGCCGTCGACATTGGCGTCAGCGCCATTGAATTCGGTGACGGCGAGCGTTTCGGCGTCGCTGCGTGTTTTCACATCCATCGGCGAGTTAATCTTCGCTGCAGTTTCCTGCGGCGCGTAAACCGGCGGTTTCGGCTTCACGGCAGGCTCGGCTGCGCTTGCCAGAGAAATGAGAGCTGCAGCGCTGGCGGTTCCAAGCAGGATGCGCATCATCATGGGTCAATAACTCCATTTTACTTGGCCGGCGCGTTGAGGGACGAAAAGAATGGCGCCGGCTTACGCAGTAGAGATGACGCGCATTTCGCCGCCACGCCAGTTAACCATGCGTCATGACCTCTTTGTCATTAAGGGATCGGCCTAACCGCCGTCGAACATCGCGCGAATATCAACGCTTGAGCGCACGCCAAGAGAATCATAATTCTTGTTAAGCCACTCATGCGCGCAATTGCGGCCACGCAATTTCAAAGCCTGAATAAACTTCTTATCGACATTAAATTTGCTGGCGACGCTTAAATCTTCCGCAAGTTCGTCCGTGCGTATTGAGTGCACATGCATATTACGCAACCGATTAGCATGTTCGTCTTTAAGCCAGCCCTCATCGAGCAATTTGTGAACGAAGGAGATCGCGCGCAACTCCCGCAATAGCGAGGAGTTAAAACTGATCTCGTTGATGCGGTTCATGATTTCCGGGGCTGTGACGGGAAGTTTTTGACGTTCGATCGGATTGACATGAACGATCAGAACGTCACGCGTCTCGGCGCTGTAAATGAACGGGAAAAGGACGGGATTCCCCATATAGCCGCCGTCCCAATAATGCTCGCAGTCGATTTCCACCGCCTTGAACAGGAACGGCAGGCAGGTAGACGCCAGTATGACGTCAAGCGCCATGTCTTTGGTTTCAAAGACATGCACTTTGCCGGTTCTGACATTCGTCGCCGCAACGAAGAGCATAGTGCGTTTGCAATCGCGCAGCGCATCGAAATCGATGAGCTTTTTTAAAATATCGCGCAGCGGATTGATATTGAACGGGTTGAACTGATAGGGCGAATAAAGCCGCGTGAAAGCGTCGAAGAGATGGTAGGAGAAGGATTCTTCGAGACCGTAATCGCTCGTGGCCGCATCGAAGGGAGAGCGTTTGACAGGACTGAAAAACGCGCCATAGCTGACAATGGCCTCCCACAATTCATCGAGCGTTTCGCGCGCGCATTCTCGCCCGCCCTTGTGAAGCCCGTAAGCAAGCGCTGCGGCGTTGACCGCACCGGCGCTTGCGCCGGATATCGCTTCAATCTCGATCGTTTCGTCTTCAAGCAATCGATCGATGACGCCCCAGGTGAGCGCGCCATGCGACCCGCCGCCTTGCAGCGCCAGATTTATCTTTTTCATTGAGCGCCGCCTTACTGCGCCGACCAGCCGCCATCGATTGAGATCGCCGCGCCAGTGATTGACGCCGTCTCGTGCTTTGCGAGGAATACGGCGAGCGCGCCGATTTCCTCAACGGTAACGAATTTCTTGGTCGGTTGCGCCGCAAGAATGACGTTTTTGACGACTTCCTCTTCTGTCATGTTCCGCGCCTTCGCCGTGTCGGGGATCTGCTTTTCAACGAGCGGCGTTTTTACATAGCCCGGACAAATCGCATTGCAGGTGACGCCGAATTCCGCGCCCTCGAGGGCGACGGTTTTTGTAAGCCCAAGAAGGCCGTGCTTGGCCGAGACATAGGCGGACTTGAAGGGCGAGGCGATGAGGCCATGCGCGGAATCGATATTGATGATGCGTCCGAATTTGCGATCCTTCATGCCTGCGAAAGCCGCCTTGATCGTGTGAAACGATGCAGAAAGATTAATAGAGATGATCGCGCTCCATTTCTCGTCCGGAAAGTCTTCGATCGGCGAGACGAACTGGATGCCCGCATTGTTGACGAGGATGTCGACGCCGTCGAATTGCTTGTCCGCTTCCCTTACGAGAGTTGAAATCTCGTCGGGCTTGGTCATGTCGGCACCATTATAAAGCACGCGCACGCCATGTTTTTTCTCCATGTCGCGGCGTTCGGCTTCAATTTGATCGGTGTCGCCAAAACCGTTCAGCATGATATTTACGCCGTCGGCGGCGAGCG
>JAWKVJ010000067.1:0-8019 GCA_041398085.1 Parvularculaceae bacterium
CCTTTCCTACGTTCATATCGGCCAGCAGGCGACGACCTTGTCGGGCGGTGAAGCGCAGCGCGTCAAACTCTCAAAGGAACTTTCAAAACGCGCGACGGGCCGCACGCTTTATATATTGGACGAACCGACGACCGGCCTGCACTTCGAGGATGTCAGGAAACTGATGGAAGTGATCCAGGAGCTTTGCGACGGCGGCAACACCGTCGTCGTCATCGAGCACAATCTCGACGTCATCAAACAGGCCGACTGGATTATTGATCTCGGCCCCGAAGGGGGAGACGGCGGCGGCGAAATCGTCGCGTCCGGAACGCCCGAGGATGTCGCCAAAGTAAAAGCAAGTTTCACCGGACAGTTCCTGAAAGGCGTTCTGGCGCGCGGCGGCGCGAAGGGTAAAGGCAAGAAGGTGGCGTGATGGATACAAATTTGGAGGTTAATGCGAGTCAAATGACGGATCCGGCGAGGGAGCTCGCTGAACTATGCCAATCGCTCTCGAACAGCGCCGACGAGAGGGGTGATGTATATCTAGCACGTCACTTTAAAGTCGACCCTTGGTCTGAGGAATTCTACCGAATTCTATTTTGTATTCTTGGCCGCATCAATGAAGTTCAAAGCCTCGTGAGTGTAATCGATGCTGATGACGATCTGAAGAATGAATGCGTTGGACATTTAAATGGCATCAAAGCTGCGTTCAATCAAAATGCATTGGCTGCCAATTGGAAGCCACCCGGCGGCCCGCACCATTTGCGACGCGAGAATTCGCAGCCAATCAAGATGCTTTCGCCACAGTTCCGCGCCATTGCGCCAACTCCCAAGGTAGACGAAAAGGAACAAAGGGCGCTTCTCGAACAGACCGATGAATTATTGTCCTGGCTTCAAAATCATCAATTGCGCGAACAAGATTTTATCAGACAATCAATCATCTATGGATTGTTACAATTCAAGTTCAGCATCGAAAAATTGAGGTGGGTCGGATGGGGATACTCTCTAAAGTCGCTTAGAGACGTCATTGCCGCTTACCTTGTGTTGGAGCGCGGCCACATTCCAGATCAAGAGGATACGACTTATGACGCAATGTTGAAGCTAACAATGAAGTATATCAAAGCAACATATGAGCGCCTAAAAATAGCAAGAGAAATAACCGAAACGGGTGATTTTCTCCTAAAGGCTTACGGAGCATGGACGCTAATTTCTCACGCGCCGGGGATCTCTGGGATTATTGGACGATAATTTGTAGCCAGATTGACCTCGCCGAGATTTTTTCCGGCGGGGTGAACCCCGCCCCACCAACCTCTCCAGTCATTCCGGGGCGTCCTGACAGGATGAACCCGGACTCCATGAAAGCGCCGCGGCAGGGAAGATGGATCCCGGGGCTGCGCAGCACCGCTATGCGCTGCAGCGCGCCCGGGATGACGGTGGAGAGGTTCGCGAGTTTCTCGAGCCCCGGAATGACAAAGGGAGTGCGCTGCAAGCCGTCGCACTGCGTCGCCGCATGCGCGCCCTCGCACTACATACATGCATGCGCGCCCTCGCGCGGCGCGCCACGGCTGACGAGAAGGATGCTCCGCGCGCTTGTGCTTACGCCTCACGCTTCTTTCCGGCGCCGCACGATGAAGAAAAAAGCGATCGAAACAACATAAACGAAAATGCAGAGGATCGCCGTTTGCGCCGGGATCAGCTGCATGTATCCGGCGGCGCCGTCGCTGGCCGGGCCGATCCATTGAAGGCCGCTTTCCGGCCTTTTCGCGGCTTCGTTGATCACCCCGCCAAGGCGCACGAAATCGCCAAGCGCGGAACAAAGGCTGACGGCGATCGTCAATGACCAGATCGAATAGATGAAGAGCAGAACCGCGGCCATCAGCGGCGTCAGCTTCTTCGCAAGGAACCAGCTCGCCGTCAGCATCGCGAAAACCATCGTCATGTAATTGGCGAAAAGCGCGTTCTGCGCCGTTAGGAAGGACGCGAACAAATCCGCATATTCATAATCGGTCATTGGTGTGCGCCTTTCGGTTTTTGCTATTTTTTGCCCGATTCGACCGGCTATGCGGTCCTTCCCCGGCCGGGCGCGTCCACCCTTCGATGCGCGCCGCTGCGGCGATTGGCCGGTTTCAGGCGCAATGTCCCCTTGTGTAGTCTGCTTGTGTAGTCTGCAGACGAATGAAAGCGAGGCGCGCTCATGGCAGTAACGACCCCTATTCCCGATCTCGGCGCGACGGCGCCGGACTTCTCGCTGAAAGGCGTTGACGGGAAGACTTATCGCTTCGCCGATATTCGCGGGACGAACGCGACGCTCGTCATGTTCATCTGCAATCACTGCCCCTATGTGAAGACGATCATCGACCGGCTCGCCGGTCATGTTGCGCAATTGCAGTCGGAAGGCGTCGGCGCCGTCGCCATCATGTCGAACGACGTTGAAACATATCCTGACGATTCCTTCGACAATATGAAGCGCTTCGCGGCAGCGCACCGCTTCTCCTTCCCCTATGTCATCGACGAGACGCAAGACGTCGCGAAAGCCTATGGCGCGGTCTGCACGCCCGATTTCTTCGGCTACAACGTAAAAGACGAATTGCAGTTTCGCGGGCGGCTCGACGCCTCGCGCAAGGAGCTCGTCGCCGGCGCGCGGCCCGAACTTCTGGAAGCCATGCGGGAAATCGCGGCGACAGGCAAAGGCCCTGCGGAACAAACGCCGAGCATGGGCTGCTCGATCAAATGGCGCTGAAGCTCATCGACTAGCGAGCGCATTCATAAGATACATGATATTGCCGTCGCATTCGCCTTGCAGGAGCGAGCCGGCCGATGGATGAAAAAAAGAATTTCCGGGGTCTGATTGGCGCCCTCGACCCGATAGAAATTGCCGAGACCGGCGCGCGCATTCAGCGTCGCGTTTTCCTCGGGGTTGCCTGCCTCTTGTTCTTCTTCCTTATTGCTGGCGAGGTTTTCAAAGCGCCGCCGCCATCGGGCCTCGCGCAGCACACGAGTTGGTCGCTTTTTTTCTTCGCGCCGGCGTGGGCGGCGCTTCCGGCTTTTATTCCAGGGCATTTTCGAAAATACTGGGTTTCGGTTTCGTCTGTGCCGATCATGATTGCGCTCTTCATGAATAATGGCGGCGGCGGCGTTAATTCCTTCAGGGAAATTGTTCTGCTGATAGCGTTGATAGGCGTCAGCATCCTGCTTGCATTGCCATATGCAATGGGCGTTATTGCAATCGCTGTCAGCCGTGCGGTCAGGAAAACCGCGAGAGAATAAGCGCAGCAGCGCGCATTGACACGCGCGGCGCAATCCCCTCAGCTTTTCGCAAAAAGGGAGGGCGATCATGCTGCGGATAATAAAGATCTTGCTTGTGCTGAGCGTTGGCGCATGGGCGCTCGCCGGCGCCTTCGGCAATGTCATCGACTGGGACGGCACGACCGGCGCTGTCAGGGCCGCGACGTCAATGTCGACCTTTGAAGGCGGCGGCGACTGGCGCGCAACGACCAACCCCGCCGTGGTGACCGCCGGGGCTCTTTATATATTGCTGCTCAAGCTATCGACCGGTTTTCTTTGCCTCGCCGGCGCCATGCGCATGCTCTCAGCGCGCACACGCGACGCGGCCGCGTTTCAGAACGCCAAGAGCCTCGCGCTGACGGGGTGCGGCGTCGCCATGTTCATGCTCTTCACCGGCTGGATCGTCATCGCCGAGACATGGTTTGAGATGTGGCGCGCCGATGTCTGGCGCGATGTCGCGCTCAATTCGGCTTTTCGTTATTGCGGCATGATTGGCGTTATCGCGATTTTCATCGGCATGCGAGAGGACTAGGCGCCTGAAGTATTTTCAGCGCGCGCGATCGCCTCGGCGATTTTCCGGCGCGCGGCGTCGGCGTTCTGCCAGCCGCCAATCTTGACCCATTTTCCCGGTTCAAGATCCTTATAATGTTCGAAGAAATGTTCGATCTGCTTCAAGGTGATCTCCGGCAGATCGGAATATTCGCGAACATGGTTCCAGCGTTGGGTCAGATGCGGGCTCGGCACGGCGAGGATTTTTTCATCGACTCCTGAATTATCCTCCATCAGCATGACGCCGATCGGATGCGCATTGATGACGCATCCGGGAATGAGCGGCCGATTGTTGCAAATGAGAACGTCAATCGGATCGCCGTCTTCGGAAAGCGTATGCGGCACGAAACCGTAATTGCCGGGATAGGACATCGGCGTATAGAGAAAGCGATCGACGACAAGCGCGCCGGCCGCCTTGTCCATCTCATATTTGATAGGATGCCCGCCAAGCGGCACCTCGATGATGACATTGACGTCTTCGGGCGGATTATCGCCAATGGCGATGGCGTCGATGCGCATGATCTAACTCCTCTTACCCGCCTTCCCTAATGCGTGGGGACAGCGCACGCAATCGCACATTAATAGTGATAACGCAGCGCGCGCTGCGACGATTTGTCGGGAAAATTGAGGAACAATCGAGCCGCAGCGGCGGTAGCGGAACCAAGCGCTAAAACAGCCCCATGGCGAGCCCCGCGCCCATTGCGGCGCCGAGATTACTGCAACGTTTCAAGTCATGTTCGGAAATAGTTTTAGGCGCGAGAATTTCTTCGCTGGTCTGCGCATCGGTGCATATGATGACTGGCGGTTGAGTTTCCTTCAGACGCCAGCCTTTTGCGATGCGCGCGGTCTGCCGCAAGGCGTTTTCGCCGTCCGAGCCGGCGCAAACCATTTGTGCATAGGGCCTGCCCTCTATCTTGCCGAGCACTTCGTAATAAGTGCGATCGAAAAAATCCTTCATTACGCCGGCAATCGCAGCGAGGTTCTCTGGCGCTGCAAATATATACCCGTCTGACTGAAGAAGGTCCGATGCGCCCGCCTTGTCGGCGCTTATGATTTCGGTTTCAATTTCCTCGTGGGCCGCTACCGCGGCGGCCTCAGCCATCGCCTTCGTCCCACCGGTTTTTGAATGATAGACTATCAGGAGTTTGGTCATTCCTCTCACGCCGCATCGTTTGCCAATGCGTATCACGATACGCAGCCCTTAATCGACCGCTTTCCCGCCATGCGCGAAAAGTTCTGTTTGCGCAGGCCGCCATATTATGAGCGCTTCACCACCGCTCCTCAAAACTGGCTCCCGAGCCGCTTTAAACTCATCGCTCTTTTTAGCGGGCGCAGGCGAGGCGCTGTACGGCCAATTCCTGTTCATTCGCCTTATACACCGTGTGGCTGTCACTCTGCCGGTTTGCCTTTGGAGGAAGCCATGCGATAGCCATCAGCAGTGTCCGTTAATTCGAGCAAGAAGATGCTGTTTTGCCTGCAAAGGTCATTTACCGCGGCGACCAACGACGATACTTTCTGCAAAAATCAGCTTTCAATCAGCAGGCCGATCATTGACTTCAACAGGATTCCTTCGCCGCCTGCCGCAAGCGGTTATTCACAATGCATCAACAATCTGGCGGCGGGATGAAGGCCGCCTTCTTGGTCATTTGCGACGGCTTTTCCGTTCTCTCAACATTCAGACCGCACTCGATATCGGCGCCAATCGCGGTCGTTACATCGAACAATTACGAACAGTTGTCGGCTTTTCAGGCGATATTATCGCCTTTGAACCGATTCCGGAGAATGCAGACCTTATCGCCCGACAGGCGCGTTACGACGCAAGACTGAAAGTCGAACCCCTTGCACTCGGCGCCGGATCGGAAACGCGAACCTTGAATATCGCCCGTCACGACGCGATGAGCTCGCTCCACGCGCCGGTCAGCGACGGCGTTGAACGTTTTTCATCGCTTGGCGAAATCCAAAAGCGCATCGAAGTGCGCGTTGAACCCCTCGACACCATCGCCGAAAGACTGCTCGACGGAGCGACCGGCGGCGTCTTTTTGAAAATCGACGCGCAGGGCGCTGATCTTGATATTCTTGCGGGCGCGCGAAAAACACTGGCGCGCATTGATGCGTTGCAGATCGAAATTCCTTTTACGCCGCTTTATGAGAACATCCCCGCGGCGCATGACTATTTCGCTGCAGTAGATGAGGCGGGTTTTGCGCTGACCGGTGTTTTCCCGGTCCATTCTCTCGAAGATCACCGTATTATCGATGTCGACGCGGTCTTCCGGAAAAAACCGGCCGGCTGACTGCGGCGCGCCATTGCGCGAACGCTACTGCGCCGTCAAAGTCTTTTCGAAAATCGCCCGAAAGCGCGGAGATCTCGATGAAAGAATTCGACATTATTATCTATGGCGCGACCGGCTATACAGGCCGCCTCGTCGCTGAGTATCTCGGCCGCGAATATGCCGGCGACAAGAAGCTCAAATGGGCGATGGCCGGTCGCTCGGAAGAAAAACTGAAAGCGGTGCGGAACGAAATTGGCGTCCCTTCATCGACGCCGCTTGTTGTCGCCGACGCGTCCGATCCGGCTTCGCTGGAAGCGATGGTGGAAAAGGCAAAATGCATCATCACGACGGTCGGTCCATACCAGCTTTATGGCGAGCCGCTTGTCGCCGCTTGCGCTGAGGCCGGAACCGATTATGTCGATCTTTGCGGCGAGCCGACCTGGATGCGGCGGATGATCGATAAATATGAAGAGGCGGCGAAAAAGTCGGGCGCGCGCATTGTCTTCTCTTGCGGGTTTGACTCAATCCCGTTCGATCTCGGCGTCTGGTTTGCGCAGCAGGAAGCAATGAAATCATTCGGCGCCCCGCTTGAAGAGATAAAGGGGCGCGTGCGCGCCATGAAAGGCAAGTTTTCGGGCGGCACGGCCGCGAGCCTCAAAGCGACCATGGCGGCGGCGTTCAAGGATCCCTCGCTCGTCGAATTATTGAAAAGCCCCTTCGCCCTGACGCCGGGGCATGAAGGCGCAAAGCAGCCTTCAATGTCAAAACCGGCCTTTGACGAGACAGAAGGCGTCTGGCTTGCGCCCTTCGTTATGGCGCCGATCAATACGAAGAACGTGCACCGGACGAATTTTCTCAATCGTTACGCCTATGGCGAAAATTTCCGGTATTCCGAAATGATGATAACCGGCGCCGGTGAAACCGGCGAAAAAGCCGCCATGGCGGTCGCGTCGGACAATTCGCTGATGGGCGATGATGCGCCCAAACCCGGCGAAGGGCCGACAAAGGAAGAACGCGAGACCGGATTTTACGACATTCTCTTTATCGGCAAGACCGCCCGCGGCGAAATGCTGCGCGCTCATTGCAAGGGCGACAAGGACCCCGGTTATGGATCAACCTCGAAGATGATTTCCGAAGCCGCGATCTGTCTCGTGCGCGATGCGACCGATACGGGCGGCGGAATATTCACGCCCGGCGCTGTCATGGCCGCGCCGTTGATTGCGCGTCTTGAAAACCACGCGGGCCTGACATTCGGGCGCGAATAAGAAAAAATCGGTTACGATTGCGAACGGTTTGGGCCGAACGCGCTGTCAGGCTTCCTTTGGCGTAAACTGCCCATAACGGCGGAACCGCACCATATAGGATGGAAGCACCGCCTCAAGCGTTTCAGGCGCGACGCCAAGATCGGCGAGCGTCAGCGCGCCGTCGCCGACAACATTGTCATTCTTTAAAAGACGAATCTGATCGCGCGTAATCGGCGGGTCGAGAAATGGAAGCGCCCCCAGCGCCTCGCCGAAAAAGCCGAGCGCTGGCGCAATCGAAAACGGCACTGGCCACAATATACGTTTCTTTCCGGTTTCGCTCATCATCAATTCAAGAAGGTCGCGGAATGTGTAGACGCGCGGACCGCCAAGCTCGAAAACCTTGCCGCGGGCGTCAGCGCGCGAAAGCGCCGCGCAGACCGCATCGGCGACATCGTCGACATAGACGGGCTGGAACCGCGTCTTGCCGCCGCCGATCAAAAGCGGAAGCGGAACGAAAGGCGGGGTCAATCCGAACAGCGTTGCAAATTTGTTGAAGAATTCATCCTCTGCGCCGAAAATGATCGACGGACGAAGGATCGTCGCCTCCGGCAAATAGCGACGCACGGCCTCCTCGCCGATGCCCTTGGTCTTCGCGTAAAGGCTGTCGCTGCCTGGGTCCGCGCCGATCGACG
>JAWKVJ010000068.1:0-7930 GCA_041398085.1 Parvularculaceae bacterium
CGCCTGACGATCACCCATTGCCGCCAGACCAACCTAGCCGGCCTATCCGGCCCGAATTGGTGCCGCCCGGCAAATTGGCAAGAAGGGGGATCGGTAGCCCCGAAGGCCGGAAGGCGCTTCTCCATTCCCTCGCCCATATCGAATTCAATGCGATTGACCTTGCGTTCGATATGGCGCTGCGATTCGCCCCCCAAATTAGGGAAGTCGGGCTTTCTTTTGAAACTTTCGTCCGTGACTGGTTTTCGGTGGGCGCCGACGAGGCGCGCCACTTTAGAATGCTCGTGGGCCGGCTTTCTGACCTCGGCGCTGAGTATGGCGACCTCCCCGCCCATGACGGCCTGTGGCAAAGCGCTGAAAGCACCAAGGACAACGTTCTCGCGAGGCTAGCAATTGTTCCGCTTGTCCTTGAAGCCAGAGGCCTCGATCTGACGCCCGGTTTGGCCGACCGCTTTCGCCGGGTTGGGGACGGCCATACGGCGAGCGTTCTTGACATCATATGGCGCGATGAATTGGCGCATGTGGCCGCGGGAGCGCGTTGGTTCAATGAGATTTGCCGGGTCAAGGCGCTGGAACCGGCCAGCGAGTTCAAGAGGTTAGTGAGAAAGCATTTTCACGGTGATCTAAAGCCTCCTTTCGATGTACAAGCCCGGGACGCCGCCGGCGTCCCCCGTACCTTCTATGACGACTGGAACGGAAATTGCCGACCGACCGCTGGGCCTCGGGTTTAGAGCTGTTAAAAAAGTATGGTTACTTCATCACATAACTGTTGCGAAATGGAGGCAGATCGGCTGCTATATCTTAAGGGGTGGCGCGTAAGACGCGTAGATGCGTTGAGCAGGGGCGACGTTTGATGAGCCGCAAGAAGTCCGGCAAAACTGGGCGCCTGATTAGCCGACTGTTTAAAGAGCGGCAAATCTACCACCGCAGCGACGGTGTCGTTCACTTCATTTCGATGTCGACACGGACCCAGATCGCTTTGGCTGTGGTCGTCGGGTCTGCGCTTTTGTGGATCGCCTACGCTTCGGTCAACGTCGTTTTCAAAGAACAGATCATCGTCGCCAAGGATCGCGATCGGCGGGTTGTGGAGACAGTCTATAACAAGCGGCTGGCTCAGGCCCAGCGCGCGTATGATGACGTCAGCTCCCTAAACGTGATCATGCAGCAGGAATTCGACGCGACGATGGCCGAATTCTCTGCCCGCCAACAGACCCTTAAGGCCATGGTCGAGCGAAACGCTTCGGTCGATCTGGACAAGCGGCAACTAACCAAAAGCCTTTCGGAGGCCGGATCGCCTAACGGCCAAAAACCGACCAATGGCAACCGGATAATGATCGATGTTGCGCCGGCCGAGCCGACGCCCCGGCAATCGCGCCTTTCGATGCTCCGCCGCGAAGCCGAACGCGAGGCGATGTCCTCCGGCACGCAAGTTCCCGCCAACAGCCCGGCGGCGCCAGCGCTCCAGCAGATGCGGGCGGCGACCGGGGATCTCTATGTCGAGCAAGTCCTATTGCTCGCGCAGCTGGAAGAGCGGGCGACGAAGCAGGTTAAAAACCTGAAGATGATCCTGGCGAGCACTGGCGTCAGCCCGGACCAAGTCGTTGAGCCCGCCAAAATTTCAAACACTCTTCTCGCCCAAGGCGGGCCGTTCATCGATGCGTCAAATCTTTCGCGCTCATCGACAGCCATTGTCCGCCAAGCGAACCGAACTGGCCTTATCGTCGATGAACTTCGCGATTATCAGGACGCCGTCGATGCAATGCCGCTCTCCTCACCCTTGATGGTTAGCAGGCGGTTTACCAGCGGCTTTGGCGTCCGCCGCGATCCTTTTAATGGCCGAATGGCGAGCCATCATGGTATCGACTTTGCCGCCGCATGGGCCTCGCCAGTGACGGCCACAGCGTCTGGCGTCGTCCGTTATGCGGGAGCGCGCAACGGTTTCGGTTGGGTCGTCGAAATCGATCACGGCAACGGCTTCATGACGCGTTACGCCCATCTTAACCGGACTGTCGTAAAAACCGGACAACGAGTGAAGCTGCACCAAAAGGTGGGCGAACTCGGAAACAGCGGACGGAGTACTGGTCCGCACGTTCATTACGAGATTCTGTTCCACGGGCAGCCGAGGAACCCTCTGCGTTTTATCGAGGCGGGCCGCTATGTTTTCGAAAGCTAAACAGAAAGACAACTCTGACGATCGCAACCGGGCTCTTTCGGCCGATGCGAACATGGCGAACGCCGCCCAGCAATCAGCTCCGGCAAAAAGGTCTAGTGCAATGAAAGCCGCTGGCGTTCCCTCCATCATCTCCGCGGATATGAGCCTCCGCGGCAACATTTCATCTTCAGGCGAAGTTCAACTCGACGGCTCACTGGAAGGCGATATCCGCGCCTCGACCCTGATTGTCGGTGAAAAAGCGACCGTCAAAGGCGAAATCGCATGTGAGTCTGTGATGATCCGCGGGCGCGTCGAGGGCGGCATTCGAGCGAAACAAGTTGCCCTTGCGGCGACCGCCCATATCGAGGGCGATATCCTCCACAGTTCCCTTTCGGTCGAAAGCGGGGCGCATTTTGACGGCAACTGCCGGCACTCTGAAGACCCGCTGTCTGACAGCGCAGCTGGAGATTTTAGGAAGTCGCGGACTTCATCACCGGCGCCGCGCCCGATGGCGTCTGCAAAAGATGACGGCTCTTTACGGCCGGCGGCAAACGCCGACGCGCCGTCATTTCTTAATCCCGCGCGATCGCCGCTCCGCTAGCGGATCTGCCTAGTCTGACGAAACTATTCGCTGCGCCAGCGCCGCAGCCATGAATTCATCCAGAGCCCCGTCGAGCACTTCGTCGGGGCTCGTGCTTTCAACATTGGTCCGTAAATCTTTCACCAGCTGATACGGCTGCAGCACATAGGACCGGATCTGGTGCCCCCAGCCAATATCTGTCTTTGAGGTTTGCCGCACGCGCGGCGTTCCTGCGTTTCTGCAACCCATTTCATATAGTCGCGCGCGTAGTTCCACGCCGTCGCGCGGTTCTTGTGCTGCGATCGTTCGTTCTGGCATTGCACGACGATACTGGTGGGAATGTGCGTAATCCTTACGGCAGAGTCAGTCGTGTTTACGTGTTGGCCGCCAGCGCCGGAAGCGCGAAACGTATCGGATTCGTACACGCTTCCTCCAACTTCAATCTCGATCGCATCGTCAATAACCGGATAGACCCAGACCGATGCAAAGACGTGGTGCTTATGGGCATTTGAATCGAATGGGGGATATTCGTACCAAGCGATGCACGCCGGACCGGTTTTCAGCCAGCCAGTAAGCGTTGAAGCCGCCAATCTTGATAGTCGCCGATTTAATGCCCGCCTGCTCTCGCCCGATTGCTGTTCGATGACCTCAGTGTCATAGCCGCAACAGCTCCATCGGCGGTACATGCGAAGAAGCATCGCCGCCCAATCATTCGACCCGTGCCCCCCTGCCCTGGTGAATTTCCAGATAGCAATCGTTTGAATCCGCTTCGCCGGAAAGAAGGGCTTCTGTCTCAGCTTTTTGCGCCCGGTCAGCGAGTTCGACATCAGGTCGAGAATTTCGTCGGCAGCGTCAGAATCGTTCTCTTCCGTGGCAATATCAGCCAACCCTCGAGGTCCCTCACGCCTGTCGGCGAGAACCTGAAATCGACCGAATTCACTTTCCAGCGACGTCCGTTCCTGCATCAATTTCGGCAGTTTGTGCGTCGTTCCAAAATCGGGCTGCTCAGCCTTTGCGTTCAGCTCTTCAAGACGCGCATTCGACTTTATCCCAGTCGGAAGACGCCTCCCCAGCAGTTCCAGCGACTGCTTGATCTGATCGGAGAGTGAAGAAATATCTGTCCGCATGTCCGCCGATGAGTTCCCGTTAGACCTGAGTGAAACGCGTAAAACGTCTGTTAATAGAGTCCGTTAAGGTCGTCCACCGTCGGCGGCGGCGTATCATTGGATAACGGATCTTTGGAAACGCTGTCAGGATCGGGTCCAAAATCATCTCCCGCTGAGGCTGCCCTGAAATCGCGTCATCGGCCTTGAACGCTTCCAATATGACGCGCTTGTATCTCCTGCGCGCGCTGGCTTGCCGGTCTTCGCATTTACGCGAACCAGCCGAATGCCTGATGGAATCCGAACGGAATTCCGGCCTCGTCTCTCAATGCAGCTTCCGGCGAATTCGCCAAATACAGGCTGCCGCGACCTTCCCGCCCGCTTCACCCTGACCAAGTGTCTGCGGCATGTCGAACCCTACGTAGACGCCAACCGCAAGGTCAGGCGAGAAACCGACGAACCAAGCGTCTTTGTAGTCGTTGGTCGTACCGGTCTTGCCTGCGACTGGCTTGTCGACAAATTTAGTTATGACGTGGCCGGTTCCGCGCAAGACGACGCCCTCAAGCATGGATACGATTTGATAAGCCGTCCGCGGGTCCATGATCTGTTCGCGATCATCTGAAAGCTGGGGTTCTGCCTGGCCGCTCCATATTTCTCCTGCACAAGATGGGCATTCGCGGCTGTCATTTTTGAAAATGGTTCGGCCGCTCCTGTCTTGCACGCGGTCAATAACAAACGGCGTCACTCGCTTGCCGCCATTAACGAACGTCGAATAGGCGGCGGTAATTCGCATGACCGTCGTTTCGGCGGCGCCCAACGAAATCGCGAGCTCTCGAGGAAGATTTTCAGTCAGGTCAAACCGGGCGGCGTAGTCGACAATCTTGCCAATGCCGAGATCCTGCGCCAACCGCGCCGTCATGGTATTTCGCGATTGCTCAATACCAAGCCTCAGCGTGCTCTCGCCGTAAAACCTGCCCTCAACATAGTTGCCAGGTTTCCACCAGCTATCGACACCGGGCGCCACAAACGGCGCGTCAAGAACGATGCTTGACGGCGTGTACCCATTATCCAAAGCGGCGGCATATACGAAAGGCTTGAAGGCCGAACCTGGCTGCCGATGCGCTTGAATCGCACGATTGAACTCAGATAAATTGAATGAAAACCCGCCAACCATCGCCAATACGCGGCCGGTATGGGGGTCAATCGCAACGAGTGCGCCGTTGATTGCCGGCACCTGCCGCAGAGCAAATGCGCCCTCTTCCTTTAGCGGCTCAACATAGACGACATCGCCCTTCTTCAGAACGTCTTTGGCCGATTTTAGTTCTGGCCCTTCTTTGTTAACCGATTCATATGGCCGCGCCCAAGCTAGCTGTTCGAGTGAAATTGATCCCTTTGCGCCATCTTCAAATCCAATTGACGCAGACTTCGCCGAAACATCGAGCACGAGAGCCGGGCGCCACGGCGACAAATCTTCCGCTATACGTTTGTTACTCGAAAGCGTCTTTTCGACAGCGGCGAAATCTTCAGGCCACTTATCGGTCACATCCATCGTACCGATAGCCCCGCGCCACCCATGGCGTTGATCATAATCAACAAGCCAATGCCGCAATGCTTCTCCAGCAGCTTTTTGGTAACGCGGGTCAATTGTCGTTCGAACAGCAAGCCCGCCATCGTAGAGCGCATCGGCGCCGTACTTTTCTGCGATTTGCTTGCGCACTTCTTCGGTGAAATATTCTGACGCCCAGTCCCTCGCCCCGAGCGGCGGCGCCAAATGGGCCCTAAGCGGCTCTGCTTGCGCGGCTTTCTCTTGTTCTTCGGAAATCTTTCCATCTTCGTAGAGACGGCTGATCACCCAATTGCGGCGTTCAACCGCCCTGTCATAATGGGTGACCGGATTATAGTTATTTGTCCCTTAGATTGCGCCATGAGATACGTCGCTTCTTCGATCGTCAATTCGTCGAGCGCTTTGTCAAAATAATTGAGCGCTGCCGCCGCAACGCCATAAGACCGGTTTCCAAGATAGATTTCATTCAGGTAGAGTTCGAGGATATGGTCTTTTGTGAACGCTTTTTCTATCCGGCGCGTCACCAACCACTCTTTCATTTTGCGTTCGATCTTCTGTTCGCTGGAAAGCAGAAAATTCTTCGCGACTTGTTGAGTTATAGTCGATCCGCCCTCCAGGCGGCGGCCGCGAATGAGGTTTCCAATATTGGATATTTGAGCGCGAACGATCCCTTTGAAGTCGAGCCCGCCATGTTCATAAAAATTCTTGTCTTCAGCCGAAACAAAGGCGTCTTTAACAAGGTCCGGGATTGCCTCTGACGGCATGAAGAGACGCCGCTCCCGCGCGAATTCCGCGACGAGCGTACCATCATCGCCATAAACGCGCGTGGTGACCGGCGGCTCGTAGTCTGCAAGCGCTTCATATTTTGGGAGGTCTCGGCTCAATGAGAACAGGTAGATGCCGAGCGCGCCTACTCCGAGCAATCCGGCTAAGGTTCCCCCGCCTAAAACGAATCCGACGACCTTAACGGCCAAACGCATCTTCGATCCTTTGCCGGGCAACCTCGAATCTTCCGAGGGCGGCCGAACTGGTGCGCTAATTGGCGCGTCGTCATGGTGGTCGCTTTCGTCAGACATGGGGGACTCTCTGAATTCTCACAGCCGCCGGGGGTCAATTAGCATCTCGATAAGGCGGAAAACAGGCCAGGCGCCGACTAGTCAAATCCGCCTGCGGTCGCTGTGTTGCTGGCTTGTAATCCAGCCTGAGCCCGCTCCAAAAAGTAGCTTTCGATCGCATTGGCTACTGCGCCCATTGTACGTTTACGCCATGCTGGAGATTTGAGATTTGCCTCATCCTTTGGGTTCGTGATGTAGGCGAGCTCAAACAATACGGCGGGAACGTCCGGCGACAGGAGGACAATCAGATTTCCTTTCCTGTGGGAGTTGTTGACCAGGGGCGTCACACCCGAGAGTTTCGAAAGCAGGAGCTGGGCGAAACGGTCAGATTCGGTGCCTGTCCATTCCTGGGCCTTGCTATAAAGGATACTTCCGACAACCGGGTTTGCCTTTTCGAGTTCAGCGCCAAAAACTGTGTAATCCCCTTGTGAAAGCGCCTCGCGGGCCGATCGCTCGGTGCCTACTTTATTCAGCGTGTAGACTGACCCACCACGCAAATTGCTGTCGTTGATCGAGTCCGCATGGAGGGAAATAAACAGGCCGGCATGAGCATCGCGGGCGATCCGCGTCCGCTCTTCATATGCAACTCGAACGTCAGTCGACCGGGTCAGGACAACCTCAAATTTTCCTGTCGCTTTGAGCGCGTCCGACAGTGCGACCGCGGCCGCCAAAGTAACTTCGCTCTCTTTGGCGCCATCGGGGCCGGATGCCCCCGGATCAGTACCTCCGTGCCCCGCGTCGATTACAATTACCGGCTTTGCAATCGGCGCCGCAGGAGGCGGCAAGGTAGATACCGGTTCTGCGCTCGCAACCGTCGGCGAAACCGCTTGCGAGGCCAGCTCGTTTGACGTCGAGGCGACAATGACGTCCGACATCGATTGGTATTTCGGGGCGGCAAGGACTGTTCTGCTAGGCTCCACAGCCGTCACCAAATCAAGAACCACACGGCTGGCCGGGTTAGACTTGCTCGGAGGTATAGAGAACAGGCTCTTGATTTTGCTGTATTTCTTAAGCGTTACCCGAAGTAGTAAGCTACCATCGCCCTGAACCGAGAAATCATAATTTGAAACGAGCCCGCCTGCGCCGCCCGATAGCGGTGTCCCCGCGCCAAGCGTCGACCCCGTCATTAACAGCGACAACGAGACGCCGGCGTCCGGTCCATCTAACTGGAACTGAGGCGCCCCAGCGATGTCTATGACCACCCGCGACGCTGTCGGCGAGGTAACGCCGAATCTGATCCCTTTTACTTCGGCGGACGCGGCATGGGCGGAGGCGATCGTCACGGCCGCCGCCGCGATCGACCCTAACCACTTGAAATAATTAACTAATATGTTCTTCACAGAATGCCGCACCATCCAACGCCACGAAACGGCGATATTCGCGGTCCCTTCGTTAATGCCGCGTTAAGGGATTTCATAT
>JAWKVJ010000069.1:0-7731 GCA_041398085.1 Parvularculaceae bacterium
TTGACCAACCGCCTATATTTGTATCCGACGCCAGCACATTGGCGCGGTCGGAAAGCGCCTCGTCCGACAAAGTTAGATTGATGAAGCCCGGTCCCGCGAGACTGACATCCTTGAAAATCGGATTGGCCCGCAAGCGAGCGGCAACTTTTTCGCCGAGCATTCGCGGGTTTTGTTTCGCGGCCTTTGCCGCGGCCAGCGCGCCATTGCACTGAAATTGCGCAAGGTCCGGTCTGTCCGACGCCTTTACGGCGCCGAATTCAGCATCGAACCCTTCGGCGGCGAAAGCGTCGCCGGCGAGGCTGGAAAGCTCGACCGTCAGCAACATCAAAGATCGGGAAATTTGAGGCTCTTGCCGGACCGGTTGAAGATCGCCTGCGCAGGCGTCAGATCTAGACCGATGATGATCTCGAAATTGCTGCCGGATATCGTGTCATTGGCGCGCGGAATGATGATCTTGTTGATCTCCTGCTCGACGCGTTTGACGGATTCGCCGTCGCCGAATTTCACCGGCACGGCGTATTCTTGCTTCGTGATAACCTCGCGGTCCGTCCGGGTAACGGCAACCCAGTAGACATATTGATGGCTAGACGCATCGGCTTTCGGCCCTTTGCCAAATGCGATGTTGAGTTTGACCTCGGCCTCGATCGGCTTGTCCCCATAATACCGGCAGGCGAGCGTCGCGTTCTCGATTTCGGCCGTCCAGGCGATATCTTCAGCCTTTTGCTCACCATTGAAGTCGACAAGGCGCGAAGCGTCCCGAAGGACCAGCACGTTCGGGCAAAGGCCGGGGTTTTTTTCCTGAGCGGCTTTATATTCCTTGCGCGTGGAAGAACACCCGGCAAGGGCGAGTGCGGCTATAAGCGCGGCGGCTAACGCTTTGTTCATCAAACAGAACCCTTATATCAGGACGCAAAATCGTCCGGACTTCGCCCGCCTCAAGCCTCAGCGGCGCCCAGATCGGATGGTTGAACCTCGTAGCGGCTCGCGCTTCGGCGCGCAACGGCGGCAAGACGCCTCCGACGCTTCAGTGAGGCGCGCCGCCAGCCAGTTCCGGCCGGTGTGAGGGGAAAATGAGTGCAGGCCAGGCCATAGTTGAGGAGCGGACACAAATGGCGATTATACGCCTTGCCTCCCCGCGTGGATTTTGCGCCGGCGTCGAGCGGGCGATCAGGACCGTTGAGGACGCCCTTAAGGAGTTTGGCGCGCCCGTCTACGTCCGCCACGAAATTGTTCACAACGCCCATGTCGTGAGCCGCCTGAAGGCGATGGGCGCGATTTTTGTCGAAGACCTCGACGAAGCTCCAGACGACCGGCCGGTGATCTTCTCAGCGCATGGCGCCCCGCGGTCTGCCTATATTGAAGCCGCGGCGCGCAATCTCGCCGCCATCGACGCCACCTGCCCGCTGGTCCTCAAGGTTCACAACGAAGTTCGGCGTCATGTCGATCGTGGCCGTCACGTTATTCTCGTCGGCCATGCCGGCCACCCGGAGGTGATCGGCACGATGGGACAGGCAAGCCCGGGCGCGGTCAGCCTTGTTGAAACGATTGAAGACGCACGGCGTTTCGCGCCGCCGGACAGCCCCCTCGCCTATGTCACGCAAACGACCCTTTCCGTAGATGAATGCGCTGAAATTGTCGCGGAACTGACGGCGCGCTTTCCCGATATAGCCGGTCCATCGAAAGCGGATATCTGCTACGCCACCACCAACCGGCAGGAAGCTGTGAAGAAAATCGCGCCGGGCGCCGACGTCGCCCTCATTGTCGGCTCCGCCAATTCTTCAAATTCACGGCGCCTCGTTGATGCAGCGCTTGCTGTTGGCGCGCGCAAGGCCTTTCTTGTTGAGGATCCGGCCAGCTTTGATGTCTCGACTGTCGATGGCGCGGCTGTCATCGCCGTCACCTCCGGCGCCTCTGCGCCGGAGGACCTTGTTGAAACGCTTCTTCAGCGCATAGCGATGCGACGGCCGGTCACTATTGAAACGATCGATCATGTCCGCGAATCTGTTTCCTTCAAACAGCCGGCTTTAATGGCGGGCTAATGATCATTCTGAAGGAACGCGATGGCGGTCTATACCCATGTTGACGAAAAGGCCGCCGAAAGTTTTCTCATAGAATACGAAATCGGGGACCTTGTATCGCTGAATGGCGTCGAACAAGGCGTCGAAAACACCAATTATATTCTTGACACGACAAAGGGCCGCTACGTCCTGACGCTTTTTGAAAAGCGTGTCGAGGCGAATGACTTGCCGTTTTTTATGGCGGCAATGGCGCATATGTCAGCGAACGCCATTCCAGCGCCGGCGCCCGTGGTCGATAAGAAGGGCGCAGCCGTTGGCCGGCTATGCGGCCGGCCAGCAGCCATCACGACTTTTCTCTCTGGCCAGCAACGGATGGAGCCGGCGCCGGACGAATGCCGGATGATGGGCGAAACAAACGCCCGACTTCATTCAGCGAGCCGCAATTTTTCAATGACGCGCACAAATTCATTGTCACTTGAGGGTTGGTGTTCGCTAGCCGCCAAAACAGTTGCGCGCGCTGATGAATGCGCCAGCGGACTTTCAAATATAATTCAGGAAGAGATTGATTTTCAGACTCGCATGCGTCCGACAAAGCTTGAAACCGGACTCGTTCATGCCGACCTTTTTCCTGACAATGTTTTTTTCGAAGGCGGGCGTATTTCTGGCGTCATCGACTTTTATTTCGCATGCACCGACGCCTATGCCTATGATCTTGCAATTACCTTGAACGCCTGGGCGCATTCGCTGGCCGGGTGGTCAGAGGAAGGCGCGAGGGCGTTAATTACTGGCTATCAGAATGTTCGGCGAATCACCGACGCTGAAAAATCAGCGTTGCCAGCGTTGCTTCGCGGCGCGGCTCTGCGAATTTTGCTGACAAGGCTTTATGATTTCCTCAACCGGGTTGACGGCGCCGTAGTCGCCATTAAGGATCCGCTCGCATATCGCGACCTGCTTCTCTTTCATCGAGATGGCGGCTCACACGACCTTTTTGGATAGAACGATGATTGAAGTATTTACCGACGGCGCGTGTTCCGGAAATCCGGGGCCAGGCGGCTGGGGCGTATTGATCATTGATGGGGATGAGCGCCGCGAGCTTTATGGCGGCGAATCTGCAACGACCAACAACCGCATGGAAATGATGGCCGCGATTGAGGCGTTGCGCGCGACAAGCGGCGAGATTTCTCTTCACACCGACAGCCAATATTTAAAGAACGGCATCACCCAGTGGATTGCCGGATGGAAGCGCAATGGCTGGCGCACATCGGATCGCAAGCCTGTCAAAAATCAGGATTTGTGGATGGCGCTTGAGGCCGAATCCGAAGGACGCAAGATCGACTGGCATTGGGTAAAAGGCCACAGCGGCCACGCGGAAAATGAAAGGGCCGACGCGCTTGCGCGCGCCGGCCTTGCCTCAATCGCAGCGTAATTAGCGATTTAGAGTTTCTTCAAAACATATTCCGCGCTTGAAACTTCAAACGCGCCCGGCGCCTCGACAAAGAGGTCTTTTACAACGCCGTCTTCGATAATCATTGCAAAACGCTGCGAGCGTTCGCCCATGCCAAAACCGCTGGCGTCGAGCGTCAGGCCAAGCGCGCGCGTAAAATCGCCATTGCCATCAGCGATCATATCAATCTTGCCGAGCGCATTCTGCCCTTCAGCCCAGGCTTTCATGACGAATGCGTCGTTAACCGCCATGCAGACAACCTTATCGACGCCCTTGCTTTTAATTTCATCGACCTTTTCGACGAAGCCCGGCAGATGACGAGCTGAACAGGTCGGCGTGTAAGCGCCCGGCACAGAGAACAAGACAACCTTGCCTTTGCCGAGTTCTTCCATCGTCGTTGTTTTTTGCGGGCCCTCATTCGCGGCCAGCGTGATGTCGATATCGGGTAATTTGTCGCCGGCTGAAATCGTCATGTAATTCTCCTTGTTTGGTTCGTATGTGGATCGCGGGCGAGGCGCGCCGCCGCTCTCTAAACCTCCTTTAGCTATTTGACCACCGAGTGCGCGCTTGCAGGCGGCCCGTGGGGCGACTAGGCTTTCAGCATGGCGGCGAGCAAGCAGAAAAAACCCGGGCCTGCCAAAACCGGCTCCATCGGCAAGTCAGGCCGTGATTTTCTCGCCGGTAAACTGCTGATCGCCATGCCGAACATGACCGATCCGCGATTTCAGAAATCAGTCGTGCTCCTGGTCTCGCATGACGAAACGCATGCAATGGGCGTGGTCATCAACAAGCAGCTTGCCGAAATCGAGCTTGGCGAGCTTCTAGAGCAGCTTGAGATCGATCCGATCGAAGGCGCTGGCGGCGAGCCTGTTTATTATGGCGGCCCAGTTCAGACCGATCGCGGCGTCGTCGTTCATTCGCTCGACTATTCCGGCGCGCAGACCATGCCTATAGGCGAACGGCTCGGGATCACAGCCTCCAAGGAAATCCTCGTCGACATCGGCGGTCGCGAACGCAAGCAGCCACCGCCAAAACACTATATTCTCGCAATCGGCCACGCTGGCTGGGGACCCGGTCAACTGGAAAGCGAGATCGCTGTGAACGCCTGGTGCCATTCCGATGCGGCGCTCGATCTTGTCTTCGGCCATAACGGCGACGAACATTGGCGCGCGGCGCTCAAAAGTCTCGGTGTTACCACCGCCATGTTATCAAAAGAATGGTCGTCCACGCGACTCGACGACGCGCCGCTAAATTAATCGCTTGAATTCAGTCAGCGACTAACGCGTGCTGGCGCCGAACAAGCGCCGGCGATAGCCGCGGCTTGCCGGGCGCGGCGCGTCCATGTCGCGGTCAAGAGGGACGTCGCAAAAATCGCCTTCAGCCGCCAGATCGCCTTTCTGCAAAGCCGCTTCCACAGCCGAAAGCCCGGCCTGTTGCGTTTCTGTCTTATCGCTCAGCGCTGGCTCGCCAAGATGAAAGCCCTGCCCCATCTTGCATCCGATGGAACGCGCAATTTCAGCTGCTTCCTTCGATTGCACGCCCTCAGCGATTACGGTCATGCCAAAATCGCGTCCAAGCCGTGCAAGCGCGCCGGCAATTTTTTTCTTGCCGCCATTGGCGACAATGTCGTCGATGAAGGATTTGTCGATCTTCAGATAGTCGAAATCATATTTGTGCAAATTGGAAAGCGAGGAAAATCCCGCGCCGAAATCGTCATAGGCGAGCGCAGCGCCGGCATTTCGAAGCGCTTTGAAGATCGACGCCATTTTCGGCTCTTCGGACAACTTCTCCGCCTCGGTCACCTCGATGACAAGCGACTTTTTGGGAAGTTTTCTGGCCTTGATGGCTTTTGATACAGCGCTGACAAAATCGCGGTCGGCAAGCTGCGAGGCGGATGCATTGAATGCGGCGAAATATTTCTTGTCGCCAGCCTTAACCTTCTCAGCGATATGATCGGCGGCTGCGTCCAGCATCAGCATGGCGAGCGCCTTGCCCTTGTCTGCTTCATGCGCTTTAGCGACGATTTCTTCAGTTGTTAATTTTGTCGCCGTGTCGCCGCCCCAGCGGAGCAAGGCTTCAGCCCCGCACTGATTACTGTCTTCGAGCGATAGAATGGGCTGGAACGCCGCCTTGATCTCACCGTCGGAAATGGCGTCGGCGACACTCTTCTCTGCTGGAGCATCATTCGTCGTGACCGGCTCATCCTTGGCGAGATCGCCAGATACCGTTTCTTTGTTGTCCGCCGCCAGATCGGCTTTCGCTGGTTCCTTTGATTTAAGAACCCTTGCCGGCTTTACGGCGGAAACCTCATTATATTCTCTTCCTTGGCTTCAGCGGCCGCAAGCGCCGCGCTCGTCAACGTTGCGGCTGCAGGTTTCAATGAATCCGGCCGCGCCGGTTCATGCCCGCCGACACAATGCGCGTCTTCAAGAAATACGATGACACGCTCGAGTGCGCCATTTGAATCGATCGCCCTTGCGCCGCGGAAACGCATGGATTTTCCAGTCTGTAAGCGAACAACCTCGTCAAATCCGCCATCAACATCGCCGGCGCCAAATACTTCTTTCTCAAATCGCGGGATGTCATCTTTGTGGATGAAATCGCGCATAGCGTCCGGCGTGAATGCCCCATCGCAATCGGCGCCCATCATCGAGCAAAAAGATTCAGTTTGATGATTGGCTTCGGGGCTCCAGTCCCAAACGGCGACGCCCGCATAATCGAGCACCTGCGCCAATTGATTTTCTGAAACGCGCAAAGCCGACGCTTTGCGCGGGACTTCCATGCGCTGATCGCGGCCAACCGCGTGAGAAGCGCGAACGCCTACGTCTAAGCCGGAATTCGCCGGCGCTGAAAATTTGCCGCCGCCGAATGACACGCGGGCAGGTTCGACGAGGCCGACAAGGCTCGCAATCAAGACTCCCGCGGCGAAAATCGCTTCCGGCAATAATGACAGGCCTTCGAATGACGCCAGAAAAGCAGCCGCAATTGCAAGCGCCGCACCCGGTAACACGAGGCGAGCGCCAGCGTCGCCGCGCATCGCCTCAAGACCAGTTAACGCCAGCACTGTTACTGCAACCGCCGCCAATCCGAGGCGTTCTGCACCTGCTGCGTTGCCGTCAAAAAGAAGGTTGATAATTCCGATCCCGACGATGGTGAGCGCCCCGGCGAACAAAATACCGCCGATAAACTGGCTTCTTGCAACCATAGGCAATGTCGCGGACAAGAATACCAGCACTGACGCCGCAAATACGCCCTGCAACAGCAGGGCGAGCGATGGGGATGGCGTCGGCAATATACCGAGTGAAATCGCCGTCAAAGCGAGTCCCGCGGCGATCATCAGGAAACCGCAGAAGGCGGCTGCGCTATTTTTGAGAACGCCGATTCCGGCAAGAAAAGCCGCCCCGACGAGCATAGCGCCAATGATTGCGCCTCGTCCGAGATCTTGCGCAGAAAGAACGGTAGAAAATGTCGACGCCCCTGCGGCTTCGACTCCAAGCATAATACCCAACGCCATACGCCCCAATCACCCCGCAACAGGAGGCGCGCCGCCTGACCCGCCCCCATAATGGCGAGCGAGCAAGGCGCGCGACACTTCTTTGCCCCGCACCCATCCTCGCTTTCGCCGGGCGTCCTGACAAGAGGCGTGAGGAACGATTGGCCGCGTTTTCAGGGTTAATTGCAGATTTTATAGGGCCAGACCTATTCCGCAGCGCGGAAATCATCGGCCAAAAGCGCGTAGAGCACATGGTCGCGCCATTTCCCGTTGATATGAAGATACTGCCGAGCAAGGCCCTCCTCACGAAAACCGGCCCGCTCCAGCAAAGTTCGGGAGGCTTTATTGTCCGGCTGACAAGCCGCTTCGATACGGTTTAATTCAAGATCGTCGAAAGCATAGGCGGCGACGGTCTCAACGGCGGAAATTCCATAGCCACGCCGCAAGAATTCTGCGCCAATCCAATAGCCCAGCGTTGCGGAATAAGATGCATGCCGGCGAATGTCCGAGAGGGTGATGCCGCCGACAACTCGCTTGTCCGTTTGCTGACAGATGTGAAATGCAACGCCAGTGCGCGCGCGGAATTGACGCTCATAAGCGCGTAGTCGCATACGCCACTTGTCGGTCGTTATATCTTCGCTCCGCCAGTCGGGCTCCCACCGAGTAAGATGCGCCCTGCTATTCTCACGGAGTGTAGACCACTCAACAAAATCAGCAAATTCCGGCGGACGCAGATGGATATCGCCATGCGCCAATTCCGGCGGGCGCGACGCGGG
>JAWKVJ010000070.1:0-7186 GCA_041398085.1 Parvularculaceae bacterium
ATGCAGGCGAGTGAAAACGAAACTGCGATTGACGGGGCGATCGATCGCTTCCTCACCTCGGAACCAAAGACTTCTACAGGCCTTACAGATGAAGGTCGGCGCGCCATGCGTGCAATCGCCGACGAATTGTTCCTGGCCGAGCTTGCTCTCAGAATGCTGTTGCGCACCGACAAAAAATATGAATCGCTTCGCCTTCTTATTGATCGCGCCGCTAAACGCATCGACGCGTTCGGAATGACCAGCTAGGCGAGCGCCCGCAAGAAAATTATTCCTTGGGAACCATTTCTGACCGCTGCCGAGGCAGCGTCCTAGATCAACACCCTTGCACGCGCAGTAGAACGAACGTCCTCGCGCTCATGGGTTTCTTCAAATAACTCAGCGAGTTTGTCGACCATCGCGCCGCCCAATTGTTCGACATCGACAATTGTTACGGCGCGGCGATAATAGCGTGTGACGTCATGGCCAATGCCGATGGCGATCAATTCGACTGGCGAGCGCGTTTCAATTTCAGTGATGACTTCGCGAAGGTGTCGTTCCAGATAAGCGCCGCCATTGGCCGATGACGTCGTGTCATCGACTGGCGCCCCATCGGAAATCACCATCAAGATGCGGCGGGATTCAGCGCGGCCGAGCAGACGCGAATGCGCCCAGATCAGCGCTTCTCCGTCGATATTTTCTTTGAGCAGCCCTTCTTTCATCATCAGACCAAGCGAGGAGCGGGCGCGTCGCCAAGGCGTGTCGGCAGCCTTATATATAATGTGGCGAAGATCGTTGAGCCGGCCTGGATTGGCGGGGCGTCCGTCAGCAACCCATTTTTCACGCGACTGGCCGCCTTTCCAGGCTTTCGTCGTGAAGCCGAGGATCTCAACTTTGACCCCGCAACGCTCAAGCGTGCGCGCAAGAATGTCCCCGCAAATGGCGGCGATAGAAATCGGCCGGCCGCGCATTGAGCCGGAATTATCAATAAGCAGCGTCACGACCGTATCGCGAAATTCGAGTTCACGCTCTCGCTTGAAGGAGAGCGGTTGCATCGGATCAACAACGACGCGGGCCAGCCGCGCCGCATCGAGAACGCCCTCGTCGAGATCAAATATCCAGCTTCGGTTTTGCTGCGCCATCAACCGGCGCTGCAGCTTGTTTGCTAGCCGTGAAACGACTGAATGAAGATTTTCAAGTTGCCGATCGAGCGTTCGCCGGAGCCGCTGCAACTCTTCATTGTCGCAAAGCTCGTCCGCCGCTGCTATTTCATCGAACTCTGTCGTATAGGCGGCGTAACGCATGCCGCTATCGGCATCGAACATCGTCCGAATCGAGGATATGCGCGCATTTTCAACGGCGCCGTCCTGGTCGTCATCTCCCTGCTCGAAATCCTGTTCGTCCATGTCGGCGTCGCTTTCAGGCGCGTCGCCCTCATCGGTCGCCGGATCCTGCTCTGGGTCGGCTACGCCCTCATCTTCATTGTCTGAGGCGTCATTTTCATTAGTCTCGTTTTCGTCATCGCCTTGCGTTTGCTCTTCGCCTTTTTCATCGCCCGCCTCATCATCAAGATTGAGGTCGTGGATGATGCGGCGCGCAAATTCGGCGAAAGCATTTTGGTCGTTGAGGTCGCAATCTGTCGCCAGCGCATCAAGCGAAGCCCCCGCGAGCGCTTCTATGTCGCTCGATTGCGCCGACATGAATTCCGCCGCTGACGGCGGATGGTCTCGTCCCGTCAAGCGCTGTCGCAGTAACAGCGACGCAATATCCGCGACGGATGCGGCTTCCACCGCATTCAGCCGGTCGAGCCGGCGATCGGCAATGGTCTTGTCGAGCGCCGCCGCAAGATTGTCGCCGACGCCCTTAAGCGCGCGTGCGCCTATTGCTTCAATGCGCGCGTCTTCGAGCGCGCGGAATACGGCGCGAGCCTCTTCGCTCCGCGGGGACGCCTTGGCGTAGGTGCCCTGGTCATGATGGGCGAGGCGTAACGCCGCAGCATCCGCTTCGCCGCGGGCCACCAATGCCGCTTCGCGGTCTATAATGCGTGCGGGTAGTGGAATCTTCGCTTGCCGCCCTGTGACGGCGGAATGCTCGCCGCCGAAAGACACGTCGACTTCAGGCAATGATGAAAGCGCGCGCGTCGTGTGAATAAGGGCGCGCTTGAAATCTTCCCGGGCTTTTTCCTTGGGCGTCATGGGCGCGATAATGCCGATCGCGCGGGCTTTGCCAAGAGCAGGCGCCAGCTCGCAGCTATCGGGCGCACGAAAAGCTTCCAATCATCTCAAATCGGCGGCTAGGTTCGAAGAATGACACGAGGAATACGATGCCTGAACCTTTGATGAACGCCAATGAAATTGGCAAGTTTATGCGCGAACATTTCGCCCGCTGGGACCGAATGGGCGTCACGATCGAGGATGCGGCTTTTCGACGGGTAAAGCTCAGAATGTCGATCGGCGAGCGGCAATTGCGCGCAGGGGGCACGGTCGCAGGCCCGGCGATGTTCGCGCTCGCCGATACCGCCATGTATATTGCCGTACTGGCGAGCGTCGGGCCGAAGGCGCAGGCGGTCACAACCAACATGTCGATCAATTTTTTAAAGCGCCCGCCCATGCGCGATTTGATCGCCGAATGCCAATTACTGAAACTTGGCCGGCGCCTCGCGGTCGGTGACGTCATTATTTATTCAGATGACGATGAAGAACCAGTTGCTCATGCGACCGGAACCTACGCCATTCCAGTCAACGGATAGACCGTCAGCTCGACTCTGCGAGAAACGAGAGCTGCTCGATCATCGCACTGCGCTGCGATTCCAGCTGATCGACGAGCCGCGTCGGATAATCGCCGGTAAAACAGTGGTCCGTGAAGGCCGGCGCGGAATCATCGCGTGGGCCTTTGCCGAATGCTTCATAAAGGCCGTCGAGCGACAGGAAGGCCAGGCTGTCGACGCCAATCTCTTTTCGGATTTCCTCAACGCTCATCTGGGCGGCGATCAACTCGTCTCGCGACGGCGTGTCTATGCCATAAAAATCCGGATGGATAATTGGCGGACAGGCGATGCGCATATGCACTTCTTTGGCGCCCGCCTGACGCAGCATCTCCGTTATTTTTCGCGACGTTGTGCCGCGCACGATTGAATCGTCAATCAGAACAATGCGTTTGCCTTCAATAAGACCGCGGTTTGGCGCGTGCTTGCGTTTGACGCCTGCTTCGCGAATCCGCTGAACGGGTTCGATAAAGGTTCGTCCGACAAAATGGCTGCGGATAAGCGCCATTTCGTAAGAAACACCTGACGCCTGCGCATAGCCGATTGCAGCAGGCACGCCTGAATCCGGAATCGGCGACACCATGTCGGCGTCGCAAGGCGCCTCTTGCGCCAATCGCTGGCCGAGGCTTTTGCGCAATTGATAGACGCTGTTGCCGTCGATGATCGAATTCGGCCGCGCAAAATAAATCATCTCAAAAATACACGGCCGCGCCGGATTGGATTGCGGGAATATCTGCCGGCTTTCGACCTCGCCGTCTTCGCGGCAGATCACGATCTCGCCAGGCTTGATATCGCGAACGAAGGTCGCACCGATCAGGTCGAGCGCACAGGTTTCCGACGCAAGGATGGGCTTGCCGTTTAGCGATCCAAGCACCAGCGGACGGATGCCCACCGGATCGCGCGCGCCGATAAGCGCATCTTTTGTCAGAACGACCAGCGCATAGGCACCCTCGACCTGTTTCAAACTGTCGATCAATTTGTCGACCATGGAAAGCTGGTGCGAGCGCGCAGTCAGTTGCAGGAAAAGTTCAGAGTCCGATGTTGACTGGAATATGCAGCCGCGCTGGACGAGTTCCGATTTCAGCTTTCTGGAATTCGTCAGATTGCCGTTATGCGCAACAGCGATCCCGCCTTTGTCGAGATCGGCGTAAAGAGGCTGCACATTTCGCAAAACGGTTTCGCCTTGCGTTGAATATCGCGTATGTCCGATCGCCGCCACGCCTTTGAGGCGCGCCAGCGTGTCGCCATCAGAGAAATTATCCGAGACAAGGCCCAAATGCCGTTCGGTGCGAAACGACTTGCCGTCGAAACTTGCAATGCCCGCCGCTTCCTGACCACGATGTTGAAGCGCATGGAGACCGAGGGCTGTCAGCGCCGCCGCATCCGGCGTGCCGATAACGCCGAAGACGCCGCATTCCTCGTTCAGTTTTCTGCCGCCCAGTAATTCGTCGAGTTCGTGGGCGCGAATGCGGTAGCGCGCGCCAAGACGCTTTAAACGTCTTGCTGCTTTTAGGGCGAAGTCATCGGCGGTTGGGCTCACCATCGGTCTTTTCTTCCTTGGTGATGATATCGGCAATGGGGTCGGCAGGTTTCGCGTCCGCTTTATCCGAGGTTGTCACCGTCGTCACGATCTCTTTGAGGCCTGACCGGTCCGCCTGGCCATAGCCTTCGCGCGCCGGGTCTGCAGGTTCTTCTTTGGCGGTTCCACCCAAATTACCGGTGCGAGGAGCGAATTGCTCAAAAAAACCGGCCGCGGCGGTCGCTACCGGCAGCAAGAATGCTTTCTTTACTGCATCGGGCTGATTTTGGGCGTCGAGATAGTAGCCATATCCGAGAAATCCAAGGCCAATGAGGGCGAGCGCCCGGATCAGGCCAAAGACGCCCCCGCCATAGCGATCGATGGTTTTCTGCTTTTTCGTAAGCTTCAGTCTCAACAATCCCTTGTGGATCAGGAAGTAAAAGCCGCCAAAAGCGAGGATTCCCAACATTCCGGCCGCCGCGACCGTCATCAGAAATGACCCGTCCTTGCCGAGAAGCGCGACGAGGGGCTTTGCCCCAAACCAAGAGACAATAGCCGCGAGGGCAAGGCCGGCGAGCGTCGCCAGCTCGCGAATCGCACCGCGCATTGCCGCAAAAAAGATAGAGAAACCGAGGACCACCAGCAGGAGCGCGTCAAATACCGTCATTTGTCACCCAATACTCGTGCACGCCGCCGAACAAGGCGCTGGTCAAGCGCAGGCGCGGCGTCTCCCGCCACGCCTCCCATAGCGTTCATCAGGCCAGTCCTCAACCATCGGCGGACCGCACCCATTGAACGAGATCGCCCAGAGTCTCGACACAAGTTACAGGGATAGGCGATTCGTCGCCGCCCTTCGGTGCGACCGCGCCTTTAAACCCAAGCTTTTTGGCCTCTTTAAGGCGCGCCTCGGCTTGCGGCGCCGGCCTGATGGCGCCGGAAAGCGCAACTTCGCCGAAAACAACATGGGTTTTGGGAAGCGGCCGATCGAAGAGGGAGGAACAAAGCGCCGCGGCGGCGGCCAGATCCGCAGCTGGCTCGGCAATTCGCAAACCGCCAGCGACATTAAGGAATACGTCATGGCGACCGAATTCGAGCCCACAGCGGGCGTCGAGCACAGCGAGCATCATCGAAAGCCGTGCATTGTCCCAACCGACAACGGCGCGGCGCGGCGCGGCGAAGGTCGTAGGCGAAACAAGCGCCTGGAATTCAACGAGAAGCGGGCGCGTGCCTTCGACGCCGGCAAATACAGATGCGCCCGGCGCTGGTTCTCCGGGCTCGGAAAGAAAAAGTTCAGATGGATTTGCGACTTCCCGAAGGCCGCCGCCGGTCATTTCGAAAACGCCGATTTCATGCGCTGCGCCAAAGCGGTTCTTGACCGCACGCAACAGGCGGAAGGCACGGCCTTGTTCGCTTTCGAAATAGAGAACCGCATCGACCATATGTTCCACAACGCGCGGCCCGGCGATCTGGCCGTCCTTGGTGACATGCCCGACCAGAAAAAGAACGGCGCCCGATCCTTTGGCGAATCGGATGAGCTCCTGCGCCGAGGCGCGCACTTGCGTGACCGTGCCTGGCGCAGCTGGCAAGGCGTCCGACCACAGCGTCTGGATTGAATCGATGATGACGACATCGGGCTTGTCCGCCTTCAGGGTCGCAAGGATATCGCGAAGCGCCGTTGCTGAAGCGAGCGCAACCGGCGCTTCATCAAGGCCTAGGCGTTGCGCGCGCAAGCGGATCTGCGCCGTCGCCTCTTCGCCGGAAATATAGGCGACCCGCGCGCCGCCTTTGGCGACGCCCGCTGCAATCTGAAGAAGCAGGGTGGATTTGCCAACGCCCGGATCGCCGCCAATCAACAGCGCCGAGCCGGGAACGAGACCGCCGCCGCAGGCGCGGTCAAACTCTGCATTGCCGGTCAACAGGCGCGGCTCGAATTCGCCGCCGCCTTTCAACGTCGTGAATTCGAGAATTTTGCTCTTGGTCTTTTTTCCTGCGCCGAGCGAGCCTGGCGGACCAGCTTCAGCGGCCTCGGCGGCAATCGTATTCCATTCGCCGCACTCATCGCAGCGCCCTTGCCACTTGGAATAAACCGCGCCGCAAGACTGACAGACATGATTTTCGTTCGCGCGCGCCAAAGGGCTGCTCCCGGAGATTTAGGTTCCAACCTGCCTGTTGTAGGCTGACTCAGCGAGGAGAAACCAATGGCTGAGGCTCGTTTGAACGAAATCAACCCGTATCTCAACGGCCTTTATGCGCCGGTCCGGGAGGAGGCGACATCGGGCGACCTGCCGGTAGTCGGCGAAATCCCGAAAGAGCTCAACGGCGCCTATTTTCGAAATGGGCCCAACCCCGCTTCGGCGCCAAAGGGCATGCATCACTGGTTCGACGGCGACGGCATGATTCACGGGATCTGGTTTGAAAACGGCTGCGCCCGATACGCCAACCGCTATGTGCGAACTGCGGACTTCGAAGCCGAGATTGAAGGCGCCGACGCCATGCCGGGCATTTTCTCGGCGTCAAAATCTATTGAAGGGCGGCGCACCGTTTACAAGGACACGGCAAACACGGACGTCGTTGTTCACAATGGCCGTTTGCTAGCTCTGTGGTATATATCAGGCCAGCCGGTGGCGATGGATTTGAAAACGCTTGATACGATCGGCGCTGAAGATTTCGCCGGCAAGCTCCCCTATAACGTTTCTGCGCATTCGAAAGTCGATCCTGTAACCGGCGAATTCGTTTTTTTTGACTATGCGCTTTATGAGCCGAAAATGTCCTTCGGAACGATTTCGAAAGACGGCGCGCTGACGCATTTTCAAGAAGTTGACCTTCCCGGTCCGCGTTTACCGCACGATATGGGGCTGACGGAAAATTACGTTGTGCTCCACGATTTGCCGGTCATTTTTACTGACAGCGGCATTCGCAATCGCATG
>JAWKVJ010000071.1:0-6410 GCA_041398085.1 Parvularculaceae bacterium
GCGCAAGGCGGCGGAGAAGGCGCAGAAAGATGCGCAATTCGCGTTCCAGTGGACCGACGCTGATACAGCCCGCGTTAGCGAGCAGGCAAAGCGCGACGCTGAACGCATGCGCGCTGACTTCCGCTGGACGAAAGAGGATCAGAAGCGCGTTGCGGAGGAAGTGCGTAAAGCAAAGCTGGCGCAACAAGCAGCCGCTGCATCCTGGACTGAGGCAGACCGGGAGCGCATGCGCGAGGAAGTGCGCCGCGCCCGGGAAGACGCCGAAGCCGGCCGCCGCGAAGGGGAGCAAGCGCGGATCAATGCGCGCGAAGCCCGCCGTAATGCGCTCGAGGCGGAGCTAGACGCGCTTGATGATGCGCAGTCCGATCTTGAAGACGCCATGAGCGAGGATGTTGATGACGCACTTTCTGACCTCGACGACGCGGAAAGCGACATCGACAGCGACGAAGACATGAGCCCCGCTGATCGCAAGCAGGCCCTTGAAGAGATCGAAAAAGCGCGCGCGTCGCTGAAAGAGAACAGCGCCGGCCGCCGCAAGGAACTGCAGAAGTCACTCGTTCAGATCGAAGACAGGCGCAATCTCGTCGAACAAAAGCTGCGGGCGCTCGACGAAGCCGAACAGACTGACGACTAGTCGGACCGCACGCCGAATCCGGATTGTCTGGTGATGCAAATCGCGCGCGAGAAATCGCGTGCGATTTCATTTGAACGGTTCATCGCACGCACATTCTCCATTCATCGCGAGGCGCTTTCCGTCTATCGAATGAGGCCGCTCCGCCTCTTGTTTTTAACGCTTTTCGGGCCGCCTATAGCCTGCGCGACATTTGTCGCTTCAGCGCGTTGGGAGATAGCGATGGGCCTCACCAAACTCTGCCTTAAAAACCCCGCTGCGGTGGGTGTTGTTTTGGCAATGCTTGCGCTTCTCGGGTTCTTGTCGGTGACGCGACTTCCGATCCAATTGCTGCCGAATATTGAGCGGCCAGTGATGGGCATCTGGACGGGCTGGCGCGCCGCGTCGCCGCGTGAGGTTGAAAGCGAAATTATCGAGCCGATTGAGCGTGAGCTGCGCGGCATCCCTGGCCTCAAACAGATGCAGTCCTTTTCGAATTCGGGCGGCGGCTTTGTGCGGCTCGAATTCACGCTCGGCGCCAATATGGACAAAACGCTCGCCGACGTGACCGCGCGCCTGCAACGCGTTCGCGGACTGCCTGCCGATGCTGAGCGCCCGCAGATCGGCGATTTTGGCGGCGGCGACGCTGGCGAGACACTGATCTTCCTCTTTCTCCAGCGCTTGCCGGGGCACGATAACGCCTCAACAAAGATGAGCGATTTCGCGGAGACACGGATCAAACCTGAACTTGAATCCGTCGACGGCGTCGCCGGCGTCGATATCAACTCCGATGACGGACGGCCGATCATTCGCATCACATTCGATCCGTTTCGCTTGGCCGACTACGGCATTACGATCGATCAGATCGCCCAAACGGTGAACCGGTCGACCGACGTAACCGGCGGTTCGGTGGAAGTGGGCCGCAGGGATTTCACGCTGCGATTTGAAGGCCGCTACACCGCTGACGAACTTAACGAGACCATATTGGCTGTGCGCGGCGGGGCGCCGATCCGGCTCAAGGACGTCGCCGACGTCGCGGTCGCCAACGACAAGCGTGGCGGCGTAGTCTATCAGAACGGCAATCCTGCAATCGGCATGCGCGTTATTCGCGAGCCGGGCGCCAATACGCTGGCCGCTATCGACGCCATCACCAAGAAGATCGACGATCTGAACGCCGGGCCGCTCGCCGAAATGGGATTTGCGATTCACAAGAGTTTCGATCCCTCGCTTTTCATCAAGAACGCGCTGTCAATGTTGACCGGGAATCTATTGCTCGGGGTCTTGTTGGCGACCGGCGTGCTATGGGCGTTCCTGCGCCGGACAACAGCAACCCTTATTATTGCCGCCGCGATCCCGATCTGTCTTGCGGCGACCGTCGTTTTCCTCAATGCGACAGGGCGATCGATCAACGTCATTTCTCTTGCTGGCCTTGCCTTCGCGACGGGCATGGTGCTCGACGCGGCTATCGTCGTTCTCGAAAACTACGTCCGAATGCGAGAGGACGGCGAAGCGCCGCATGACGCCGCCGCGCACGCTGTCAAACAGGTTTTCGGCGCCCTCCTCGCCTCAACGGTCACGACGGTTGCTGTCTTCATTCCGATCATGTTCTTTGAGGATGTTGAGGGGCAGCTCTTTGCAGACCTCGCGCTGACAATCGCCGTCGCCGTTTCCTTCAGCCTCATCGTATCGGCGACGATATTGCCGGTCGGCGCGGCAATGTTGATGAAAAAGACTGAAAAGGCGGCAGCTGCAAAGAAACTGTCGATTTTCGACCGCATCCCCGATGCGGTCATGGCGATGACGGCGACGCCCAAGAAGCGCTTGGCGTGGATTGCGGCGCTGACAGTTCTGCCAGTCACTTTGGGCGCGACGCTCCTTCCGTCGCTCAATTATTTGCCGCCGGTCAAGCGCGCGGCGATCGACGGCTTCATTTCGTTCCCGTCAGGCGCCAACCCCGAAATGATCCGCAAAGAGTTTGCTGAAGTCGTCGTCAATCGCCTCGCCCCCTATATGAGCGGCGAGAAACAGCCGGCGCTTCTCAACTACTATCTCTATTCCGGCGAGTGGGGCGGCAATATCGGCGTGCGCCCGAAAATTCAGTCGGACATGGGCAAGCTTGAAAAACTCGTCAACGACGAAATTCTATCAGGCTTTCCCGATACGCGCGTCTTCGCCCGCCAGGGTGATCTCTTCGGCGATTTCGGCGGCGGCGGCGACATCCGGATTGATTTGCAAGCGGCGGACTATGACGCGCTGCAAGCGTCAGTCGCGTCGGTGAGCGACATCATTACCGCTGCCTTGCCAGGTTCGTCCGTGTGGCCAAATCCTGATCCGCAGATCGTCAATCCGGAACTGACGCTGCTTCCGAATGATCGGCGCATTGCTGAAGTCGGCCTTTCGCGCGGCTCTGTTGCGAGCGCTGTCCGCGCACTAGGCGACGGTCTCTGGCTCGGAGAGTTCTTCCATCAGGACAAGCGCATCGACATCATCCTGCAGTCAAAGCCTTGGGGCGAGCCCGAATATCTTTCGACAGTGCCGATCGCGACGCCCTCGGGCGCTGTCGTGCCGCTTGGCGAGCTTGCGACCTTTAAGCGTACGGTCGGCCCGCAGCAGATCAGCCGCATCGATGGACGGCGAACGATTTCGCTTGGCGTCAATGCGCCGCAAGGCATGGCCCTCGGCGACATCGTGACAAGCCTTAATGGCGATGCGCTGCAACAGATCTATGCCGCCTTGCCCGAAGGCGCGTCGGTGAAGTTCGCCGGTGAAGCCGACAGCCTCAAACGCGCCATCACCAATCTCGGAGGCAATTTCCTCCTCGCAGTCGCCCTTCTCTTCCTCATCATGGCTGCGCTCTTCAAATCGGTGCGCGACGCCACGATTGTCATCATCGCGCTGCCGATGGCGGCCGTTGGCGGCATCGTCGCGATCCGCCTTTTGAACCTCGTTCACAAGACGCCGCTCGATCTTCTCGGCATGATCGGATTCATTATTCTCCTCGGCATCGTCGTCAACAATGCGATCCTGCTTGTCGAACAGACGCGCCAATCCGAGGCCGAGGGCATGTCCCGCGTCGACGCCGTACGCGGGCGCTGCGACTGCGCACGCGGCCGATCTTCATGACGACGGCGACAACTAATGGGCATGGCGCCGCTGATCCTCGCGCCGGGCCAGGGCGCGCAGATTTATCGCGGCCTCGCAACCGTTATTTTTGGCGGCATGACCGTTTCGACGCTCTTCACGCTTGTTCTGATGCCCGCGCTCTTGCAGCTCGGCGCGCAGAAATCAGCTGCGCGTAATACGCGCCTTGTCCTTCAGCCCGCAGAATAGGAGAAAAGCGGTGCGTCTTCCCTTCACGAAAAAGCCTTTGCGAACGCTCCTTGCAGTTGGCGCAGTCGCCGTCATCATCGGCGGCAGGCGTTCATGACCAGGGTCTTCACAGGCGGAAAAGGCGGCGCGTCGGCAGACCGGCCCATCGTAGCCGCCGCCCATCGGTGCGCGTCGCCAAAGCCATGTCGACAGAATTGTCGCCGCATTCCGAAGCGCCGGGCTCAGTCGTCAGCGTCAATGACAGCCTTGTCGCCGCGGCGACGCCGGAAAAATTCTCTGGGTTTCGAGATCGGCAATGAAGTGAAAGAAGGCGACGTCATCGCGCGGATCGACCCGGCGGATGCGACGGTACAGCGCGATCAGGCGCGTGCTGACATCAAGCGGCTCGAAGCCCGCGCCAATTTCCTTGTGACCCGCGTCAAACGATTTGAAAGCCTCGGCGAGAATGGCGGCGAGTCCAGATCAACGCTCGACCAGATGCGTTCCGAACGCGACGAGGCCGCCCAGAACCTCGCCTCCGCCAAAGTGACGCTTCGCGCCGCTGAAATTGCGCTTGAACGCACGGAAGTCAAAGCGCCGTTCAACGGACGCATCGCTGCACGCGAGACCGAAGTCGGCGAATTCGTGCAAGTCGGCGCGCCGATTGCGCGCCTTGTCAATCTGGACGCGCTCGAAGTGACCGCACGCGCGCCCGACGCACTTCTTGCAGCCGTCCATGAGGGCGACGAAATCGGCGTCAATAATAGCGGTGAATCGCTGACCGCGCGCGTTCGCGCCATTGTTCCTGTCGGCGACACGGTGAGCCGCACGCTCGAACTGCGGCTCGTATTGCCCAAGACTGATTGGCATATCGGTTCTGCGGTCGAAGTGCGTCTTCCCAGAACAGCGCCGCGGCGCGTCGTAGCCGTTGATCGCGATGCGCTCATTCTACGAGCCGACAAGGTCAGCCTTTTCCTCGTCAACCCTGAAAATATCGCCAAGAAGATCGACGTCGAACTTGGCGCCGCAGACGGCAACCTCATTGAGGTGATCGGCGCGGTCAAGGCTGGCGATGTCGTCGTCATTCGCGGCGGCGAGCGCCTGCGCGACGGGCAGAAAGTTGTCATTCAGGACGAGGCCGGCAACGCGCTCAGCTAGGCCCGAAACAACGGACAGCATTTACCTGTTCACGCTCTCTGCGTGAGAGCGTAATATCCCGCTTGCCAAAAAAAAAGGAGAGCGGGAATGGGTAGAACGCATAAGGGCGCCTGTTTTTGCGGCGCGGTAACAATCGAGGTTTCGGGCGAACCGGAGGGCATGGGCTATTGCCATTGCAGGTCTTGCCGTTCCTGGTCGGGCGGGCCGGTGAACGCCTTCACGCTTTGGACGCCGACTGCTGTGAAAGTCACCGGCGGCAAGGAACACCTGAAAACGTTTGCGAAGACGCCGGCCAGCGAACGCCAATATTGCGGTAAATGCGGCGGCCATTTGATGAGCAATCATCCGGGCCTCAAACTCGTCGACGTATTTTCGGCGACTATCCCGACTGTGAAGTTCACACCGGGCGTTCACATCAATTACGCCGAAACGGTGCTCCCAATGAAAGACGGCTTGCCGAAGCTCAAGGATTTCCCGGCTGAGTTTGGCGGCACAGGCGAAACGATCGCGGAGTAAAATTACTCCCCTTCCCCGAACTTGTCGGCGACCAGTTTGACAAGCGTGTCGATCGCTTCAGCGGCCTGGGGGCCCGTCGCTTCGATGGCGATATCGGAATCGACGCCGGCCCCAAGCATCAAGAGACCCATGATCGACTTGCCGCCGACCGTGAATTCATCCTTTGTCACCCTGATGTCGGCGTCGAACGATCCGGCGACCGCACAGAATTTCGCCGATGCTCGCGCGTGAAGGCCGCGGCGGTTGATGATGCGCACCCGCGCGGTAAGCGGCGCTTTTGCGTTCACCAGATCCGGCTTTTGTTCATTCGTTTTCGCCTGACAAGACCCAGGACGCGACGTTGATATATTTCCGGCCGGCCTCATGGGCGGCCGCGACCGCCTCTTTAAGCGATTTGTCGACGCGAATCGAAGCGAGCTTGATCAACATGGGCAAATTGACGCCGGCGATCACTTCAGCGTTCGCTTTTTCCATCACGGAGATCGCAAGATTGGACGGCGTGCCGCCGAACATGTCCGTGAGAATAATAACGCCATAACCCGCGTTGACCGATTTTGCTGCGGCCAGAATGTCCGCACGGCGCTTTTCCATATCGTCGTCAGCATCGATCGAAATTGCGGCGATCGCGATCTGCGGCCCGACGACATGTTCCGTCGCCGCGACAAAATCTTCTGCGAGGCGTCCATGCGTGACGATGACGAGGCCGATCATAGGGGCGAAAAATCCTTGGCGCCGGGCATAGCATCCTGCCGCGCCCGCGCAGTTTGTCCACTCAAAATTTCCCGGCAAATCTGCCTCATTCGCGCCGCGGCCGTCG
>JAWKVJ010000072.1:0-6237 GCA_041398085.1 Parvularculaceae bacterium
TGATCCTCAAGCAGCGCAATCTTGTCGGCGCCAGCGACCGGAACGCCTTTTTTGCCAAGCGCGCGTATGATCTCACGAAAAAGCGCCTTGCGGCTCTGGACGAGAATCATGATGTCGCCCGGCTTGATCGGGCGGCCTTTTGATTCCAGAATTTCTTCTCTTTTCAACCAGCCGGAAATCGTTTCGGCGATTTCCACAGCAAGTTTTCGTGGCGGACTGTCCGGCGCCGTCGCATCGAGCGGCGCGTCCCATGGATTGCCGTCTTCGGCCGGGATTCTCTCGACGAGCGGCCACAGCTCAACCATTCCGGCGGCGCCATCGCGCGTGCATAAATGTCTGAGCGGCGTTTGAAGGCTGACATTGTCCACGACTTCTTCGCGCCTGAATAATTCATCGACAAAACGCAGGACAGGGTCAGTCGTACGGAAGGAAGCGCGAAGCGTCACTGCCTCATATTTGGAAACAGCTGCAATCCGTTTGCCGAGCGCTTCCTGCTTTTCGCCGAACAGCGCCGCGTCAGCGCCCTGGAAGGAATAAATCGATTGTTTCATGTCGCCGACAGCGAAAAAGGTGCGTCCGCCTTTGCGTGCAGTTTCGCCGGAGAAGAACTCTTCAAGCGGCCGCTCGATCACATCCCAGGAATCGGGGCCCGTATCCTGCGCCTCATCGAGAAGAATATGCCGAATGCCGGCGTCGAGCTTGTAAAGAACCCATTGCGTATCATTGGCGTTGGAAAGAAGCCGACGCGAATAAAGGATGAGATCGTCGAAATCGAGCGCGCCGCGCGCCGCCTTGGCGCTTTCATATTGTTCGAGGCCGGCGCGGACGATGTCGTAAAAAGCGGCGCTGTCGTGATAGGCGTCAGCCCCACGTATGCGATCAGCATAGCCGAGATAAACCTGCTGCGCATCCCGGAGGATCGCTTCAACGCCTGGATCGATCTCTTCGGTTTTTTTTGTTCCAAAACTTTCTCTTGGGGCGCCGTCGCTTTTCCTGAAAAGCCTGGCTAATGCAGCAAGCTTTGTCTCAATCGATTGAGAAGACAAATAAGTCTGCAAAGGTTTTGCGCAAAGCTTTTGGGGATTCCCCCCCGATTGGTCGAGTGCATCAAGGGCGCGTTTCAGATCATGGTCTTGCAAGGCGGCGACCAGCGAGGATGCAATCTCGTCGCTTTCATCCCCCGGCGTTGTCCCAAGAATTTCAGCCGCCTCATTCTTGAAAGCGTCCCAGCCAAATTCTGTAGCGCGCGCAAACGGCCGCCGCGAAATAACATTTGCTTCGAGAAGATCCTTGAGCGCGCCGCCATTCATGGATTGAAGGAGGCGCTCAAAGGCGGCCTTTATCGCCCCGTCGGCGCGGCCGGCTACGGATGCGACGGCCGTCTTTGCGGCAAGCGCCGCCTCAGCATCTTCAATGACGGAGAATCCGGGAGCGATCCCTGCCTCTAGCGGAAAACGTTTTAGAAGGCTCTCGCAAAAGGAGTGAATCGTCTGGATTTTAAGCCCGCCCGGCGTTTCGAGCGCGCGCGCGAAAAGCCGTCGCGCATTGGCGAGTTCTTCTGGCGAACGGATGCGATCATCGCCGTCAAGCGAAGCAAGATCTTTCTGCAACTTTTCGTTCGGCGAGAGCGCCCATTTCCCGAGCAGGTCGAACAGCCGCTGCGCCATTTCCGCGGCGGCGGCCTTCGTGAAGGTGATGCAGAGAATGCGCGCCGGTTCCTCGCCGGCAAGCAGCAGCCGTGCGACGCGGTTTGTCAACACCCGCGTCTTGCCGGCGCCGGCATTCGCCGAAACGATCGCCGAAAGCGCCGGGTCTGCGGCAAGGCGCTGACCAAGCGTAGTTTCTTTAATATGGCTTGCGGCATTCATGATTGATCGCCTTCGCCGTCATCACTGGCTGCGCCCCATTCCTTGCGGCGCGCGAGTTGATCATAATCGCCATAAGCGTCGACAAATTGCGGCCTCGGCTGCGATTGATAAGTCGTTTTTTCATTGCTGAAGGTGCGCAAAAGCTCACCGAGATAACGCTCCGCTTCATCAATCGCCTCGGCGGCGTCAGGCCCTATGCGAGCGAAGCTGTTTTTATTTTCGTCTTCCTTGCGTCCAGTGATTTTCAGATATTCATATCGCGCGACTGCCGACTTCCCGATTGGCGAAAAACCGCCTTCTCGAACGATAAGACCGGTCAGAGGCAATTGCGGACTGAAGGATTTCTCCTGCTTCGTAGTGGGAATTTTTCCTGTCTTGAAATCGAAAATCGCCGCCTCGCCATTATTGAGGATGTCGATGCGGTCGGCGCGCGCTGCAAGTTCGAAGGGCGGATTGACGCCGTCAATCACGATCGAACCTTCGCCTTCGATGATGGCCGCGCGTCCTTCTTTCCGGCGTTCCGCGTCAAATTCCGAAAACCAATGAAGCGCGCCCGAAATCGCGTCCGACCAGAAGAGGAGATTATCCGTACCGAGACCTTCTTTTCTTGCGACCTCGTCAAAGAGGTCGGAAAGCGCGCCGTGGTCGAATGCGGGAACTTGGACGGCGGCCTTCGCGAATGTCTCGTGAAAGATCATTCCCATTTCGCGGATGCTGAACGGTTCGCCTGGCTGTTCCCACTTGCGAAGACCGAGGAGATAGCGGGCATAGATGCTGTAAGGATCGCGCAGCCATTTTTCGATTTGCGTCACATAGAGTTTTTCCGGCCGCCTGCCGGGGCCGGCTTTCGGGCTTGGGCGCTTTACAGGCGTTACCTCGGCAGGACGATCAAGGTTGGCCACGACTTTTCCGAACGCCGCCGACGCATCGACGCGCTGAAGCGCGCCGCCGCCTTCAAGAATGTTCCTTAGGCGAACGATCCATCGCGACGGTTTTGCAGGCCGGCCGTCGCTCCGACGCGAGCGGGCGAGGGTTACGCATGGCGCAGCGGCCATCTGGGCGAAGTCATGAGCGGAAAGGCCGATCCGGCGCTCAGGCGAGGAAGTTGCCGATTTCTTTCCTGATCGCGCGCGCGACAGGAATGGAACGTTCTCGGCGTCGCCCGGGCCAGACCTCTTTCGTTGTGTCCGCCGCTAAGAATGATATGGTCGGCGGAGAGAAGACGCGCTTCGAGCGGTCCGAATATTGAAGCCGGGATGCATTCGATCGCGAATAAACGTTCGCTGATCCGGCAATGAAGGCGCTGAACACTCCCCATAGGCGGCCTTATCGAATGATTGAGATCCGCTCCTTTGAGGTCGGCCACGGACTGCGCGCCTTTGGCTGTCATCGCCGCGCCAGAGATTCTACGCCAGCTATGCGTTCGGCGGCCTCAATATGCGCGTCGATGCGTGCTGAAAAATTTTGTGGTTTGCAGCGCGGAATTTTTCCGCGGCATCAATCAGGCATTCAAGAATAGCGCATGTATTCTCGGTTTCGCTCCCTCTTTCCGTCATCTTGCTGCGCAGCCTGTAAGCCTGCCCGCTGCTGAATACCGCGCAAGGCGCGATCAATTTTTTCGACCGCGCCGTCGTAATCATCGGTAGAGAGGCCTGTAGCGGAAAGATGATGACGCAGCAGGGCAAGGATGTTCACCGGATCTCCCGGCTGATCCAGAAACAACGCGACAAGACGGAGAAAAGTTCCGCTAGAAGAATTTGCGAAGGGAACGCCGGCGCTGTCATCAATATTGACGCCCCAGCGTTTCATTTTCAGCGCGACGCGGCGCGACAGATTGCGGTCCGGCGTCACAAGCATTGATGTTGCGCCCGGCGTTTCAAGCGTTTTGCGAAACAGCGCGGCGATAATTGTCGCTTCTGCTTCCTCATTATCCGCTTCGACAAGCTGGAGGCCGTCACTGGCCGATTGAAGCGCCGCGTCTTCGGCCGTCATGTCGCCGACAAGCGCCAGCCACTCATCTGTCGCCTCGGCGGGCCGCAAGGCGAGGCCTAAAAGGCGTGTGCGCGACGACCGGGCGGCGGATCCCGGCCATGGCGTCACAGCCTCGGGGTCAAGGCCAAGATTGTCGAGCAGGCGTTTGAGGCCCGATTGCGGATGCGCGTCGTCAATGCTGCGCCAGGCGGCGTCATCGAGTCCCCGGTCGAGTCCCGGCAGGATGACGAAGCCTTTAGGCGCATTTGCTGTGGCCGCCAGAAAACGTGCGACAGCAGGCGCGCTCGCGGTCGTGCCGGCGACAATTACCGGATGCGCCGGCGGCGCCTCGATGAGACGTCGCGCCTTGAAGCTGATGAGTTTTGATCGCCGCAAGGCCGGGTCCATACGGCCGATCTCCGAAAGATATGCCGGCCAGACGTTCGTGATGATTTCAAGAAATTGAAGCGATTGGCGCCAATGTTCGGCGAAGCCGCCAACGTCAATATTGCGGAGCGCCGCAGGGTCGACTTCCTCCGCGTAAAAGGAGTCAAGAAGCTTGCTGAGTTCGCGCGCCGCGCCGACAGCGGCCGGCCAGTTTTCCTGTCCGGCGAAGCTCCGGTCCCGGGCGGATACGAAACGCGCAAGCGCGACAATCCGTTCAGCGCTGCGGATCGCCGGCGCGAGCTCCAGTTCGTCAATAGCGTCGCCCGAAAAAACATCGGCATCATCCTCGTCAATGTCGCCAATGGCCCGAAAGCGCGGTAGCAAAAGTGCAGTTTTTCCTTGCCTCGCCGCGCTCTCAAGAAATGCATCGGCCGCGGCGCCGGCGGCTCTGCGGTTGGGAAGAAATATCTTGGCGCTGGCGAGATCGGCCCCAAGAAGATCGATCAGCGTGTCGGCAAGGTCTGAAAGAAAAGAACGTCCCGCGTCGATTGAAAATAGTCGCGGCGCTTTGACGTCAAGTAATGTTGCGGGATTTTGTTTCGCCATCCCGCTCCTTTTCAAAGAACGCTTCGGCGAGTGCAAGGCCTTTCGCATCGCCGACATGCATCCACAATCCGTCATGGACGATAGCGCGCATGCGGCCATTCTCCATCGCCTTGTTCCAGAGGAGCCGCATGGAGAATGGGCCTTCCGGACCGTCGCTGGCGAGCATCGGGCGGATGATTTGAAGGCCGGTGAAAATGAACGGCGCCGCATCGCCGCTTCGCCATGCGACGCGCCCGCCAGCCTCGAGATTGAAATCGCCGGCGCCGTCATAGCCGGTGGCGCAATCAACCGGCGCCAACAGCAGGAGCGCGTCCATTCTATCGTCGTCCCAGGCCGAGACGAGCGCCGTGCATGGCTCGGTTTCGCGATCGACCAGAATGGCGTCGGTATTGGTGCAAAAGACCGGCGCCTCGCCGAGCAGCGGCAACGCTTTTTTGAGTCCGCCGCCCGTTTCAAGAAGAAGCGAGCGCTCATCCGAGATCAGGATTTCGGGCGCTGAACGCTCAGCCAGATGCGCTTCCATCTGGTCGGCCCGGTAATGAACATTGACGATCGCGCGGTCAACGCCGGCGCCTTCAAACCGGTCGAGCGTGTAATCAATCAGCGGCTTGCCGCTGACCTTGATGAGCGGTTTTGGAAGCGTATCGGTCAAGGGCCGCATGCGCGTTCCAAGGCCTGCGGCGAGCACCATCGCTGCTGCCGGTCTCATCAGAACAAGTCTCCGAAATTGGCGCGCAGGAACGCCGCGACCGTTTTCAATTCGGGATGGACGAGGTCGCCCCGAAAATGCGCCTCGACTCTCGGGAAAAATTGTTCATAGCGCTTCTTGCCGTCCCGCATGATAAGACGCGCAAAAATGCCAAGAATTTTTGCATTCCTTTGCGCGCCGAGAATGGCGTAATCGCGGCGGAAAGACGCTTCGTCAAAATCGGTGAAAGCTTTGGCCCGCTCCGAATATCGTGCGATCATTGCGGTTGACAATTCCGGCGCGACATCGCGCCTTGCATCCTCTAGCAGTGAGACGAGATCATAGGCGGGATTGCCGACAAGCCCGTCCTGAAAATCGATTACGCCGACCCGGTCTGTCGCCTTGCGTTCGGGCAGCCAAAGAAGATTTTCCGCGTGATAATCGCGAAGAACGATCAATGATGGCGGCGGCAAACTTTCAAGCGCTGCGCGCCAGCCGCCAAGATATTCCGCTCGCTGATCGTCGGCCGGCTTTTCGCCTTTACGAAACGGCCAATACCAGTCGATAAGGAGCGAGACTTCCGCCTCCATCGCCAGACGATCATAAGCGAGCATTGTGTATTGCCCGCTCGCGGGCGGCGTCGGGGCGCCCGACCGCAAGGTGATGAGCGCGTCAATGGCCGATTCATAAAGCTCAATTTCTGGCGCGCCGGCGGGG
>JAWKVJ010000073.1:0-4174 GCA_041398085.1 Parvularculaceae bacterium
CCGTTGCTGGCGAGGCGAACTTCCTGCGTGAACTGATCGAGGTCGTCGATACCGTCGCGCGTATCGGACGTAAACGGAATAAATCCAGGAAAGGAGCCGTTAGGGCCGCCGGCTGAACCCGAACCGCCGTCAATGTCGCCGCGGCTTGCGCCATTAGCGGTCTCAAAGCCGGTGATGGAAATGATCGACGCGCCGCCGAGATCAATCGTTACGCGCGCTGAGCCGCCATAGGTTGAATATTGCTGCTTGTTGCCGCCGCCTTCGTCATACCAGACGAGATCGCGCACGAAGTTCGAATTAAGATCGTTCGAACCGGCGGTGAAAATATTGGCGCGGAAGAGTTCCGCTGTGCCGTCAATGTGGCGGCCATGACCGTTCAAGAGAACTTCAAAATTGTCTGAAGGATTCCACTGAAGCTGAAGACGGCCGGCGATGTCTTCAAAACCGCCATAGGCGTTTTCGACGCTGTTGAAGCCGTTCTGAATGACGCCGCCATTATCGATCCAGTCATTGCGGCGCTGATAGAGGAAGGACGCACGATAGGCCAGGCTTTCAGAGAGCGGTCCGCCAACGGCGCCTTCAACTTTGGCCGTCGAAAAGCGGCCGTAAGATGCGGAAAGATAGCCATTCAATTCGTCTGACGGTTTGGCCGTATCGAATTTGATAATGCCGGCAGGCGTGTTGCGTCCAAAAAGCGTCCCCTGCGGACCACGTAAAACTTCAACCGATGCAATATCGAAAAGCGGGAAGGATTTCAGGACGACGTTCTCCATAACGATGTCATCCATGACGATTTCGACCGGCTGCGAGGCGGCGAGGTCGAAATCGGTGTTGCCAAGACCGCGAATATAAAAGCGCGGCGCGACGCGGCCGTTTGACGATTCCGCGTAAAGACCCGGCACGCGTGTTGCGAGCGCGCGAATGTCTTCAGCGCCCTGAAGAATATTGGCGAGACGATCTTCCGGGAGCGTCGTCACCGAAATTGGCACGTCTTGCTGATTCTCTTCGCGCCGCTGCGCGGTGACGGTGATTTCATCGAGCCCGCCTGCCGCTGCGCCTTGCGCCATGGCCGGCGTTGCAGCAGCGATCGCTAGGGCGGATACGCCCGTCATCACTGCGCCAAATCCTGAGAAGAAGCGCGCAACCTCATGGTTTTTCGCCATTTTTATGATTCCCTTGAAGATTTCCCTAACCCGCACAAGGCGAATTACGCCGCCTGTTCACGTGAAGAATAAGGTTGTTTGGATGCCGGAAAAGATGAGCTTGGCCAAGGGTTAACGATTAGACGCAGGTGTTGCCGGTGCGCATCGCTTTCTTCAGGCAGTGAGGCGTTTTTCATGCAAGGCGCGATAATCGGCTAGCGCCGTGTCGGCTATGGCCTCAAGTTCCGGCGGGAGATCAACGGACTTTTCCACAGGCGTGCGAAATCCGGTGGAGCTTGTCACCGCGTCATACCAATGCGCCGCCCACGGACCATCTTCCGGACGCGCGCCCGTCGGCCAGGCAATCATTGCCTCATCGAATTCTATTTTGAGCATCGAACACAGCTTGCGGAGCATGGTTTCCGGCGCGGCTAAAATGTCAGCGGCGTCGACGATCGGGCAGGGAATTCCGCGCGCAGTCAGATAGTCAAAGATGCGCCGTTCAATAGCATAGCTTTCGACTATGGGCGCAGCATCGTCATATTTATTGGCGAAGGAGGCGACCATTTTTCTTGGATCGCGGATTAGGAGAAAATTTCTATGCGGTATGATGAACGACAAGTCTGCATCAGCAGTTAAATGATAGGCGATCTGTTTCAGAAAGGTGAGGGGCTTTCCGCGCGCGGCGTTCATCCATTCGACAGCGCTTCCCATATGTCGTTTGGCCAGGCGGCGAGCGTTTCGTCGCGATAGGGGTGGCGCCGCTTCGCTTTAGGTAATATCCACAGCGGCTCATCGACGGGGCCGTATCCTCCTCGGTTGCCGAAAGAGCGCATCATCGTTGTCGAGATGTTGCGCGGGCCAGACCACATTGAAATGACAATGGTCATTGCCCGTTCTCCGCGTCCCAAGCCTTTAACACGCGCTTCGGCGCTTGGGCGCGCCAGACACGAATGAGATTTTGTTTCACCCAGTCAAGATCGACCTTATCCGGATGGATTAGCACCAGATTGTGCGGTCTGTGATGGTCGGTGGTAAAGAACATGTCGGGCGCAGCCTCGATCAGCATGTCGCGCTCATCGAACGATGAGACCTTGAAAACCGGCGCGTCATGCGTTGGGTTCCAGAAGAACCAAAGCTTGCCATGCGCCTTCAGCGTTGGCTGACCCCATGAAATAGCTTCGGTGACGCCCGGAAGAGCAAGCGAAAGCGCGAGCGCGCGAAGGTCTTCATAGGAAACGCGTTTTGGTTTCCGCGTGCTGGCTTTTTTCTTCTTGTCTTTCGTCGGCGTCATACAAGGTTAGGCGTAAAAAGACCGCCTTCGATCAGTTTAAGCCAGATTTCCTCCGGCGTTTCCGCATATTCGAAAAGCTCCGGATCGGCGGGATCGATAACGCCATGTTCGACAAGATGATCAAAATTAATCGCCTTCGACCAATAATCGCGGTCGAAGAGAACGACGGGGATGCGATCAGATTTTCCTGTCTGTGTGAGCGTCAGCATTTCAAACAGCTCGTCGAATGTGCCGAAGCCTCCCGGAAAAATGACGAGGCCGGCGGCGCGCATCGCAAAATGCATTTTACGCATGGCGAAATAATGGAACTGAAAAGTCAGTTCAGGCGTCGAATAGGGGTTCGGCTCCTGCTCATGCGGCAGACGAATATTGAAACCGATTGAAGGCGCGTCCGCATCTGCAGCGCCGCGATTGGCGGCCTCCATGACGCCGCCGCCGCCGCCGGTCGCAATGACGTTGACGCGGTCCTTGGCGCCTTCCGCGCATTTTGCGCCGCCGCGCAGAGAAGCGATACGTGCAAATTCCCGCGCCGCGCCATACCAGCGGGCGTGCTCGCCATTGCCGTTCTCTTTAATTCGCGCGGATCCGAATACGACGATCGTCGACTTAACGCCCCATTGGCGCAAAAGTTCTTCCGCCTTCTCATATTCGAGTTGAAAGCGCACCCCCCGGCGGGCGTCGGCAAGGATGAAATCGGGGTCGCGCGCCGCAATCCTGTAGGAGGGCGAGGCGAGTTGCGCGGCGTTGTCCGGCTTTTGTTTTCTAGTCATCCGATTGCCGTCCTCTCGCTGCTTCTTCGGCAATGCGCTTTTTGTAAAGCGTTTGGAGCTGTTTTGACTTAGGGCCTGCACCCTCGCAGATTTGGCGTCCGTCGACTTCACTGACCGGCGCGAGCCCGGCGAATGTGCCGGTCACGAAAGCTTCCTCCGCTCCGTAGACATCGTGAAGGGAGAAGTTTTTCTCGCGGGCGGTCATGCCGTTCGCGCGTGCGATTTCAAGAACCAGCCCGCGCGTGATGCCGCCAAGGCAGAAATCGCCGGACGACGTCCAAAGCTCGCCATCTCTGACGATGAAAAAGTGGGTTGAGTTGCAGGTCGCGACAAAGCCATGCGGGTCGAGCATCAGCGCCTCGTCAGCGCCGGCTTTCGCCGCTTGAATGCACGCCGTGATGCAATTCAATTTGGAGTGCGAATTCAGCTTGTTGTCCTGAACATCCGGATAACCGCGACGGACATGAACGGTGAAGAGGCGCTTGCCTTCACTCGCCGTGGAGGCGAGCGGCGTCTTGAATTCCGGAATAATGACAATCGTCGGCGGTGTGATCGTTGCTCGCGGGTCCTGATAGGGGGTCGCCTTGACGCCGCGCGACATCATGAGACGAATGTGAACGCCGTCATGCGCATCATTAGCGTCAAGGCAAGCGTAAATACGCCTTGTCAATTCCTCCTTGGAAACATCCAAATCAAAATCGAGCGTTTTCGCGCCGTCAAATAGACGCTTCAAATGGCGGTCGAGAAAGACGACGACGCCTTTCCCGTCCGGTCCCTTGTGAACGCGCAACCCCTCCCAGACGCCGTCGCCGAGGATAAAGCCGGAGTCGAACACGGAGATCTTGGCTTCGTCGCGTGGATGAAGCGTTCCGTTGATGTCAATGAGGATCTTCTCATTGCGCGCGTCAGGCGCATAGGCGTGCGTCGAGTGGGTCATGAGCAATTCAGCGCCAGCGCCGATCAGGCCT
>JAWKVJ010000074.1:0-3864 GCA_041398085.1 Parvularculaceae bacterium
CATGCAAATAAGCGAGGGTTTCGTCTGACCATGGAATTGTAAATCCGAGGTCGCAGTAGAAGCGTTTGGACAAGGGGAAGTCCTTTGCCGGGACAAACGCCTTAATTTCGGTCGTCGCAAGGTTCACGTCAGGCGTCTCCTTCCTTAGATCAACACCTTCACGGGCGTCGCGCCAGTTCCGCCTCGATAAGCGCCATGATGTCATGACCGAAGATCGTGAGACCCTCGATGTTTGCGTCCGTAATGGCGACGCCGGACATATTGACGTCTGCGAATCTGGCGCCAGCCAGATTGATGTTGTTGAAAGCGCTTTCGGACAGATTGACGTCATCGAAGCGGCAGCGCTTCATTGAACAATCTTCAAAAGCGGCGTCGTCGAGCCGTTGATGTTTGAATTGTCTTCCGCTATTCATTGTAAAACTTCTTTCAATTCTTCCGTACTCAGAACACCATGGCATGATCGATGCGCCAGCTGTCGCCGGCGGGAACGAAAACGGCTTCAGCCACGAATTCGTCTTGCGAGCCTGTCGCGAGTTGTCGCCAGACAACCGCTACGGAGTGTTCGCGCCTGAACAGGCGCACGATTTCACGAGGTCCAAAGCGTCCGATTTTGGCCTGATAATCCCGGCAAATGGATTCGAGCCGTTCAGGCGAAAGTTGCGCTTTCATTCTTTCAGTAAAGTCTCGCGTGTGCTTGGCGTAATCTATTTCGGCTGACCCCTGCATGAGGTTGTCCATAATCGGGATGACGCCGTTGAGAATTTCACGATCGGACATTTCTGCAATCGTGATCATTCCGCGTCTCCATTTTGCAATTTCTGCGTACGAAATTCGACAAAAGAGATTTCATTGCCGTCGCTGTCGCGAATATAGAAATCCGTTCCTCCCCAGGGTTGCTCCATAAGCGCGCGCGAAATCGGCGCGCCGCGAGCTTCAAGGTCAGCAAGGACTGCGCGCACGTCAGCAACCTCAATCGTAGCGAGAATCAAGGACTCTTCCTTGGCGGAAAGCGCTGCAAAATTTGGATGCTTGACATGACGCAGGTGAAGACAGGCGCCGTCACGCGAAACTGATCCGTAAAAGGGCGGCGCCCCATAAAGGAAATCAATCGAAAAACCGAGCTTTTCGACGTAAAAACGCGCCGCAGTCTCAACATCGCGCACAAATAGAATGGGTGTGATGTTCTTGAAATACGCGATCGGTGATTTCCTGCCCGACGGATTTCTTCGAATTCCAACCAGTGCGGCGAGCGCCTTTCGCAGCGTCAAAATTCCTTTTGCGCTCACACGGTCGCCAAGTTCAATGTCGATTCGTTCGCGCGCTCGCGTCTGCACGCGCGCGGCGTCCCCGTCCGCGTTCCGTAAGTCCGACAATCAACCGGCGGCGATCGCCGGGATCGGTGCGGCGTTCCAAATATCCGCGCGCGACAAGCGTATCGACCAATTGTCCTGCGGGTCTGCTTGGAAAGGTTGAGGTCGTCGATGATCGCGCTCAGCGGCATCAGGCGCTCCAAGCGCAAGGCCGCCAATGACGTAAAGGCCGTTTTTGGGAATGTCGCTATATCCGGCCGCGTCGAGCGCCTCCCGCATGGCGGCTGAATAGGTGAACCGCGCATGCCGCAACAATGCCGGGATCGAAACCGTTTCATACCAGGGTTGTTCGTTGCGCATCGCGCTCACAAGGTAGTATTGTATATAGATAGTCAATATATCATACTATATGGATGAGTCAACCGACACGACCTTCGTATGGGGCTGAAGCTTGATCCGCCGCCGCCCGAGAGAAACGCTTCAGCGCAAGACGGCTTGAAGGCTTGTCCGGCGCAACCGACTTTCCTGCCGAGGCGGCGGGAAGGGAACGGGATCCGGCCGGCGGCTTTCAAAGTTGCGTTTGAGCGACAGCAACAAACAGCCAAAGGGCAGAACATGCACTTCAAATTCATCGCCGCGCTCATTGCTGCGGCAAGCGTCGGCGTCGCGGCTCCTGCCTATGCGAGAAGCCAAGGTCGACATTCACATCAATATCGGCAAGGACAAGTCTGCTTCCGCAGCTCATTGAAATGGATGCGGACGACATCGCCGACATGAAGAAGAATTTGCCGATGCGCGCGCCGACATCGACGACGCCATCAAGGACATCGCCGAGGCAAGGAAGAAGCGAAGTCCGCGCCAGGCGGCGCGTTCTTCATGAAGGTGCATTCGCGGCAAGCGCGATCCCAGCGACGGACGGCGATCGAGAAGCGCTCGACCAGGTGTCCAGATGCGGCGATGCTGGAACACACGACCTGAAACCACTGATGTCAGCGCTGAAGGCGGGTCGAGACGCAGCTTGCCATCGACACGCTGCGGACGGAGATGGCTTCGCTCACGTGCTAAAGCTCATTAAAGGCTCATCAGGAAGCTACGGCTGACGGCGTCCAAATTGATTGCGCGGAAAGCGAAAACGGCCCTCGAAGCGCCCGCTTTTTTATTCCGCCAATCTTGGTCTTGAACCAAAAGCCCAATCCACCCACGAACGAAATTGCGCCGCCGATCGGCACGAGGACGATCGATGGCGGTTGTTGCGCACCATCAAGGTATATAGTAGAGCATGGCCATAGAGAGCGCCGTTCCGCCGGCGATCAACGCCGATGAGATGCGTGCGCGTGTCCCGATAGAGGCGATCATCAGGACGAGGCCTTGAAGGGCTTGCCAAGCGCCGCCGACCTTGGCGAGTTCGAGGGCGTGCGCGTCAAGCGCATCGCGCAAGGGATGAAGCGTCATAAAGAAGATAGCGCCGCCGATGAGCGCGTGCAGGACGCCGACGATCCAGGCGAAACGCATGAACGTCTCCTTAGGTGATGCGGCAGATTATCGCCGGCTCGCGCTGCGCCGCAAGAGTTTGCCGCCAAAACGGCTGCGAAATCCGGTTGCGGCGCATTGAGCCTCGGTGAATAGTGCGGGCCCGAACCGGAAGGGCGTGCATCATGAACTTCATTGGGAAGATCTTAGGCGTCATCGCCCTTTGTTTCATCTGTTTCGCCTTGCTTTTCGGCGTCCTGACGCGCGTCCCCGCCGTGCAGGACGCGATGTTCGACAAGGCGCTCGAAAACAACTTCTCGCCGCGCGCTGCGCCGCTTCTTAAAGACGATGGTCTCAATGTCTATTTCTGTGGCACCGGTTCGCCGCTGCCGTCGAAGAAGCGGGCGCAAACCTGCACGGCGATATTTGCGGGCGGAAAATATTTTCTCGTTGATACCGGAACAGGCAGTTGGGAGAACATTCAGGCCGCCGGCATTCCGGGCGAGAAACTCGCCGGAATTTTTCTTACGCATTTTCATTCCGACCACATCGGCGATCTCGGCGAGGCGGATCTCGGCTCCTGGGTTGCGGGGCGACCAGGCAAACTCATCGTCTACGGCCCCGAAGGCGTCGCCCGCGTCGTCGCCGGCGCCAATGAAGAATATGCGCTTGATCATGAATATCGCACCGCCCATCACGGCCCAGCGATCGCCGATCCTGCAACGGAAGGACTTGAACCGCATACCTTCGAGGGCGGTGCGACAGTTGTTGTTCTTGATGAGGACGGGCTGAAAGTGACGGCGTTTCCCGTCAAGCATGATCCGGTGAAGCCGGCTGTCGGTTATCGCTTCGACTATCAGGGGCGGAGTGTAGTCGTTTCGGGCGACACGGCCCCGACGGAGAAAATTGTCACGGCGTCCAAAGGCGCCGACCTCCTTATTCACGAGGCGCAGGCGAACCACATGGTTGCGAAGATGCGCGCTGCGGCAGCGAAGGCCGGCAACACGCGCATCGCCAAAATCTTCGGCGACATTCCTTCCTACCATACGAGCCCGGAAGACGCGGCGCGCGAGGCAAATGAAGC
>JAWKVJ010000075.1:0-3715 GCA_041398085.1 Parvularculaceae bacterium
CAGCGTGAAGAGGAAAAAGGCCTCGCCCAGGCGGCCTAGCAACCATGACTGCGGAAACAGGGCGCAGTTGAAGCCTTTTAAGCGGGTCTCCCCTTTTGTAATTTTAGCGGTTAAACGCATCGGTCATGAGCACGCCCCCGACCGAACGCTGCCGTCTATACCTCATTACGCCGCCTGCAATCGCTAACCTTGCGCGCTTCGCGGACGAATTGCGCGCGGCCTTCGCCGGCGGCGATGTCGCGTCGCTGCAATTGCGCCTTAAAGGCGCGAGCGATGATGAAATATTGCGCGCCGCGGAAACGCTTCTGCCGGTCGCCCGCACAGCCGACGTCTATTTCATCCTCAATGACCGGCCCGATCTTGCAAAACGCGCCGGCGCCGATGGCGTTCATATCGGCCAGGAAGACGCCAGCTACGCCGAGGCGCGCGCCATCATGGGCGCGGAGGCCGCCATCGGGGTCACCTGCCACAACTCCATGCATCTGGCGATTGAAGCGGGCGAGGCCGGCGCCGATTATGTCGCCTTCGGCGCATTCTTCCCGACACGGACGAAAGACGCCAAGACCCGCGCCGATATAGACCTTCTCCGTAATTGGTCGATCGGCACGACGGTTCCCTCCGTCGCGATAGGCGGCATTAATGCGGAAAATTGCGGGCGGCTTGTTGCAGCCGGGGCCGACTTCATCGCGGTGTCAGCGGCTATTTGGGAAAACGCCGAAGGCCCAGAAAAAGCGGTCACCGCAATCAACAAGGCAATCGATGAGGCTCTTGAAGACCAAAGCCATTAAGCCCGGCATGGATGATGCTCTTTGAAAGGCGCAAACGCTTTTCAGAGGCCAAATGCGCGTTCTTTTTACCCTGACGGCGCTCGCCGCGCTGACCATTTGTCCCGCATTGGCGCAGGATCGTTTGATGAGCGCCCCGCCATCCCTCAACGCTCTCGCCAAAGCCCCCGCGCTTCGCCTTGAAAAGCAAGCGGGCGCAGACGCCTTCAACGATGCGCTGAAAGCCTTCTCCGCCGGCGATTACGCCGCCGCCCGCAAACTCGCCGCCGCGCAGGCGCAAAAAGGCGACGCGCAAGCCGACGTCATGCTCGGCTATCTCTTCCAGAACGGGCTTGGCGGGCGCGCCGACATCGGCGCGGCGCTTTCGCATTATGGCGACGCGGCGATCAAGGGAAACGCCGACGCGCAAATCGCGCTCGGCATGCTTGCTTTTACCGGCGACGGCGTCTGGCCGGATTATGAGCGCGCCGCCGGATGGTTTCGCCTCGCCGCCCAACAAGGCGATGCGCGCGGCGCAGTGCGGCTCGGCGTCATGTTCATGCAAGGCGTCGGCGTGACCATGGACCCTGTCGCCGCCGCGCATTATTTCGGACAGGCCGCCGCTGCTGGCGACGCGGACGGCGCCTATTATATGGGCCGCGCCTTTCTTGAGGGCGTCGGCGTGCCGCCAAACGCCGCCAAGGCCGCCGCTAATTTCAAAAGCGCCGCAAAAGGCGGAAACGCCGCCGCAGCATATGAGCTCGGCATGCTTTACGATTCGCCGCGCCTTGGCGCTCCGGATACGGATAAAGCGGTAAAGCTCATTCGCGCCGCCGCCGAAAGCGGATACGGTCCTGCTTCAACGGCGATGGGTCTTATCGTTCATCGCGGCGATGCGCCGGGCGTCGCCGCAGACTGGTTTGAAAAAGGCCTCCGAGAAGGCGATGCTCATTCAGCGCTTTTATATGCGGTCGCGCTCCTAAATGGCGACGGGCGCGACAAGGACCCCGGCAAAGCGGCCGCAATCGCTCATCAAATTGCCGCCGCGGAAGATATTCCAGCGCCGCTGAAGGGCGAAGCGCTTCGTCTCCTTGACGAAATCAGCGCCAAAAAGCCGGCCCCGCTGACCCTCAGGAATTAGCGCGTTCAAATTATTTCGCCATACATCCGATAAAGCTTGAAGCGGCGCGACGAGCTACCCACTTCTATTTTCATAAAGATGGAGGCGGGCATGAGTGTTTTCAATCCTGTACTTCGCGTTCTCACTTTTCCTTTCCGCCGGCTCTCTCGCCTGTTTCGCGCCCGCGCGGCGCGAACCGTTGAAAAGACAAGCGCCGGATATGCCGCCCAATCGGCAGGCGGCGAAACGCATTTTGAAGATGAGCGCGCCGCCGAACCCGAACGCCGTTCCATTTTCTTCAAGCGCCTTGCGCGGCCGACGCTTGTCGAGCGCACCGCCGCCGACCTGACGCTTGAAGAAGCGCGTGAATACGCCGACGAGGCGAAGAAATTTTACGCCTATCCCTTCCCGCTCTTTACGCGCGCCGATTTTTTCTACGAGGAAGTCGAGCAGCAATATATCGATCATGTTCTGGGACGCGAAACCGGCTCGGCGGACGCCAATTTTCTCAACATCATGGATCGCTTTCGCCAGCGCCTTAACGCCAACACTGCGCGGCTTTTCCTTGTCTATGCGCCATCGCTCCTTGTGCTGATGGTTAGCGCAGCGGTGACGGCGGCCTCGCTTGGCGCACCGGCGCAACTTCAAAATTCCGCCCTTGCCGCATTTTCGTTGCCGCCGGGCGCGGATCGCTATGCGGTTGAGGGAATGGCGCTAGTCACCGCGCTTGCAGCGCTGATGTTCCTCTATCACTGGCCCTACAAGGTGACGCAGCAGCAAAACCTTTTGGGGCTCGATAATTACATCACGTCGAAATTCTCGCGCATCAACCAGAATTTTCAGGTCGCCAAACGCCGCGCCATGAATGTCGAACGCAATATGCGGATGCCGCAGGCGAACCAGTTAAAGGAAGAGGCAGGCGTGTGGACGATCGCCTATCAATGGTTTGCCATGCGCCTTCTCCTTTGCGAGACGACCGTGCGCAACAAGCTTTACCAGATCCGCCGCAACACGACGCTTTACGCCTTCGCCGGCATGGCGGTTTCTATCATGGTGGCGCTGACGCTCGCTTTCGGCGCAGAGGCGACCGGCCTTGGCGCGGCCGGCGAAATAATCGCTTTGTCGGCCCTGTTCATCATCGCGGCCTATCTCCTCATCATGCGGCGCGCGACCGAAGACACGCTAAGCGTTCTGCAGCCAAAGGAATGGAACCGCTTTCACCTCGTCGATCTTCATGAGACGGTGCGCGACCATGTCGGTGAGGATAAATTGCAGATCGTCACCTTCCGCGACCGGAACCGGCTTGAATGACGACCGCGGACGCGCTCGCCGCCATTCTTGAACGCTGGCCGGAAGGAACGGTCGAAGGCCGTTTCAACGGCGGGAAATGGCGCGCGAGCCTCACGCGCGAGACATCGGCGCAAAAACTGACTTTATTCGCGCGCACCGCCGCGGGCGGCGATTTCGTCAGCGCTAATTTCTATCGCCTGCAAAGCGGCTGGGCGGCGCGCCCTTGTGAAATGCCGCTTTCAAAGGTCGCGGCTTTTATCGAAGGTTTTCGCCCCGAAGCGGCGGAATAGATTCCCCTTTTGTTCCAAACCGCCTAGGCTGAACCCATGACAGGCGTGATTCGCATTCTTGGCGTCGACCCGGGCTCGGGCGCGACCGGCTGGGGCCTCATTGAGAGCGAGGGGCCGCGGCTTTCCTTCATCGGCGCGGGCGTCATCCGCCCGAAGCGGGCGCTCTCACGCGCCCATCGCCTCGCCGCCATTCATGACGGCCTTGCGCACATCATCGCCGAATGGGCGCCGGCAGAGGCGGCCGTTGAGGA
>JAWKVJ010000076.1:0-3546 GCA_041398085.1 Parvularculaceae bacterium
AGCGCTGCGTCGCGCGCCAGCGCCGCGCCGCCGACAACATCGCTATGTCCGTTGATGAATTTCGTCGTCGAGTGAAGAACGATGTCGCAGCCAAGCGCCAGAGGCTGTTGCAAAGCCGGCGAAAGAAACGTGTTGTCCGCCGCGACGAGCGCGCCTGCTTTTTTCGCCGCCGCCGCCGTCGCCTCAATGTCGGTAATGCGAAGAAGCGGATTGGACGGGCTTTCGATCAGAACGAGTTTCGCGCCATTCGCCAGCGCCTTGTCGAATGCAGCGCGGTCCGTCTGGTCGACGAATTCAACCTCGAAATGGCCGCGCCGGGCGCGCGCTGAAAGAAGCCGGAACGTGCCGCCATAGCAGTCATGCGGGGCAATCACCCGCTCGCCCGGATTGACAAAATTGAGGATCAAGTCGATCGCCGCCATGCCGGAGGCGGTCACCGCGCCGCCGACCGCGCCTTCAAGCGAGGCGAGCGCGCTTTCCAGCTCGCTGCGGTTGGGATTGCCTGAGCGTGCATAGTCGTAGCGCGGCTTTTCCTGCGGATCGCACCAGCCGTAGGTCGCCGAAAGATGAAGCGGCGGCGCGACCGATTTGAAAGCGGAATCCACGGCGACGCCAGCGGAGGCGACAAGCGTTTCGGGATGGAAAAAATCGGACATCTTTTATTCCTCGATGAAATTCTTGACGAACTGGCCGATTGCGCGCGTCTCTTTCAAAAACGCGTCATGGCCGAAGAGCGACGGAATGAGTTTCAGAACGGCGCCGTCGATACCGGCGGCGAGGCGACGCATGTCTGCTTCCGGCACGAGCCGGTCCGACTGCGCGCCGATCGCCAAAGTCCGCGCCTTGATGCGCGAAAGATCGACGCAATGGCGATCAATCGAATCCGATAGCGTCACATAGCGCGCCGGCGTCATTTGATATGCGCCGCCGCGCGCGACCAGATAATCGCAAACGGCGTAGCGCTCGCCTGCCGCCGCGCCGGGCTTGTGTTCAAAGCGCGCGTCGAATTCCTCAGTCGTTCTGTAGCTGACCATGGCGAGCTGGCGTGCGAGCGAAACGCCCTCACCGCCTTCGCCGCAGCGCGCCGCTAATTCGATGATGCGCCGTTGCACGCCGCGAAGCGCGGTCGCGGCGGCATTCGGCCGCTCCGCTGCTGAAATGATGCAAAGCGTTTCAACATCGCCGCTGAACCGCTCGGCGAAAGCAAGCGCAAGCATGCCGCCATAGGAGGCGCCGACAAAGGCAAAAAGCCTTGGAATGCCGGCCTTTTCGAGGGCGAATTTGAACGCCGCAGCCTGGTCCGCCGTTGAAATCGTGCGCGCTCGCTCGCCTGGATTGGGTAGGAAATCAAACGAGACAACGCAGAATTTTTGAAGGTCGATGGCGCCGCCGTCAGAAACAATGTCGCGCCACCAGCCCTTTTGCACGCCGTCGTCAGCGACAATGCGGCCTGCTGAAACGCCGCCGGCGACCGCGATGGCAGGAAGCGATGCGTCGCCATAAATTCGAAGCTGCAATTCAGGGCGCGAGAGTTTTTCGCCCGACTGCAGTTCAAATTCGGCTGGGAGAATGACGGCGACATCCGAATAACGCGCGAACGCTCTGGCGGAAGACGGTGTTTCATTCAAAAGGGCGACAGACATGATACGGCCTCTGTTTCATCACATCGCTCGTCACGACATTCACAGAGACCAGATCGGAGCCGCGGCGCAGCGCGGTGTTTCCGTCTCATCTCTCGAAACTTTACGCCGCCTTGGCGCGCCGTCTCGAAGGAATTGGCACCTTTCCGAAAAACCTGGTCAGGATTTTCAGCGGTTGCCCCAGCGTCTAAGGGCCTGTCCCTCAGCTGGTCTTGATGAGCAATGAAGCGACAAATACCGGCAAAAAAATTTTCGTCAATTGAAATTTTCCGCCATCGCTGACGGATGCGGCAAATTGATCCGCAGACGAACGATTAAATGAAGGCGCATTGTTTGCGCTCCAAAAGCGGCCGCTTTTCGGCAGCGGAGCCGTTAAGCTCGTAATTTTGCTGGGTTTTTCATATAGGCGACAAAACGCCTCACAGAGCTTCAATTATAGGTGTTTATGGCTTGATGCTGAAAATAATGTGGTCATTTATGCTAAAAAGACCGTAAATTCTTCGCAGCCGCAGCAAAAGAACCCTTGCCGGCGGCGGACCCGGCCCCATAATCGGCTGGTGATTCTGCGGGCCGTGCGGCGGCCGCGGAAAATCCCGGAAAGGAGGCGCCTTTTTGGACCCGATGTTGAGGTTCATCGATCTGGAGCGTGCAACGCCCGACAAGCGCGGCGCGAAAAAACGCGCGCATGATTTTCATGAAATCTATCTTCCTTTCGATACGGACAGCGCGCGCGAGCAAGCCTCTCGCTGCAGCCAGTGCGGCGTTCCATTTTGTCAAAACCACTGTCCGCTTACGAATGATATTCCCGACTGGCTGCGCCTGACCGCAGAAGGACGCCTTAAAGAAGCATACGAACTTTCCGCCGCGACAAATTCAATGCCGGAAATTTGCGGTCGCATCTGCCCGCAGGACAGACTTTGCGAAGGCGCGTGCGTGATTGAACAATCCGGTCATGGCACGGTGACCATCGGCGCCGTTGAACAATTCCTGACTGAGATTGCGTTTGACAATGGCTGGGTGAAAGAAATTGAGCAGGGTGCGGCGCGCGGCGTTTCCGTCGGTATAATCGGCGCCGGCCCCGCCGGCCTCGCCGCCGCAGAGGAACTCAGAAAAGCCGGCGTCAGCGTCGTCATTTACGACCGCTATAACCGCGCCGGCGGGCTTCTTGTTTACGGCATCCCAGGCTTCAAACTTGAAAAGGATATCGTCGCGCGGCGCATTGAACGATTGCAGCGCGCGGGTGTTGAATTTCGCATCAACATCGATGTCGGCCGCGATGTTTCTTTCGCCGAACTCAAGAAAAAACATGACGCGATCCTGATTGCGACCGGCGTTTACAAGGCGCGCGCGCTCGACATTGAAGGCGCGGAAATGGCGGTTCCAGCGCTCTCTTTTCTCGTCGCCTCAAACCGCATCGGGCTTGGCGACAAGGTTCCTGAATTTGCCGGCGGCGCGCTCGACGCCAAAGGAAAACGCGTCGTCGTTATCGGCGGCGGCGACACGGCGATGGATTGCGTCAGGACCGCTATCCGTCAGGGTGCGAAATCCGTCACCTGCCTTTACCGTCGCGACCGCGCCAACATGCCGGGCTCGGCGAGAGAGGTTGCGAACGCCGAAGAAGAAGGCGTCGCCTTTGAATGGCTTGCGGCGCCGCGCTCCATTGAAATTGGGAACGGCAAGACAGCCCGCGTTCTGGCGCAGCGGATGAAGCTTGGGGCGGCGGACGCGTCCGGCCGGCAAGGAATTGAAGAAATTCCGGGTTCGGATTTTTCAATCGACGCTGATATGGCGATCGCTGCGCTCGGCTTTGAGCCGGAAGATTTGCCGCGCTTGTTCGGCGAGGAAGCGCTTGGCGTCACCCGCCGCGGCACGCTGCGTTTGCGTCCCGGCTCCTTCGAGACCATGG
>JAWKVJ010000077.1:0-3138 GCA_041398085.1 Parvularculaceae bacterium
ATAGGGTGCGCGTTCAAAATTCGCGTGAGCAGCGCACTGGACCGACAAGCGTTGCCATTTCACCATACGGTTGGACGATTATGTCACGGACTAACTTGTGCAATGACGCGATTGCCGAACCTCAACGAGATTGTTGCAACGCAAAAGCGCAGTGTCGGTTTTGCGCGCCGCACGCCGACGATTTCTGTGCAGGCCGGCAACGCCGAAGTGCGATTAAAACTGGAATGCTTGCAGCCTTTTGGCGCGTTCAAGATTCGTCCCGCTGCGGCGCTCATGACGGCGCTGGAAGGAAAGAATCTTAATCGCGGCGTATTGACTGCGAGCTCAGGAAATTTTGGCGGCGCGGTTGCGGCGATGGGCGCAAAACTCGGCGCGCCGGTGACGATTGCAACAGCGCCTGGCGCACCTGAAGCAAAATTGAAAAAGATTCGCGATTTTGGCGCAAAGATAGTGGAAGTGAGCGCTGAGGAATGGTGGCGCGTCGTGCTCGAACACAAGATCGATGGACTGGACGCCACCTATGTTGACGCGGTTAGTAATTCCCAAGCGCTCGCCGCAAATGCAGCAATCGCAATCGAATTGCTGGAAGACGCGCCTGATATTGACGCCATCCTCGTGCCGATCGGCGGCGGCGGCCTCCTATGCGGGATAGCGGCGGGCGTCCGCGCGCTTGGGCTTCAAATTCCGATTATCGCTTGTGAGGTGGAAAGCGCCGCGCCATTGAAAGCAGCACGCGCCGCCGGCCGGCCGGTCGACATCGGAGCCGATCCCGGTTTTGTGAGCGGCGTTGGCGCCAAAAGCGTTTTGTCGGATATGTGGCCGCTTCTTGAAGAATGCGTCGATGATTGCGTCAGTGTTTCGCTGGAGGAAATCGCCGCCGCGATCAGATCGCTTGCTACGGAGGCGCGCATTATCGCTGAAGGGGCTGGCGCGCTTTCCTATGCCGCGGTTGCGACAGGCAAGGTGAAGGCGCGCAAGCCGGCATGCATTATCAGCGGCGGCGTCATTGACGCGACGGCTCTTGCCGCAATCTTCCGGAATGAGGTCCCTGCAGCCTAGCTTGCGGCGCTGCGCGGCAGGCGGTTGAGGTTTTTTTCAAGATAGGCGCGAATCGCTTCGCGCGACTCGCTCATCACATTGCTTTCCTCGCGTACGAAATAGGGCCGCAACAGGCTGAGCACGAGGTCATAACCGGAGAGGATTGTCTCGACATTGATCTCGCGGCCAAGAAACTCCTGCGCATTCAGCCAGTTTTCCGAAATAATCCAGCGCATCTCGACAAGGTCGCGGATCTGATTGGCGTCGCCGCCGAAGTCGAGTTCGCGCGCCGCTCGAGAGAGCGAGGAACTCTTCAGAGCGCGAGAGCGCTTTACGTTGTCGCGATAGCGTCCCATCAGGACGGGATCATCGCGTAGAGCGCCGCCAGCTCGCGATAGAAGAAGCGATAATTGTAAATGAATAAAACCTGCCGCGCGAACATTTCGGCGAGGTGGCGAATGGAAGGCTCAAGATGGTCGTCATACCAGCTTGAATTTATCTCCTCGACCATTCGCGAGAAAATCTCTCGGATCACCTCCGCCTTGGTTCGAAAATGATAGTGCAAATTGCCTTTGGAAATGCCGCAAGCCTCGGCGATGCGGTTGCCGGAAACCGCAGAGGTTCCATGGGCGTTGAACAAATCGATCGCCGTATCGATGATGATTGCTAGTGTCTGGCGGGAAGCCATAAATCAAATCCGAAACGCGATGCTTCGCCGTGAACGCTTTGTGATAGGGCTCATGCCCTAAAACATATCTATACAATAGCCCCTTGTTTTTGAAAGCTGTTCCGGCAGTAATCGAAAAAGCTAGCCAGGAAACGTCCATGTCAGACGCCGTCATCGCTGCGAAAAAACCCTGCCTTGTCGAATTGCGCGCAGGCAAGCCCTATCGCTGGTGCGCTTGCGGCCGGTCGAAACGCCAGCCCTTTTGTGACGGCTCACATGAGGGAACGGGAATTGAGCCGTTGCGATTCGTCGCTGAGGCTGATGGCGAAGCCCTCCTTTGCGCCTGCAAGCGGACCAAGCGCGCGCCTTTTTGCGATGGTTCGCACAATGCGCTTTCTGCAACCTATGAGGAAGCGGACGCGAGCGAAGTCGCGCAAATGGCGGCGATCCCGGTGACGCCGAGAAGCGGCGTGGGGGTGACGAAATCAGCGCTCGATGGCGGCTGCTATGTCTGCACGGTTGATGCGCCGGCGATGGAGCGGCGCGGCTCGCTAAGATTTGCAGAAGCGATCGGCGCGAAAGACGGCGCAAAGTTTCTATCTCAGTTTTACGCCGAGGCCGATCATGGCGTTTCAGACGTCTTTCAGTTTCCGGGCAGCGAAGTTGTTTTGTTCATTGCGAGCGGCGAACCGGAAGTCATGATTTCCGGGCGGTCATTTGCAACTGCGCCGGAAACCGGTCTTCACATTCGCGTCGGCGAGGCGATTCAGGTCAAGAACGCCGGCAATACGCCAGCGAAAATTTTGATGACCGTATGTCCGGCCAGTAGAGCGCCGGAATGGGTGAAATTGATGCCTGAAAATTTTGACGACGCTTTCCCTGACCGATCGTTCGGCGTTGATGAATCAAAACGCGAGACAATGGCCGACCGCTTTTATCAGGTGCTAGTTGGTGAGGAAACGGGCTCGAAAGAAGTAACGCAATTCATCGGCGAGATTCCAAGGTCGCGCGCCGCGGCGCACCACCATCTTTATGAAGAAGCGATCATGGTGTTAACGGGCGAGGGATTCATGTGGACCGAAGGCGCGCGGGCTGCGGTCGCCCCGGGCGACATTATTTTCTTGCCGAGAAAACAGGTCCATTCTCTTGAATGCACCGCGCCTGGCGGCATGCGCCTGATGGGTGCGTTCTATCCGGCGGGAAGTCCCGCGATTAATTATTGAGACGGGCGAGGAGAGGGAGGCCGATAAATGAGCGCGCACGCCCCGCAGCAGGCTGACAGTTCAGGGCCTCGTTTCTCCAATCTTCTGTCGACGGTGATGACGCTTGCCGGCGTCGCCATCGGCCTCGGCAATGTCTGGCGTTTCCCCTACATGATGGGCGCCTATGGCGGCAGCGCCTTTCTCATTATCTATCTCTTCTTCATGGCGATT
>JAWKVJ010000078.1:0-2770 GCA_041398085.1 Parvularculaceae bacterium
CTCGATTGAAGATATCGAATTCGGATTCCGCATGCGCAAGGCGAACTGGAGGATTCGTCTCGATCCTCAATTGCTTGCGACGCATTTGAAACACTGGCGGCTCGGCGAAGTCGTCCGCACCGACATCTTCCAGCGTGCGCGGCCATGGTCGTTTCTCATTCTTTCCGGTCGCGGCATGAACGATGATCTGAATGTCTCGCAGAATGAACGCTTCAAGGCGGGGATCGCGGGGCTCTGGGCAACTGCAATTTTTGCGTCGGTCAACCCGTTCTGGCACCCGCATGCGGGATTTGCTCTGGCGCTGACAACGCTGGCGGTTCTGCTCGCCAATTGGCCGCTATTCCGGTTTTTCCAACGCGCGCGGGGGGCTGGTTTCGCGCTCGCCGCCTGCGCCTATCATCAGTTTTATTACCTTTACAGCGCGGCGACCTTTGTTATCTGCGCGATCGCCTATCATCTTGGCGGCAAGAAGGATGCGGTCGTTCGCCGCGCCGATGTCCGCAAGATTTCTGCGTAATGGTTTCTTAAAACGCTTAGAAAGCGCCGCGAAACGGGTTAAGGGCCTCTTCAACGCCAAGGCCTATTTTGAAGATCATGACGGATTTTCTCGTCAAATACCGCGCGCCGCTTCTGCTGGCTCTCATCTATGTTCTAGCTGTCGCTATCTACTGGCATGGCGCGGGGCCGGGCGACGCCGAACAATATTACCGCACCGCCCTTGCCTGGGCGAATGACGGCCCGCAGCTTGGAAAAGATCATTGGGGGTTGCGTCAGCTTTTTGTATTGCCGATGGCGGCGGCGTTCACTTTGCTTGGCCAGAATGAATTTGCGGCGACCGTTCCGAACATTCTTTATGGCGCGGCGCTCGTCGCCCTGACCTGGCATTTTGGGCGCCGCTTCATGGGTCAAAGCTCAGCGTTCGCACTTACTGCTTTTGTCGCTCTTTCCGCTTTCTTTGTCGCTCGTCCGATCGAAGTTGACGTTTACGGGCCTGAAATCGTTTTCAGCGCGATGTCCTGCTGGCTGTTCGTCGGCTCGCAATTGGAGCGTCATTGGCGGCCCTGGCTGGCCGCAGCCGGAATTGCCGCCGGTCTCGCTTTTACGATCAGGGAGCAGGCGGCGGCGGTCGGAATAGGGTTTGGATTTCTGATTTTATCGTCGCGCCGGCAGATCATCGAACGCGGCGCGATCCTCGCGGCAGGGTTCTTGTCGGTAATCGCCGCGGAAATGGTCGCTTACTGGATCGCATCTGGAGATCCGCTCTATCGTTATCTGACGGACCTTAATCACACAAAGGTCAGTTCCGGCAAAGCCGCAACGGTCGAACAGATCGGGCTTTGGGGCGTCTTCATTCGCGCCTTCAAGGATTTCCTCACCTTTCCGAATTCGGTTCCCTTCGCCGCGATCGCGGCGGCGGGCGCTTTTTATTTTCGCCGCGACATATCGAAATGGCCGCATGCGTTGAAGCGGACACTGATCGTATTCGCCGTATCGGGCGCTGTGACCGCGGCGATTTCCTCCTACGCCTTCAATCTTTCAATGCCGCGTTACTATCCGCTGCTCACTTACTTCATTTTCATCGTGCTTGGCGCGCTATGCGCTGAGATTTACGCACGCTTTGGGCGCTTGGCGGGCTGGGCGTTCGCCTTGCTCGTCATCGCAGGCAATATCGCCGCTGCTGATTTCAGCCGATACAATGAATATGCAGAAGCGCGTCTGCTCGCAAATCTCGCCATGAAGTCGGATGAGACGATTTACACGGATGGAGCGACTGCGCTGCGCGCCCGTTACGAGATGATTTTTCTTGGCGCGGACAGAAACTCCGCCGCGTCGAAAATTGTTTCAGTTCCGCAGCCTGAAGAGGGCGTCCTTTATTATCGCACCTGGGAGAACAGAGCGAAGAATACGTCAGGATGCGTTCTTCTTGCCGAGCGCCCCCGCGCGCCGAACTGGACGCATTGGCTGCTCAGGGTGACGGGCTTTTCGTCGATCGTCGGCGGCGACATCAAACGCGTGACGGAACCGCCAGTCCCGGTTGAACTTATTCGGATCGGAGGCGATGAGAACGGTCCTGGATGCCTGACGAAGCCCAATCCAAATTCCAATTAAGCCGCGCAACAAAAAAGCGCGCTGTAGCGGCGCGCTTTTCTGAATCCAGGAGATTTGATGTCTTCTAGGCGGCGGCGCTGGCGCGCGCCTTGTCGCGCTCGGCCTTGATATCCTCGGCCTTGCCTTTTTCATCGACCGTGAAATCTTCGTGGTACGAACGCTCGACATTGACGTTCCAGATGTCGTGCTTCTCACCGAGAATATTGCGGGCGGCGAGCAGCGCCGTCAGCATTGAGTGATCCTGGTTGTTGTAACGGTGCATGCCGTTGCGGCCGACGGTCTGGAAGTTTTCAAGGCCCTGGATCCAGTTTTGGACGACGTCGAGGGCTTCGCGATATTCGCCGTCATAGACCGGGTAGGCTTTGGGCTGACGAATGACCGTGCCGTCAACGACATTGTCCTTCGTGGCGAGGCCAAGATATTCAAGCTCGCGGCTCGCCTGTGCGATGAGGTCTTCATCCGAGCTCGTCCACAGGCCGTCGCCTTCATGGCAGAAATATTCAAGGCCGATCGACGCTTTTGAAGGATCGGGCACCATTTCTGGCGACCATGAACGGAAATTCTGGATGCGGCCGACGGAGACTTCCGGGCTGTGAATGTAAATCCAGTTGTCCGGGAACGGATCTGAGTGATCGAGAATGAGGGTCACGATCAGGAAGTC
>JAWKVJ010000079.1:0-2694 GCA_041398085.1 Parvularculaceae bacterium
GATGACGGTTGCAAAAACCATCGCGAAAGCGAGCGGAATAAGCCGTTCGGCGGAGGCGAGAAGCACGGGAGACGCCGTTCCTTCCGCGCCGTAATGCTGAACAAGCGCGGCGCCGAAAAACGACGTCACCGCAACAGCGACAATGCCGCGCGGCGCAATCCAGCCGACAAGCAAGCGCTCCTTCCATGAAAGCCCCGCCCCGATCGTCGACAGGAACACCGTCACGGGGCGGACGATGAACAGCATTGCCGCGACAAGCGCAATATCGGCGGGCGCGAGACCGGCGAGCGATTCAAAGGTCAAGTTCGCGGTGAGGATGATGAAAACGCCTGACACCATCAGCGTCGCGACGCCTTCCTTGAACTGGCGAAGCTCGTTGATCGAGGCGACGCGCGAATTGGCGAGCGTGACGCCCATCGCGGTGACAGCGAGAAGCCCTGCTTCATCCTGGAAAAAATTCGCAAACTGGAAAGCGAACAGAACGAAAGCGAGAAGGATCGGCGGCTTCAAATATTCCGGCGCCCAGCCGCGGCGGAAGGCGTACGCCGCTGCGCGCCCGAGCGCAAAGCCGAGCGCGGAGGTTAGCGCCGCCGCCATAAGAAGCGTGCCGAGGATAGCGCCTTCGCCATGACCTTCCGGCGCTGAACGAATGGCGATGACTTCAAATACGAGAACGGCGAAGAGCGCGCCCAAAGGATCGTTGATGATCCCTTCCCATTTCAAAAGCGCCGCCGGGCGCTGGTTCAGTTTCGACTGGCGAAGCAGCGGAATGATGACTGTCGGGCCGGTGACGATCATGACGCCGGCAAAAAGCACGGCGACTTCCGGCGCGAGCCCGCCGATCTTCCACGCTGCAAGCGCGCCGATCGCCCAGCCGATGAGCGAGCCCGGCAGCACCAGCCGGCGAACGCCTTTGGAAAGGCCGCGGATCTCAGCGAAATTGAGCGTCAGGCCGCCTTCAAAGAGAATGACCGCGACGGCGATCGCGATCATCGGCCGATAGAACGGACCGAACAGTTGCTCCATCGGTCCTTGCCCAGCATTCGGGACATAGCCCGCCGGCCAGAGAATGTGGAACGCAGGTAGGCGAGAAGGTGGCGATGGTCATCATCACGATCATGCGGCCAGGCGGCGGCAGCCGAGCGAGCCATTGCGCGCCGACGCCGAGAACGCCGATGATCATGAAAGCGAGAATGAGATCGTTCATCGCTGGCGATTGTCGCTGATGTCGGCTTCTGGCTCAATCGCCCGCCCGCATGAAATGTCCGCACAGGGCGGAGCCTCCGGCGCGGCAGGGATAGGACAGGTCCTTTGTTTGTGCCGCGTCCAGACGATTTTGTCCGGACAAAGCGGATTTTGAATTGCGACGCGAACGGCGCGCGTTTTTGATTAGTTAATGACGAGCGCCAGATGACAGGCCGGACGCGCGCAAAAATATTCGAATGTCAAAGAGCCGTGCGAGCATAGCGCTCGCCCCGCGCTAGGTGGTGCGCGGCCCCGTGTATTCAAGACTCTCAAAAAATGTATTTTCAGGCGCGAATTCGTGTCTTTGGGGAATGACAGGATGACGACTACGGGCGCGTTTTTTTGGAACCCTCCCTGACCCTCCCTTTTCAAGGGAGGGAATTTTGCTGCGCTCGCGGCCCCCACGGGCCCGCACTCAAGGGAGGGAATTTTATTGCGCGCGCGACGTTTCTCCCTCCCTTGAAAAGGGAGGGCTTTCGCGCCCGGTTTTGCAGAGCGAAACCGGCCTTGCGCGAAAGGGAGGGTTAAATTCCTATGCGCCGCCCCCTCCTGTCATCCCGGAAATGGCGCAGCCATTATCCGGGATCCACCTATTCACTCGAGAAAGATGGATTCCGGGTTCCGTCTGTTCATTTTCTGACCGCCTTCGCGGTCGGGCGGCGGCCCCGGAATGCCAGACGCGGCTATCGGCGTAACTCTCACCGATGCTTGAACGCCGGCTTTCGCTTCTCGACAAAGGCGGCCATGCCTTCGCGCTGGTCGTCGGCGCCGAAGATCGAAGGAAGAGCCGCCGCTCGAAGCGGACGCCCTCGTCGTGCGCTGCCCGAAAGTTGCTTACGCAGATTCCGGGCGCAGCGATTTCAACACAACGAACCAAACAGCGAAAAATCCAGTACCGCCGAGCCCATTGACTAACATCGCGTCCCCGAAAGACCTCACGTGAAAGAACACAATAACAGCCAAAAGCAATTGGGCGTAGGAAATCGATATGATCGCAATTTGCAACAAGTCTCGAGTTCTATTCACTGATGCCTTCTCCCTCACTTGAAGATAGCAGCTACCTCAAATGGCCGTTCATAGAGGAACGAGAATTTTGCGCTATGCAGGCCGGTCAGATCAAAGTCCACATCTTGCCGGCCCGCTCAACGATGCTTGAACGCCGGCTTTCGCTTTTCGACAAAGGCGGCCATGCCTTCGCGCTGGTCTTCGGTGCCGAAGATTGAATGGAAGAGCCGCCGCTCGAAGCGGACGCCCTCGTCAAGCGTCGTCTCGTAAGCGCGGTTGACGCTTTCTTTCGCCAGCATGACGATCGGCATCGAATAGGATGCGATCTGTTTTGCGGTCTTGATCGCCTCGGCGCGAAGCTCGCCTTTCGGGACGATGCGCGAGACGAGACCACAGCGTTCGGCTTCTTCCGCTTCCATGAGGCGCCCGGTCAGCACCATTTCC
>JAWKVJ010000080.1:0-2516 GCA_041398085.1 Parvularculaceae bacterium
GCGCCTTGTGGTGCGGTTCAAAGAACGGCCAGTCGAGAAAGCTTTTGTCCGCCATTTCAATCGCCCTCGAAGACGGGCTTTTCTTTGGCCAAGAAAGCGTCATAGGCGCGGCGGAAATCATTCGTCTGCATGCAGATCGCCTGCGCCTGCGCCTCGGCCTCGATCGCCGTATCGAGACTCATGTCCCATTCCATATTGAGCTGGTTCTTGGTGACGCCATTAGCGAAAGTCGGCCCCGCTGCGAGTTTTGCCGCCATGGTCATTGCGTGCGCTTCAAGGTCCGCAGCAGGAAGAAGCGCATTGAAGAAGCCCCAGGCGAGGCCTTCTTCAGCGCTCATGGTGCGGCCGAAGAAAAGGAGTTCCGACGCGCGCCCCTGGCCGATGATGCGCGGCAAGATCGCACATGCGCCCATATCGCAGCCGGCTAGACCGACGCGATTGAAAAGAAACGCAGTCTTGGCTTCCGGCGTCGCATAGCGAATGTCAGATGACATGGAGATGATGGCGCCGGCGCCGACCGAAACTCCATCAACAGCGGCGATAATCGGCTGAGGGCACGAGCGCATCGACTTGACGAGATCGCCGGTCATGCGCGTGAAGTTCAATAATTCCGGCATGCCCATATTTGTGAGCGGACCGATAATGTCGTGCACGTCGCCGCCCGAGCAAAAATTGCCACCTTCGCCGGCGAACACGACGACCTTTACTTCTTTCACATAAACAAGCGCGCGAAACATGTCGCGCAGCTCCGCGTAAGAGTCGAAGGTGAGGGGGTTTTTGCGCTCCGGCCGGTTCAGTGAAACGCGTGCGACGCCGTCCGTGAACGACCATTTGAAATGTTTTGGCTTGAAACTCTTAGGCTTCATGCGGCGTCCTTCCGTGAACGAGCTATCTTTTCGGGATCAATTTCAGCGAGGAGCCGGCGCAGCGATTTCATTTGCGCGGGCGTCAACTGATCGAACGCTTCGTCGATCCAGCCTCGGTGCTCGGCCGCCATATCAGTAAATATTTTCGCGCCCTTCTTGGTTAGCGAGAAAATGGCGGCGCGGCCGTCTTCAGGGTCGGCGGCGCGCTTAACGAGGCCTTCGCGGACCAACGGCGCCGTTACCTGCGTCGTTGCGCCGTCCGACACCATCAGTCTTTCGGTCAGGGCGCCGGCGCGAAGGCCCTCAGCGCCAGCGCGGTCGAGCGCAGACATGACGTCAAATCTGGAAATTGAATGACCGAATTGATTTCGAAATCCGGCATCGACGGCTTTTTCAAGGCCGCGCGATACACTGAGAAGAGCGAGCCAGGATCGGACCGCATCTTGCTCTTTCGGGGTTGGGGCATCGCTCATGAGATGAGCTCTCCGCCGTCGATAATGAGCGCGTCGCCATTGACTGACGCCGCGCCCTCGCTCGCAAGATAAAGGATTGCCGCTGCGACTTCCTCAGGGGCGACAAGCCTCCCCGTCGGATTGACGCCGGCGAGTTTTCGCTTCGCCTCTTCGGCGTCGCCCACCTTGGCCGCGATGCGGTCGACCGCGCCTTTGATCAATGGCGTATCGGTAAAGCCGGGACAAACTGCGTTGAATGTCACGCCAGTTTTCGCGTGCTCGACGGCAAGCGTTCTTATCCAACCGAGCACGCCGTGCTTCGCCGCTGCGTAAGCGCCAGTGAAAGGGTAGGCGCGAAAGGAAGCAGTCGACGCGACGGCGATAAACCGCCCCCAGCCGCGTTCGATCATGCCTGGCGCAAAAATCTGCGCGCATGAAAAGACGCTGGTGAGATTTACCGCGAGCACGTTGTCCCACATCTCTCGCGTGGTTTTTAGCGTGGCTGCGGTTGGCGCTGCGCCGGCATTGGCGACAAAGATGTCAATCGGACCAACTCGGTCTGCAGCTGACCGGATCGACGCCTCGTCGGTGACGTCCAAAAGCGTGTAGGAAAGCCCGCTCGCTTTCAGCTTTTCCACGTCGCGCCCGGCGATGGTCACATCATGGCCGCTCGCCGCGAACGCTTGCGCTGTTGCAAGGCCGATGCCCGACCCGCCGCCGGTTACCAGCACGCGCCGTTTCACGCAATTTGAGCTCGCCATTATATTTCTTTCGGCTGCTACAAAGTATTTTAGTCATAAAATAAATGAAGTCAACTTTCACGATGAGGAGGCCCGAACAATGGATGCCGGAATTTGTGAGGAGTGATGATCTGCCGGGCGGCGACTGGCGGATGGGGTGGGATTCGAACCCACGGTAGGCTTGCACCCACGCCGGTTTTCAAGACCGGTGCCTTCAACCACTCGGCCACCCATCCGGTCCCTTGAGCGCGCAGCGCCGCGGGGAGGAGGCGGGACCATAGGGCGGGCCGAGCAAATGGCAAGGCGTCGTCAAAAAATCGCCCGGAAAAACGGCGATGTTAACGCCTTCGCCCCGCGAAGCGGCTATGAGGCCTGTTGCGAAAACACCCGAAATTCCTATAGGCGTAAAACCCATGAAATTCTCCGCCCGATGCGTTAGATCAGGCCTTTCAGCGTTC
>JAWKVJ010000081.1:0-2432 GCA_041398085.1 Parvularculaceae bacterium
TCTAAGATGGCCGTTCTCATCCTCGCTGATCACACAAATGACGCGCTTTCCGACGCCGTCGCCAAGACCGTCACCGCCGCGCAGAAAATCTCCGGCGATATCGACATACTCGTCGCTGGTGAAAATGCCGGGGCCGCGGCCGAGGCCGCCTCGAAAATCGCCGGCGTCCGCAAGGTCCTGCACGCCGACAACGCCGCCTATGGGAAGCTTCTTGCAGAGCCCGTCGCCAAACTCGTCCTTTCGCTCGCCGGCGATTATGACGCGCTCGTCGCGCCGGCGACTGCAAACGGGAAGAACATCTTACCGCGCGTCGCCGCGCTTCTCGACGTCATGCAGATCTCTGACGTCATCGAGATTGAAAGCGCCGACACGTTCGTGCGCCCGATCTACGCCGGCAACGCCATCGCGACGGTGAAATCAAATGACGCAAAGAAAGTCGTGACGGTCAGAACCGCAACCTTCAAGGCGGCCGACACGACGGGCTCGGCGCCTGTTGAAACGGTCGATGGGGCGGAAGACCCCGGCCTTTCCTCTTTCGTCGGCGAAGAGCTGACGAAATCCGACCGGCCTGAACTGACCGCCGCCAAGATCATCATCTCCGGCGGGCGGGCGCTCGGCAGTCACGAGAATTTTGAAAAACTCATCTATCCGATCGCCGACAAGCTCGGCGCTGCAATCGGCGCCAGCCGCGCCGCAGTCGACGCCGGCTACATGCCGAACGACACGCAAGTCGGCCAGACCGGCAAGGTCGTCGCGCCCGAGCTTTACATCGCCGTCGGCATTTCCGGCGCGATCCAGCACCTCGCCGGCATGAAGGACAGCAAAGTCATCGTCGCCATCAACAAGGACGAAGAAGCGCCGATCTTCCAGATCGCCGATTACGGCCTGGTCGCGGACCTCTTCAAGGCGCTGCCCGAGCTTGAAGCCGCGCTTTAGGCGCCCCCATTCACGAGATTGAAAAGCCCCGCTTATGCGGGGCTTTTTTTAATCGTCGCGCCGATCCCGCAAGAACCGGGTCGCGCCACAAGCCTGTCATCCTCATCTTCCCGGCAAGCCAAAAATGGAGACGAAGATGGCCTATGTCGTTCGCGGGCTCGACCCGCAAGAATTCCACCCGCTATTTCATTTGTCGGACGAAGCGCTCGCCGCGCGGGGCGTCATCGCCAAGACGGCGAACCACAAGCCGGGCTTCCCCTGCAGAGTAACGCTTGACGATGCGGAAGAAGGCGAGCGCGTCTTGCTATTGAACTATGAGAGCCACAAGGCGGAGACGCCTTATCGCTCATCCTATGCAATCTATGTGCGCGAGGGCGCTTCAGACGCGGCGGAATATAGGGACGCGCTGCCGCCGGTGATGGAAAACCGCCCCATCGCGCTAAGGATTTTCAATGAGGAGGGCATGCTGATCGGCGCTGATCTTGGCCGCAATGGCGAGGAGACGGAGGCGAAAATCATCGCCGCCTTCGAAAACCCGAACGCGGCCTATATTCACGCCCACAACGCCATGCATGGCTGCTTTGCGGCGGCGATTACCCGCAATTAATCGCCGGGCTTTTTGCCGCCAACGCCCTTGAAGTGTTAGGCTTTCGATCCCGACAGGCGCGCATTCGGCGCGCATGGGGAGAAGGAGAATAATATGGCCATCGCAAGCGTATCGGAAATCATTTGCGGGTCGCCGAAGAGCTTCAAAGACGCGATTGATTCCGGCATCGAGCGCGCCAACAAGACGCTTAAAAATGTTGAAGGCGCCTGGGTGAAAGATCAGTCGATCATCATGGACAATGGCAAGATCAAGGAATACCGCGTCATTTTGAAAGTAACCTTCGTTCTCAGCGACACGAAGTAGCAAAACCGGGATCCGGGAAACACAAGGGCGGCCCCTGATTTCAGAGGGCCGCCCTTTTTATTCCGTATCGGGAACGCTCGATCCTAGTTGGAATCGCCGTCCTCGGCCGGCTCTCCCGCTTTTTTGCAGGTTGAACGCAACGGCACGGGACCCGCGTCTTCAAGCGCTTTTCTTTGCGCCGCGATCTTCGAGCAGTCGTCCGTGCCCTTGAGACGACAGACCTGCTCGCCTTGCTTGAGACGCTGGATCTGGTCCTGACGCTCGTCTTCGCGCTGCTGCTGTTCAAGACGATCCTGCGCGTCGAGCGTGCGCTTGATCGCGTCGATATAGCTGATCCATTCGCGCGCGCGCTGTGAGGATTTTGGATATTTCGTCGCCTCGACAAACGCCTTGCGGGCGCTGTCGCGCGCATCGCAATCTTCCGGCTTGGCGCCGGAGAAGCGCGCCGTGCCGAGAAGCAGCCACGCGTCGCCGCGCTTTTCCTGATTGATGCCGCCCTTGTTAAGCGCCTTGACGAGCGCGCTTGACGATTTTGCATATTGCTCGTCGGCAAGCAGCACCTGGCCGAGGCGATAATAAAGCTCGC
>JAWKVJ010000082.1:0-1996 GCA_041398085.1 Parvularculaceae bacterium
CATTCATGGTGTAGAAAGCGCGGATGAGCGCGATCGTATCCTTGTTCTGGAAAGCGTCGAGCGGCGCGTCGCCGTCGCTCGTATGTCCGTTCGTCTCTTTGACGATGAATTCGTCCATCTCCTCACAGCCGTCGAAGAAATAGGTGATCGGAACATTGAGGGCCTTCGAGAGCGCCCACAGGCGCGAGGCCGAAATGCGGTTGGCGCCGCTTTCATATTTCTGGATCTGCTGGAAACGGATGCGCACGGCCTCCGCAAGCTTTTGCTGAGTGACGCCGAGAAGACGGCGTCTCTGGCGAACGCGGCGCCCCACGTGAAGATCGATCGGATGGGCCATGCCCCACGCCTCCCTACTGCCGACGCGGGCGGGGAACGCCCGCCACGCTTCATCGGAAGGGCAAACGCAAGGGCCATGCCGGAGGGGCGGAAGACGAAATTGTGCCGATCTCGAACAGTCAGGGAAAAGGGGATCAATCGATCATTTTCGCCGATTTCAGCCAGAACGCCTCGTCAAACCCCGGCATTTCGAGATTGGCGATGAACTGGCGTGAGGCCGCGTCCCACGAAAAGCGCTCGGCCCAGCGCCGGCACTCTTCAGGGTTGCGCTTCTCATAGGCGTCGAGGCAGGCCTGTCTCAGATCCTCGCTCATCGCACCGCAGCCTTCAGGCGCGCCGGAAAGGATTTCGAGCGGCCCTCGCACCGGATAGGCCGCGACCGGCACGCCGCAGGCGAGCGCTTCGACGTTAACAAGGCCGAATGTGTCGGTGCGCGACGGGAACACGAATACGTCCGCAGCCTGATAATAGCGCGTCAGCTCGTCGCCGAATTTCGGGCCGACGAAGACGGCGTCCTTGAAGCGCGCTTCAAGGTCAGCGCGCTGCGGCCCTTCGCCGACGACGACTTTCGTTCCGGGAAGGTCGAGCGCGAGGAAGTCCTCGATGCTCTTCTCAACGGCGAGCCGCCCGACATATAGAAATATCGGCCGTTGGCGCTGATCGAGGAAGGCGCGATCGCCTGGCGCAAACTGATTCAAATCAACGCCGCGCGCCCAGAGCTTCATGCGATTGAAGCCGCGCTCCTTGAGTTCGTCCATGAGGCCGGGCGTCGCCACCATCATGGTCTCGCCGTCTTTGTGGAAGTCTTTCAGCACTGCGTAGCCCCAGGAAATCGGCACCGCCCAGCGTTCGTTCGCATATTCGGGAAAGCGGGTGTGAAAACTGGTCGTATAGGGATAGCCGCGGCGCTTGCAGAAGCGCCGGACAGCGCGGCCGATCGGTCCTTCCGTCGCGATATGGATCGCATCAGGCTTGAACTCGTTAATGATCTTGGCGACCCGCCGGTTCGGCAAGAGTGAGAGGCGGATTTCCGGATAGGACGGCAGAGGCACGGACTTGAACTCATTCGGCGTGATGTAGCGAACCTCGTTGCCGAATTTCGTCAGGATGTCTCCGAGCGTTTCGAGGGTTCTCACAACGCCGTTCAACTGCGGCTTCCAGGCGTCGGTGGCGATGACGACTTTGAGGCCCGACTGGGTGTTCGGCATGGTGAAGCGCTGCTTCGGCCGCGTCAGACGCAAGGCGCCAGACGAAATGCGTTTGAGCCGGCTTTGCTTCGCCTGCTCGTCATTGCCGTCCGCGGCGGGTCGGGCGGGCGTCGTCGGAACAGGCAAATCAGAATCCTCAGTCACATCGCGCTCCAATCGCCGTCCGTCCCGTCCGGGAGCCCTGAGCGCCTTGGGACATGAGGCCCCGCGGCGCGGCGTCCCGCCGCATGTCGCGCCGGACTAGCTCCGACGCGCCGCGCCTGCAACCGGAGACCGACGATTTTCCGCGCCAAAAACCCGCTGCGCCAAGGGGTTGGCTCAAAATCACGCCAGCGCCATGGTTCGGGGCTGATTTATGCGGCCTGCGCTGAAATTTTTTGCACTGCAAAAATAATGTTGCGCTGCAGCGCAAGGCATGTAAGCTCGTCCTTGCAGCGCTTCGCAGCGCTGCT
>JAWKVJ010000083.1:0-1679 GCA_041398085.1 Parvularculaceae bacterium
GGCGCGAAAGACCAGGGCGTCTACGCTGCGGCGACCAACGCTGACTATGATATGGCCAAGGTCGCGTCGGAACGCGCGGCCGCGCTAAATTCGGCTGAGCGAAGCGCCATGCTTGCGGAAAAAGCGCAGCTGATGCGAACCGATCCTGACCGGCTCGCCGCTGTTGAAGGCAAGGCGAAACTCTATGAATCAAATCTTGCCCTTGCGCGCCTTGCCGATTTTTCGGTGCCGGCGCGCATTGCCCAGGCAGGAATTTCTGACGTCGGCGTCGCGCGCGCATCATCGCTGACGACTGCGGTGCAGTTCGCGCTTGAATCGCTTGGCTATGTTTCCTTCATCAACGGGCCGGACGATGATTTCGGGCCGACGACGCAAAGCGGCGTCGTGCGCATGAAAGAAGCGAAAGGGGAGCCGGCGGCGCCGACTTTGACGAATGTCGAGGCGCGCGAGACAATTTGCGATGCGGCGACGGAACATGCCGATCCCGTATCGCTCTACCACGTGGCGCTTATGTACCAGAATGGCTGGGGTTTTCCGCAGAGCGACGCCAAGGCGGCGGCTGCGATCGGCGAGGCCGAGACCGCCATGATCAGCGCGCTTGGCGGTTCTACGCTCCCAGACTGGAAGCGCGCCGCTTACGAGGCTTATGCGTCGAAAATTCGCGTCGCTGCGCGCGACATGAAAAAGCCGGGCGTCATGCCCGACGCCAGTCTCTGCAAATAAAGAGCGGTCAGGCCGCTGGCGGCATTCCGCCAGCCGCTTTTTCGGAGAGCCGCTCAAGCCAGATCTGATGGAAGTCGTGCATGCGGTCCGGCCACAAGGCCGCCGCAGCGCGCGCAAAAATTCCGTATTGGCTTTCTTCCGTGACGACATACGCGCCCTTCGCAGACGGACGGATAAGCCAGGCGTGATAGACGTCAACGCCGAAAGCGCGGCCGTCCCACGCGATGCGTTCTCCCGGAACAAATTCCAGAACGCGGGAAACGATTGAAACGCCGAATGTCTTCCAGCGGAATTCTGTATCAAGGCTGAGCGTCGACGCATTCGGGTCTTTAAGGCGCACATTGGAAGCGTTCGGATACCAGTCGGGCCAAAGCGGCGCTTTTATGAGCCACGCGAAAACGATTTCCGGCCTCGCAGCAATTTCGATCTCATTGCGAACGTGGATCGGCGCGACGTCGGGATGAAAGCGATGAGGCCAACTTATGCCCGGCGACTTTTCTTCGTTCATGATGCGGCCGGTTTCGTTTCGGGCGGTCCAAAAACGATGATTCTATAACGAGGTCGGAAAAAACGCACCTTCTGGGAATGGGAGGCCTGCGCCAAAGGCTGCGGCCATCGTCAATTGATCGGCAAGTGCAGGAAAATGAGGCTCTGGGGCGCTCAGCAATCGGCCGGACAGGACGGGCGCCGCTCGATTTCCCGGGGGCTGGGGGCGATAAAAGAACCGGAATTTCGCCTACGGGCCTGCCTGTCCGACCGTCTCCAAATTCCATGAAGATTGGGGCGCAAGCTGGGGCGAATTGCGTCCGAAAGATGGTTAACGCCAAATTGATCTTTGGGGGCGGCCCTCTTGCCCTTCTACGCAAGTCATTGAAAAATCGGGCGTGATGTTAGTAACGCCAGATCGCCCCACGCCTCGCGTCAGACCGGAAGCCGTCGCTTTCACGCGCGAGGAA
>JAWKVJ010000084.1:0-1631 GCA_041398085.1 Parvularculaceae bacterium
CAGTTTTCACGGACCACCACGGGGTCAATCGAAATGGAGCGCACATTGCGAATGAAATTCGCGATGTGATGGGCGATCTGCGCGTCTTTCGGTTTGTAAGTTTCAACCGCTGGGCCGACGGCGCGGACTGTCCCGGCCGCGTCAACCTCGACGACATAAGGCGTCACGATCGATTGCGTCGATCGCCATAAGAGTCCGCCGACGGCTGACAACGCAATGACGAGCGATCCGAACGCAGCCAATCTCCAATTTGCGGCCTGTGCGCGCGAGGACCCGATCCGCTCATCCCAGATCGCTTGCGCGCGTTGATAGGGAGTCTCCGGCGCCGGGGTTTCGCCGTATTTTACGGAAGAGCGCTTGAACATCATCTCAGTCCTCGTCCTGTCGAAGTTTTGGCGCATCGCCGGAACCCGGTCGGTCTCCCGAAGCGACCATGTGCGTCGCCGTCAGGCTCGCGTCCCGCAATCCCTGCTCGCGGCGCATGCGTTGCGCCCAATCCGGCGCGTTATTTGCCGCTGCGTCTTTCACGCCGGGTACGTCTTTCGCCGCCGAAAGGGCCTGGTTGATTGATCCGCCGGTTGACGTAAATGCCCGCCGCGCGCCCGATTGAAAGGCTTCGCCCGGCGAGCCCATTGCGCGCGATACGGAACTGCGAGCGCGGTCCGCAACGCCAGCGGCGCCAGCCTGAGCGACAGCGCCGACGCCGGCGGCGGTTGAACGCCATCCGCTTTCGCTGGACCCGACGCGACCTAGGGAGTACGCAGCGCTTGCGCCGCCAGCCATGGACGCTCCCGCGCGCACAGCCGATTGACCGGCCGCGACACCCGCACGGGCGCCGGACGCCGCAAGCGCGCCTGCGCCAATGACAGCCGCGCCTGTACCCGCAGCCGTGGCAACCGCTGCGCCTGCGCCGAGTTGCGGCGCGCCGGCTACAAGCCCCGTCGCGATCCCAGGCCCGAAAATGCCAAGCGCCAATAACGAAAGAGAACCGAGTATCGTTGACGCTGCCTGTTCAAGGGTCACCGATCCGGGCGTGAATGTTGAGGTGACCGATCCGAATATGGTCGAGCCGATGCCGACGATGATGGCGAGAACCATGAGCTTGACGCCGGACGCGACAACATTGCCAAGCACCCGCTCCGCCAGAAACGATGTCTTGTTCCAGAGCGCGAAGGGAACGAGGACAAATCCCGCAAGCGTCGTCAGCTTGAATTCAATGATCGTGACAAAAAGCTGAATGGCGAGAATAAAGAATGCGAAGAGCACGATCACCCATGACAGCAAAATGATCATGATCGTGACGAAGTTGGTGAAGAAACTCGGGAAGCCGATCAGCGAATTGGCTTCCTCCAGAAGCGGATAAGCCGCGTCGTATCCTGTCGCTGCAACAAAGCCCGGCTTTAGAAGGTCCGCTGCGGTAAGCGACGTTCCCGTCGCAACGAGGCCGAGCCCCGCAAAAGACGAAAAGATGACATTCGCGAGCAACGCGAAGTTGTTAATGATGAAAGCGAACGCGCCGACATAGAGCACTTTTTTGACAAACTGACCCAGGACGTTCTGTTCGCCGGCGAACGCCCAGAACAATCCTGCAAGGACGACATCAATGCCAATCAGGACAGCGGTTAGAAAAC
>JAWKVJ010000085.1:0-3345 GCA_041398085.1 Parvularculaceae bacterium
TAGGGAGTAGTGGAGTTGTAAGCGGAGTAGAAAAAAGAAAAGCCACGAGGAACCTCCATAAGCGTGCTAAACGCTATGGACGTCCACCCCGTGGCCGCTGCGATTGTTGGCGTGTCTCCTAGCTCCGCTAGGATTGTGACCTCACCGAGGCCACCGGCTCACCCAATCTCAACCGACGCAACCCTCGCTTGCGCGACCTGTTGAGTCGGCCCGTATGACTGATGGCCTATCTATATAGGTCCATCCTGCATGAAATCAACAGCCCACTATATATATCGGGTTGCTGCTGAAAAGCTAGGGCCTATATATACGTGAGCGCGAGTGAAAAGAAAATGTCAGTATATAGGGGAGGGCAGTACAGGCATGTACATGTTAGGAGACGCTCGATAATCGGCTAGTTTGTATCGGGGACCTTATTGAAATTGCCAGCTCAGCAAAATGCTCTATTCGTCGTCAAATTCGTTAGGTCGGTACCCAGTAAGGTACTTCTCAGCCAAACTAATGAGATCCCCGATGTTCTCTGGCTGTGAAACCTTCAGCGCTTGGATACGATCGCGCAACGTGCTTTCATCTCCATAAACATCGATTAAGGCCTCCCATGAAAGACGCGGTGTACGGGAAACCGCTCGACTGCCATAAGGTTGGCTTCTCGTTTCGGTCCGTGCGCTGCTCAGTACCGCACGTGTTACTCCTGGGGAGTTCGGGATTATTAGCGCAGCTTCACCCGGCTCTGTATCTTTCTTGGTGATCAGAAAAGTAAAGAGTAGATCTTGCTCACGCGCCAGAAATTCTTCGCTGGCAGCGCGAACATCAGCACGCCACTCCTTTTCAAGGGACTTAGCCATTGCCTCGGAGACAAGCTTGTGGCCAGCACCGTCTCTATAGCCGGCACATGTAATGAGCTCTAATTTTGACGAAAGAGACGGGACTTGCGGCAGCACGGCTCGAACTGTCGCCTCCACGGCTTGTTGTTCTTTGAGGGAGAGTAAAAGGCGAAAGACAACACGCCGTATCGTGGTTCTTGGATGGACATCAAACAATCCACGTTGACGCTCAGGAATGCGGGGTTGAAGGTTGAGTAGAACAACGGTTGTTGGGACAACATGCTCGGGTGCGAATTGCCCTTCATAGGCCTCAATAGATGAGACCACATCCTGCAGAACCTCAATAGGTAGTGAGTGCAAATAGTTTGCGAGGGCAGTCTGATCCGCCATTTTGGCCCATGCGGTTTCGGCATAAGAAAACGCCTGTAGTCCTTCACCCACGATTCGCTCCAAATAAAGACGGAGAACATCTTCATGGGCTACGCGCCGTTCTCGAAGCCATTGCTTTTTCCATTCAGGGCCAAAATTGGAACCTCCTAAATGTCGCTCGCCCGCAGGAAATAGCTGTCTGACTAGGTTCCGCACAAGCTCATCGCGCTTACCAGCTACTTGTGTCAAAAGTTCAATCTGTTCCTTCGGGTTGTACTTTGAGGTGTTTGTAAGTCCGCCTATTGCCGAGTGGATGTTGGTAAAAACGTCGGGAAGAAATACGCGGACTGCCTCTAGTGCAAGCACATCGACAAGGGCTATCTGCCCGCCTAAGTCCCGTACAGTCCCATGAATTCCAGCTGCATATCGACGAACATCTCGCATGTTTCTGATGAGAGGGCGAACAATCTCCGCGAACACATCGGACCAACGATCTTGATCAAAATACCCAGGATTCTCTACTTTGGCGATTGCGCTATCTATAGCCTGACAGATCTGAGAACTCAGTATGTGTTCGGGCACGGTGGGAAGGTCGATGCCGATTTGTAGGATCTTCTCAAGGTAGTCACGCCCTGGAACTCCTTGTTCGCTCAAAGCCTGCTCGACGCGACTACGGTCGAATGCCAATAGATAGATAACGTTTGGGAAGTTTGCGGTTAAACGCACGAGCTTAAAGACGTCGCGGATTTCGGCAGTCGATAACCTATCGATGTCGTCCACGATTACCACTACCGGTTTATCGAGCTTTGCAAGAGCCTCCCGCACCGTGATCAGGCTCGCACGAATTCCCTTTTTCTTAGTCTGGAGTAATCGGGCGAAGACTTTTGCTAATATTCGCCATCGCTCAATCCAAGGGCCTATTAGTGGTAACCAGCCAAGGCCCGAGAATGTTTCGCCATAGTCCTCAATAAGCTTGCCAATCTCAGCGAAGTCTTTACGGAGCTTTAATTGTGCCGAGAGTTCGATGAAAAATGCCTGGACGAGTTGATCTGTGCCGCTAAACATCCACGGGTTGAACTCAAGTACAGCAACCCCGGATTCCTTCAAGTGCCCTTGTGCGAGGTTAATAAACGATGTCTTTCCTGACCCCCAAGGACCTAGAACCCCAACAACTATCCCTCCTGTAGCATCGAGCGCAAGCACCTGTTCAGCAAATGATCGTGCTGGTTTGCTCCGACCGAGGGCATCGTCTTGAGACCTGGTAATGGGATTGTCAGTTCTCATAGTTTGGCGACGCGCCTGTACGCAACCAGCAGCGTGGATAGGATTCGATCATCTGAAACATACACCCGAATCCCATTAAAATCGAGGTAGAGCCGCTTACGTAGCATTCAATTGCCGATTATTGCGAATAGACATAATAGGGTCTAAACTTTTCACTCCGAAATATGATGGGAGGTGCAAAATGGAGACAGGTGATTCGTCTGATCATGAACCACAAGATGACCAAGTAGAGTTCATGAAACTGGTAGAACGGGTTGCTTCGTTACAACTTGAGATTGATTATGGATTAGGGAAGGGTGATCAGCATTCACTAAATCTTGTAGCGCTTAATCGTATTCTTAAAAAGCCCCTTGATGCCAAATTGAGTCGAATTGCTGCTGATCAGAGTATCTCAGACGATAATCTTAAGAAAATGATTTGTTCCTGCGTCTGCGATCTACAAAATAGAAAGAACGAGAAGCGTGAAAGAATCCGTAGAGAAACGGAAATACAAGCCAAAATGATCAACCAGGAGCAAGAAGCTCGTGTGGTTTCAATCTGCTCCGATGTCCACTTGGGCACAAAATACGCAAAGAAAAATGACTTCTACCATTGGCTAGAAAGTAGAAGGGCCGACGAAAAGGTAGTTCTTTTAGGCGATATTCTCGATTGTTGGATATTTTCTAAATACGATGACGAAGAAGACTTAGCGGAACGTGTCATAGCTGAATGGACGGAGCTTTGTACAGCATTATCACGGTTGCACAAGCAAGGTACAGAAATTCACTACATTCCAGGAAATCATGATGCATTTGTATTTTTTATTGAAATGGCGGATCTAGTCCCTTGGTGCCAGAAAGTCATGGAACGCTCGCAGGAGTTTGAAACG
>JAWKVJ010000086.1:0-2020 GCA_041398085.1 Parvularculaceae bacterium
GCATCAAGCTGACCGATAACCGCCATGCCGATAGCAAGACCGAGACGATGATGTATGAAGGCGGTGTTGCTGCGTTCGTGCAGTATCTGGACAAGTCGCGCTCGGCCTTGATCTGCGAACCGATCATGTTGCGCGGCGGCAAGGACGGGATCACGGTCGAGGTGGCACTGTGGTGGAACGACAGCTACACCGAGCGTGTGTTGTGCTTCACCAACAACATTCCCCAGCGCGACGGCGGCACGCACCTTGCCGGCTTCCGTGCAGCGCTGACGCGGGTCATCAACAAGTACGCCAACGAATCTGGCGTCGCCAAGAAAGAGAAGGTGGATCTGACCGGCGATGACAGCCGCGAAGGGCTCACCTGCATTCTCTCGGTCAAGGTTCCAGACCCGAAATTCTCGAGCCAGACCAAGGACAAACTGGTCTCATCCGAAGTCAAGCCGGTGGTTGAAAGCCTGACCGCGGATCACCTGACCGCCTGGTTCGAGGAGCATCCCCGCGAAGCCAAGATCATCATCACGAAGATCGTGGAAGCGGCACTTGCGCGCGAAGCTGCCCGCAAGGCGCGCGAGCTGACACGGCGCAAGGGCGCGCTCGATGGCCTGCGGCTGCCGGGTGGACTTGCCGAATGCCAGGACCGGGACGCCTCGAACACCGAGATGTTCATCGTCGAGGGTGACTCGGCCGGTGGCTCGGCCAAGCAGGCGCGCAAGCGCGAGTACCAGGCAGTGTTGCCGATCCGCGGTAAGATCCTGAACGTGGAGCGGGCGCGCACCGACAAGATGCTGTCGTCGGAGCAGGTGACCAACATCATCGCGGCGCTTGGCACGGGCATCGGGCGCGACGACTTCAACATCGAGAAGCTGCGCTACCACAAGATCATCATCATGACGGACGCCGACGTCGACGGCGCCCACATCCGGACCCTGCTGCTGACCTTCTTCTACCGGCAGATGCCGGAGCTGGTTGAGAAGGGGCACCTCTACATCGCGCAACCGCCGCTCTACAAGGTCGCGAAGGGCAAAGCTCACACCTACCTCAAAGACGAGCGCGCACTGGAAGACTACCTGATCGACGGCGGTCTCGATGGTGCCGTGCTGGCGTTGGGGAATGGCGAGACCCGCTCGGCACGCGATTTGCGCGATATCGTCGAGCAGGCTCGTGGAATCACCAGGCTGATCGATGACCTGCACTCGCGCTATTCGCGCTACGTCGTGGAACAGGCTGCCATCGGCGGCGCCTTCGATCCGGAGTTGCTGGTCTCGCCGGAGAACGCTAACGCGGTTGCGGAGCGGATTGCGAAGCGGCTGGACACGCTTGCCGAGGAGACCGAGGGCGGCTGGGAAGGCCAATTCGGCAGTGATGGCTTCGTCTTCAAGCGCATGGTGCGCGGCGTCAGCGAGGTGCGGTCGTTGGACAAGGCGCTGCTGGGCTCGCTGGAAGCACGTCGTCTCAACGAGCGGCGCAGCCATCTGATGGAGGTCTATGACGCGCCTTCAATGCTGAAGCGCAAAGATCTGGAAACCGAGATATATGGGCCGCGCACGTTGCTGGATGCCGTCTACGCCGCCGGACGCAAGGGCATCTCGTTACAGCGCTACAAGGGTCTCGGCGAAATGAACCCCGAGCAGCTTTGGGAGACGACGCTGGACCGCGAGGCGCGGACGCTGCTGCAGGTGAAGGTGGGCGATCTCAACGAAGCCGACCAGATCTTCTCGCGGCTGATGGGCGACATGGTCGAGCCGCGGCGCGAGTTCATCCAGGAGAACGCGCTGAACGTCGCAAATCTCGACGTTTAACGTCGGCGCAGGGCGCGGTCACAAGTGAGGTCGCATGCGGGCCGTGCTCACCATCCTGGCCTATGGCGGCGCACTGTGGCTGGCGTTGATGGGCCTCGGTTACCTGCGTCCGCGAAGGCTCGGGGCGGCAACCGACCAGGGCTCGCGCGCGGTCGATCCGCGCAGCCCTCACGCCATTCTGGATGCCGGCCTGACGATCAGCGACCAGCCGGTTGCGTTGC